>DASVGG010000160.1:0-15637 GCA_036379655.1 Pyrinomonadaceae bacterium
GCGCTTCTCAGCCTTCGCGCTACGTGTTCATGGCGGACAGGATGCCCGCGCTCCCGGGCTACAATCCTCTCTTGTCGAAAATTCTCACCTTCGCCGTACACTCCTGGCTCGAACGGCTATAGAATCCCAACTTAGACGAAAGGGATGAGTAAACACCTGACGCCGACCGTGCTGCGCTTCGACTCGCTGCCTTCGACCAACACGGAGGCGGCGCGGCAGGCCGCGCTCGGGGCGCCGGAGGGGCTGTGCGTCGTGGCGCGCGAGCAGACCGCCGGGCGGGGGCGGCGCGAACGGAGTTGGGTCTCGCCGAAGGACGCGGGGCTCTATTTGAGCGTCGTGTTGAGGCCGGCGTTGGAGGCGCGGCTCTGGCCGCTCATCACGCTGGCGGCGGCGCTGGCCGTGCGCGAGGCGCTCGCGGAGGCGTGCGAGCTTGAGGCCGACATCAAGTGGCCGAACGACCTGCTGGCCGACGGCCGGAAGCTCTGCGGCATCCTCGCAGAGACGGCTGAAGGCGCGCGCGGCCGCGCCGTCGTCCTCGGCATCGGCGTCAACCTCAAGCGCGGCTCGTTTCCAGCAGAGTTGAGCGACACGGCGACCTCCGTCGAAGAGCAGACCGGCCGCGCGCCCGACGTTGAAAGACTTCTCGAAGCACTCACGCGCGCGCTCGCGCGCTTTTACGAAACGCTCCACGCCGACGGCGGCGCCGAAGAGATTCCGCGCGAATGGCAGCGCCGCTCGACCTACGCGTACAACCGCCGCGTCCGCGTCGCGCTCGCCGCAGAGACCTTCGAAGGCACCACGCGCGGCCTCGACCACGACGGCGCTCTCATAGTAGAAACAGACGAGGGAACAATCAGAACCGTTCGCGCCGGTGACGTAATGGGTGTGAGAGGGAATTAACAGGGATGGACAGGATGAATAGGATAATGCAATTTCAAATCTCAAATTCTTATCCTATCCATCCTGTCCATCCCTGTTAATTTTCCCTTGCTCTTCGCTTCCGTGCTTATGAAAAAAATCGTCATCTCGACGTTCGGGTCTTTCGGCGACGTGCACCCGTACGTCGCCATCGCGCTTGAGTTGAAGCGGCGCGGGCATAGGCCCGTCATCGCCACGTCCGAGATTTACCGCGAGAAGACCGACGCGCTCGGACTTGAGCTGCACCCGGTGCCGCCGGACATCCCGAGTTACGACCAGCCCGAAGAGGTCGCGCGAATGGTCTCGGAGATGATCGACCCGAAGAAGGGGCCGGAGCGCGTCTTCACGCAGTTCATCAATCCGCACCTGCGCGGCATGTACGACGCGCTTCTGGATGCCACGCGCGACGCGGACCTGCTCCTGACGCACGTCCTCTCGCTCGCCGGCCCGCCGCTCGTCGAGAAGACCGGAATCAAGTGGGTCTCGACGGTGCTCGCGCCCATCTCGATGTTCTCTAACTACGACCCGCCGGTTTTCCCGCAGATGCCTTGGCTCTATCACGTGCTCAAGCTGCACCCTTCGGTGTCGCGCGCCGCGATGCGCGTCGGGCGTCTGAAGCTCGACCAGATGGCCGCGCCCGTTTACAAACTCCGCGCGGAACTCGGGCTCAAGCGCGGCGGGAACCCCATGCTCGAAGGACAGCACTCGCCGCGAATGGTGCTCGCGCTCTTCTCGTCGGCCATCGCGCCGCGCCAGCCCGACTGGCCGCCGCAGACGCGCGTCACGGGCTTCCCCTTCTACGACCGGCGCGACCGCGCGGGTGATGACGAAGAACGTTTAGACCCGATTCTTCTCAAGTTCCTCGACGCGGGCGAGCCGCCCGTCGTCTTCACGCTCGGCTCGTCCGCCATCTACGCGGCGGGCGACTTCTATCAAGCCTCCGTCGAAGCGGCGCGCGCCGTCGGCGTCCGCGCGCTGCTCCTGACGGGCGAGTCGTGGAATCGTCCGAAAGAGCTGCCCGAAGGAATCGCCGCGTTCGACTACGCACCTTACGGCGAACTCCTGCCACGCGCGCGCGCCGTCGTCCACCAGGGCGGCATCGGCACGACGGCCCAGGGTCTGCGCGCGGGCATCCCCGCCATCGTCATGCCCTTCAGCCACGACCAGTTCGACAACGCGGCACGCGTCGCGCGCGTCGGCGCCGGCCGCGTCCTCCCGCGCGCCAAGTACAACGTCTCAAGCGCCGCGAAAGAATTACGCGCGCTGCTCGCCGATGAGAGTTACACTACGCGCGCCGCGGAGGTAGGGCGACAAATCAAATCGGAAAACGGCGCGGGCGCGGCGGCCGACGCCATCGAAGAAGTGTTGAGGGGATAAGAGCGAGATGCTGTTTGTGATGGACGTGGGGAACACGAACACTTCGCTGGGCGTGTTCGAGGGAGAGCGGTTGGCGTGGCACTGGCGGCTGACGACGGAGCGCGCGCGGACGGTGGACGAGTACGGCGTCCACGCGCGCAACCTGTTCGCGTTCGCGGGGCTCGACTTTAAGGCCATCACGGCCGTGGCCGTCGCGTCGGTCGTGCCGCAGCTCAACTACACTCTGAAACGGATGTCGGAGGTCTACTTTCACCTCACGCCGCTCTTCATCGACAACGCGGTGGACACGGGGCTCAACATCCTTTACGACCCACCGTCGGACGTGGGCGCCGACCGCATCTGCGACGCCGTCGCCGCGATGCACAAGTACGGCACGCCCTGCATCGTCGTGGACTTCGGCACGGCCACCAACTTCGAGGTCATCGAGGACGGCGGGCGCTACCTCGGCGGCGTCATCACGCCCGGCATCTCCATCTCGACCGACGCGCTCTTCGCGCGCGCCGCGCGCCTACCACGCGTCGGCATCGAGCGCCCGCACAACGTCATCGGCACCTCGACCGTCTCGGCCATCCAATCAGGACTTTACTACGGCTACGCGGGACTGGTTGACGGCATCCTCCGTCGCATGATCGAAGAGCTTGGACGACGGCCGCGCGTCGTCGCCACCGGCGGGCTCGCGCCTTTGATAGCGACGGCCTCCGAGTTCATCGACGCGGTTGACGAGACGCTCACGCTCGACGGCCTGCGCCTCGTCTACGAGATGAACCGCTGATGAGAGACATGCGTCGCGGGCGGTCGAGGGCGACGACTTGTTATACCGGGCGCGGAGCGAGCTTCCGCAGATTAGTAAGACTTGAGACCGCGATACGTCCATTTGTAAAGTCCGCCGGTGGCCCGGATCGCGCTATCGTACTCCAATCCTTCCCCCGGCCACACACCATCGAGCCAGCTATAATCTACCTTTGCGTCCAGCGCCTCGTAACTGGCGTCCTCTTTCGCTAAATCAACCCTGGCAAGCTGGTCGCCGAAAATTGAGGGTGTGTAGCTTGATACGCCACCCTTAATAAAGTAGGCGAAGTCGTCAACGGTGGGAAATACTTTTGAAGTAAGCTCCCCTCGCGTCACCTGGGCTGAAAATAAGGGCTGCCTATCCAAGTACGTGGCTCGGATATCAACCACATCACCGGTACGCTCGATGGAGACGCGAACCATGGGAATGGTATCCAAAAACAGAAAGGGCGCTAAGCGTGCAATCATCGGGAGGTCAGTGTTTCTGTCGGTAATATAAACCGACGACTCCTCTCTTCCCCCCGAAATGTCCATGACACCGCAGCGGTATGCGCAGGAAATGGTCTCAAAACCGAATGAGCCCGGTAACGGTGAGATCATCACCTGGTCTAATTTAAGGATACAGAACGACACTACGCTCCAGCCGTTACAGACTTGTGGTTTGAGCCACGTTGTGGGTAAGCGGCGAGCAAAGGCTTCGGGGGGCATCCGAAAATTAAAGATGAAACGCTCGACAAGTCGGGCATGCACCGAACGCGGGATTGCCATGATGCTGTTCCTCCGAGGTGAGATGTGGTGGCCGACGATGATAAAGCCACTGTTGACAGGAACGCGCCTGTAGGACGGACGCACCATATTCTTACTGAAGGAGAATGTCAACAATTAATCAAGACAATACCCGCTTATCTTAAGAATTGCTCCCCGCTCCCTCTTGACTATTCCCCGCCGCCTGTTCATTCTTTCCGGGCAGGTCGGGTCTTGACGGCTTCCGAAATCCTTCTGAAGAGCTTACCTTTCGGCGCACAGGTGATGAACAAAGCGGAGGCGGCGCGCGCCGCCGTAGAGCACGGGGGGCCGGCCCCCCTGAACTACTTCAACTATTTCACGGAGATCGAGGACGCCTTCATCCGGCGGCGCGGGCGGCACCTGCTGCTGAGCCCGATGGACTGGGCGCTCATCGAGAGCTGGAAAGAGATGGGCGTGCCGCTGCACGTCGCGCTGCGCGGCATCGAGAAGTCGTTCGACTCATACGAGGCGAAGCCGCGCAAGCGCACCGTCAAGTCGCTCTTTTACTGCCAGGAGGAAGTCGAGGCGCAGTTCGCGGAGTGGCTCGAATCGCAGACCGGCGCGCACGCGCGCACGGGCGAAGCGGCAACCACTGAGGGCGGCGCGGGCGACGCTTCGGTAGAGAAGGACGACGAGCCGGGCCGCAGTCTCCCTTTCCCGCGCCCGGTCATCGCCGCGCACCTTGCCGACTGCCGCGAAGGGCTTGCGCGCGCGCTGGAGAAGAGACGCGCGGCGGGCGCCGCCGAGGACGCGGTGACCGAGGCGCTCGCGCGCGCGGCCGCGCGCCTGGGCGAATTGGCGGAAGACTTCGCGCGCGCGGCGCGTCCCGACGCGGAACTGCTCGAAGGCTCGCTGACGGATTTGGAATCGCTGCTCGACCGCGCGCTGCGCACGTCGCTCTCAGACGGCGAGGTCGAAGCGGCGCGCGCGTCGGCCGCGGAGCAGTTGCGGCCTTACAAGGCGCGGATGGAGCGCGCCACCTACGAGCAGACGCTCGACAACCTTCTGGCGAAATCCCTGCGCGAGGCGTCAGGCGTCCCGCGCCTCAGCCTGTTCTATCTCTGAAACCCCCTGCGAAAAAGGAGAGACAGCAAATGGCAAAAATGGTCATCAAGCGTTTCGGAATCTTCTCGGCCGCAAAAATCTACTGCGTCGTGATGGCGGGCGTCGGGCTTGTAATCGGCATCCCCTTCGGCCTCATCATGATTATCTTCGGCGCGGCCGTCATGTCCTCGGCGGGGCGCGACGCGGCCGCGGGCGGCGGCGTCACGATGGGCCTCGGGATCTTCTACATGATCGGCCTGCCCGTCATCTACGCCGTGCTCGGCTTCGTCATGGGCGCCATCAGCGCCGCCATCTACAACCTTGCCGCGCGCACCATCGGCGGGCTGGAACTGGAGCTGGAGAACGTCGATCCCGGCTACGCCGCGCCGCCCACGCCCAACTGGGGCGACCAGCCGCCCTACACGCCCGGCCAGCAGCAACAGTATCCGTACTGAAGGAGTAGGCAGTAGGCAGATGGCAGTAGGCAGTTGAAGAACTTCGCCATTCGAACCGTTCAGATGTCATCCGTCAACATCCGCTGACTGGAGCATACTGCCATCTGCCATCTGCCTACTGCCTACTGTCTACTGAACCATGAAGAGTCGATTTCGTCGGCCGCCGCGCGAGGCGGCGGAGGGAAGCGGGCGTCTGCGCGCGGGCGCGCTGCTCGACGTGAGGGTCGAGCGCATCCTGCCGGGCGGCGTCGGGCTCGCGCACGCGGAGGGGCAGACGCTCTTCGTCGCGCTGGCCGCGCCGGGCGACCTCGCGCGCGTGCGTGTCGAATCTCTAAGGGGCCGCGCGGCCTTCGCCTCAATCGTCGAGGTGCTTGAACCCTCAAACGTGCGCGTCGAGCCGCCCTGCCCCTACTTCGGCCGCTGCGGCGGCTGCGACTTCCAGCAGTTGAACTACGAGGCGCAACTCGCCGCCAAGGCCGACATCATCCGCGACAGCCTGCGCCGCGTGGCCCACACCGAGCCGCCCGCCGAGATAGAGGTCGTGCCCTCGCCCGAAGTCTGGCGCTACCGCGCGCGCGCGCGCTGGCAGCACGACGCGGTGCGGCGCCACCTCGGCTACTACGAGCGCGGCTCGCACCGTGTCTGCGACGTGGCCGAATGCCCAGTGGCCGCCCCGCCCGTGGCCGAGCGCCTCGTGCGACTGCGCGGGATGTTGGCGGAAGGGACTCTGCCGCAGGCGCCCGAGTTCGAGGCGGTCGCGGGCGACGAAGGCGTCGCGCTCTCCCCCTCGATTGAGCCCGACGACGAACGCGAACAGGTGCGCCGCATCAATGGTGAGACCTACCGCTTCGACGCCGGCTGCTTCTTCCAGATCAACCACGCGCTGCTCGGGCCTCTGGTCGAAGAGGGCCTGCGCGGCACCGCCGACGGGGGCGAGACCGCGCTCGACCTCTACAGCGGCGTCGGCCTCTTCACGCTTCCGCTCGCGCGCAGGTTCGAACACGTCGTCGCCATCGAAGGGAACTCGGCTTCAACAGCCTACGCCCGCCGCAACCTCTCCGACGCCTCGCTAACGAACGCGCGTGTCAAGACCTCCGCCGTCGGCGACTGGCTCGCGCACAACTCCGCAAAACTCGGCCGCGCCGACTTCATCCTCCTCGACCCCCCGCGCGCCGGCGCCGAGCCCGAGGCCATCCGCGGCATCATCACTCTCAACCCCGCGCACGTCTCCTACGTCTCCTGCGACCCCGCCACCCTCGCCCGCGACCTCCGCCTCCTCCTCGACGACGGCTACCGCCTCGACTCCCTCCGCGCCTTCGACATGTTCCCCCAAACCCACCACGTCGAAACCGTCGTCCACCTCTTCAGTATTTAATTGCTAAAAACCAAAGTCATTGAAAATTAACTAAAGGCCCCGGTCGGGCTTCTGCCTGAAGGCTTGACTCTCCGGCGGGATTAAAGTAAGTTGCCTGCCCGAACAAAGTTGGGCTGGCTGAAAGTTGTTGCGTTGGCCGCGATCATCCTCTCCGGCCTCTTTCAGAGACGGTAATAACTTCAAACACGATCTATCGACCCCGGCCTTAACGGCACGTGCGGCACGGGTTCACCCCAAGGAGTCTGTCAATGTCGTCCATTAAATCCCCACGTCTCCTGCTGTGCGCGGCAATCATCGCGGTGGCCGCCGCCGCGCTGCTGCTCGGCCGAGACCTGCCCGCGACCCTCGCGTCGCACACGCCCGAACCTGCTACCGTCACCATTGCCGGAAGTCTTCAGAGCGAGTTAGGCTGCGCGGGTGACTGGGACCCCGGTTGCGCCGCAACGCATCTGACTTACGACGCGAACGACGGCGTCTGGCAGGGCTCGTTTGGCGTCCCCGGCGGCAACTGGGAGTACAAGGCCCCCGTCAACGACAACTGGGGCGAGAACTACGGCCGCTTCGCGCAGCAGAACGGCCCTAACATCCCGCTCAACCTCGGCGCGGCGTCGCAGGTCAAGTTCTACTACGACCACGAGACGCACTGGGTGACGAGCAACCGCAACGCCGTTATCGCGACCGTGCCCGGCAGCTTCCAGTCGGAACTCGGGTGCTCGGGCGACTGGGACCCTTCCTGCCTGCGCTCCTGGCTGCAAGACCCGGACGAGGACGGCGTCTACACCTTCGAGACGACCTCTATCCCGCCGGGCAGCTACTTCGCGAAGGTCGCGATTAACGAGAGCTGGGACGAGAACTACGGACAGGGCGGCGCGCAGAACGGGGCCGACATCCCCTTCAACGTCTCGACCGTTAACCAGAAGGTGACGTTCACTTACAACGCCGCGACGCACGTCCTCGACATCACTGCGGGCGCGGCCTCCGGCGACATCAGCTGGGACGGCCTGCGCCACGACACCTTCGATTCTTACTACCGCTCGCCGTTCGGCGCCGTCGCGGCAGGCTCTTCCGTAACGCTCCGCTTCCGCACCGCGCACTTCGACGTTGATGGCGTTAACGTTCGCGTCTACACCTACGACGCCGCGACGGGCACGACCACGGGCCCCGTCGATCACCCGATGTCCTTCTTCGAGAACCGCACGGAGAACGGCACCGAGTACGACGTGTGGGCGCTCAACCTTCAGACCCCTTCGACGGCTTCGGTCCTCTACTACAAGTTCCGCGTCACCGACCAGGGCGACGAAGACTTCTACAGCGACTCTTACCTCAACGACCACGACAACCTCAACCAGGGCGGCGAGGGCGCGGCCTTCGACGGCGAGCCCTTCCCGGCCTTCCAGCTCACGGCCTACGCCGGAGGGTTCCAGACGCCCGCGTGGCTGCGCGACGCGAACGTCTATCAAATCTTCCCAGACCGCTTCCGCAACGGCGACCCGTCGAACGACTACTGCCGCCCGGGCTCGACCTCGGGCTGCCCAACGTTCTACGGCGACCAGACGCCGCTCCCGCGCGAGCCGTGGAATACGGCCATCGGCGACCCGCGTCAGCCCGGCCCTTATCAGGGTCAGTACGGCACGCAGTTCTTCGGCGGCGACCTGAAAGGTATCGAACAGAAACTCGACTACCTGCAATCGCTCGGCATCGACACGATCTACCTCAACCCGATCTTCAAGGCGCGCTCGAACCATCGTTACGACACTGACGACTTCCTCGAAGTTGACCCAGGCTTAGGCGGCGACGCCGCGCTCGCCTCGCTCAAGGCCGAGGCCGAGCGGCGCGGCATGCGGCTCATCTTCGACGGCGTCTTCAACCACTCGTCGTCCGACAGCGTCTACTTCGACCGCTACCATCGCTACTCGACGGACGGCGCCTGTGAGTCCGTCTCGTCGCCCTTCCGCAGTTGGTACAACTTCTTCAACGCGAACACGCCCTGCACCTACACAGACTACGAGAGCTGGTTCGGCTTCGACAGCCTCCCGGTCTTCAACGAGGGCGGCCCCGTGCGCGACTTCTTCTACCGCGCGCCGTCGGACAACGTGACCAAGCATTGGTACGAGCGCGGCGCGGCGGGCTGGCGCTTCGACGTGGCGAACGAGATCAGTCACAACTGGTGGCACGAGTATCGGCCTTATGCGAAGGGCTACAAGGCGGACGGCCCGCTCGTCGGCGAGATTTGGGAGGACGCGAGCCAGTTCCTCGCGGGCGACCAGTTGGACTCGGTGATGAACTACCGCTTCCGCAAGAACGTGCTCGGCTTCGCGCGCGGCGCGGGCTGGAGCGACAACGACAACTTCGGCGGCAACCAGATCATCAGCCTGACGCCGAGCCAGTTCGACCGCGCGCTGCGCTCCGTGCGCGAGGACTACCCGCCGCAGGCCACGGCCGCGATGCTCAACCTGCTCGACTCGCACGACACGAATCGCTCGCTCTTCGTACTGACGCTCATCGGCGACAGTGGGACGACCGAGGCGAAGCAGCGGCTCAAGCTCTCCGCGCTCTTCCAGTTCACATACATGGGCGCGCCGATGGTCTACTACGGCGACGAGGGCGCGCTCGACTCGCCCGCGCTCGGTAACGGCGCGAACGGCCCCGAGGACGACCCGTACAACCGCGCGCCCTTCCCCTGGGAGGACGAGGCGGGCGACCAGAACGTCTACGGCCCCGCCGATGCGGGCGTGCGCGACTTCTACACGAAGCTCGGCCACATGCGTAAGCAGTTCGCGTCGTTGCGCGAAGGCTCGTTCGAGACGCTGCTGACGGGCGACACGACGCCCACAACGTCCGACGACAACACATACGCCTTCGCGCGCGTGAGCGGTGCGGAACGCGCGGTCGTCGTACTCAACAACGGCACCGCCAACAACACCGCGAGCGTCCCCGTCGCCGCGCACTTCGCCGACGCCACGTCGCTCGTCGATGTCCTGACGGGCGCGAGTTACACCGTCTCGGGCGGTCACGTCTCAATCGCGCTCGCGCCGCGCACGGGCGTCGTGCTGCTCCCCGCGCCCGCCGCCATCGACACGACCGCTCCGACGGCGAGCATCACCGTCAGTCCCACGGCCAACGCCAACGGCTGGCACAACGCGGTGCCCGTCACCGTCAATTTAAGTGCGACGGACGCGGGCAGCGGCGTGAAGGAACTGCGCTACTGGGTCAACAACGGCAGCCCCGTCGTCGTCGGTGGCTCGGCCGCGAGCTTCCAACTCAACCAGCAGGGCGTCCACACCGTCTACCTGCGCGCCATCGACAACGCGGGTAACGCGAGCGCCGTCGCGAGCCTCGTCGTCAGAATTGACACGACGGCTCCCGTCATCGGCGGCGCGTCGGCCACGCCGTCCGTGCTCACCTCGCCGAACCACAAGCTGCGCGACGTGCTCGTCAGTTACAACGCCTCTGACAACCTCAGCGGCGTGACGATGTGCACGCTCGGCGTCGCGAGCAACGAACCCGTCAACGGCGCCGACGACGGCGACACCGCGCCCGACTGGTTCATCGTTGACGCACATCACCTCCAACTGCGCGCCGAGCGCTCCGGCACGGGCACGGGCCGCGTCTACACCATCACCATCACGTGCACCGACGCGGCGGGCAACGCCTCGGCGAGCAACGTGACGGTCACGGTCCCGCGCGGCCGTTAGCGTCCGAAGGGTTAACCACAGAGACACGGCTTTGAAGACATATGTCTTCAAAGCCGTGTCTCTGTGGTTAATATTACTTCTTGCCGTGCCCGCGCCCCCTGTAATAAAGTCCTCACGCCGCAGTTGGTCATCTAACCCAGTCAAAATTTCGCCGGAGGTCTCGATGCGTCTTCGCCGTCCGCGCCCACTCGCCGCAATCCTTCTACTGTGCGCCGTGCTCTCCGCGCAGGCGCAGAACGTGAAGCCCATGTCGGGCTTCGCGCCCGCGCGCGCCGAGCGGCAGCGCGCGCTCGAAGCGCGTTTCGACGCGCTGTTGAAGAAGGATAACTTGCGCGAGTGGATGAAGCGCATGTCTTCGCGCCCGCACCACGTCGGCTCCGAGCACGACCTCGACAACGCGGGGTTCATGGCCGACCTCTTCCGCTCGTGGGGCTACGACGCGGAGGTCGAGACCTTCGACGTGCTCTTCCCGACGCCGAAAACACGCGTGCTTGAACTGACCGCGCCCGCGCGTTACGCGGCCCGCCTCGGCGAGCCGGCGCTTAAAGAAGACAAGACCTCCGGCCAGACTGCGGAGCAACTCCCCGTCTACAACGCGTACTCCATCGACGGCGACGTGACGGGTCAACTCGTGTACGTCAACTACGGTGTGCCGCGCGACTACGACGAGCTTGAGCGGCGCGGCATCGACGTGAAGGGCAAGATCGTGCTCGCGCGTTACGGCGGCTCGTGGCGCGGCATCAAGCCGAAGGTCGCGGCCGAACACGGCGCCGTCGGCTGTCTCATCTACTCCGACCCGCGCGACGACGGTTACTTCCAGGGCGACGTTTACCCGAAAGGCCCATACCGCAGCGAGTGGGGCGCGCAACGCGGCTCGGTCGCGGACATGCCGCTCTTCCCCGGCGACCCCTTAACGCCCGGCGTCGGCTCGACGAAAGGCGCGAAGCGGCTCGACATAAAGACCGCGCCGACGCTCACGAAGATTCCCGTGATGCCCATCTCGTACGGCGACGCGCTGCCGCTGCTGCGCGCGCTCGGCGGCCCGGTCGCGCCCGCCGCGTGGCGCGGCGCGCTGCCCGTCACGTATCACCTCGGCCCCGGCCCCGCCGCCGTCCACCTCAAGCTCGAATTCAACTGGGACATCAAGCCCATCTACAACGTCATCGCGCGCCTCAAGGGCGGCGAGCGCGCGGACGAGTGGGTCGTGCGCGGCAACCACCACGACGCGTGGGTCAACGGCGCCGACGACCCCGTGAGCGGCATGGTCGCGTTGCTCGAAGAGGCGCGCGCCGTGGGCGAACTGGCGAAGTCGGGCTGGAGGCCGAAGCGCACCATCATCTACTGCGCGTGGGACGGCGAGGAGCCGGGCCTGCTCGGCTCGACCGAGTGGGCCGAGACGCACGCCGAAGAGTTGCGACGCCACGCCGTCGTCTACGTCAACTCCGACTCGAACGGCCGCGGCTTCCTCGGCGTCGGCGGCTCGCACACTCTGGAGAAGTTCGTCAACGAGGTGGCGCGCGATGTCGTTGACCCGCAGAAGAAGATAACCGTGTGGGAGCGCGCGCGCGCGCAGAGGATTCTCGAAGGAAGCGCCGACGAGCGTAAGGAAGCGCGCGAGCGCGCGGACATGCGCATCGGCGCGCTCGGGTCGGGCTCCGACTACACGCCGTTCCTGCAACACCTCGGCGTCGCCTCGCTCAACGTCGGCTTCGGCGGCGAGGACGGCGGCGGCTCCTATCACTCCATCTACGACTCGTTCGACCACTACACGCGCTTCGGCGACCCCGGCTTCGACTACGGCGTCGCGCTCGCGCAGGTGAACGGCCGCGTCGTGCTCCGCTTCGCCGAGGCGGACACGCTGCCCCTCGACTTCGGCAACTTCACGGACACGGTCGCGCGCTACGTGCAGGAGGTGACGAAGCTCACGGAGACAACGCGCAACGACATCGCCGAGCGCAACCGCATGCTCGCCGAAGGTACTTACAAAGCCGTCTTCGACCCGACCGAGACCTACGTCCTCCCCAAAGAAGAACAGCTTCCGCCCGCGCCCGACCTCGCGCCCCTGCAACGCGCGCTCGCTAAACTTCAGGAGAGCGCGAAGAACTATCAAGCGGCCTACGACTCGCCGGACGTTCGAGCCCGATTAACTTCATCGACGGAAACACAGACGAAGCTCGACCAAATCCTGATGAACTTCGAGCGTTCGATGACGCGCGACGCGGGCCTGCCGCGCCGACCCTGGTTCAAGCACCAGATATACGCGCCCGGCTTCTACACCGGCTATGGCGTCAAGACGCTGCCCGGCGTCCGCGAAGCCGTCGAACAGCACAACTGGGCGGAGGCCGCCGAACAGACCGCCTTCACCGCCGCCGCCCTCGAACGCGCCGCCGCCGAGATCGACCGCGCGACCGCGTTGCTGCAAGGGAAATAGTTAAGAAGACCGGGCGCGGGCGATGAGGTCCGCGCCTTCACCGCCGTTCGGTCTGCTTGAGCTTCCGCCAAAGCTCCGGCGTTGCAAACGTCGAAGCCTATGTCCGGGAGCCATCTCACTTCGAACTTCAGCGAGCACCCGCTCGTCGTCCTCGCCGTGGCCTACGCCTCGGGCGTGCTGCTCGCGCGACTCACACACGCGCCCGTCCACGCCTGCGTCGCGCTCGCCGCGCTCACCTCCGCGTCAGCCTTCTTCGCCGCGTTCAAGCGTTTGAGATACGCCGCGCGTCTCGTCGTCCTGGCCTTCGTCTGCGCGGGCGCCGCGCTGTCGTCCGTCGAGACGAACGAGTCCGCCGGCGCGTCGCGTCTGCGCGTCCTCTACGATACCGGCCGCATCGCCCCGGCCGACCCTGTCGAGCTAACCGGCGTGCTTGAGCGCGCGCCCGAGATAGCACCCGACGGCCTTCTGCTCTCGCTCCGCGTCGAGGCCGTGCGGCACAAGGGCGTGGACTCTGCATGCGGCGGGCGCGTCGAGCTGTTCGCGCCCGTGAGAGATGCGCGCGCGGCCGCCGCATACGACTCGCTTGAGCTGAGGCGCGGCGCGCGCGTCCGCATGGCAACACGCCTCACGCGCGAAGGGAAGTACCACAACCCCGGCGTGCGTCCCTTCGGCGACTACCTCGATGCGCGCGACGTGGACGCGCGCGGGACGCTCAAGAGCGCGCTCCTCGTCGAGCGCCTCGATGACGAGACGGCCCTGCTCCCGCTCGCGCTGCTCGACGAATGGCGCGCGGCCTTAATCAAAAAAGCCGACGCGACCTTCTCGACGGACGCGGCCGGCGTCTTCAAGGCCGCCGTGCTCGGCAATCGCTTCGGCCTCTCGCGCCAGGCGGCCGAGCGCTTCCGCGAAGGCGGCACCCTCCACGCCCTAGTCATCAGCGGCCTCCACATAGCCTTCGTCGGCGGGCTCGTCTGGGCTGTGGCGCGAAGGCTTACGCGCAGGCCCGCCGCGCGGTGGGCCGCGTCGGTCGCGTGCGTGTGGGTCTACACCGTCGGCGTCGGCGCCGAAGCATCGGTCGTGCGCGCGGCGTTCACCTTCACCGTGGCGGCGCTCGCGCCCACGCTCGGCCGTCGCGCGGGCGCGCTCAACGCGACGGGCGGGGCCGCGCTCGCGCTGCTCATCTGGCGCCCCGCGAACCTCCTCGACCCATCGTTCCAACTGACCTTCCTCTCAGTGTTCGCCGTGCTGGCCTTCGCGCTGCCGCTCGTCTCGACGCTCAGGGACGTGGGCCGTTGGCGGCCGACGCGCGCCACGCCCTATCCGCCCGCGTGCCCGCGCTGGTTCCGCGCACTGGCCGAGACGCTCTACTGGCGCGAGCGCGCGTGGCGGCGCGAGACGGCGCGCGCCTCGCACAGTTACGAACTGTTCAAGGCGCCGTCGGCCGCGCGACTCGAACGCTGGCGCTTGCAGCCCGCGCTGCGCTTCACGTTCGCCGCGTTGTTGACGACGGCCGCCGTGCAACTCGTCCTGCTGCCGCCGCAGGCCCTCTACTTCCACCGCCTCTCGCTCGCCTCGCTCGCGCTCAATCTCTTCGCGGGCGTGCTCCTCGTCGCGCAAGCCTTCGCCGCGCTCGCCGCGTTGGCCGCGTCGGAGTTGAGCACGACGCTCGCCGCGCCGCTTGTACGTCTGACCGAAGCTTCGACCCAACTCCTCATCCACGGCGTTGACCCCTTCACGCGCGCGGGCGTCGCGAGCCTCCGTCTTCCCGTCTACAACGGCGCGGCGTCGGCCGTCTACGCACTCCACTACGCGCCGCTGCTCCTGCTCGCGCGTGCGCTCCGACGCTGGCGGCCGCTGGCCGAACCGCCCCGCGCGCGAACCGCACCAACGCATAAGCGACTGTTGAAAGTCGCGTGCTGGACGACCGTCGTTATCACCTTCATCATCATCGCGCACCCCTTCAGCGCGCCGCGCGCGGACGGGCGCCTGCGCGTTGACTTCATCGACGTGGGGCAGGGCGACGCCGCGCTCATCACGATGCCCGACGGCTCGACGCTGCTCGTGGACGGCGGCGGCCGTCCGCGCTTCCGCGCGTCGCGCGACGTTGAAGATGAGGCGGAAGAGTTCGAGCCCGACGCGCGCGGCGTCGGCGACGCGGCCGTCGCCGAGTACCTCTGGTGGCGAGGGTTGTCGCGCCTCGACTACGTTTTGGCGACGCACGCCGACGCCGACCACATCGACGGCCTCCGCGACATCCTCAAGAGCTTCGGCGCGCGCGCCGCGCTCGTCGGCCGCGTCACGCCCGGAGACGAAGAGTTCGCGCGCTTCGCCACGACCGCGCGCGACGCGGGCGTGCCCCTCCACGTCGTCGCGCGCGGCGACCGCCTGCGCTTCGGCGCGGTCGAAGTGGACGTGCTCTGGCCGCCGCCCGTCGAATCCGTCTCGGTGGAAGAGCGCGCGCGCGTCGCGACCTCCGCCAACGCCGACTCGGTCGTGCTGCGCCTGCGCTACGGCCGCCGGACGCTGCTGCTCACAGGCGACATCGAGTCGCGCACGGAGCGCGCGCTCACGGCCGCGAGCGACGACCTGCGCGCCGACGCGCTCAAGGTCGCGCACCACGGCAGCCGCACCTCCTCGACCAACGCCTTCATCGACGCGACGCGCCCCGCCCTCGCCGTCGTCTCCGTCGCACGTGACTCGCCCTACGGCCACCCGCACGCGGAAGTCCTCGCGCGCTGGCGCGACTCGGGCGCGCAGGTCTTGACCA
>DASVGG010000161.1:0-1203 GCA_036379655.1 Pyrinomonadaceae bacterium
GGTGAAGGTGCGTGGGATGAGGATCGAGTTGGGGGAGGTGGAGACGGCGGCCGAGGGGCACGGGGCGGTGGCGGCGGCGGCGGTGGTGGCGCGGGAGTACGGCGAAGGGGACGTGCGGCTCGTCGCCTACCTCGTCCCTCACCCACTCCGCGCGGCGGCTGTTCTACAGATGCTGCGGATGGAGAAAGAGGGGCGGCTCGCAGACGCCAGAACCTACGCGTTACCCAACGGCATGGCGGTTTTCCACCAGAACAAGAGTGAGACGGACTTCGTCTACGACGAGATTTTCGAGCAGGAGGTTTATCTCAAGCACGGCGTGACGCTCGGCGAAGGCGACTGTATCTTCGATGTCGGCGCGAACATCGGAATGTTTACGCTGTTCGCCAGTCAGCGGTGCAAGAACGCGACGATTTACGCGTTCGAGCCGATCCCGCCGGTGTTCGAGTCTTTGCGCAGGAACGCCGAACTCTACGAACTGGACGTGAAGCTGCTTCAGTGCGGCGTCTCGGATGAGGCTCGTGAAGATACCTTCACCTTCTACCCGCACGCCTCACTCATCTCCAGCAGCCACTCGGACGCGGCGGACGTGCGTCGGGTCGTCAAGTCGTTTCTAAGCAATCAACAGAACACGGAAGGCGGGGACGCGGCACCTTTGGGCGAAGAGCTGCTGGACGAGTTGATCGAGGAACGCCTTGAGGTCGAGCATTATACCTGCCAGCTCAGGTCACTCTCGGAGGTGATGCGTGAGTATAACGTCGGGCGCATCGACCTGCTGAAGATTGACGTGGAGAGGGGCGAGCTCGATGTGCTCGCCGGCATCGCGGAGGGCGATTGGCCGAAGATCAAGCAGTTGGTCGTCGAAGTTCACGACATCGAAGGCCGTCTTGAGTTTGTCACCAATCTCCTGCGGAGTCGCGGTTACACGCTGGGCGTCGAGCAGGATTTACTGTTGCAGGGAACCGACCTCTACAACGTCTACGCCGTTCACCCGTCGAACGGGCGACGCGCCCCGGCGGAAGAGCCGCCGGAGGCCGGCGGCGAACCGGAGAAGATTTGGGCGAGCGGCGAAGCGATGGTGGCGGACGTGCGCGACTTCATGAAGGAGCGGCTGCCCTCCTACATGATCCCCTCGGCCTTCGTCCTGCTCGAAGCCATCCCGCTGACGCCCAACGGCAAGCTCGACAGGGCCGCCCTGCCCGCGCC
>DASVGG010000162.1:0-28365 GCA_036379655.1 Pyrinomonadaceae bacterium
CGAGACGCGCTCGCCGTCGGTGTGCGCGTCGAGGATGGAGCCGGGGCCGAGCAGCAGAGGCTTGCCCCAGCTCGAAAGGTACGGGATGTCGGTCGTGAAGCGGACGACCTCGCGCTCGAACCCCTCGACCGACAGCATCCGCGCGGGCTCCGCCGCCGACATGTATTCGACGCGCGCGCGACCGGCCGCAAGCTCTTCGAGCATCTCTTTGATTATGCCCGAAGGCTTCACCAGCCTTATCTGCAACTCGGCCTCGGCCTCGGCCGGGATGACGTTGGGGCGCGTGCCGCCGTTGATGGTTCCGATGTTGCACGTCGTCTCGCCGAAGAACTCGTCGCGCGGCCACTCATGATCTCTTATGTCGGCGAGCACGTCGAGCATCTTCTCAATCGCGGACTCGCCGCGCTCCGGGTAGGCCGAGTGCGCCGCGCGCCCGTCGGTCAGAAGCCTCAGACGCAGAGAGCCCTTCGACCCGACGGCGAGCCTGTTCTCGGTCGGCTCGCCGTTGATGAGGTACGCGCACTCGCGCCCCCATGCGTGCGCGTTGGCGGCGCGCGCGCCGAGACTGCCCAACTCCTCGTCCACCGTGAAGAGCAGCCCCAACTCCTCGAAGCCCTCTTCGCGCAGGCGCCCGGCGGCCGTCAACTGCGCGGCGATGATGCCCTTCGCGTCGCACGCGCCACGGCCGTGGATGTATTCGTCGTCCTCTGACGAAGCGATGAACGGCGGCACCGTGTCCATGTGCGTCGAGAGCACGACCCGCGCGCGTGCCCCCGTCCGCGCCAGCACGTTCGCGCGCCCCGGCCCGACCTCCTGCGTCTCGACGTTGTACCCGAGCCCTTTCAAATACGACGCAAGGAAACGCCCGACCTCGCCCTCCTCGCCCGACACGGAGGGGATGTCCATCAGCGTCCTTGTCAGCTCGAATAATCTCATCACTTCGCCGGGAGCGCGGGCATCCCTGCCCGCCAAAGCGTGCTTCAGCACGCTTAGCTGTCAAGCTCCATCCCTCGACGTTGAATTAAAAAGTCTCCCTCTATTCGCGCTGACGCGCTCCCGGCGTAAAGCCCTTTCAGTTCCCGCCGGTCTGTGCGAGAAACTCCGCGGTGCCGCACTCGAAGAAGGCCGCGTGGAGGCGGCGGACGGTCTCGGCGGCGTGCTGCTCTTCGACGACGAAGGTCAGGTTGACGCTCGACGCGCCCTGCGAGATGAGCAGGACGTTGATGTCCTTGATGGTCGAGAAGACGCGGCCGGCGATGCCGGGCGTCGAGCGCAATCCCTCGCCGACGATGCAGACGATGGCGCGGTCGGGCTCAACCTTGACGGCGGCGATGTGCTTCAGGTCTTCCGTGATCGCGTCGAGCGCGGAAGGGTCTTCGAGCGAGAGCGAGACGGAGACCTCGGACGTGGTGACGATATCGACGGCCGTGCGGTGGCGGTTGAAGACCTCGAAGATGGCGTGCAGGAAGCCGTAGGCGCCGAGCATGCGCGCCGAAGTGATGTGGACGATCATCACGCCCTTCTTGTGCGCGATGGCCTTGACGGTGCGCGGCGTCATCTCCGCGTCGAAGTAGACGACGGTGTCGGGCGAGCGCGGCGCGCGCGAGTTGCAGATGCGCACGGGGACGTTGCGGACCACGGCCGGCAAGATAGTCTTCGGGTGCAGGACCTTCGCGCCGAAGTAGGCCAACTCGGCCGCCTCCGCGTAGGAGAGGCGCGGGATGGTACGCGCCTCCGGCACGACGCGCGGGTCGGCGGTGAGCACGCCCGACACGTCCGTCCAGATCTGAATCTCCTTCGAGCGCAGCGCCGCGCCGACCAGCCCCGCCGTGTAGTCCGAGCCGCCGCGCCCCAGCGTCGTCGTCGCGCCCGACGCGGCCGAAGAGGCGATGAAGCCGCCGAGGACGGGGATGACGCCCTCCTCAATCAGCGGCGTTACGTGTTCGCGCGTGTGGCGGTCGGTCTCTTCTTTGAGCGGCGCGGCGCGGCCGTGCTCGTCGTCGGTGATGACGCAGCGGCGCGAGTCCACCTGACGCGCCTTCGCGCCCCGCGCGTCGAGCACGCGCGCGAGCAGCCACGAAGAGAGTTGCTCGCCGTAAGAGACGACGAGGTCTTGCAGCAGCGGCAAAGGCCGCGAACCTTCGGCGGCATCCGCGAACGCGCGGCCGAGTTCTTCGCGCGCGCCCGCGAGCACGCCTTCGAGGTCCGCGACGGCGGCGTCTGAGTCATTTCTGGTTGGACCGTCCGCGAGCAGCGTCCGCAGCGCGGCCGTGTGTCGCTTGAAGTGCTCTTCGAGGGGCGCGAGCGCGCCCGCGCCTTCGCCCCCGGCGGCGCGCTCGAAGGCCGCGAGCAGCGCGTCGGTGAAACGGCTCATGGCCGAGACGACGACGACGGGCCGCGAGTCGCGCGCGGCGGCGCGCACGAGCGCCACGACGCGCTCGAAGGCCGACGCGTCCTCGACGGACGTGCCGCCGAACTTCATCACTGTGGTCTGAATTGTCGTCACTCTTACTAACAATGTACGGCGTCGCGGAGGATGCTTCGCACTCCTCCCGCCGCCGCTTCTGTCGGAATGTATGTGCAGCCGAAGAATACAAAGGCGCATGCCAAAAGGCAAACAGTTCGGCTCGCGGCGCGGCCGCCCGTTGCGCTATCCTTCCGGAAAATGGCGAAGCGAAAAGTGGAGAGGCGCGCCGGTCAACTCGTCGTCATCGGGGGCGCGGAGGACAGGGAAAAGGACTGCGATGTCCTGAGCGAGTTCGTGCGGCTCGCGGGCGGCAAGCGCGCGCGCGTCGCCATCATCTCGGTGGCGTCGGACGTGCCGAAGGAGTTGGACGGACTCTACGAGCGGACCTTCCGCCGCCTCGGCGCGCGCGAGGTGCGGGCGCTCAACGTGCGGACGCGCGGCGACGCGAACAGCGAGGAGGCGGTGCGCTCCGTCGAGCGCGCGACGGGCGTCTTCTTCACGGGCGGCAACCAACTCCGCATCACGCGGCTCGTGGGCGGCACGCGGCTCGACACGGCGCTCCAACGGCGGCACGATGAGGGGCTCGTCATCGCCGGGACGAGCGCGGGCGCGGCGATGATGTCGAGCGTGATGATCGTCGGCGGCTCGCCGACGATGACGTTGCGCGCGGGCCGCGCTCCTGTTGCGGCTCGACCTCGAAGAACTGGCCGGGCGCGAGAGCCGCGAGTTCGACGGTTTCAACGAGCGCCTGCTCACGGCGCTGCCCGGCCTCTCCGAACATCAATGCTCGCGCGGCTACGCGGGCGGCTTCGTCGAGCGCCTGCGCGAGGGCACTTACTTCGGCCACGTCGTCGAGCACGTCGCGCTTGAGCTGACGCGCCTCGCGGGCGTCGGCGCCAACCACGGCAGGACGCGCGTCGAGGTCGAGCCCAACGTCTACAACGTCGTCCTCGACTACGGCCACAACTCCGAAGCCTTCGCCTCGGTCTGCCGGACGGCGGCGCGCTGGCGCAAGGCGCGCGTGACCGGCGTCGTCGGCGTCCCCGGCGACCGCTCGGACGAACTAATTGAGCGCGCGGCGCGCATCGCCGCGCGCGGCTTCGGCCGCATCGTCATCAAGGAGGACAAAGACCTTCGCGGCCGGCGCCCCGGCGAGGTCGCCGAGATGATGCGCCGGGTGGTGAAAGACGAGGCGCCGTCGCTTGAATGCACCATCGCGCCCTGCGAGGAGGTGGCGCTCCGGCGCATCCTCGCCGAGTTCCGCGCCGAGAAGGAGTGCTGAGTGATAAGAAAGAACAAGGCCCGCTTGTCTTCTCTTATCACTTATCACTCATCACTCCGTTAGCGATGTCTGAACTCAACAAAACTTCTCCCGTCGCGGAGCCGCTCGTGAGGTCGGCGCGGCGCGCGCCGCGTTCCGCCTCGGCCTGCGGGAGCCCTGAAATCCCCTGGCCCCGACCCCGGTTTGTTACCCGCCTGAACAAAAAACGGTTGACAGAACCCGTGCCCTGAATTAAAAGACGTACGTTCGTTTTTTGAAGCGTATGCCGAAACTGAGCCAGGAGGCGCTGGAGGCCCGGCGCGGCCGCATCGAGGCGGCGGCGCGCGAGCTCTTCATCAAGCGCGGGTTTCACGCCACCTCGATGCGCGACATCGCCGAGGGGGCCGAGACCTCGCTCGGCAACCTCTACAACTACTACCGGACGAAGGAAGACATCCTCGAATCGATCATCGGGCGCTACCAGAAGGTGATCGACGCACGGCTGCGCGCCATCTTCGAGGAGGTCGAGGAGCCCTTTCACCCGGAGAGCCTCAAGCAGTTCGGGCGGATGGTCAAGGACCTGGTGAGCGCGCACTCGGACTTCTGGCTGCTGATGTACATCGACGTGCTGGAGTTCGAGAATCAGCACTTCCGCAAGATGTTCGAGGGGCTGGCCGCGAACCTGCGCCGTCGCTTCGCGCCCTACTTCCGGCAGTTGAAGGAGGAGGGGGCGCTCTACGAAGGCGTGGACCCGGCCGTCGGCTTCACGGCGGCCTACATGCAGTTCTTCAACTACTTCCTGGTCGAGAAGCTCTTCGGCGGCAAGCGCCACCTCGGGCTCTCGGACGACCGCGTGGTCGAGCACCTGACCGAGATATTCTGCCGGGGCGTCCTGCGCCCCGAGAAGCTGCGCGAGATGGCGGGGTCCAAGCCCCGCGCCAAACCTAAATCCAACTGACGCCGCGCTCGGCGGGGAGGTCGCCGCCGGCTGCGCCGAGTTGGTAAATAAAAACGTACGTTCGTTTTTAATCCGAGCCGGGCGCCCGGCAGGCCCAACGAAACCCGCTAGCCTTCGCAGGAGGTCTCTTGAAAATGTTTTACCCGAAACGGCTGTTAGTCCTCTCGCTCGTCCTCCTCTCGCTGACCGCGTCCGCGCTGGGGCAGGGCGCGACGGGGCAGATCACGGGCACCATCGAGGACGCCGCGGGCGCGGTCGTCCCCGGCGCCTCGGTCACGGTCACGAACCTCGCCACGGCCCTGCGGCGTGAGGCCGCGACCGGCGACGCGGGCGACTTCGCCGTCCCGCAGCTCCCGCCCGGAACGTACAAGGTCGAGGTCGCGGCCAAAGGGTTCAAGCGCGTCGTCGTCGAGGCGCTCGAAGTCAACGTGACGCAGACGGCGACGGTCAACCTCAAGCTCGAACCTTCGAGCGTGGACGAGACGGTGACGGTGACGGCCGAGGGCACGCTCGTCCAGCAGGAGAGCTCGCAGGTCGGGCGTGTCGTCGATAGCCGCGCCATCAGCCAGCTCCCGCTCCCGACGCGCAACTTCCAGCAGCTCCTGACGCTCTCGCCGGGCACCTCCGCGAGCGTCTCGAACAACACGGAGTTGGGGCGCGGCGACTCGATCATCTCGGTCAACGGGCAGCGCACGACCTCGAACAGCGTCCGCATCAACGGCATCGACGCCAACTCGGTCGGCACCAACTCGACGCCGAACATCGCCGTCCCCGCGACCGACTCCTTGCAGGAGTTCGTCGTGCAGACCTCGCTCTACGACGCGTCGCAGGGGCGCAACGCGGGCGGCAACGTCGAGGCCGTCACCAAGTCGGGCGGGCGCGAGTTCCACGGCAACATCTACGCGTTCCTGCGCGACGACGCCTTGAACGCCAACGACTTTTTCCTCAACTCGGCGGGGCGTCCGCGCCCCGTGCTGACGCGCAAGCAGTTCGGCGGCACGCTCGGCGGCCCCGTCGTGGAGGACAAGGTCTTCTTCTTCACTTCGTACCAGGGCACGCGCGAGCGCAACGGCGCGTCGCTCAACAACAGCCTGACGTTCCCGGTCATCCCCTTCCAACTCACGGACAGCAACCGCACGGCCGCAGGGCTGGCGGCGGCGTTCGGGTTGCCGGCGGCGAACATCAGCCCCATCGCGGTCTCGATTCTGAACGCGCGTCTCCCCGGCGGCGAGTTCGCCATCCCTTCGGCGACGACGCCCTCGGGGCTCTCGCCGCAGTCGGGCATCTCGACCTTCCGCGAGAACCAGTTCAACGGCAACGTCGATTGGACGATCAGCGACAAGCACACCTTCTCGGCCAAGAATTTCTACGCGAGCAACCCGACGTTTCAGGCCAACTACAACTTCGCGGGGCTCGGCAACGGCCCGCAGCAGTTGCCGGGCACGGGCGGCGACCTCGACATCATTCAGGCGTTGTCGTCTCTGACCGACACGTACGTCTTCAGCCCGGACGTGGTCAACCAGGCGCGGTTCGGCTTCAGCCGCCTGCGCGTGACCTCCGTGCCCGAAGAGCCGTTCACGGCGCAGCAGTTCGGCATCACGAACCCCTTGGGGAACCTCTTCGCCGGGATGCCGACGCTGACGGTGACGGGGCTCTTCACGCTCGGCTCGTCGCCGCTGGCCGACCAGTCTTCGCGCATCAACACGTTCGGTTTTCAGGACACGCTCTCGATTGTGAAGGGGCGCCATCGGCTGAAGGTCGGCGGCGAGTACAAGCGTTCGCAGGTCAACTTCTACTTCAACGCCTTCTCGCGCGGGCAACTCATCTTCCCGACGTTCGCGAACTTCCTGCTCGGCCAGTCGGTCTCGATCATCGGCTCGGGCGTCTACGACCGCGCCTTCCGCGTCAACGACCTCGCGGGCTTCGTGCAGGACGACGTGAAGCTCTCGAACCGTCTGACGTTGAACCTCGGACTGCGTTACGACTTCTTCGGACTCCCGAAAGAGAAGTACGGCCGCCTCGTCAACTTCATCCCCGAGCAGTTTCGCAACGGGACGCTCGCGTCGCCCGCGCAGCCGCCGAACGGCTTCGTGCAGGCGGGCAACGCCGTTAACCCTCTGCCCGGCGTGCCGCTTGTGGACGACACGCTCGTCCCGCAGGACAAGAACAACTTCGCGCCGCGCGTCGGCTTCGCGTACCGTCTGAACGAGACGGGGACGCTGGCCGTGCGCGGCGGCTACGGCATCTATTACGACCGCATCTCGACGCGCTTCGCCAACACTTCGCTCTTCAACTTCCCGTATCTCGGCCTCGGCGTGCGGGTCTTCCCGCCGCTCTCGACGCCGTTCGCGGCCGTGCCGCAGCCCGGCACGTTCCCCGTCAACGCGACGGTGCCGAGCCCGCTCGCGCCGCTCGGCATCCTCATCAGCGGCGTCTACCCCGACCCGGAGATGCGGACGCCCTACATCCAGCAGTACAACGCGAACGTGCAGTGGGAGTTCGCGCGCGACTACCTGCTGGAGGTCGGCTACGTCGGGTCGAAGGGCACGAAGCTTCTGCAACTGCTGACCATCAACCAGCCCATCTACAACCCGACGACGAACACGTTCGCGGCGCCGTTCGCGCCGTTCTTCTCGGCGCAGAAGAACGCGACCGGCGGGTTGCAGCAGGTGCAGACCTCTTCCAACTCGCACTACGACTCGCTTCAGTTGAGCGTGACGAAGCGGTTCAGTCGCGGCCTACAGTTCCTCTCGGCCTACACGTGGGGTAAGTCCATCGACTACTACTCGGGCGGCACGGTCAACGAGTTGGTCTCGACGCCGGGCGACCAGCGCAACTGGAAGACGAATCGCGGGCGCTCCGACTTCGACCGCGCGCACCGCTTCGTGACAAGCTTCGTCTACGACCTGCCCGGCCTGGTCGGCAACGACTCGGCGGCGCGCTGGCTCTTGAACAACTGGGGCGTGAACGGCATCGCGACGTTCCAGTCGGGCCTGCCCTTCTCGGTCATACAGGCGCCCGACAACAACACCATCCAGCGCGCCAACCTGCGACCGGGTTTTACCGGCAGCATCGAAGGGAGCGGGCGAACGCAGGACCGTCTGACGCAGTACTTCAACCCGAACGCCTTCGCGCCCTCGACGTTGACGGGCGGCTTCTTCGACCCCACGGCGCCGTTCGGCAACACGGGGCGCAACATCCTGACGGGGCCGGGGCAGAAGAACGTGGACTTCTCCGTCGTCAAGTACCTGCCCTTTACAGAACGCTGGCGCGGCGAGTTCCGCACGGAGTTCTTCAACCTCTTCAACTGGGCCAACTTCGCGAACCCGAACAACAACCTCTCGATCAACATCGTCGAGAACGGGGTCGTGCGTCCGCTCGCCGGCCGCATCACGCAGACCAGCGCCGGCCCGCGCGTCATCCAGTTCGCCTTCAAACTGAACTTCTAGGGGAATGAGTTAACAGGGATGGACAGGATGGATAGGATAGGGATTTAAGATTTGAAATGCCTTATCCTGAACATCCAGTCCATCCCTGTTAGAATTTTCATGCCGATTACAAGCGTCAGAGGGTTAAGGCTTTACTACGAAGAGCACGGGCGGGGCGAGCCGCTCGTGCTCGTCCCAGGCTTCGGCACGGGGCTTTGGATCTGGTACAGGCAGGTCCATGACTTCGCGGAGAAGTTTCGCACAATCGTCTTCGACCCGCGCGGCGTGGCGCGCTCCGAGGCGACGGACGCGCCGTTCACGATGCGCGACCTCGCGGACGACCTCGCCGCGCTGCTCGAAGAGTTGAAGGTTGAACGCGCGCACGTGCTCGGCGCGAGCTTCGGCGGCTTCGTCGCGCAGGAGTTCGCGCTCGCGCATCCGGAGAAGACGCGCTCGCTCGTTCTCTGCTGCACGAGCTACGGCGGGGCGGGGCACGTCCCGCCCGCGCCCGAGACGCTCGCGGCCATCGCTTCGACGAAGGGGCTCAACACGGCGGAGCGCGTGCGCGAGAACCTTTTGCTCGCCTTCTCGCCTCGCTTCGTTGCGGAGCAACCTGAAGAGGTCGAACGCGTCGTCACTCTTCGCGCGGCGAACGACGTTCCCGAGCACGCCTACATGCGGCAGCTACAGGCCGCCGTCGCGTTCGACGCCGCGTCGCGCGTGGGCGAGATTAAAGTCCCGACGCTCGTCATCACCGGCGACGCCGACGCGATAGTCCCGCACGAGAACTCCGTCAACCTGGCCTCCGCCATCCACGGCGCGCGGCTGCGCGTCATCGACGGCGGCAGCCACGCCTTCTTCATCGAACAGGCCGCAGCGTTCAACCGCGCCGTCGTCGAGTTCATCGAACAGTTATAATCGCAAATCGCAAATCTCGAATTTGAAATTTCAAATCTTCTTATGACCTACGCACGCATCATCGGAACGGGCTCGTACGTGCCCGACAAAGTGCTGACGAACGCGGACCTCTCGCGCATGCTCGGCGAGGACGTGGACGAGTTCGTCTCGGGCGTGCTCGGCATCCGCGAGCGCCACGTCTGCGCCGAGGACGAGAGCACGGCCGACCTCGCCACCGCAGCCGCGCGCCGCGCGCTCGACGCGGCGGGCGTCGCGGCGGAAGACTTAGACCTCGTCGTGCTCGCCACCGACACGCCCGAGTACATCTCGCCGGCCACGTCGGTCGTCGTGCAGCACCGCCTCGGCGCGAAGCGCGCGGGCACGTTCGACCTCAACTGCGCCTGCGCGGGCTTCGTCACCGCGCTCGACACGGCGTCGAAGTACGTCATCGCCGATTCGTCGTACAGACACGTCCTCGTCGTCGGCGCCTACGCGATGTCGAAGTACCTCGACTGGACGGACAAGAAGACGGCGACCATCTTCGCCGACGGCGCGGGCGCGGTCGTGCTGCGCGCGGACGAGGAGCGGCCGGGCTTCCTCGCCTCCAAACTGGTCGCCGAAGGGAGCTATCACGACCACATGGGCATCTACGCGGGCGGCACGCGTATCCCCATCACGGACGACGTGCTGCGCGAAGGCGTCTGGCCCAAGCTCCGCTTCGCCAAGAAGTATCCGGCCGAGGTCAACACCGAAGGCTGGCCCGCCATCGTCGGCGACGTGCTGAAGAAAGCAGACTTGACGCAGGACGACGTGTCGCTCTTCCTCTTCACGCAGGTCAATCTCAGCACCATCAAGTTCGTCATGGAGAAGATGAATCTCCCCTGGGCGCGCACGCACACGGTCATGGGCAAATGGGGTTACACGGGCTCGGCCTGCATCCCGATGGTCCTGGACGACGCCGTGCGTGAAGGGAAACTCAGGGACGGCGACGTGTTCGTCATGTGCGCCTCGGGCGGCGGCCTCAACATGGCCTGCGCGGCCTTCAAGTGGTAGCCGTAACTTCATAACGCACACGCGGAACAGAGGAACAGGCCGACGAAATAGACGAACGCGAACCCGACATCCTGAAAAGGGAACCTGTTACAAACGAACGGACGGGCGTAACTAAGTAACGGCCACGTGGTGCGAAGGAACGCCGACCCGTTTCACCGTTATACCGACACGTTTCAGAGAAATGCCGGCGCGGTACAAAGTAACCGGCACGCGGAACAAAGTTTCATGTAAGCGTGCAGCCGGAACCGGAACCCTTTGCCGACGAACGAGAACGCGCAACTCGATTCGATGAAGTACGCCAACATCTACGCACTCTTCCGAGAACGAATCGCGGAGTACGCGGGCCGCGACGTGTTCTACGTGCGTGACGCGGGCGCGTGGCGCGGTAGTTCGTGGGAGAAGTTCGGCCAAGACGCGCACGCGTTGGCTTCCGCGCTGCTGGCGTCGGGCCTCACGCGCGGGGCGTCCGTGTGCGTGCTGATGGGGAACGTGCCGGAGTGGCCCGTGTGCGACATTGGCATCATCGCGGCGGGCGGCGTGTCGTGCGGGCTCTACCCGACGAGCAGCGTCGAGCAGTGTCGCTACATCATCGAACACTCGGACGCGGAGTTCGTCTTCGCGGACACGGCGGCGCAACTCGAAAAGGTTCTGAGCGTACGCGAAGGCTTAACGAAAGTTAAGCAGTTCGTCGTGCTCGACGCGGAGGCCGCGCGGGGCCGCGAGGGCGTCGTGAGCTTCGCGGAGTTTTTGCGTCTCGGAGAAGAGAGAAGGGAAGAGACGGCGGCGAGCCTGCGCGAACGCGCGGAAGGCGCGCGGGCGGACGACACGGCCATCATGGTCTACACGTCTGGGACGACGGGGCCGCCGAAGGGCGCGTGTCTGAGCCACCGCTACGTTATCAACAGCGTCGAGTCGCTGCGCGGCGCCGTGCCCGTCCACGACACGGACGTTGCCTTCTCGTACCTGCCTTACTGCCACGTCGCCGAGCGCATCTCGGGTCTCTACAACCGCCTCTACGCGGGCGCGGCGGCCTACTTCGTGGACGACTTGATGAAACTCGGGCAGTACATGTTGGAAGTGCGCCCGACGGTCTTCGCCTCGCTCCCGCGCTTCTTCGAGAAGATACACGCGCGCGTCTTGGCCGACCTCGAACGCGAGCCGGACGAAGTGCAGCGCCACTTTCATCATGCGCTTGAGACGGGCCGCCGCGTCGTGCGCCTGCGCCAGTCGAAGGAGGAGGTGCCCGCCGCGTTGCTCGACGAATACGAGTCGAACGCGCTGCCCGTGCTTCAACGCGTCAAGGACTACTTCGGCGGGCGCGTGCGCGTGGCGACCTCGGGCGGCGCGCCGCTGCCGTTGGAAGTCGCGGAGTTCTTCGCCGCTGCGGGGCTACCGATACTGCAAGCGTACGGGCTGACGGAGAACGTCTGCGTCGCCTTCAACCGGCCCGACAACTACAAGTTCGGCACCGTCGGCCCGCCGATGCCCGGCTGCGAGGTTCGGATAGAGCCGGACGGCGAAATCCTCGTCCGAAGCGAGATGATGTTCTCGGGCTACTACAAGGAGCCTTTGAAGACGGCCGAGGTTATGCGCGACGGTTGGCTCCTGACGGGCGACCTCGGCGAGCAGGACGCGGACGGCTTCCTCAAGATCACGGGGCGGAAGAAGGAACTCATCGTGCTCTCGACGGGGAAGAACGTCGCGCCCGCGCTGGTCGAGAACATGATTAAAGAACATCACCTCGTCAGCCACGCCTACGTCCACGGCGACGGCCGCAGCTACCTCGTCGCGCTCGTCACGCTCAACCCCCTTGAGGCCGAAGAGCACGCGCGCGCGCGCGGCATCGCTTGCGCAGGCTTTGAAGAACTCGCCGCCTCGGCGGAGATGCGCGAACTCGTCTCCTCCATCATCGACTCGGCCAACCGCCGCGTCTCTTCGAGCGAGTCGGTGAAGAGGTTCCGCATCCTGCCGCGCGACTTCCGCGCCGACCTCGACGAAGTCACGCCCACGCTCAAGCTCAAGCGCGACGTGGTGGCGCGCAACTTCGACGACGTGTTGCGGAGCCTCTACGCGTAGCTTTACCGAGCGCGCCGGGAGCGCGGGCATCCCTGCCCGCCAAAGCGTGCGAGAGCACGCTTAGCAGTGAAGCGTTATGTCTCGACGTTGAGATTTAAGTCTCCCTCTATTCGCGCTGACGCGCTCATGGCGGGCAGGGATGCCCGCGCTCCCGGCAAAGGCCGCGCCCGAATCTTTAGGAGTCACACATGAAGCAACACAGGCAAGTTTTGTTCGCGCTCCTGTTCACGCTCTGCCTTGCGGCGACCGCCACGGCGCAGGCGCCTGTACCGCAGGCGCAGAAGGAGGCGGTCGTCTTCGGGCAGAAGATCAAGTACGTGGACGCGGGGAGCGGCCCGGTCGTCGTCCTGCTGCACGGGCTGGGCGGCAATTCGACGAACTGGGCCTTCAACACGCCCGCGCTCGCGCAGAAGTTCCGCGTCGTCGTGCCCGACCAAATCGGCTTCGGGCAGTCGGACAAGCCGCTTATCAACTACCGCGTCGGCACCTACGTTGACTTCCTCGACAAGTTCCTCGCGGAGCTGAAGGTCGAACGCGTGACGCTCGTCGGCAACTCGATGGGCGGGTGGGTCGCGGCGCTCTACGCGCTCAGGTATCCGTCGAAGGTCGAGCGGCTCGTGCTGGTGGACGCGGCGGGGTTCGCGCCGCCGAAGGAGTTCGACCTGAACGCGCTCGCGGGCCTCAACCCCTCTACGCGCGAAGAGATGAAGCGGCTCGCGGGAATGGTCTTCTACAACCCGTTGTTCAAGTCGGACGCGGCCATCGACCTGCTGCTGGCGCAGCGGCTCTCGGCGGGCGACGGCTACACCATTCAGCGCCTCGTCGAGTCGATTCACCACGGCGACGACATGCTCGACGGGAAGCTCGGTGCGATTAAACAGCCGGCGCTTATCGTCTGGGGGCGTGACGACGGACTCACGCCGCTCGCGCGCGAGGGCGAGAAGTTCAAGCGCGAGATGCCTTCGGCGCGGTTCGTCGTCTTCGAGCAGTGCGGCCACGTCCCGCAGGTCGAGAAGGTCTCGGAGTTCAACGCCGCGTTGCTGAAGTTCCTTTCACAGTGAGCAAGGGGGAGCGCATGAATCTCAAAGTCGGCGACGCCGCCGAGATGCGGAAGACCATCGGGGACGAAGAGGTGCGCGCCTTCGCGGAGCTGACGGGCGACCATAACCCCGTCCACCTCGACGAAGAGTTCGCCGCGCGGACGCGCTTCGGCCGCCGCATCGCGCACGGCATGCTCGGCGCCTCGCTCATCTCGGCCGTGCTGGCGAACGAGCTGCCCGGCCGTGGCACCGTCTACCTCTCGCAGACGCTCAAGTTCACCGCGCCCGTCTTCCTCGGCGACACCGTCACCGCGCGCGTCGTCGTCAAGCACGTGCGCGACGACAAGCCCGTCGTCACCCTCGACACCATCTGCACCAACCAACGCGGCGAACGCGTCGTCGAAGGCGAGGCCGTCGTCCTCGTACCGAAGGCTTAAGCGAATGTCTGAAACGACTCTGAAGCCGGCCGAGGTCGGGAAGATACCGGCGCACTCTTGGTACGCGTTGGGCGTGCTGACGTTGGTCTACGTGCTGAACTTTTTGGACCGCGTGCTGGTCTTCATCCTGCTGCCGCCGCTCCGGGCGGAGATGAAGTTCACGGACTTCCAGTTGGGGCTGCTCGGCTCGGCCTCGTTCGCGGTCTTCTACACGGTGCTCGGCATCCCCTTCGGGCGGCTGGCCGACCGCATGAAGCGGAAGCTGCTCATCGCGGCGGGGCTCGCCGTGTGGAGCCTCTTCTCGGGGCTGACCGGGTTCGCGACGGGCTTCTGGTCGCTCTTCATCTGCCGCGTGATGGTGGGCGTGGGCGAGGCGACGCTGGGGCCGGCGGCGCTCTCCCTGCTCTCGGACTACTTCCCGCCGAGGATGCGCGCGACGGTGCAGTCAATCTACTCGTCGGGGATTGCAATCGGCGGCGGACTGGCCTTCTTCCTCGGCGGGCAGATAGGGGCGGCGTATGGTTGGCGTTGGGCGTTCTACCTGCTCGGCTTTCCGGGGCTCGTGATGTGTCTCTTCGTGCTCTCGCTCAGAGAGGCGCCGCGCGGGCAGACCGAAGGCGCGGCGGCGCCCGCTTACACCTCGCGCGATTGGAAGGTGCTGTTCAAGTCTTCGGCGCTGCGTTATCACTACGCGGGCTATGCGCTGTTCGGGCTGGCGGCGAATCAACTCTCCATCTGGGGGCCGCTCTTCTTTAACCGCGTGCACGGGCTGCCGCTGTCGGTGATAGGCAACTGGGCGGGGGCGCTGTCGGTGTTGGCGGGCGTGCCGGGGACGATCCTCGGGGGCGTGCTCGCGGACCGTCTGCGCGGGCGCGGGCGCGGGGGGCGGATGCTCTTCAGCGCGCTGGCCGCGCTCATCTGCGTGCCGCTGTGGCTGGCGCTGCTGTTCAGCGGCAACGTGTGGCTGCTGATACTGTCAAACTTCGTGCTGCTCGGCGTGGCGCTGATGTGGGTCGGGCCGGCGGCGGCCGACGTGCACGACATCGCGGGGCCGCACCTGCGGGGGCTGGGTGTCGCCGTCTACTTCTTCACCGTGACCATCGCGGCCTACGGCATCGGCGGGCCGCTCATCGGCCGCGTCAACGACGCGCTCGGCGCCACCGACGCGCCGCAGATGATGCGCTACGGCCTGCTGCTCTGCCCGCTCGCCTCCGCGCTCGCCGCGCTCCTGCTCTGGCGCGGGAGCCGCAAACTGGAACGCGAAGGTTAGTCGCCGGGGAATTTCGCGCAGAGGGTTGAGGAGAAACGCGCAGGCGAGTCAGGCGGGGGGCAGAGTTTGGCGGGGAGGCGGCGTTGGAACGGGCGTTGCAGTCGTGAGGGCGGGCCTGTTTCTGTGGGCGAGGGGGAAGCGATGGCGGCCAGAGTCGATGTCGAAAAAGGTTTGGGCGAGGTGAAGGCGGGGACCGGCGGCGTGCGTCTGAAGACGGTGGCGCTGCCGACGGAGCACGGCGGTTGGGGCATCACGTTGGAGCCGGTCGTGCTCGGGTTGTTGGTGGCGCCTTCGGTCGCGGGGGCGGGGCTGGCACTGGCGACCGTGGCCGCGTTTCTCGCCCGGCACCCGTTCAAGATAGTCGCGGGCGACCGCAGGCGCGGGCGTCGCTTCGCGCGCACGCCGTACGCGGAGCGGTTCACGCTCGTCTACGTCGCGGTGGCGCTCGAAGGGATGGTGCTCGCGTTCCTCACGGCGAAGGACTACACGTTCCTGCTGCCGCTCGCGGTGGCCGCGCCGCTCGCGGCGGTGCAGTTGTGGTACGACGCAGAGGGGCGGAGCAGGGGCCTGTTGCCGGAGTTGGCGGGGTCGGTCGCGATGGGGTCGGTGGCCTGCTCGTTGGCGCTGGCGGGCGGGGCGGGTTGGCCGCTCGCGTTGGGGCTGTGGGCGCTGCTCGCGGCGCGGTTCGTGCCGGCGATAGTGTACGTGCGCGCGCGGCTCACGGAGCTACACGGGAAAGAGTTTGCGCGTTGGCCTTCTCTCGCCGCGCACGTCGTGGCGGTCGTCGCGGCGGTCATGCTCGCGGCGTTCAAACTCCTGCCGTGGCTCGCGGCGGTCGCAACTGTCGTGCTCCTGGCGCGCGCCGCTTACGGCTTCGCGCGCCGGTGGCCCTCGACGGCGAAGCGCGTCGGCTTCAGCGAGATCGCCTTCGGCGCGCTGACCGTGGCGGCGGCGGCCGTCGGCGTGGCGTTCGGAATTTAGGTTGATGAAATTAACAGGGATGGACAGGATGTGCAGGATAAGATTTTAATTCTTTATCCTGCACATCCTGTCCATCCCTGTTAATTCATTCTTAGAGATGTCGGGCCGACCGGTTACAGCCTCACGTACTCGAACTCGAACGGCTTGCCCTTGATGCCGGTGGCGGGGGGGGCGATCCAGTTGGCGATCTTGCCGGGCTCCGTGACGGGGTGCATGAGGCTCTGGACGTACTCGCGGTCTGCTTGCGAGGGGAGCCATTCGGCCCGCCGCGCCTCGAACTCTTCGGCCGTAATCAGGTTGCCGTCGAGGTCGAAGTGGTGGCCGGCGAACTCGCCGACGTGGCGGTGGAAGCGCGTCGAGGGCAGCCGCAGCTTGTGGTCAACGCCCTCCTCCGCGATGTACTTGTTCCAACGCTCAAGCGCGCGCTCGCAGTCGCGCACGTACTCGCCGCGCAAGACCTCGTTCAAGGCGTTACGCATCGGCACCTCGCGCTCGCTGATGCGCCCGTCCTCGACGACGGGGAGCGTGAACGAGCCTTCGGCCAGCACGTGCTCGTCGTACTTCTTCTGCTCCTGATACCGGCCCTTGAGGCCCGCGGCGAAGAAGTCGGCCGCGTTCGAGCTGATCTCGCCGCCGAAGAGGTCGAGCGAATAGGAGAACCAGTAGTTGATGTAACGCTGGATGATGTCGAAGGGGATGCCGCCCAGGGTGCGCACGTCTTCGTTGGGGTTCTGCTTCATCAACTGCGCGGTGCGGCGGACGACGCGGCCGACGCCGGTCTCGCCGACGAAGAGGTGGTGCGCCTCCTCCGTCAACATGAACTGGCAGGTGCGCGCCAGCGGCTCGAAGCCCGACTCGGCGAGCGCGGAGAGTTGATACTTGCCGTCGCGGTCGGTAAACATCGTGAAGCAGAAGAAGTTGAGCCAGTCGTCGCACGGCTGGTTGAAGGCTTCGAGGATGCGCGGCTTGTCGGGATTGCCGGAACGTCTTTCGAGCAGCGCGTCGGCCTCGTCGCGGCCGTCGCGCCCGAAGTAGCCGTGCAGCAAATAGACCATCGCCCAGAGGTGCCGCCCCTCCTCCACGTTCACCTGAAACAGATTCCGCAGGTCATACAACGACGGGCAGGTCTGACCCAGACGACGCTGCTGCTCGACCGAGGCGGGCTCCGTGTCGGCCTGCGTGACGACGATGCGGCGCAGCGCGTTGCGGAACTCGCCGGGGACTTCCTGGTAAGCGGGCTGTCCCATGTTGTCGCCGAAGCCTACGCGCGCGTCGGCCTCGGCGGGCTTCAAAAAGATGCCCCAACGGTAGTCGGGCATCCGCACGTAGTCGAAGTGCGCCCAGCCGTCGGACTCGACGCTGATGGCCGTGCGCAGCCACACGTCCTTATCCTGAAAGCCTTCCGGCCCCATCTCGCGCCACCAGTCGAGGTAGTTCGGCAGCCACTTCTCCAACGCGCGCTGGAGCCGCTTGTCGCCGGAGAGATTGACGTTGTTGGGAATGCGCTCGTGTAACTCCATGAATGCCCTCTTCCGCTTCAGTATTAATCAGGAGAGCAGCCGCGCCAGCCTGTCCAACTCCGCGCGCGACTCCTTCTTTAGATGTTTGATACCGAACTTTATCTGCCCGCCTTCGAGGCTGGCGTACTTCGCCGAAGTAATGTCGTCGGGGCCGCGCAGCGGCACGACGATGAGGTGCGCGTGCGCCACGCCGTAGCCGCTGACGACGAGCCCCACCCGTTCCGGCCCGAGCCGTTCGCGCACGTTGCGCGAAAGCCTCTGCGCCTGCACGAGGACGTGGCACGCCACGTCGTCCGCGAGGTCGCAGAAGTGGTCCACGTGCTCGCGCGGGATGACGGCCAACATCCCCGCGTTGACCGGCATGATGTCCATGAAGGCCAGAACTCGCTCGTCCTCATACACGACGCTCGCCGGCTCCGCGCCCGCGACAATCTGACAGAAGACACAACTGGAGTCTGTGACCGGCGTCACCCCTTCAAGTCCTCTTGTAATCGAACTGCGGCTGCGTCGGCTTGCCGTAGTTCGTCAAAGCGCCCTGCGGGCCGACGGCGTTGGGGCGCTGGAAAATCCAGTTCTGCCACGCCGTGAGCCGGCCGTAAATCTTGGTGTCGAGCGTCTCGGGTCCGGCAAACCTGAGACTCGCCTCCATCCCTGTGAGCGCGTCGGGAGAAAGTGAAGTACGTTCCTCGACGGCGACGCGGATTTCGTCCTCCCAGTCGAGGTCGTCGGGCGCGAAGGTGACGAGCCCCGCCTCTTCGGCCGCCTCGGTGTCGAAGCGGCCGTCGTGTTCGAGCACGGCGGCGGCGCGCTCGGGCTCGGCGAGAAAGCGCGACTGGAGCCGCGTCAGCCCGTTCGACATCGGGAGCGCGCCCGCGTTCAACTCGCTCGTCGCCAGTTCGACCTTCTGGTCGGGGTCGTTCAGCATGTAGCTGCGGTCGGAGGCGAGCAGGAGTTCGAGCAGGTTGCCGGCGAAGCAACTCCCCGGCTCCGCGAGCGCGAAGAAGCTCTTGGCCGTCAGGTCGAGACGGCGCAGCACGCGCGACATGTGCAGAATTATCTCGCGGACGAGCCAGTGCTCGCGGTTCTCGACCAGAACTTTGTCTACCGCGAGCACGTCGTCAATTTCGCCCACGGCGCGCAGCAGGACGAGCCCGACCTCCGGCTCGTTCATACGCAGGTGAAGCAGCGCGTGGTCAAGCTCGCGGTACGCGCGCAGCGGCCAGTACGCGTCGCCGAGCGTGTGAATCTCTTCGGCCGTCGCGGGCTGTTCTTCCTCCGGCCCGCGCACCGTCAACTCCGCGTGGCGCGCGTCGCGGTTCACCTTCAAAGAGACGTAACGGTACTCGCGCCCGGCCTCGCTCGCTTCAACGTCGAGCGGGTTGAGCTTGATGCCGGGGCCGTCGTCGCGCCCCTCCGTCTGTTTAAGAATCTCACCGACGCGCGCCTCGACGCCCTCCTGAAACTTGCTCGTCGGGAAGTGGCCGTCGATTAAGCCCCACTCGCGCGCGCGCTTCGCCTTCAACCCTTCGGCCAGCGTCGAGAACACGTCGGCGCGGTCGCGGCGCACTTTGCGCTTATCGACCAGGCGCGTGAGTCCGCCCGTGCCGGGCAGCACGCCGAGCAGCGGCACTTCGGGCAGAGAGACCGCCGAGTTGCCGTCGTCAACCAGATATATCTCGTCGCAGGCGATGGCCAACTCGTAGCCGCCGCCCGAGGCCGTGCCGTTCAGGGCGGCGACGTAGCGTTGGCCCGAGTGCGCGGAGGCGTCCTCGATGGAGCAGCGCGTCTCGTTCGTGTACTTGCAGAAGTTGACCTTGAAGCCGTGCGCCGAGGTGCCGAGCATGTAGATGTTTGCTCCGGCGCAGAAGATGCGGGGCTTCAGACTCTTGACGACGACGACGCGCACCTCCGGGTGCTCGAAGCGCAGACGTTGGACTGCGTCCGAGAGTTCGATGTCCACGCCGAGGTCGTACGAGTTGAGCTTGAGCTTGTAGCCGTCGCCCAGCGTCTCGTCCTCCGCCACGTCCATCGAGAGCGTCGCGACCGGCCCCTCGATCTCAAGCTTCCAATGCCGGTAACGCTCCGGCGAGGTCTCGAAGTTGATTATTTTGCTCAAGTGAACTCCCACAGGCATAAATTCCTAGCAGGCACGAAACCCGAATTATACCCGTTGGCGGGCCGGAATGCATTTGGCGGGAGCCCCAACAAATTACCCTTTGGGGCCGACCTGCGGCCGTGATGCGACGACGGCAAAAGGGAAGGGCGCGGGACGTTCTCGGAACGTCCCGCGCCCTTCTTGCGGCCGAGCCGACGCGCGTCGCTTATTTATTCGCGTTGCGGTTGGCGTTAGCGTTGCGGTTCCCGTTGCCGTTGGCGTTGCGGTTCCCGTTGTTGTTGTTATTGATGGTGCTGACGCCGGCCGTGTTCTTGTTGCCGTTGTCGTTCGTCACCACGCCCACGTTCGACGGGGCGCTGTTGGCGTTCAGGTTCTTCGGCACGTTGGCGTTCGTGTCCACCACGCCGTTGCGCGTGGCGTTGGCGTTCGAGTTCTGGTTCGAATCGCCGCCGCCGCAGGCCGCGCCCCACGCGGCGAACGCGAGCAGGCCGACTAAAGTTAATGTGCGTCGCATCTATCCTCCCGACTGTTAAAGCCGTGCCCGACGGCGCGGTCTAGCGGTAGACCTCTTCGCCACGGTAGCTCTTCCATTCCTTCTCGAAGTACTCGGCGTCCTCGTCCGTGCGGGGGTTGACCCCGAGAACGATGCCGCCCTCCTTGATGCCCTGCTCGTAGTGCTTGACGCGCTCCTCGGGGATGCCCGCGCCGACCAGCGCGCCGATGAGGCCGCCGGTCGCGCCGCCCGCGCCCGCGCCCGCGAGACCGGCCGCGATGGGGCCGGCGACGAGAATGCCGAGGCCGGGCAGCGCCAGCGTCGTCCCGATGGCCGCGATGGCCGCGAGGGTCGCGCCGACGGTGCCGCCGATGGCCGCGCCCGTGCCCGCGCCTTCCAGAGCCTTGTTGCCCAGCTCCGTCTCCTTGCCGTCAACGAAGTGCTTGTCGCGCGTCTCGTCGGACATCAATAAGTTTACGTCGTCGTTGCTATAGCCGCGCGTCGTAACCGAACCGTAGGCGCGCTCGGCGCTCTCCCTGTCTCTAAACAGTCCGGTAACCATCCTCGAACGTTCCGTTGCTGAGCCTGTCGTTTCTGCCATGTAATCATCTCCCCTGTACGGTTATTAAGTGAAAGTCCCGCCGGAACTCCGTTCCAGACCCGTCAGAGTCCGGATACGGTTCATGAGTTCAAGCCTGGTGACAGTATGATTTTCGCGTGGAAAAGTTAGCTGTCACAGGTTATTTGCAAAAGTCAGGCCACCCGCCGCCGGGTGGCCTCTTCCCATTAATAAGTTTTCAGGCTTGAGCCCGACGACTCTCGTCAATCTTCAAACGCGCAGGTCCGCCGACGGTTGGAGGCGCGGCGGCTGCCGGTGCTTGGTCGCCTGTTCGTAGGCGTATGCGAGACGGATGAGCCTGGGCTCTGTGTACGCGCGGCCGAAGAAGGAGATGCCGACCGGCAGTCCGTAGACGTAGCCGGCGGGCACCTGCACGTTCGGATAGCCGGCGACGGCCGAGGGCGTGGAACTGCCGCCGCTGAAGTGGTCGCCGTTGACGAGGTCGGTCGTCCACGCGGGGCCGCCCGTCGGCGCGATGAGCGCGTCGAGTTTGTGTTTCGTCATCACCGCGTCGATGCCCTGCGCCCGCGACATCAGTTTGCTCGCGCGCAGGGCTTTCAAGTAAGCGGGCTCGGTGAGCGGACCCTTGGCCTCGGCGCGGACGAAGAGTTCCTGTCCGAAGTAGGGCATCTCGCGGTCGCGGTTCTTTTCGTTGAAGTCGATGAGTTCCTTGAGCGTGCGCGGGTGTTCGCCGGGCGCCAGGGACGCGAGGTACTTGTTGAGGTCGGCCTTGAACTCGTAGAGCAGCACCTCGAACTCGGCGGCGTCGAACTTGCCGTGCGTCGGCAGGTCGGCCGGGTCCACGATGGTCGCGCCCTCGCGCTTCATCAAGTCAATCGCGTCGGCCATCAACTTGTCCACGCGGTCGCTGAAGCCGAAGAACTTTCGCGCGACGCCGATGCGCGCGCCGCGCAACGCGCCGGGGTCGAGCGACTGCGTGAGGCTCGCGGGCCACGCGAAGTTGTCGCGGCTGCCGGCCACGCGGTCCCGTGGGTCGGGCGCGGCGAGGGCTTCCAGGAGCGCGGCGGCGTCGGCCACGGTGCGCGCCATCGGGCCGGCCGTGTCCTGGCTGTGCGAGATGGGAATGATGCCGGTGCGGCTGACGACCCCGAGCGTCGGCTTGATGCCGACGAGGCCGCACGCGGCCGAGGGGCAGACGATGGAGCCGTCCGTCTCCGTGCCGACGCCGACGAGCGCGAGGTTCGCGGAGACGGCCGCGCCCGTGCCCGAGCTTGAGCCGCAGGGGTTGCGGTCGAGCACGTAAGGGTTTTTGGTCTGCCCGCCGCGCCCGCTCCAGCCGCTCGAAGAGTGCGTGGAGCGGAAGTTGGCCCACTCGCTCAGGTTCGTCTTGCCGACGATGACGGCGCCGGCCGCGCGCAGGCGCTCGACGACGAAGGCGTCGCGTCGCGGCTTTGCGCCCACGAGCGCGAGCGACCCGGCGGTCGTCAACATCTTGTCGGCCGTGTCGATGTTGTCTTTGATGAGGACGGGCACGCCGTGCAGAGGGCCGCGCGCGCGCCCCGCCTTGCGCTCGCGGTCGAGCGCCTCCGCGATGGAGATTGCGTCCGGGTTCGTCTCGATGACGGAGTTGAGCGCGGCGCCGCGCCGGTCGATGCGCTCGATGCGTTCGAGGTACATCTCCGTCAAGCGTCGCGCGGAGACGCGGCCCGAAGAGATCGCGGCCTGCGCGTCTCTGACGGTCAACTCTTCCCAGTCGAAGCGCCCGCCGCCCTGCGGCTCTCCGGCCAGACGCGCGAGCGTGCGCGCCGCCGCCTCGTGGTTGAATCCCGCGAGCGCCGCGCCGAAGGCCCCCGCGAGCCCCGCGCGCACAAACTCACGACGACCTACCCGGCCGCCACCGCGCCGACCCTTACGCGCCATGTTGGTTCCAGCCTCTCTTCGCGTGTTAAAAGTTTCGATGAGCTAGATGGTAGCGGAAGCATCGCGCAACGTCGTCGGAAAAGCAACATGAAAATCTACAACCTCTGCCTGCTCGGCTATGGCAACGTCGGGCGCGCGCTCGTCCGCCTGCTGTTGGAGAAGACCGAGGCGTTGCGCGAGGACTTCCGTATCGACTGGCGCGTGACGGGCGTCGCGTCGCGCCGCGCGGGGTGGCTCGCCGCGCCCGAAGGATTCACGTCGGAAGAACTTCTGTCGGAGCAGCCCGCGCAACACGTCTCGCCCGCGCCAAATGAGGTTAAGAGTTGGCTCGCGGCGGCGCAGTGTGACGTGCTCTTTGAAGTGACTTCGCTCGAACCATTAACGGGCGAGCCCGCCGTCTCTCATGTTCGTGCGGGGCTCGCACACGGCGCGCACGTCGTCACGGCCAACAAGGGCACGGTCGTCCACGCCTACCGCGAGTTGTCGGAGTTGGCGCGGGCGCGCGGGCGCCGATTTCTGTACGAGGCGACCGTCGTCGATTGCCCCGTCTTCTCACTCTTCCGTGGCTCGCTGCCGGCCGCGCGCCTGCTGTCGTTCGAGGGCGTGCTCAACTCGACGACGAACGTCATCCTCGACGAGATAGCCGACGGCCGCACGTTCGACGAAGGCGTCCGCCGCGCGCAGGCGTTGGGCATCGCCGAGACCGACCCGACGCACGACGTTGACGGTTGGGACTCCGCCGTCAAGGCGTGCGCGCTCGCGAACGTGCTGATGGGGAGCGAACTCAAACTTGATGAGATTAATCGGGAAGGGATTCGCGGCCTGAAGGACGAGGAGGTGCGCGCGGCGCACGCGGAGGGTCGCCCCTACAGACTCGTCGCGCGCGGCCGTCGCGACGAACGGGGCCGCGTCATTGCGTCCGTCCGGCCCGAACGGGTCGCGCCGCGCGGCCCCTTCGCCTCAATCGCGGGGACGACGCTCGCCGTCCACTACGAACTCGACGTGCTGCCCGGCCTCACCGTCGTCGCGCACGACCCGGACCTGAAGAGCACCGCTTACGGACTGCTCGCGGACTTCGTCAACGCCGTCCGCGAAGAGGAGTAATCAAAGTTTCAAACCGGTACGCATCCGGCCGCGACCCCCACCCCACTCAAACGGCCGTCCACCTCATCTGAACCATTTCCCGCCCCACCAGAACCGTTTCCCGCCTCGCCGGAACGACTTCCCGCCTCGTCGAAACACGTGCGCGCGGCGGGGCCGTGTTTGCCGGCTGATACTTAAACGGTTCTTGCTATTTCGCCGACGCCCGCGACGAGTCTCTCGACCTCTTCGCGCGAGGTGTAGCAGGCGGCGCCCGCGCGGACGAGACCTTCCGGTTGCAGGCCCAACTGCTCGACGACCGTCGCCGCGTAGAAGTTGCCGTGCGAGAGGAAGAGGCCGCGCGCGGCGAGACGGCGAGCCACCTCCGTCGAAGTGACGCCCGCGACCGTGAAGGCCACGGTCGGCGTGCGCGGCGCCTCGGGGCGCGGGCCGTAGAGCTTCACGCCTTCAATCTCCGACAGCCCTTCCCAGAGCAGCTTCGTCAACTCGACCCCGCGCGCGTGGAGCGCGTCGAAGGCCGCGCGCAGACGCTCGCGCCGCGCGGAGCCTTTGAGCGGCGCCGTCGGCGCCCCGCGCGAGAGCGAGGCGATGAACTCCACGGCCGCCGCCGCGCCGACGATGCCTTCGTGGTTCTGCGTGCCCGTCTCCGCGACCTCGGGCGCGTAGTCGGGCGCGGGGATGACCTTCGGGAAGGGAAGTGATTCGAGCAGCTCGCGCCGGCAGAACATCGCGCCGACGTGCGGGCCGTAGAACTTGTAGGCCGAGCAGACGAGGAAGTCGCAGCGCAGCGCCTTTGCGTCCACGAGTTTGTGCGGCGCGTAGTGCACCGCGTCCACGAACATGTAGGCGCTGACCGATTCGGCGAGTCTGCCCGCGCGCGCGAGGTCGATCACGGTGCCGAGCGCGTTCGACGCGGCGCAGACGGCGAGAAGTTTAGTGCGACTGTTAACCTTCGACTCGAAATCCTCCCAGTCGAGGTCGCCCGTCTCCGTCTTCATCCGCACGACGCGCACGACGACGCCGCGCTCGCGCTCAAGCGCCTGCCACGGCGCGACGTTGGCGTGGTGGTCCAACTCCGTGACGACTACCTCGTCGCCCGCCTCGAACGTGCGGCCGAGCGTGCGCGAGACGTGGAACGCGAGCGTCGTCGCGTTCGGGCCGAACGCGATCTCGTTGGGCGTCGCGCCGAGAAAGTCCGCGAGCGTTTCTCGGGAACGTTCGAGCAGCGCGTCCGTCTCGGCGCTCGTCGGGTAGGCCCAGTGCGTGTTGGCGTTGTGGTTGTAGAGATAGTCCGACATCGCCCCGACGACCTCGCGCGGCACCTGCGTCCCGCCCGGGCCGTCGAAGTACGCGACCGCGTGCCCCTCGTGCGCGCGCCCCATCGCGGGGAAGTGTGAACGTATCTCCTGAACCGAGGCGGCGCGTTCGGCCGCCCTCGCTGTCTCAGTCATCCCGTACCTCGCCGATGTTATGATTCCTGCCGGGCCAGCATCGACAATTCCCCCGCCCCGGTCAAGTGAAGCCGTGTGAACTCAAGTGAAGGAGACCGTGATGCCCTTCCGACAGGAGCCCCCGAGACTCGGCAACCAGTACGAGACCGACCGCGCGCTGCGCTCCTACCTCAAGCGCGCGCTCCCGCCCGACGTGTTGGAAGAGGTCGAACCCGAGTTACTTCATCTGGGTGAACTGGCGGGCGGCGAACTCTACCGCATGCAGCTCGCCGACCGTCTGAACGAGCCGCGCCTGACGCAATGGGACGCTTGGGGCGAGCGCGTTGACCGCATCGAAGTCTCGCCGCTGTGGCGCGTCGCCGAGCGCATCGCCGCTGAGCTTGGAATAGTCGCGACGGCCTATGAACGCAGGCACGGCGCGCACTCGCGCGTGCATCAACTCGCGCTCGCGTACCTCTTCACGCCCTCGACAGACATCTACAGTTGCCCGCTCGCGATGACCGACGGCGCCGCGCGCGTCATCGAGACTGCCGACAACGACACTCTCATCAAAAACGTCCTGCCCCACCTCGTCTCGCGCGACCCGGAACAGTTCTGGACGAGCGGGCAGTGGATGACGGAGCTGACGGGCGGCTCCGACGTGGGCGCGTCCGAATCGGTCGCGCGGCGCGACGAAGAAGGAACGTGGCGGCTCTACGGCCGCAAGTGGTTCACGTCGGCGGCGGCCTCTCAGATGGCCCTCACGCTCGCGCGGCCCGAGGGCAACCCGGCGGGCGGGCGCGGCCTCGCGCTCTTCTTCGTCGAGACGCGCGACGCGGATGGGCGACTGCGCGACATACGCATCGACCGTCTGAAAGATAAGCTCGGCACGCGCAAGGTGCCGACCGCCGAGTTGACGCTCGAAGGCACGCCCGCCCTCTTAGTCAAAGGCACGACCGACGGCGTGCGCGACATCGCGCCGATGCTCAACGTGACGCGGCTCTGGAACGCGGTGAGCGCGGCGGCGTTGATGCGGCGCGGCCTCGCGCTCGCGCGCGACTACGCGCGACGGCGCGCGGCCTTCGGCTCGACGCTCGCGGAGAAGCCGCTGCACGCCGACACGCTCGCGGGCTTACAGGCAGAGGCGGACGCGGCGCTCCACCTCGCCTTCTACGCGGCGGAGCTGACGGGGCGCGAGGAGGCGTGCGAGTCGGACGAACGCGGCGCGCGCCTGCTCCGGCTCGTGACGCCGCTCGTCAAGCTGACCACCGGGCGCGCGGCCGTCCACGTCGCGAGCGAAACGGTCGAAGCGTTCGGCGGCGCGGGCTACGTCGAGGACACGGGGCTGCCCGTCATCCTGCGCGACGCACAGGTGCTCTCTATCTGGGAGGGCACGACCAACGTCCTCTCGCTCGACGCGCTGCGTACCGCTTTGAAGGACGAGGCCGCGTTCTCCTCTCTTCAAACAGAGATCAAACACTGCGCCGCCGCCGCGCACGACGACAGCCTCGCGCACGCCGCGCGCACGGCACGCGACACGGTCGCGCACGCACGCGCGTGGCTCGCCGACGCGGCGGAACGAGGGCAGGCGCATCTCGAAGCAGGCGCGCGCCGCTTCAGCCTGACGCTGGGCCGCGCGCTCGCCCTCGCGCTCCTCACGCGCCACGCGCAGTGGTCGCTCGAACACGAGCGCGACCCGCGCGCCGCCGCCGCCGCGCGCCTCTTCGCGCGCTCCGCCGTGGACCTCATCAACGACCACGACGGCGAAGACACGGCCGCGCTGTTGTCGGACTAAACTTCAAAAAAAATTCGTGACGAGGGCTGATCCTTCGCGGCGAACTTCCGCGCGTTAGATGTCGGGCGCTTAGATCATCGCGCCCGCACTCATTCATACTTTCAAGGAGACCTCATGCAACTGTTCAACCGGATAGCCCTGTTCTCTTTCCTGCTTCTCTCTTCGTTCACGTGCGCCGTGGCGGCTCAGCCCGCCGACGTGCGCGCGGCCGCTTCGTCGGCATGCGCGGCCGCTCAAGCCGCTTCGCCCGTCGCGCGCGCCGCGTGCAACGTGGAGCGCGTCGAGCGCCGCCACATCGTCGCCGACGTGTTCGAATACTCCTTCAAGCTCAACGTCGGCGCAGGCGCCAACGACGTGATCGGACTTCATCGCGTCGTGCGCGAGCGCGCCAACGGCGTGCCCTTCAAATCCATGCGCGCGGTCTTCATGGTGCACGGCGACCTGTGGGGCTTCGACGAGGCGTTCATGAGCAGCACGCTCTCGGGCGCCGTCGCGCGCGACCGCTCGGTCGGCGTCTACCTCGCGCGCAACGGCGTGGACGTGTGGGGCATCGACCTGCGCTGGACGCAGGTGCCCGCCGACACGACCGACTTCAACTTCATGAAGGACTGGAATGTCGGGACGCACGTCTCGGACGTGGCGGCCGGCATCGGCGTCGCCCGCGCCGTGCGCCACGCGACTGGCGCGGGCGACGGCCGCGTCGCGCTCCTCGGCTGGAGCCGTGGCGGCATCGTCGCCTACGCCTACGCCAACGCCGAGGCCGCCATCCCCGAGCAGTCGCGGCAGGTGGACGCGCTCATCCCCGTGGACATCGCCTTCAAGTTCAACGCGGAGCACGAGGAGCAGCGCAACGGCGCCTGCGTGCGTTACGCGGGCGGGCAGCAGCAACTCGCCTCGGGCGTCTACCACTCGCCGCTCGGCGTCGGCGTCCGCGCCTTCGGTCTGCTCGCGGCCACGGACCCGTCGGGCGCCTCGCCCGTGCCGGGCATGACGGGGCTGACGAACCGCCAGGCGGCGCTGCTCGTCGGCACGGCGACGCACCTGCTCTTCGCGCCCTACCCGCCCGTGCCCTTCTACCACCTTGAGGCGGGCACGTTCGACGAGAACGGGCTGCCCTCGGGCTTGCAGTTCACTTCGGAGGCTTATCTCTACGACTTCTACCAGTCGGCCTCGCCCTTCCAGAGCGCGACCGAGCAGGTCGAGTCCGACGGTGTCCAGTGCGGCGACACGCTGCCGTACGACGACAACCTCGCGGCGATCAACATCCCCGTCTACTACGTCGGCGCGGGCGGCGGCTTCGGCGAGTTCGGGCTCGACACCCTGAGCCGCCTCGGCAGCTCGGACGTGTCCTCCAACGTCGTCAAGCTCCACGGCCCCGAAGGGCGCCCCGTCGAGTTCGGCCACTCCGACCTCTTCCTCGCCGAGAACGCGAAGGAACTCGTCTGGAAGCCGCTCTACGACTGGCTCGCCACTCACTAAAGGAGATGCGTTAACCACAGAGACACGGAGGCGCGGCTTTGAAGTTGATGACTTCAAAGCCGC
>DASVGG010000163.1:0-26452 GCA_036379655.1 Pyrinomonadaceae bacterium
GCTCTACGACAGATTGGAGAAGGCCGGAAGGCTGGCGCGGCCCAAACACTGGCTGGAGTTCGCGCCGTTCGTGATGGCGCACGCGCCGCTGAAGATGTCGATTGAAGAAGCGCGGCTGGAGACCCGCAAAGCGTGGGAGGCATCCTACAGCCCCGAGCGGAACGCCGAAGCCATCGAGGCCATCGCGGACCATCACGTCAAATACCGCATCAGCGTCTTCGTCGCGCGTCTCTTCTTCCGTGGCATCTACTTCCCGCAGATGACGCGGCGCGCGTGGCTGAAGTTGCTTTACGAGAACCGCCGGACCATCTACTCGCTCACGCGCGAGGGGTTCTCGAAGTGGCGCGAGTCGCGCCGGCGCTCGTCCGAAGCGTCGGCCGCAGTCACGGCGCCAGCGGCGAGCAGCGGCGACTGAAAAGTTTCTTCAACCGAAAACCCCCGGGTCGAGCTTCCCCCGAAGTTGTACGACGTGGTGTGCCTCGCGTTCAGAGGCGCCCGCGTCAGAGGAGGACGCGAGATGAAGGTTCTGCTGGTCTACCCGGAATTCCCCGACACATACTGGAGCTTCCGCCACGCGCTCAAGTTCGAAGGCAAGCGTTCGGCCTTCCCGCCGCTCGGGCTGTTGACGGTCTCGGCCATGCTGCCCGAGACGTGGGAGCGGCGCCTGGTTGACATGAACATCCAGCGGCTCCGCGACTCCGACATCGAGTGGGCCGACCTCGTCCTCACGAGCGCGATGATCGTGCAGAAGGAGTCGCTCGAACGCGTCGTCGAGCGCAGCAAGGCGAAGGGTAAGCGCGTCGTCGTCGGCGGGCCGTACGTTTCGACCAGCGCGGAACATCTTCCCGAAGCCGACCACATCTTCGTCGGCGAGGCGGAGGCGACGCTGCCCGAGTTTCTGAAAGACCTTGAGCACGGCGAGCCGAAACGCATCTACCAGGCCGCCGAACGCCCCGCACTAACATCAACGCCCGTCCCACACTTCCAACTCGCGGAGCTTGAGCGTTACAGCGCGATGAGCGTCCAGTACTCGCGCGGCTGTCCCTTCCAGTGCGAGTTCTGCGACATCATCGAGATATACGGCCGCGTCCCGCGCACGAAGACGAACGAGCAGATGCTTGCGGAACTGGACGCGCTGCACGCGACGGGCTGGCGCGGGCTCGTCTTCATCGTGGACGACAACTTCATCGGCAACAAGCGCAACGTCAAGCGGCTCATGCCCGAGCTGATCGAGTGGTCGGAGCGGCACGGCCGCCCCTTCTCGTTCATCACGGAGGCGAGCGTCAACCTCGCCGAAGACGACAGCCTCTTAGACATGATGCGGCGCGCGAACTTCCGCCGCGTCTTCCTCGGCATCGAGACGCCGGTCGAGGAGAGTTTGAAGGAGGCGCAGAAGGGGCAGAACACGAAGCGTGACCTGCTTGAGTCTGTCCACAAGATTCAGTCGTACGGGATGGAGGTGATGGCGGGCTTCATCGTCGGTTTCGACAGCGACCCCGAGGACATCTTCGACCGGCAGATCAACTTCATTCGCGAGAGCGCCATCCCGCTCGCGATGGTGGGACTGCTGACGGCGCTGCCCGACACGCAGCTCTGGCGTCGCCTGAAGCGCGAAGGCCGTCTGTTGAAGGAGAGTTCGGGAGACAACACTGAAGGCACTTTGAACTTCATCCCGCGCATGGACGCGGCCCGCCTCACGGAGGGCTACAAGCGGATTCTCTCGACCATCTACAGCCCGGCCGAGTACTACCAGCGCGCGCTCGACTGCCTGTCGCACCTGACGCAGGGACCCGAGCCGCGCCGGACGCGCCTGTCGAGCGACATCGCCGCCTTCGCGCGCGTCGCCTTCGTGCTCGGCCTGCTCGACGGCGCGCGCGTCGAGTTCTGGCGCTACATGAAGCGCACGCTCAAATCGCACCGCCGCAACTTCGCCCACGCCGTCACCCTCGCCGCGATGGGCTATCACTTCAGAAAGTTGACGCGGTCTTACGTCGAGTAGAGAGCAATCAGGAAGATAATTTAACGACAGAGACACAGAGGCACGGCTTGTTGAGTTATGACTGCAAAGCCGTGCCTTTGTGTCTCTGTCGTTAGTTCTCTTCGCGCAAACTGCTTTAGTCCACGAAACGGGCGACGGCTTGTCGCGTTTGCGCCCGGCGGTGGTACGATAGCGGCTACATCAAACACAAGAGGGGGACACGGGGTGGCCGACGAGTCTGGGAAGATGAGCGAGGCGGAGATGCGCGAGCGCGTGATACAACTCGCGTTCGGCGGCAACGAGGAGAGCTTCAGTGAGTTCTGCGAGGTCGTGCGGCGGGCGATTCCGGAGGAGACGGCGGTCGTGCTGCGCGGGAGCGCGGTGACGGGTTGTCGTTGGAAAGACGGCACGCCGTTCGACGGCGACGGCCCCGGCACGAGCGACCTCGACCTGACGCTCGTCGGGACGGAGGTGCTCGGCGAGTACATCCTCGACGGCTTCTACCTGCCCGGCATTCACACCAAGCCGCTCTCGGATAAGGACCCGGACATCGCCCCGAATCTCATCCCGCTGCGCGACAAACTGGTCGGCATGGTCAAAAGGCCCGTCAACATACAGGCCACGCGCGACTTCGTCATGCAACTGCGGGGCGACTGGATGGGCCAGCCCTACCTGACATTGATTGGGAAGGTCGGAGAGTAGTGACCTTCAAACTGCTCAGCTACAACGTGCGCTACGGCGGCGGCGGGCGCGAGTCGCAACTCGCGGCCGTCATCAAGGATGCCGACCCCGACTTCGTCGTCCTACAGGAGGCGACCGACACGCGCGTCGTCGAGCGCCTGTCCGAAGAGACGGGGTTGAAACTTCATGCGGCGCACAGGGGCAACTCCATCGCGTACCTGAGCCGCGTGCCCGTCAAGCATCACGAGTGGCACAGGCCGCGCGGCTCGCGCCGACACTTCATGGAGATTGAGCTTGAAGGTTTGGACCTCGTCATCTTCGGCATACACCTGAGCGCCGTCCACTCGTTCTGGACCGAGCGAAGACGTATGCGCGAGCTGCGCTCGTTGCTCGCGTGGGTCGAGGCGAAGGGCGGCTCGGGCTTTCACGTCATGGTCGGCGACTTCAACACGCTCGCGCCGGGTGAGCTGCTCGACGCGCAGAAGCTTCCGCCGCGCCTGCGCGCGCTCGTGTGGCTGAGCGGCGGGCGCGTGCGATATCAAACGATTCAAATCCTCCTCGCCGCAGGCTACACCGACGCCTTCCGCAGCCTGCACCGCGAAGAACTCGGCTACACCTTCCCCACGTGGGACCCGCACGTCCGCCTCGACTTCGCCTTCCTCCCGCGTCAGCACGAAGGGCGCGTCTCGGACTGCCGCGTGTTGACGGAGAACCCGGCCGTCAAAGACGCGTCGGACCATTTCCCGCTGCTGGTCGGCCTTGAGACTTGACGTGTTGAGGGCCGGCCGATTTTGATAAAGTAGGCGCCATGAAGATCGCGGGCAAAACGTTGACGGCGGGACTGACTCTCACGCTCGCGCTCTCGTTCTGCGTCCCCAACGCGTCGGCCCAGCGGAAGCCTCGTGCGAAGAAGGGAGCGGCCGCGCAGAAGAAGGAGGAGCCGCAGCCCTTGAGCGAGGTGGCGCGGCTGCGCGCCGAGTTGGTTGAGAAGACGAAGGAGTACAAGTCGAGCCTTCAACAACTCCTCATACACTACGACGCGGAGGTGAAGCGCGCGGACGAGCGCCTCGTCAAGACGCGCGAGCTTTACACGGCGGGCCTGGTCTCGAAGCGCGCGTTGGACGAAGACACGCAGGCGCTTGAGAATTCACGCGCGAAGGTCGCGCGCGTCGAGGGTCAGTTGAAGAGCGCCGACGTGCAGATCGCCGAGACCCTGGTGGAGGCCGAAGCGGAGGAGGAGGCCGCGAAGGCTCTGGCGAAGGCGAAGGCGGCGCAGCGTACGACGGGAGGGATTTTGACGACGACCGGCTACATACGTTTCGGCGGGACGCGCGCGTGGTCGCTCAACGAGGCGGGCTCGGTCATGCAGTTCTTCACGCGCAGTTTCGGGCGCCAACTCCCCGTCAGCTCGTTCGGTCAGTCGCCCGTGCACGACCGCTGGGGCTACGCGCATCACAACGCGATGGACGTTGGCGTCAGCCCCGACAGCGCCGAGGGGCGCGCGCTGATGGAATACTTGCGCTCATCGGGCATCCCCTTCACGGCCTTCCGCTGGGCCATCCCCGGCACCGCCACCGGCCCGCACATACACATCGGCCGCCCTTCACATAAGATCACCCCGCGTTGATTGGCAGACGCATCTCGACGACGAAGCCGCCGCCCTTGATGTTCTCGGCCCTGACCGTCCCGCCATGCAGCCGCACCGCGCGCTCCGTGATGGTGAGGCCGAGCCCGGTCCCGCCCGTCTCGCGCGTGCGCGAGTCGTCCATGCGGTAGAAGGGCCGGAATATCTCTTTCAAAGAATCTTCGGGCACGCCCGCGCCCTCGTCACGCACGGCGATGACGGCCTCGCCACGTCCATCCTCTCGTCTGCAACGAAGCAAAATCTTTACAGACGTACCCTCCGGCGTGTAGCGCACGGCGTTGCGAACGACGTTCTCGACCGCGCTGCGAAGAAGCTGCGGCGTGCCTCTCATCTCGCACGCGTCACACTCTTCGACGACGACGGAACAGTTACGTCCCTGCGCCTCAAAGTCCGCGTCGGCGGCCACCTCGCGCACGAGCGCGGCGAGGTCGAAAGTCTCCGCGCGACGGCCGTTCGCGTCGCTCTCCCAACGGCTCAGCGCGAGCAGTTGGCCGATCATCTCGTTGAGTCGCTTGGCCTCGCGCTCGATGCGGTCGAGGTGGCCGGATGCCGCCGCGCCCGCGCGTTTGCGCGCGAGGTCGAGCGCGACCGACAGACGCGCGAGCGGCGAGCGCAACTCGTGCGAGATGTCGCGGAGCAGGCGCGTCTGTGCGCCGACCAGCGTCTCGACGCGCGAGGCCATCTCGTCGAAGTCGTGCCCCATCGCCGCCAACTCGTCGCGCCTGCCCCCGAGGCTCGGGCCGACGCGTGCAGAGAGGTCGCCTTCAGTCACCTGCCGCGTCACCTCGCGTAGCCTCACGACCGGCGTCACCATGTAGCGCGCCAGCAGGTAGCAGAGCGCGCCCGCCGCCAGCACCACCGCGAGCACGCGCACGAGCAGCGACCACGTGTTATCCGAAAGAATCCAGAAGACGTGGCGCTCGACCGGTCGCGGCGGTCCCATCGGCATGTGCGTCACGAACACGTAACGCCCGCCGTCGCGCGCGGGCACCGAGCGCACTTCGAGCATCCCGCCGCCGATGTCTCTGAAGAACGGCTGGCCCGTCCGCGCGACCTGCACCGCCACCTCGCGCACGCGCGGGTCGGCGTCGGCCCCGGTCAACTCCTTGCCGCTCGCGTCGAACAACTGGTTGCGCGTGCCCGACTCTTCCTTCAAGTGTCTCAAGTAAGCTTCGAGCCCGGCCGCGCCGTCGCGCTCGTACGCGGCCGCTGCGTTGCGGCCGTAGCCCGTCAGCACCGCCTCGATGAACTGCGGCGGGCGGAAACTCTCCTGCGAGCGCGTCAGGTGTGTCGTGACGGCGAACGTCGCGATGACGACCACCATCGCCAGCCAGAACCAGAGAAAGACTTTGAGGAAGAGACTACGCAAGGGCTTTAATGATTTGAGATTCGAAATTTCAAATTTGAACTTCTTGACTTAACTTCAACGACTAATCACGCGGCCGAACGCGCGTAGACGTAGCCGACGCCGCGCACGGTCTTGATGCGTTCGGCGTCGCCCGCGCGGTGGCCGAGCTTCTTGCGGAGGTGGCTGATGTGCATGTCGATGCTGCGGTCGAAGACCGACAGCTCGCGCCCGAGCACCGTCCGCACGAGGTCTTCGCGCTTGACGACGAGCCCGGCCGCGTTGAGGAGTTGGACGAGAATCTCGTACTCGACGTTCGTCAACTCCACGGCCTCGCCGCCGCGCCAGACCTGGCGCGTGCCCGTGTCTAATTCAACGTCTCCGACGGCGATGCGCGCGGGCGCGGTCGTATCCGTAGACTGCGCCGTCGCCTCTGTTCGCGCGGGACGCGCGCGGCGGAGGATGGCTTGAATGCGCGCGACCAACTCGCGCGGGTTGAAGGGCTTCGGCAGGTAGTCGTCGGCGCCTATCTCAAGCCCGACGATGCGGTCAACGTCGTCGCCGCGCGCCGTGAGCATCATGACGTGCACGTTCGACCCTTCGGCGCGGAGACGGCGCAGCACCTCGAAGCCGTTCATGCCCGGCATCATCACGTCGAGCACGACGAGCGCGTGCTCGCCCGAGAGCGCCCGTTCGAGCCCCGCGTCGCTGCGGTTCGCGACCTCGACGGCGAAGCCCTCCTCGCCGAGCAACTCGGCGACCAGCTCGCACAACTCGCGGTCGTCGTCAACAATCAGAACGTGTTCCATCAACAAACTCCCGGCACATTCTAGCCGAAGCCGCGACCGGCCGTCCGTAAAGAAGTGTCCGCCGTCGTTGACAAAACTTTACGCACAGTTGACCGACTCTTTACGCACGGCCGCGCGGTTTTCGCATATAAGTATGTGCGGACGCCGAGTGAGAGCGGACGGCTTTTCGCGAGTGACTACTCGGGCGCATTGCGTGAGATAACTCGGGCGAAAGAATGAGGAGAACCATTATGACGAAGAAGAGAATCATCGGCGGCGCCGTGGCGTTCGCCACGGCGTTGATGCTGTCGGTGGCGGCGTTCGCGCAGCACGGGCCGGGCGGACACGGCGGGCGTCGCGGCGGCCCCGGTCGCGGCGGTCCCGGCGGCCTGCTCGGCCACATCTCGCAGGTCTTGAACCTGTCGGACGCGCAGAAGGCGCAGATCAAGCAGATTGAAGACAGCTTCCGCGAGAGCACGAAGAGTCTCCACGATCAGCTCGCCAATTCCGGCGGCCCGTTCGACGCGCTTGCCGGTGGGACGTTCGACGAGGCGGCCGTCCGCGCCGCCGCGCAGGCGCGCGCCGCCGTCCACGTCGAGCTTGAAGTGGCGCACGCGAAGATGCTCTCGCAGGTCGCCGCCGTGCTGACGGCCGAGCAGAAGACGAAGCTCGCGGAGCTGCACAAGCAGATGCAGGAGCGGCACAAGCAGGGGCCGCCCCCTCCGGGCGAGGACGGTGGTCGGTAAGTCCATAATTTCATATCCGGGGCGCCGCATTCATTCTGGGCCTTTGCGGCGCCCCGGTCATGGGAGGCCGTACGCGGGTCGGCCTCCCTTTTTTCTATCCGCGCGCGCTTCTTTACAAAACTTTACAAGAGGGTGACGAACTTTTTACCCGCCGTTACGCCTCCCGGGCATCGAAAAGAACACACAGGTAAAACTCGCCGCAGCTCCCAAGACGCGGGCGCCCCGGCGAAGGTCAAAAAGGGTTTGCAGACTCGGAGGCGGCCACGGTCATGAGACGTTTATTCTTAACCGGCGTTATCGCTTTAACTGTTCTGGCGGCGGGTAGTCTCTCAAGCGCGCGCGCGCAGGTGTCGAAGGACGGCGCGGGCGCGGTCGATGTCCGGCGCATCGTGCGCGCGTTCACGGCGAAGGAGACAGAGTTTCGCCGCGCCCTCAACAACTACACGTTCACGCGCGACGCGGTGGTCCAGACCATCGGCTTCGGCGGGCAGATAACGGGCGAGTACAACCGCGTCTCGCAGTTCGTCTTCAACGACGCGGGCGAACGCTTCGAGCGCATCACGCGTTTCCCCGTCTCGACCCTGACGGAAATCTCTTTCACCCAGGAAGACCTCGAAGACCTCGGCGGCGTCCAGCCCTTCGCGCTCGAAGCGTCGAAGATGGACCTCTACAACTTCAACTACGTCGGCCGCGAGAAGGTTGACGAACTGGACACGTACGTCTTCGACGTGGCGCCGAAGGTGATGCCGAAGAAGGTCAGCGAGCGTTTCTTCCAGGGCCGCGTCTGGGTCGAGTCCGACGACTTGCAGATCGTCAAGGTCAAGGGCAAGGGCGTCCCCGAGGGCAAGCAACGCTTCCCCACCTTCGAGACCTACCGCGAGCAGATCGACGGCAAATACTGGTTCCCGACCTACACCTACGCCGACGACGACCTCGTCTTCCCCGGCGGCCAGACCGTGCACCTCCGCATGAAGGTCCGCTACACCGACTTCAAACCCTTCCGAGGCCGCGTCCGCGTCATCGAAGAGGGCGAGCCCGGCGACACACCATAAATAGTAGGCAGTAAGCAGATGGCAGTAGGCAGTTAAAAACCTTAAGCCGAGCAGTCGGAATTAAACTTTTACCTCCGAAACGCGGAGCCTACTGCCTATTGCCATCTGCCTACTGCCTACTTCCCAACACACAGACGGAGATACTTTGATATGAAGGAGAGAAGTGTGCTCGGGCGTCGCGAGATGCTCATCAGGGGCGGCAAGACCATCTTGGGTGCGGCGGGGCTGGCGGCCGTGAGCGGCGCCGTTAACCCTTCGGGGTTGTGGACGGCTTTCGCCGAGAGACGGCGGGCGTCTCTGCCCGCGATGTACGAAGAGTTCGAGCGCGCGGCCCCGGCCATGCTCGCCTTCGCGTCACCCGAGACGTGCAACCTGACGTGCGGGTTGACGCTGGGCCCCTGCTACGTGGCTTCGGGCGCCATCGTGCGGCGCGACATCAAGAGCGGCGTGACGGGGCTCCCGATGCGGCTCGGCTTCCGCGTCGTCAACGCCGCCGACTGCTCGCCCGTGACGAACGCGACCGTTGACGTGTGGCACACGAACGCCTCGGGCGTCTACTCCGCGACGACCAGTCAGGTCTGCACCAACGGCGCGAACGTCTCCGCGCAGAACTTCTGCCGTGGCGTGCAGGCGACCGACTCCGAGGGGCGCGTCTTCTTCGACTCGGTCTTCCCCGGCTGGTACTCTTCGCGTACGACGCACATCCACTTCACCATCCGCGTCGGCACGATCTCCTTCGTGACGAGCCAGTTCGCCTTCGCCGACCGCGTCTCCGACTTCGTCTACCGTAAGCACCCGCTCTACAACGCGCGTTCGTTGCGCACGACGAACAACACCAACGACACGGTCTTCAGTTCGTCGTCCATCGACGCCTTCACCTTCGAGTCGCGCTACAAGGACGGCCAGCTCCAGGCGTTCAAGACCATCGCCATCGGCAACAACAGCCAGTGCTCCGCGTGACGCACGTGTAAGCCGATGCACAGACACACGACGCCTCCCCGCAACCAGAAACGCGCTCTACGCCGTAGAGCCTTCGTGCTCTCCATCGCGGCGCTTTTCGCCGCCGCCGGCCTCTGGCGCACGCCGCCCGTCGCGCACGGCGCGGCCACGTCTACCTTCTCGAACGTTGCGGCCATCCAGATCGCGGACGCGGACGGCGGCGTCGGCAACGGCTACACGTATCCATCGACCGTCAACGTCTCGGGGATGACTGGCATCGTCACGGACGTGAACGTCACCATCAACGGCCTGACGCACACGTGGCCCGACGACCTCGGTCTGCTCCTGGTCGGCCCCGGCGGGCAGAACATCGTGCTTCAGTCGGACGTGGGCGGCACCGTCGCCGTCTCGAACGTCACTTACACCTTCGACGACGCGGCCGCTTCGGGTATCCACAATGGCGGACCCATCACGGCCGGCTCGTACAGACCGACCAGCGTCAACGGCGACAGCATACACTTCCCCGCGTCGGTCGGCGCGCCCGCGCCGCCATACAGGGAGCCCGCGCCCGTGGCCGCTTCGACGCTGGCGACCGTCTTCGCGGGCTCCGACCCGAACGGCACCTGGAAGCTCTACGCCGTGGACACTTTCGCGGGCGGGACGGGCGCGATTAACAGCGGTTGGACGCTTCAGATAACGACGAATGCCACGGCCGCCGCGCCGACGCTGCAACTGTCGGCGGGCGCCTACACGGTCGGCGAGTTTGAACCGGACGTGAAGCGCATCGGGCAGAACGTCGTCGTCGGGGCCGCGAGTTGGGAGTCGCGGTTGGAGTCGAACAAGGTCGGATACTTCGACGAGTTCGTCTCGCGCTCCGCGTTCAGCACGACCTACCCGGCGTCGCTGACGGCGGCGCAGTTCGTTGACGCACTCAACGCGAACGCGGGCGGCGCGCTCTCGACGATGGAACGCAACCAACTCGTCTCCGAACTCGCGGCCGGGACGAAGACGCGCGCGCAGGTCTTGCGCGCGGTGGCGGAGGACGCGGACTTCGCGTCTGCTCAGTTCAACCGCGCGTTCGTGCTGATGGAATATTTCGGTTACCTGAGAAGGAATCCGAACGACACGCCGGACGCGGACTTTACCGGGTACAACTTCTGGCTGGGCAAGCTCAACAGCTTCGGCGGCGATTACGTCAACGCCGAATTGGTCAAGGCGTTCATCACGTCGCTGGAATACAGACAACGTTTCGGCCAGCAGTGAGACGCCGCATACGAACACTCTCAACCGAGGGGCAACGATGACTCCTGAAGCAGTCTTGGACAACAGACAGGTACACACACTCGCCGCGCCGCGCGAGGTGACGCCCGCGCGCGCCTCCGATTACGCGCTGGCGCAGAGGGCGGCCGGTGGCGACGTGCAGGCGTTCGAGGAGCTGTTCCGGCTTCACCGGCGGCTCGTCTACGGACTCAGTCTGCGCATGACGCAGGACGTGGCGGAGGCCGAGGACGTGACGCAGGAGGTCTTCGTCCTCCTCTTCCGCAAGATCGGCGGCTTTCGCGGCGAGGCCAGCTTCACGACGTGGCTGCACCGCCTGACCGTCAACCAGATCTTGATGCGCTTCCGCAAGAACAAGTCGCGGCGCGAGGACGCGCTCGGAGACGAAGACCTACAGCCGCACGAGTCCGTCCGCCCGACCTCGCCGAAGGCTTCGCAGTTGATCGACCGCATCACGCTGGAGAACGCCATCGCGCAACTGCCGCCCGGCTACCGCGCGGCCTTCATCCTCCACGACGTTGAAGGGTACGAGCACGAAGAGGTCGCGCGCATCCTCGGCTGCGCCGTCGGCACCTCCAAGTCGCAACTCCACAAGGCCCGGACCAAACTCCGCAAGATACTCGCCGCACGCTGAGCGTGATTGCGGAATGCGGATTTCGGATTGCGGATTGATGACAGCAACGCTCTCATCAATCCGCTTTCATTTTTAATCCGCAATCCGAAATCCGCATTCCGTATTCCGTAGAATGTCCATTTAAACATTCCGTTGACGGGCCGTATGCTGCTCAGTAATATATTGCTATGGCATATATCGGCTCAGACATTCTCGCGCGCGAGTTGAAGAAGGGGAGCGCGGAGTTGCTCATCCTCTCGCTCGTCGAGCACCAGCCGCGCCACGGCTACGACATCGGCAACCTCATCGAGCAACGCTCGGGCGGCATCCTCCGCTTCAACGTCGCGTCGCTCTACCCGCTGCTCTATCGCCTTGAGGGGCGCGGTTGGATACATGGCCGTTGGGTCGAGCAGGCAGGGCAGCGCCGCCGTCGCTACTACAAGTTGACGGCCGAAGGGAAGAAAGTCCTCGCCGCGCAGCGCAACACCTGGCGCGAGTTCGTCGAGGCCATCGGCCGCATCACGGGATTGGAAAATGCCTGACTGGAGGGACGAAGTCAGACGCCGCCTCGCGGGCCTGAGACTCAGTCCGACGCGCGAGACGGAGATCGTGGAGGAGCTGTCGCAGCACCTCGAAGACCGTTACGAACAAGCGGTGCGAAGCGGCGCGACGGAAGAGGAGGCGCGCCGCGCCGCCCTTCAGGAGTTGACCGAGAGTGACCTGCTCGCGCAGGGCTTGAGCCGAGTCGAGCGCCCCGTGCGAGTTGAGCCAATCGTGCCGGGCACGCCGAGGAGATTTGGAATGTTGGGAGACTTGAAGCACGACCTGCGTTACGGCGCGCGGATGCTCTGGAAGAACAAGGGCTTCACGACCGTCGCGGTCGTCGCCCTCGCATTGGGCATCGGCGCCAACAGCGCGATCTTCAGTGTCGTCAACACGGTGCTGCTGCGGCCTCTGCCTTACAAAGAGCCGGAGCGGCTAGTGATGGTCTGGGAGGACGACGCGAAGCACGGCTTTCCCAACGACACGCCAGCGGCGGCCAATTACCACGACTGGCGCGAGCAGAATCAGGTCTTCGAGGGCATGGCGGCGATGGCCGACCAGAGCTTCAACCTGACGGGCGCGGGCGACCCCGAGCGCATCAACGGCAAGCGCGTCAACGCGAACCTGTACGAGTTGCTCGGAGTCGCGCCGCTGCACGGACGCACGTTCGCCGCCGAAGAGGACCGGCCCGGCGCGAACAAGGTCGTTCTGCTCAGCCACGCGTTATGGCAGCGCAGGTTCGGCTCGGACGTGGGAATTGTCGGCAAGACGCTCACGCTCAACGGCGAGGCACACACGGTCGTCGGCGTGATGCCCGTGGGCTTCCACTTCCCCGACCGCGATGCGGACCTGTGGGTGCCCATCGCCTTCACGCAGCAGGAGGAGGCCAACCGCGGCCGACACTATCTTGAGGTCGTGGCGCGGATGAAGCCGAACGTGACGCTTGAACAGGCGCGCGCGGAGATGAGCACCATCGCCGCGCGCTTGCAGCAGCAGTACCCCGAGCAGAACACGGACCTCGGCGCGTCAGTCGTGCCCCTGCACGAACACCTGATCGGAGACATCCGTCCGGCGCTGTTCGTGCTGTTGGGGGCGGTCGGGTTCGTGCTGCTCGTAGCGTGCGCGAACGTTGCAAACCTCCTGCTCGCGCGCTCGGCCGTGCGGCAGAAGGAGATCGCCCTGCGGACCGCGCTCGGCGCGAGCCGCATGCGCCTCGTGCGTCAATTCCTGACCGAGAGCGTTCTGCTCGCGGCGCTCGGCGGCGTGTTTGGACTGTTGTTATCGGTGTGGGGCGTGACGCTTCTGAAGAGTTTCATCCCCGAGAACATTTCGCAGGTCAAGGCTATCGCGGTTGACGCGCGCGTGCTCGGCTTCACGTTGCTGGTGACTCTGCTCACGGGTCTCATCTTCGGGCTGGCTCCGGCCTTGCAGGCTTCGCGATTCAACCTCAACGAGACTTTGAAGGAGGGTGGGCGCGACGCGGCCTCGGCGCGCGGCGGCAACCTTGTGCGTGGGCTGCTCGTCATCGCGGAGGTCGCCATCTCGCTCGTGCTGCTCATCGGCGCGGGGCTTCTGATCAACAGCTTCCTGCGTCTGCGCGGCGTTGACCCGGGCTTCCGCACGGACAAGCTCCTGACCATGGGCGTCGTGCTCCCGCAACAGAAGTACCCCGACCACGCGCGGCGCACGGCCTTCTATACGGACATGATTCGCCGCGTCGAGTCGCTGCCCGGCGTCCGCTCGGCCAGCGTCACCAACTGGATACCGCTCGTCAGGCAGGGCGACTCCATCGGCGTCACCATCGAGGGTCAGCCCGTGCCCGTGCCCGGCCAGGGCAAGCTGCCCATCCTTATGACGCGAGTCGTCAGCCCGCACTACTTCGGCACGATGGGCATCAACGTCCTTGAGGGGCGCGTGTTCGAAGAGGGAAGGGATAGGGTTGACTCGCCGTGCGTTCTTGTCATCGGCGAAACCGTGGCCCGCAAATTCTGGCCGGGCGAGAGCGCCGTGGGCAAGCGCATCGCGCCGGGCGTTCCGGAGTCGGCCGAAGACTGGTGTCAAATCGTCGGCGTGGTCAACGACGTGAAGCAGGTCGAGCTGGCGGGCGAGACGAAGCCGCAGGCGTATCTTACTTATGAGCAGGCAGGCTTCTTCGCGCCGCGCTATCTCGTCGTCAAGACGGAGGGCGACCCGGTGGCGCTCGCGGGCACGGTGCGTAAGACCGTTTGGGAGGTCGATAAGGACCAGCCGGTCTCGAACGTCAACACGATGGAGAGCGTGCTCTCCGAGTCCATCGCGCGCCAGCGCTTCACGACGTTGCTGCTCGGCATCTTCGCGGGCGTGGCGCTGGTGCTGGCGGCGGTCGGCATCTATGGCGTGATGAGCTACTCGATGGCGCAGCGCACGCGCGAGATCGGTATCCGCATGGCGCTCGGCGCGCAGAAGCGCGACGTGCTGAAACTGGCCGTCGGGCAGGGGTTGAAACTCGTCACCATCGGCGTCGCGCTCGGCCTTGTGGGGGCGCTCCTGCTGACGCGACTGATGTCGAGCCTTCTCTTCAACGTCAGCGCCACGGACCCCGCGACGCTCATCGTCATCTCTCTCATCCTCATCGCCGTCGCGCTCCTCGCCAGTTACATCCCCGCGCGCCGCGCCGCGAAGGTAGACCCGTTAATTGCTCTGCGGTACGAATAGAACGCTTGCGGCTGATTCGTTTGAGTCTGACTCAATAACGCTCTTTACTCGTACTTCAACGCGATGAGCGGGTCAACGCGCGTCGCGCGTCGCGCAGGGATGTAGCAGGCGACGAGCGACACTACAGCGAGCACGACGACGATGGCCGCGAAGGTCGTCGGGTCGGTGGTGCCCACGCCGTAGAGCAGCCCCGACATCACGCGCGAGAGCGCCAGCGCCCCGGCCAGCCCCACGCCGATGCCGATGAGCGTCAGCATCAGACCCTGCTTCAACACCAGCATCAACACGCGTCCCGGCTGCGCGCCGAGCGCCATGCGCAGCCCTATCTCTCGCGTCCTCAACTGCACCGAGTAGCTCATCACGCCGAAGATGCCGACCGCCGCCAGCAGCGTCGCCAAACCCGCGAAGATGCCAAGCAGCAGCGTGTTGAAGCGCGCCCGCGCGACCGTGTCGGCCATCACCTGCGTCATCGTCCGCACGTCCGAGACGGGCTGGTCCGGGTCGATGGCGGCAATCTCGCGCCGGATGGCCGGTGCCATCTCGGCCGGGTCGCCCGAGGTGCCGACGACAAGTGTCATGAACTCGTAGGTCAGCCCCGGGTGCGGGTAGTAGACGAACGGCTCGGCCTCCGCCGTCAGGTTGTCGTACCTCACGTCGCCGACGATGCCGACAATCTCGGTCCACTCCGGTTTTTCGGCCATGAAGACCTTGATGCGCTTGCCGAGCGCCTCTTCGCCGGGTAAGAACCGCTTCGCGAACGACTCGCTGACCATGACGACGTTGCGAACCTCCGCATCCTCCACGTCCGTGAAGTTGCGCCCCTGCTTCAAAGGGATGCCCATCGTCTTGAAGTAGCCGGAGTCGGCCACGCGCACGTTCGTGCTCGGCCCCGTGCCGCGCGGCGGCTCGGGCTTGCCCTCGATGTAGAAACTCGTCGCCGAGCCGAGGCCGCCGTAGAGCGGCAGGAAGTTGACGATGCCGGCTGAACTCACGCCCGGCGTCGCGCGCACGCGCTCCAACGCCTGGCGGAAGAAGGCGACGAACTGCGGGTCGTCCTTGTACTTCGAGGCCGGCAGACGCAGGACCATCGTCAGGATGTTCTCGGTCTGGAACCCCGTGTCGATCTTGCGTAGCTGCGCGAAGCTCTTGACGAGGAGCCCCGCGCCGACGAGCAGCATCAACGCGAGCGCGACCTCGCCGACGACGAGCGCGCCGCGCAGGCGACGGCTGCGCGACCCCTGCGCGTCCGCGCCCTTACCGCCCTCCTTGAGCGCGTCGTTCAAATTAAGACGCGTCGCCTCAAACGCCGGCACGATGCCGAAGAGGATGCTCGTCAGCAGCGTGACGCCGAGCGTCCACGCCAGCACCGTCGTGTTGATGCCGACGTTCTGAAGACTGACGAGGTCGCGCGGGCTAATGGCGACGAGACCGCTGATGCCCCACCACGCCACGAGCAGCCCAAGCGCGCTCCCGAGCAGCGAGAGCAGCAGACTCTCCGTCAGCAGTTGCCTGATGACACGCATCCGCCGCGCGCCCAACGCCGTCCGCAGCGCAATCTCCTTCTCACGCGCGGCGACGCGCGAGAGCAGCAGGTTCGCCACGTTGGCGCACGCGATGAGAAGCACGAGCCCGACGGCTCCCAACAGAACCCACAGCGCCGGACGAATGTTCCCGACGAACTGCTCGCGCACGGGGATGACCTCCGCCGTGTAGTTCTTGTTAAAGCTGGAGTCGGCCGCGAGCCGCGTGTGGATGGTCTTCAACTCCGCCTCGGCCTGCTCGAAAGTGACGCCGCGCTTCAGACGCCCGACCACCGAAAGGAAGCGCCCGCGCTCCGTCGCGCTCGCGGGGTCGCCCGGCGGCGGCATCGAGAGAATGCCCCACACCTCCGCCGGCTTGCCCGTCCCCGAACGCTGCTTGATGTGCCAGTGGAAGCTCGGCGGCATGATGCCGACGACGACGCTGGGCTCGCCGTTGAGCGTGATGGGCTTGCCGACGAGGCCGGGGTCGCCGCCGAAGCGGCGCTTCCAGAAGCCGTAGCTCAGCACGACGCCGTACGCGCCGGGCCGCCCGTCCTCCTCGACCAATGTGCGGCCCATGAGCGGCTCAACCCCGAGCACTTTGAACAACTCGGGCGTCGCCAACTGGACCGCGACCTCTTCAGGTTCGCCGATGCCGGTCAGGTTCAAACGCTGGTCCGTGAAGGCCGCCATCCCGTCGAAGCTCGCGCCCTGCTCGCGCCACGCGCGGAAGTTCGCGCGCGAGGTGTTGTTCATGTGCCGACCCGACGGCGTGACCTCCCACAGCAACACGACGCGTTCGGCGTCGTTGTAGGGGAGCGGGCGCAGCAGCAGGTCGTTGACGACCGAGAAGATGGCCGTGTTGGCACCGATCCCGAGGGCGAGCGTAAGCACCGCCACCGCCGTGAAGCCCTTGTTCTTGGCGAGCACGCGCACGCCGTAACGAACGTCCTGTAAGAAAGTCTCCATCAAACCACCCCCGCGAACCGTGTATGCCGTGTCCCTGATGCTGTCGAAGTTGCCGAAGCTCATCCGCGCGGCGCGGCGCGCCTCGTCCGGCGACATCCCACGCGCGAGGTTCTGCTCGGTCTCCATCTCGACGTGAAAACGCAGCTCCTCGTCGATGTCGCTGATGACCGTCTCGCGCCCGAAGAGCGCGCGCAAACGCGCCAGTAGAAGGTTGAATAAACGCATCGCCGTCCGAGCCCCTTAAGTGGCCTGTCGCACCTTCGTGATGGCGAGAACGAGGCGGTCCCAACTCGCCTCTTCCTCCTCCAACTGCTTACGCCCGGCCCTCGTGAGCGCGTAGAACTTGGCGCGACGCCCCGTCTCGTTCGTCTCCCACTTCGAAGAGACCCAGCCCTTCTGCTCGATGCGATAGAGCGCCGGGTAGAGCGAGCCCTGCTCGACGTTGAGCATCTCGCCCGAGGTCTGCCGGATGCGCTGAATGATGCCGTATCCGTGCAGCGCACCCAGGCTCAGCGCCTTCAGGATGAGCATGTCGAGCGTGCCCTGTAGCAAATCCGCTTTCTTCTGTGTCACGTGAATTAACCCTTCTGCGCGGCCGCGCATGCCTAGAAAGTCAAGGCATAGTAGGCCCCGACACCTAGATTGTCAAGGCATACGCGCGCATGTCTGGACGTGTTCCGTTAAAGATAAAATCAGTGTGAGGGCAGGTGGATTAACTTCAAATAATTGGAAGAGTTCAATGCGGGTGCGTCGGGGCGGCAGCGATAGAGTCGCGTGGCGCCGGTCGAAGCCAACTGCGCGCAGGCGCCGTTGCCGACTTCGACGGATAGCTCAAGCAGGTCGCCGCCGAGTACGCCGCCCGAAAGGTTGTGCATGTGCGCGAGCGCGGCGGCTCGACCTGATAGGAACGAACGCACGACCTGAAGCGGCGGCCTCTGCTCGCAGGCCGCGCGCGCGCGTTGTGACTGCGTGCGTGTCGGAGGCGGCGCCTGACGCGACGACCGCGCCTTCGTCAAACAACACGTCTGCGGAGGGCGAAGCCATCTCAACTGATGAAGAGCCGCGTCGTCAGAGTCGTGTGGCGCATCGAGCCGAGGTCGAGCAGCGGGGTGAAGCAGTTGACCTCGTCGTAGTCTTCGGCGCTTGAATTTACGACGTTGACAATCGTCGTTTTGAGGTTTGAGAGAATCTGCCGCGCGCGCGTCTGGCCGAGCGGCAGAAGGCGCTGGCAGGCGGAGACGAGGCCGGCGAGCGTCTGGTGCAGATAAGCCTCCACGGTCGCTTCTTCGTCGAGCCCGAGCGCGCCGACGAGGCCAAAGGCCGCGCAGTGATGTATCTCGCAGGCAGCACGGCGCGCGGCGTCGGAGGCTTCGAAGAGTAAAGGACTGCCGTCAAGCTCACGCGCGAGTTGGAGCAGGCGACGGCCTCAGAAGCTTCAGGTGGCCGGTGTCCAAAGTGATGCCTTGGGCGTCACTGTTGCTGTTGCTGCTGTTGTTGCGCGGACTGCTCGGACTCGGGCGGACGTGTGAGCGCGGCGATGAGTCGGAGCGCCTCTTCGGAGTCGGGCTCTTCGGCCGGTTTGACCTGCACGGCGACGGACAGCTCGCTCTCGGCCGCGCCTTTGAAGACGCCGCGCGTCGGGGGCACGTCCGAGTAGTCGCGGCCGACGGCGACGCGGATGTGGCGCTGACCCGCGAGCAGGTTGTTGGTGGGGTCGAAGCCGACCCATCCCAACTCGGGCAGCAGCGCCTCGACCCACGCATGCGTGGCGTCCTGCGCGGAGCGGTCGTTGTACTCGACGCGGTGGAAGAGGTAGCCGCTCACGTAGCGGCACGGCACGCGCAGGTGCCGCGCGAGCGCGATCATGATGTGCGAGTAGTCCTGGCAGACGCCCTTGCGCGCGCCAAGCGCCACGTCAATCGGCGAGTCGGCGCTGGTGCTCTGCGGAACGTAGTCGAAGGCGTTGTAGATGGCCGCGTTCAACTCGCGCAGCACGGTCAGAGGGTCGTCGCGCCGTTTCAAGTCGAGTTCGCTCGCGAAGTCGAGAAGCGTCACGGTCTGCCGCGCGAAGTTGCTCGGCATGAGCATGTCCCAGTAGTCGCCGCCGTCCACGAGCGTGTCGAGCGCGTCCCATGCTTCGGGCGCGAGCGACGGTGGCGGCTCGTCGCGCGGGAGCGATTCGATGACGGACTTCGCGTTGATGACGAGCTGCGTGTGGCGGCCCGGGATGTCGAAGTGGTGCACGGCGTTGCCGAGGTGGTCGTGGTAAGCGGTGACGCGCGCCGAGGGCTTGAGGTTAACGTCGAACTTCAGGCAACGCTGCGGGCCTTCGGTGAGCGGCTGCATCCGCAACTCCATAATGCTCTCGGTGATGGGGGCGCTGTAACGGAACTTCGTGACGTGGTTGATGGAGAGATGCATGAGCTTCGGTAGAACTTAACCCCTTGAAATTTGTACTGAGGACGTGAGCGCGGACTCGACCTGGTACGCGACGTAGGTCTGCAAGACGGCTTCGTGAATCTGCGCGCACTGGCGGCGCACGTCGTTGAGATAGGCGCGCAGGCCCGTCTCAAGAATCTCGTCTATCTGTCCGAAGCCGAGCGTGGCGCGCAGCCGCCCGGCGAGCCGGTTGACGCGGCCCGACTTGCGCGTGCCCGTCGCGTCGGCGATGGCCTGGAAGGCCGCCTGCACCGAATCGGCGGCGAAGCGCACGGAGCGCGGGCATTCCGGGTTCAAGAGCAGAAACTCGACGACGCGCTCGGGGCGCAGGTCGGCCGTGTAGACTTTGCAGTACGCCTCGAAGGCCGTACACGCCTTGAGCAGGCCGACCCAGTCGAGGTAGTTGCGCTGCGGCGCGTCCGAGTCGTTCCGCATCAGCAGGTCGTTGGTGTACACGTCGAGCAGCGTCGCGGTGGCCGCCGCGCGCTCGATGTAGCGGCCGACCTGGATGAACTGCCAGCCCTCGCCGTGGTTCATCGTCGCGTCGGTGATGCCGTGGAAGAGGTGCGCGCCCTCCTTCACCGAGCGGAAGAACTCGTGCGTGGTGACGTTCCAGATGTCGTCGAGCCGCGTCTCCTTCACTTGCAGGAAGAAGCGGTTGAGCTGCTCCCACATCTCTGAGCTGATCTGCTCGCGCACCTGCCGCAGGTTCTCGCGCGCGGCGGCGATGCAGGCGACGATGGAGGTCTCGTTCGAAATGTCGAACGTCATCGCCTCGGTGATGTGATAAGCGTCGCTCGAAGCCGTCAGCCTCGGCGGCGCGTGCACGCTGTCGAGCAGACGACCCCAACGCCGCTCGACCGCCGCCGTCGATTGGTCGAGCATCAGGTTCAAACCGATGTCTATCAAACGCGCCGTGTGTTCGGCCCGCTCAAGATAACGGCTCGTCCAGTAGAGACTGTCCGCGACTCTGGAAAGCATCAGGTATTACTCGTTGAGAACCCACGTGTCCTTACTGCCGCCGCCCTGCGAAGAGTTGACGACGAGGGAGCCTCGGCGCAGCGCGACGCGCGTGAGGCCGCCGGGGACGATGGTGACCTGTTCGCCGTAGAGGATGTACGGGCGGAGGTCAACGTGTCGCGCCTCGACCCTGCCGTCGATGAGGCAGGGCGCCTGCGAGAGCGAGAGGACGGGCTGCGCGATGTAGTTGCGCGGCGCGGCCTCGATGCGGCGGCGAAACTCTTCGCGCTCGGCGGCGGTGCTGTGCGTCCCGATGAGCATGCCGTAGCCGCCCGACTCGCCGACGGCCTTGACGACCAGCTTATCAAGATTCTCGACGACGTAACGGCGTTGCGTGTCGTCCGTAAGCAGATAGGTCTCGACGTTGTCGATGACCGGCTCCTCGCTCAAATAGTAACGAATGATGGCGGGCACGTAGGCATAGACGGCCTTGTCGTCGGCCACGCCCGTGCCGACGGCGTTGGCGAGCGCGACGCTGCCGGCGCGGTAGGCGTTGAAGAGCCCGGCCACGCCGAGCGCCGAGTCGGCGCGGAAGGCGAGCGGGTCGATGAAGTCGTCGTCGATGCGGCGGTAGATGACATCGACGCGGCGCGGGCCAGCGGTCGTGCGCATGTAGACGACGTTGTCGTGCACGAGCAGGTCGCGCCCCTCGACTAGTTCAATCCCCATCTGCCGCGCGAGGAAGGCGTGCTCGTAGTACGCGGAGTTATAGACGCCGGGCGTGAGCAGGACGATGGTCGGGTCGGGGCGGCTCGATGGCGCGAGCGCGCGCAGCGTCGAGAGCAGCGCCGTGCCGTAATGGTCGATGGGCCGCACGCCGTAGTTGCCGAACAGGCGTGGGAAGACGCGCTTCATCACCTGTCGGTTGGCGAGCATGTAAGAGACCCCGCTCGGCACACGCAGGTTGTCTTCCAGCACGACGAAGCGGCCGTCGCGCAGGCGGACGAGGTCTGTGCCGACGACCGAGATGTATATGTCGCGCGGCACGCTCACGCCGCGCATCTCGCGGCGGAAGTGGCGGCAGGTGTAGACCAGTTCGGCCGGGACGACGCCTTCCTTCAAAATCCGGCCGTCGTGATAGATGTCTTTTAAGAAGAGGTTGAGGGCGGTGATGCGCTGCGTCAGTCCGCGCTCCAGCGTCTCCCACTCCGGGCCGGTGATAATGCGCGGCAAAAGGTCGTAAGGGAAGATGCGCTCCGTCCCTTCCTCGCGGCCGTAGACGGTGAAGGTGATTCCCTGATGCAGGAATGAGAGGTCGGCGGCGTGCTGGCGCCGGTTCAACTCTTCGCGCGGTATCTCGTCCAGGCGTTTATAGAGCGCCTGGTACTGCGCGCGGCACTGGCCGTCGGCGCCGAACATCTCGTCGTAGGGCGCCTCGGGCGAAACGGTCGCGTTGAGTGTGTCGCCGGGCATCGTCTCTCGAAAGGGGAACGGGCAGCGCGCTCCCCGCCGCGTGTGCGGCGAACAGGGGGTCTGGTACTAAGGGTAGAGAAATCTCATGCTAATTAACCGACAGTATAAAATCAAGCTGATTATATTTATGAGGCGATAAGATAAGTTTTCGAGGCGAAGTCGAACGTGCCGGGTCGAGGAAAAAGCTTGAGAAAGCGGCCCTTCCGTCATAAGATGAGCCGCCCTTAGGAAGTCGGCGGAGGTACTTATGAAAATGCTTCTGCCGCGCCGCCTCACGACGGCCGGCCTACTCTCGCTCCTTTGCCTTACACCCCAAGTCACGCCCGTCCTGTGTGCGTCGCTGTCCGCCCACGCGCGCGGCAGTCAGGCCGCCGCTCAAACGGAGGCCGCACTCGCTGAGTCGCTGCCCGAGTCCGACCTGCTGCGTATCGTCGATTACAGGCGCGTGTTCGACGAGGTTGTCCCGCGCATCCTCGCCGATCAGCGTGAGGTGCGCGAGCAAGCCTTCAAGGATGTGGGAGACGTGGCGGCTGTGACGGGGTTCGACCTCCGCGCGGTCGGCCGCGTCGTGACCGGCGTACGCCTCGCGGAAGTCGCGGGCGGCAAGGTTCAGGAAGGCTATACCCAAGTGAGCCTCGTGCGTGGCGTCGCTCAAGAGCGGTGGCTGGCCGCCATGCGAGGGAAGGGGCCGGGCAAGGTCAAGGAGTCGCGCCACGGGTCGAGCACACTCTACGTACTCAGTCTGACTGCGGAGGAGAAGAGGGCCGTCGAAAAACTGACGCTGTTGACGCTTGGCGACGAGGGGCTCGCATTCGCCGCGCTGGACGTAGACACGCTCGCCTACGGCACCCCCCCGAGCGTGCGCGCGGCCGTGGACGCGCGCGATGGCAGGGGGAAGAAGATAAGCACGGAGTTGGCCGCCGCCGCGACGCGTAACCGCGACGCGTTCTTCGCTATGGCCGGACTCTCGACGCCCGGTCTCACAGCGGACTTGCTCCCACCCGGAAAGGTGCCGGAGAACGAGTTCGTCAAGATGCTCGCCAACGTTAAGGTGTTCTCCACGGCGGTCGAACTGGCGCCCGCCGGAGTGGCCGTCACCGTCGCGTGCGTCGCCGGCAGCGCCGAGCAGGCGAAGGCGCTGGGCGACATCGTTAACGCGTTAAAGACGCTGATGGTCTTCTCACAGCCGAAGTCCTCGCGCGATAAGGCGGGCGCGGAGTTGCTCAAGTCAGTGGCCGTCTCCGTGGAAGGCACGGAGGTGAGAGTCAGGTCCGTGCTCCCCGACGCGACCGCGAAGATGGTCGCGATGTGGGGTGAGTCCGAAAGCTACGTCGCCAGCGGGGTAGAGCACGAGAAGAAGGACGAGCTGGACGCGGCCCTCGCCGACTACAACAAGGCACTAGGCATCGACCCCGAGAATGTCAGGGGCTACGTCAACCGTGGTCGCGTTTACTCCGCGCGCGGCGAGGTGGCGGCAGCCGAGGCTGATTACAGTAAGGCGATCGACCTCGCCCCGGACAAGCCCAATGCTTACAACAGCCGTGGCTTCCTGCGCATCAGGAAGCGTGAATACGAAGCAGCCTACGCCGACCTGGACAAGGCAATCGCGCTCGACCCCAACTTCGCCTACGCCTACAACAACCGGGGCCGCGTGCTGGCGGAGGTGGGGCGTCAAGAGGAGGCTCTGGCCGATTACGAGAAGTCGATTGAACTCGACCCGAAGAACGCACACGCTTACACCAATCGCGGCCTCGCGCTCTCCGATCTGGGCGAGCCCGCCAAGGCTGTCGCCGACTTCGACAAAGCCCTCTCGCTCGACCCGAAATTCGTCGAGGCGTACAACGGACGCGGCTACGCGCGCACGGCGCTCGGGGAACTCGACGCGGCCCTCGCGGATCACGAAAAGGCGCTGTCCCTCGACCCCAAGTCCGCCGGCGCCTACGCCGGACGCGGCTACGCGCGCATGCACATGGAGGAGTACGACGCGGCCGTCGCCGACATGGATAAGGCCCTCACGCTCAGCCAGACGCCGCCCTTCTACTATCACTCGAACCGTGGCTACGCGCGCGCGGGCAAGGGCGACTATACCGGCGCCCTCGCCGACTTTGACAAGGCACTGGAGATGAACCCGGACGCCGCCACCGGCTACCACGGCCGGGGCTACGTCCGCTTCTCGCAGGGCGACTACGCCCGCGCCGTGGCGGACTTCGACAAGGCCGTCGCCCTCAACCCGGAGTACGCCGAGGCGTACGGCTACAGAGGGTTGGCCCTGCTGGCGTTGAAGAAGGACGCGGCGGCGGCGCGGGACCTGAAGAAGTGTTTCGAGCTGGACGCATCGCTCCGTGACTTCTTTGAAGAGCAGATGCAGGAAGCCCTCCGCACGCGACGCGTGAAGTCGCGCAAGCCCAACTAAGCCCCCACCGCAAAGCAAGTCCCCAAACCTCGAATCGAAACGCGCCCGCCGGTCTGAAGGACGGCGACAATATAGAGGTTCGGGGAGCGCGGCAATAACGTCTTGACAATAGTCGTTATGACAAGTATACTCTCTGACGTGACGAGCAGACTGCAAAAGGAGTTGAAGCAGACGAAGCCCTTCGGGAGCCTTGAGGAAGAGGTCATCCTCAACCTCGCGCGGACGAACGAATACCTGGGCACGCGCGCGGCCGAAGTCTTCAAGCGCGCGGACCTGACGGGGACGCAGTACAACGCTTTGAGAATTCTGCGCGGCGCGGGGCCGGAGGGGCTCTCGTGCCGCGAGATCGGCGAGCGGATGGTGACGACCGTGCCCGACGTGACGCGTCTCCTCGACCGCCTCGAAGCACGCGGCCTCATCTCGCGCGAGCGCCCGGCGCACAACCGCCGCCAGGTCATCACGCGTATCACGGACGAGGGCTTGCGGCTCCTCGCGGAACTGGACGAGCCCGTCCTTGAGAGCCACCGCCGCTTAGCCGGCCACCTCGGCGAGAAGCAGTTGAGGACGCTCAACAAGCTGTTAGAAGCGTTGCGCGGCGATTAGGCTTAAATTTTTTGGCCGGATGGTCGTTGTAACAAGGTAAGTTATAACGCTGTAGGCGTGGGCAAAGGCCCGCGCGTTAATGGTGATCAAGATTCACAGGAGAAGAATGATGAAGAGAATCAGGAACGCATTCGTCGCGGCGGCGCTGGCCGCGCTCGCGGCAGTGACCTTCGCCGTCGGCCCGGGCGCGGTCGTCGAGGCCGGCGTCCAGTCGAGCCAGGCTAAAGTCGCTTACGCGCCCATCCCAGCGGGCGATTACAAGATCGACCCGGCGCACAGCGTCATCGGCTTCGCCGTCCGTCACCTTGAGATCAACTGGGTCGAGGGCCGCTTCAAGGACTTCGAGGGCACCGTCCACTACGACGACAAGGACGTGACGAAGTCTTCGGTCGAGTTCACCGCGAAGGTCGAGTCCATCGACACGGGCGTCGCGCCGCGCGACAAGCACCTGCGCACGGCGGACTTCTTCGAGGTGGAGAAGTACCCCACGCTGACCTTCAAGAGCACGCGCGTCGAGCGCAAAGGTAAGGACGCGTACGTCCTCCACGGCGACCTGACCATCAAGGGCGTGACGAAGCCCGTGCAGCTCTCCTTCCACCTCGCGGGCGCGGTCAAAGACCCCTGGGGTAACACGCGCTTCGGCGTCGAGGCGGAGACGAAGATTAACCGTCGCGACTTCGGCATCAACTACGGCAACGCCTTCGCGGGCGGCGGGCTCGACGTGGGCAACGAGGTCAGGATAACGCTGCAACTCGAAGCGATGCGTCCCGAACCGAAGACGGCCGGGAAGTAAGAATCAAAGCGGAAGACATACTGCGCCGGGGCGGACGGAGATGTCGTTCGCCCCGGCCTTAACATCTCTGAACTAACAAGGCGAACCGGCGGAGGCCGGAGGAGGGAATTGAAGCGATGATCACAGTGAGACCTGCGGGGGAGCGCGGGAAGACGCGCGCGCCCTGGCTCGACGGCAACCACACTTTCTCTTTCAACCGTTATTACGACCCGCGCTGGACGGGCTTCCGTGACCTCCTCGTCATCAACGAAGATTTCGTCGCGCCCGCTTCGGGTTTCCCCCCGCACTCGCACGCGGACATGGAGATCATCACCTACGTCATCGAGGGCGCGCTCGAACACCGCGACTCTTCGGGCGGCCAGGGCGTCATACGCCCCGGCGAGGTGCAGAAGATGAGCGCCGGCACGGGCGTCACGCACAGCGAGATGAACCCTTCGCCCGACGAGCCCGTTCACCTCCTGCAAATCTGGATACGCCCCGCGCGCGAAGGGCTCCGGCCGTACTACGAGCAGAAGGCTTTCCCCGTTGAGGAGAGGCGAGGGAAGCTGCGGCTCGTCGCAGCGCCCGAGGGTGCGGAGGGCGCGGTCACGCTCTACCAGAACGTGACGGTCTACGACGCGCTGCTCGGCGCCGGTGACGAGGTCACGCATGAAATCGCGTCCGGCCGCCACGCATGGCTTCAGGTCGTAAAGGGTTCAGTGACGCTCAACGGCAACCCACTCACCGCTGGCGACGGCGCCGCCGTCAGCAACGAAGAGGCGCTGACGATAAAGGCCGACGGAGAGTCTGAAGTCTTACTGTTCGACCTCGAATAAGCTTCAGTGAGAAGCCTGACCCGGAGGGGCTTCATTCACACGGACGAAGGCGTGGGGATGAGTGGCAACTGCCACTCATCCCCACGCCTTATTTTTATGCGTCACCCGGAGTCGGATAATAGGTGTTATGTGATGTGAGAGGCGGCGGCCGAGCACGTGCTCGGC
>DASVGG010000164.1:0-53452 GCA_036379655.1 Pyrinomonadaceae bacterium
CGTCGTCGCCACGCCGTTCGAGGCGAGGCAGGTCCCCGAGTCGTTGATGCCGGAGACGACCACCAGCGTCGAAGTCCTCGGGCGAAGGTCTGCGAAGCCAGAGGGGGCCGGGAAGGTCGTCAGGTCGATGATGCGGAAGCGCAGGCGTGTCACGGCCGCGCCCGTGTTGTTGATGATTCGCTTCCGGATGTCGAGCGTGCCGAAGGTCGAGTTGTTCGCCGGGTCACTGGTGAAATCCCTCACCCGGTTCGGCGGACTGGCGCTCGCCACCGTGGAGTCGAGGTTCGGGCCGCCGAACGAGGCGTTGCGTTGGATGGGGCTCGCGAGATTCTCCGGCCCCGGCGCGCCGAGCCGCTGACCCGCCCCCGCCGACGTGCCGTTGGTATCGACGAAGAAGAAGTCAGAGGCGTTGTTGTTCGTGTCCTTCGGAAGTCCCCCGGTCGGGCACGGGCCGAGCACGGTGATTGAACCGCCCTTGCCGCACAGGTCGCGCTGGAAGGCGTAGTCGATGGAGAAGGGGGTCAGCGCCGAGTAGCCCGTGCCCTCCTTGTAGAGCGTGTTGGCTTCACTCGTCGAGCCGACCGCGTCGAGCCGGTTGGCGAGCGTAAAGTTGGCCGCCACCGACGTGTTGAAGAGCGCGATGCCGGCGTTGTCCGGGATGTCGGTCGTGTAGGTCGCGTTACCGGTGGCGTTACCGGAGAGCGAGTAGCCGACCGAGTTGGTACAGAGGTAGTGGCCCCGGTTCGGGATGACCGTCCCGTTCGGGATGACGCAGCGCGCCACGCCGTCCGAGGCCGCGACGGCATAACCCGTGCCCGCGCCCGAGTCGGAGACCGTGTGGTCGGCGCCCGAGTTGTTGTAAATCTCGATGAACTCGTTCTCCGCGCCGTTCGGGTTGGGGCCGCGCAGGCGGAACTCGCTGATGATGAGTTGCCCGGCCGCGGCCGTGGCGCCGTTGAACGGCGTGCAGGCGAACGCCCTCGGCGTGACGATGAGCGACCAACTGTTGAGCGTGCCGGGGATGCCCGCGTCCTGGTCGGAAGCCAGCACCCGCCACGTCCCCAGCGTGCTCGCCCCGTTCATTTTGTTCAGCTCGCCCACGGGCTCCTGCGGGCCGAAGCCGAAGACGGGCCACGACGGCGAGTTGGCGATGGGCAGCCAACTGCCCGTGTACGGGGCCTGTGCGTTGGTCGCCAGCAGCATGTCGCCGACGGCCTGATTATCAATCACCATGTTGGTGATGTTGTCGCCGTCGCCGCCGCCGGCCACGCCGCCGCCGATGAGGGAGACCAGGTCAACGCCGTAGCCGTTCGGCGCCTTGAACCCGAACGTGACATCGGCGGGGAAGGCGTGCGGAAGGCTGTCGATGCGGACGTTGAGGTCGGCGATTTCGAAGTCGTCGGTGATGGTCTGCGAATCAATCGTGCCGCGCGGCGCCAGGTCTACAATGGCTAGCGGGCTGGCGGGCGTGCGCGTGTAGGTGACGGGCGCACCCGTCCCGCTCGGTGCGCCGACGCGGAACGAGAGGGGGATGGCGTGCGTCCCCAGCGCGCTGGTGGCCGTTACGTTGAAGTTCAACGACTGGCCGCAAGTGACGGCCAGCGGGACGTTGAACTGGAAGGTGTCGCCCGCGATGCTCCCCTGCGCCGCGATGGGGCCGTAGGTGGAGTTGCCGTCCACGATGGTCACGCCCGCGGTCGAAGTCGTCAGGGTCGCCGTCGCGGAGGCCACGTTCTTCGACGTGCTGCGCCACGGGTTCGTCAGCGTGACGGTGAGCTTGATCGGCTCGCCGGGATCGATGGAGCCGTTGTTGTTGCCGAGGCTGTCGTCAACCGTCACGGTCGTCCGGTCGAGATAGGGCGCCGAGAAGGACTCGACGATGCCCTGATGCGTGGTGATGGGCGCGAAGCCGTAGGCCGACGACGAGCGCGCCCCGTAGCCGAGGCCGCGGTCGGCGAAGCCGTCCCAGATGGACTGCTCGTTGGCGCAGGCATTCGTCGCGCAGTCGGCGTCGATCAGCGCGTCGCGCGCGTCCTCGTAGGAGGGGTTGAGCGGCGTCAGCTTCAGCGCATCGGTGACGATCTGAAGCATCTTCTGGTTGCCCGTCGGCACGTCGCCCGCGTTGGCGGCGATGATGCGGCTTCTGACCTCCCAGAGCGTGAGCGCCCAGACCTCGCCGGTGTTGTGTACCTCCTGCGCGCCGCCGAAGTTGTTGCCCAGCGGGTCGGGCGCGATGCCGCCCGAGAGGTTGTTCGTGTAGTCGTCCACGTCGGCCCACGTCAAAGGGTTGACCGAGTTGTTGGTCGAGTAGGGGAAGCGGCGGATGCCGTAGACGTAGTTGTCGGTGTAGGCCGGCGAGATTGACGGGAAGATGAACTTGTAGGTCGCGTAAGCCCCGGACGCGTAAGAGCCGTTCGGGTCGTCGGCGTTCGTGTTGTTCAGGAGCGAGAGCGCGTAGTAGTCGCTCCAGCCCTCGCCCATGCCGACGCCCGGGTCCCAGATGAGACCGGAGGCGTTACCGATCAGGCGGTTCGAAGTGCCGTGCGTCAGTTCGTGAATCAGGATTTCCGAGTCGAGCGCGGCGTCGCGGTCGATGGTCGGGCCGATGAAGCGGAACATCTGCGCGCGGCCCGACTGCCCGTCGGGCGGCGTGGAGAAGTTGGCATTGTCGGTGTCGGAGCTGTCCTGACCTTCGGCCAGCACGCGGTCGGCGCCGAGCCCCTGACCGCTGAAGTTGAGCTGCTGGAAGTTGCCCGCCGCCTCGTCGAAGCCGAGCTGGAAGAGGCGGTCATGGTACCAGTTGGTGACGTAGAAGAGTTGCGTAATCATGCCGCGCCGGAACTGGTCAACGGCGAGCGTGCCGTTGTTGCCGTTGCCGGTCGGGGTCTGCCCCGCCTCGGGGTTGCCGCCCTGCGGCGGCGGCAGGTAGTTGGTCTGGAAGTCGCGCGGCGTGGTGCCGAGGAAGTCGCGGTTGCGCGAGTTGGCGTCGGGGTTGCCGGTGGGCTTGCCGTTGCCGTCGATGACGGAGGAGGCGGCGGTGTCGGGCTGGTTGGCGCCGCCCGCGCCCGCGCCGCCGACGCGGTCGAGATAGGCGTGGACGTTGTTGCCGATGGTCTGCGTCTGGGCGTCGGTGCAGACGCCGCCGGGGCAGTCGTCGATCCAGCCGTTCTGGCTGATGTTACTGAAGAGAGCCATCGCCGTGTGCATGCTGACGATGGTCGGGGAGATGGCCGAGCCCTGTGTCCCCGAGCCGACGGTCGCGGTCGTCGGGGAGAGCGGGGCGGGGCTGTCGGCGGGCGTCGTGCCGTCGGCCTGAACGTAGACGCGGAAGCGCGCGTCATGCACGGAGACGTTGGCGCGGATGTTCTTGCGCCACAGGAGCGTGCCCGTCGATGCGTCAACGAGCGTATACCAGTCGCCGGGGCCGTCCGTGAAGGTGACCTGCGACCACGCGGCGACGAGCATGCCGGGCGCGACGGGGAAGTAGACCAGCTTGCTCGTCACCTCGCCTGTGACGTGCTCGTTGTTGGCAATCACCTTCGTGCTGGTGCCGTTCGCGTTGGTCTCTGCGAGACTCGCCCGTGAAGCATCGAGCTGCATCCCCACCGTGCCCAGCGCGGCGGCCAGAGCCTCCTGCGCGGAGATGAGTTCGTCGGCGTTGACCGGCGGGGCCGTCGCCGTCGCGTTGGGGATGAAGAGCCCCGTGGAGCGGAAGACGCGCCCGTCGGAGTCGAGGATGAAGCGGGTCTCGCTCTGGAAGACCGGCAACTCGTTGACCACCTGTTCGACGCGCACCATGCGTAGGCCGCTGCCGGGGCTGACGCTCTCGCCGAGAAATCGGAGGGTGGCGATGTCCGCGCGCGACAGGCCGTAGAGTCCGCTCTGAGCCCTGACGAAGTTGCGCACAATCTCGTCACCGGAGAGCCCGGGGGCCGGGCCGCTCAACGCGCCTCTCGTATTGCGCAGCACCTCGACCGCCCCGGTGAGGGGCGACATCCTGGCATCGACGCCGGGGAGGCTCGCCCTGAGGCGAGAGACCTCCGTCTGGATCGCCAGCACCTGCGTCTGCGTCCGCTTCGCGACGACGGAGGCGTTCGACGCGAGGACCTGTGAGAGCTTTCCACGCCCGGTCACGCGAATATCTAAGTTGGGATATTGAACCGCCTTGGCTTTGGCCGCAGGTTTTCGAGATGAGAGAGGTGTGCCGCCCCTCGGCGCTCCCTCCTCCGGCGTTGAGACGAGAATGTCGCCGCGCTGCGTTTTTTTCTGCACACCGGCACCGTGAGTCGTGCTGAACATGGGCGAAGACATTAACAAGGCGACGATAACGAAGAGCCCGCCGTAAGAAAGCAGTCTGGGCGAGCGGTAGAACGGGGAGTTTGAAGACATTGATGCTCCTTGGTGTTGGTTCAGGTTGTGCCGAAACGAGAACGAGAGGGCCTGACGGCCGCACGCGGCTCCTACTGCCGGAGGGCCGCGACATCATGATTCGGCATGGCGTTTCAAAAGGGCCTAGCGCGTCGCTTACCCGTCAACGTTACGTTCGGGCAATCCGGGCGAGGGACCGCGGATAATACGTGACTCCGAAGATTCAAGCCGTGAAGGCCGAAGCCACGGACACGGCGGACAATCATGAGAAAGATAGTACGTCCGATGCTGAGGTGGGCATGAAGGAGGGTAAAAGCCCCAGTTTGTTCGCTTCAGGACAAAGGATGCGACAAATTACTTACTACGTCAAATAGTAATTGGGGACACTGTTGCAGGAATTGCCCATGAGCTTATAATCCACCCTCAACTCAGCCATCACACCCCGGGAATCAGACTCTTGAAGCAACCCAGGTCTCCGTTCAAGTGGCGGCACTTTGCGTTGGGTTCAAATCGAGCAGGACCACCGCTTCGTAAAGAAGCAGGTGCGAGCATCACAATGCTTCAAGAGCTTCCACATCGCGGAGCGCACGCTCTTTTCGCAACACGGGCTGCCGCACACGCTCTGCATCTACCCCACCTCCACGACGCGTTCGGCCGTCTGGGGGCCGAGTAACCTTGCCGGGCATCCTCTTCGACACGTCCGTCTACATCTCCGTCCTGCGGCGGGGCAACGCCTCGGTACTCTCATCCCGGCGTGCCGCCCGGAGCGGGGAGTCTCGGGACCGTCCCCTGTGGTTGAGCGCCGTCGTTCTGGAGGAGTTGCTGGTCGGCGGGCGGGACAGAAGCTTCTTGCGCGCCTTGAGAGGGATTTCGAGCGGGCGGGTGCTGGCCCTCATCGGAGAGAAGTACGGCTACGAGGATGTGGGGCGGGCGCGCATGACCAACGACGCGCTGATTGCCATGAGTACGTCCCGCAACGGGATCGTCGCGCGGACGATGAACGACGACGACTATCGAAAGATCGCAGAGTTCCGGCCCTTCGAGTGGGAGCGGACGTAACGGGGAGTAAAGAAACCGGTTCTGTCGCGAGAATTACTTCTCGGGTACAATCCGCTCTTCACGTTCTTCTAACAAGTCTTATCAGGTCGTTGCATCACGTCAAAGAGGCGCGTCCGGTCGAACTCAGGCCCAAAGGGTGCGAGGAGTGCTTGAAGGGAAAGCAGAAGTGGATGCACCTGCGGTTATGCCTATCTTGTGGCCTGGTGGTTTAGGCATGTTGCATCTCCTTCATAACCGGATCGCGAGTGTGAACACAAGCTGTCGGCAAGAGAAGATGCGTTGTTAGGGCAGGTCCTGGTGTCGCAAGTTGAATTCCGAAAGAACAATCAATGCTTATTACACTTTCACAGCTCTCTATATGCACGGGATCGGGAATATAGCTTGACGCACTATCAGACAAGGCATACACTCCGGCCTACCAAAACTGTTTCCTGCTGAAACATTAATCCTTCAACGTGTGCGCCGGCTCCTCGCATGACTTGGCCGCCCACGCTTCAGCCTTAATCTTTCTACAGCCAACACCTTCCTTAACCTCTCGGCGTCGGCCGGAGCGCCTGTGGCAATCAAACCACGCGGTGGTCGACGCAGGTGGAGCTTGAGCGACCAGAACCGCTCATCGAGGGAGCATCTGAGGACGCAAGTGAACTCAGACTTAGCGTAGCTGTGCGTTCGACAACACAAGGCTGACAAAGAAAGGTCAAATCGCGGGTGATAAGTCGATGGGGGATGCCCTCAAGACTCAGGCGAAGTTAGTCTCGGACAACGTCACGGCCATCAAACTCGCCGATACCGGGCACTGGCTAATGGAACAGCGTCCGGCAGAGACCAAAGCCGCGCTGAGGAATTTTCTTATCTCTACCGCTCAAGCAAAAAGGAGTTCCCAATGAAAACGACCCGCATCATTGCGTTAGCGTTGCTGCTCGTCGGAAGCGGTTTAGTGCTGCACGTGGCGTGGGCGCGGCAGTCTGGACTCAAGCGCACCGATCTCCAGCAGCACGATCTGAGCATCCCGGGACGCGAGGTCGTCCAGGTGCGCATCGATTTCGCCCCCGGGGTGTTGGCCCCAAGGCACAGCCATCCGGGCGAAGAGATCATCTACGTCATCGAAGGCTCGCTGGAGTATCAGGTCGATGGCAGGCCGCCGGTGACGCTCAAGGCCGGCGAGGTCTTGTTCGTCCCGGCCGGAGCGATACACGCGGCGAAGAACGTCGGCAGCGGCAACGCGGCGGAACTCGCCACGTATGTCGTCGAAAAAGGGAAACCGCTCGTCGTGCCGGTCAAGTGAGCAGTCAGTCTGTGGCCCTGGAATCTGCTTTTCCCTGTCACATCCCGAACTGCTCGAAAGGAGCACGCAATGAAAGAACCGGAGGAGAGATCGCGGCGGCGCTTTCTCAAGGCGAGTTCGATGTTGGGTCTGGCGGTCGCGTTCAGCCCGGGGACGATGATCGAGGCATTTGCAGGTTCAAAAGCAAGAATTAACGAGGAGGACAACATGACTCAAACCAGCGCCACACAACCTGCCGGCGAGCAGGTTTCCGACAAGACCGCCATACGACCCTTTCAATTCAATTTTCCGGACGCGGAGCTTACCGATCTACGCCGTCGCGTCAATGCGACCAGGTGGCCCGAACGCGAACTCGTCACCGACGCGTCGCAGGGCGTGCAGATGGCGACGATGCAGAAACTCGCGCGCTATTGGGGAACGGAATATGACTGGCGTAAGGGCGAGGCGAAGTTGAAAGCTGTCCCGCACTTCATCACCGAGATCGATGGGCTCGACATACACTTCATTCATGTTCGCTCTAAGCATGAGAATGCGCTGCCGATGATCGTCACGCACGGGTGGCCCGGCTCGATCATCGAGCAGATGAAGATTATCGACCCGCTGACCAACCCGACCGCGCATGGCGGAACCGTGGAGGACGCCTTCCATCTCGTCATTCCGTCGCTGCCGGGCTACGGCTTCTCGGGCAAACCCAAGGCGCCGGGATGGAACCCCGTGAGCATTGCGAAAGCGTGGGCGACGCTCATGCAACGCCTCGGCTACTCAAAATACGTGGCGCAGGGTGGCGATTGGGGCAATGCCGTTTCGGAGTTGATGGCTTTGCAGCAGCCGCCCGGACTGCTCGGCATCCACACCAACATGGCCTCGACGGTTCCGCCCGATGTTTCAAAGGCGCTTTCCGGGGGCGGCCCGCCGCCCGCCGGACTTTCGTCGGAGGAAAAGTACGCGTGGGATGGGCCCGACGACTTCTATAAGAACGGGCTCGGCTACGCCAACGAGATGGCGCTTCGCCCGCAGACGCTCTACGGAATCGTCGATTCGCCGGTCGGACTTGCGAGCTGGATACTCGATCACGACATTCGCAGCTACCAGATGATCGCCCGCGTTTTCGACGGCAAGACTGAAGGGCTGAGCCGCGACGACGTGCTCGACAACATCACGCTCTATTGGTTGACGAATACCGCGATCTCTTCGGCGCGTCTCTACTGGGACACGCGGCATAATTTGCCGGCGGGCGGCTTCTTCGACGCGAGAGGCGTCAAGCTTCCGGTCGCCGTGAGCGCGTTTGCGGAAGAGATCGTTGGGCCGAGAAAGCCTACCCCAGGCTCATTCATTACAACCGGCTACCGAAGGGCGGCCACTTCGCCGCGTGGGAACAACCGGAACTTTTCGTTAACGAGGTCCGGGCGTCCTTAAAATCGCTCCGGTAGTTCGAGTGTGCGGCGCGGGCGGTGTAGTCAGGCGACCACGGCGGCAGAGCCTGCCGGCGAAGCTCGTCATCGATCCGCCGTTGGCCGGACCGCTTGCCGCGCGGGGAGTCGTGGTTATCCAATACTGTGCTGAGAACCTGCACCTCGTACCGGTGTTCGGACCAGACGCGCTGACGGTCTTGCCACGGGTCGGACACATTCATGTGAGAGTAGACGATGCTTCATGGGTATGGGCGGATGCGAGTGGTAATCCAATCATCCTGATGGGTCTTTCCCCCGGCCCACACAAAGTGCTCATTGAATTGGAGGACGCGAACCACCGCACACTCGACAAAGGCACGGTCAAATTTGTCGTTCCCGAAAAGACCGCGGCCGAAGGGCATCACGGGCGCGGTCCCGCTCGGGTTTCAAATCACTCCGCTCGACCTAATCGCGGCCGAAGGAGATGAGGTTTGTTCCGGTCTCCGGTCGCCGCGCTGGATATTCAGCAAGCAACGGGAGAGCTTCGTTAATGATGCTCTCCCGTTCTCGGCGCCGCGTAGATACCAGTCCCAAGCACAGGAGAAAAAGAACATGGAGAATCCGAAAGATGAAATCCCTGGTAACGCCGCGAGCGTTGCGAGTGTAGACATGAAGCTTGAGGTAGTCGTCATCCCCGTCTCGGATGTTGACCGCGCGGAAGAGTTCTACACCAGGCTCGGCTGGCGGCAGGACGTTACGCCGCCCGGCTCCGGGGTGTTCCAGTTCACGCCGCCCGGCTCCGCATGCTCAATTCAATTCGGCGAGAACCTCACGTCGGCCTCGCCCGGTTCGGTTCAGAGAACATACCTGATCGTCTCCGACATCGAGGCCGCCCGCGACGTGCTGGTCGCCGCCGGCGTCGAGGTGGGCGAGGTCTTTCACTTCAGTCCAGCCGGCCCGCTACCCGGCCCGGAGCCTGAGCATCGCACCTATGGTTCGTTCGCTTTCTTCAGCGATCCCGACGGCAACACCTGGCTGCTACAGGAGATTACGAGCCGGCTGCCGGGACGCGTTGACTCGGCCGCGACCACGTTTGGCTCCGCGCGCGACCTGGCGAGTGCTTTTCGGCGTGCCGAGGCGGCCCACGGCGAGCACGAGAAGCGCACCGGAGGACAGCGCGACGAGAACTGGCCCGACTGGTACGCCGCGTACATGGTGGCGGAGCAGTCGGGCGGAGAGCTTCCGCAATGACCACCGCGAACTGATCAGGATGGAGGTGCTCTTCCGCTTAAGTTTATCGGCTGGCTGTTGCCCCGTTTGGAGAGAGAGATGTCCGAAGAAATCAAACATAGCCGCCGCCGCTTTCTGGGCACTGCTGTCATGACCATTGCCGCCGCCCAGCTCGACTTGATCGGTACTGCTGACGCACAGTCCGGCAATGTAAACCAGGCTGATGCGACCAGGATTAAGGTGGGGACGCACACGTCGTTTAGTGCGCTGAAGCAGATCGATGCCGGCCTCCTCAATGTCGGATACGCCGAAGCCGGCCCCATTGATGGCCGTGCGGTCATTCTTCTGCACGGCTGGCCCTATGACATTCACAGCTTCGTCGATGTTGCCCCGGAGCTTGTGTCGTCGGGCTATCGTGTGATCGTCCCTTACTTGCGCGGCTTTGGGACGACGCGCTTTCTTTCAAGTGAGACGCTCCGGAACGGCCAGCCGTCGGCAATTGCCCTCGACATCATCGCTCTGATGGATGCTCTCAAGATTAAGAAAGCAATCCTCGCCGGTTTTGATTGGGGAGCACGGACGGCCTGCATTATCGCGGCGCTTTGGCCGGAGCGTTGCGCGGGGCTGGTGTCGGTGAGCGGTTATCTGATCGGCAGTCAGGAATCCGGCAAGATGCCGTTACCGCCAAAGGCTGAGTTCCAATGGTGGTATCAATATTACTTTGCCACCGAACGCGGCCGGGCAGGTTACGACAAATACCGGCACGACTTCGCGAAGCTCATCTGGCAGCTCGCGTCGCCGAAGTGGGCTTTCGATGACGCGACGTTCGACTGCAGCGCGGCGTCCTTCGACAACCCGGACCACGTCCAGATCGTGGTCCATAATTATCGTTGGCGGCTCGGGCTGGCCGAAGGCGAGCCGAAATATGACGGCCTGGAGAAGCGGCTCGCCGAAGCTCCTGTAATCACCGTGCCCACCATTACCCTTGAAGGTGATGACAACGGCGCGCCGCACCCGGACGCCAACGCCTACGCCGGGAAATTCTCGGGCAAGTATGCGCACCGGTTAATTAAGGGCGGCGTCGGGCACAATCTTCCTCAGGAAGCCCCGGAGGACTTTGTTAGGGCCGTGGTCGAAGTGAGTGGTTACTGAGCGGCGTTAAATCTCGCGGGCTGTCTCATGTTGTCTGTGGAGCAGTGTATTTTCAACTCTCAGAGGATGATGCATGTCAGACCGGGTCAACCGAGCTCGCCGCCGCTTTCTTGGCGCCGCGGCCATGACAATTGTTGCGGGCATGACCGGTTGTAGGGGACAGCAGGGGACGAGTTCCGTGGCACAACTCCCAGTTGAAGGCGAACTGCCGTCTCTCGACGGCGCGACCGGGTGGCTCAATTCGCAGCCTCTATCGGCAGCCTCCCTGCGCGGGAAAATCGTCCTCGTCCAATTCTGCACCTACACCTGCGTCAACTGGCTGCGCACACTCCCCTACATCCGCGCGTGGGCCGAGAAATACGAGGGACAAGGGGTGGCGATGGTCGGCGTGCACACGCCCGAGTTCCCGTTCGAGAAGGATGTCGATAACGTCCGCCGGGCATTGAAAGACATGAGAGTCGTTTACCCGGTCGCGCTCGATAGCGACTACGCCATCTGGCGTGCTTTCAAGAATCAGTATTGGCCCGCCCTCTATGTCACAGACGCGCGGGGGCGCGTCCGTCATCATCACTTCGGCGAGGGCGAGTACGAACGGTCTGAGGGGGTGATTCGACAACTGCTGACCGAGGCGGGGGCCGGCGGCGTCGGTCAAGGACTGGTTTCGGCCGTCGGCGGCGGCGTTGAGGCCGCCGCCGATTGGGACAGCCTGAAGTCTCCGGAGAACTACGTCGGCCACGAGCGCACGGAGAACTTCGCCTCCCCCGGCGACGCGACACCGGACAAGGGCCGCGTCTATGCCGCGCCCGCGCGGTTGGGCCTCAACCGGTGGGCCCTTTCGGGCGATTGGACGGTGAAGAAGGGTGCCGTCGCGCTGAACAAGCCAGGCGGGCGCATCGCCTACGGCTTCCACGCCCGCGACCTTAACCTCGTCATGGGGCCGTCGGCGCGAGGGACAAACGTGAGGTTCCGCGTGACCCTCGACGGGCAGCCGGCGGGCGCCGCTCACGGCGTTGACGTTGACGGGCAAGGCAACGGCACGCTGACCGAACAGCGTTTGTATCAGTTGCTCCGACAACCGAAGCCCATCAACGACCGACGGTTCGAGATCGAGTTCCTCGACGCAGGCGCCGAGGTATACGCATTCACGTTCGGCTGACCCTTTGCGGAAACAATGCGGAATCTCTTTGTCACGGCCAGGTTCGACGCGACCAACATTGACGCGGTTCAGGAGTGTGAGAATTGTTATGACCGGGTAAGGAGCCACATTGGAGGTGTACTTGAACCCAGTGACGAGCCTTGTAACTGCAACCGAGGCGGTCAGTCTCTAAGTCGCATCAGACTCTGTCGTCGGGATCAACTCCTCTAACCCGGAGTAATCGTCGAGCACGACGATGCGGTCATCCCGGAACTCTTCCGGCCTGTCGGGATAAATGGCCGCGACCGGCGCGAAGCGCGGCGGGGCGCTGACATTATCGGTAACCCGCCCGTCAAGCCGGCCCGGGCGGGCTAACGATTTTTTGGTTCAACTCAATCTTCGCGTGTGCTTACCAGACCTCTCTTCGGAGCAGATGTTGTTCCTTCCCGGAGTCGAAACTGCCTACGCAGGTTCCTCTTATTCCGAGTGCGGCTTGGAGATCGTCCCCGTATACGTCCCTGTGGCGGTATTGGTGCACAGGTCGATCTGCGTGTTGATGGTCCCGCTCCCCGTGGCGTTGGCGAACGCGCCCGCGCCGCCGGTCACGGTGTAAGTACCCGTGGAAGTGGCCAGACACTTGTCCTTCGAACGCTCAAAGCGCCCACTGACGGAGAAGAACACTGTGTCCTTCCCGTTGGCCCCGACGATGACCGCGGTGCTGCCAAAGTTCCCCTGATTGTCCTGGATGCGCGTCAACGGCCCCGAGATGTTCCCCAGATGCGTCGCCGTGCCCGAGGTGTTGAAGTTCACCTGGGTCAGCCCGCCGGGCAGCTTCGTCACGCCCGTGATCACTGCCGTGGCGGTGGCGGTGAACGGCACCTGCTCGTCGCCGGTTTGAGCGCGCGCGGCGCTGGCGCCGAAGACTACGAGAAACAGCGCCAGCGTCACTACTCGCACCGCCGCGCCAAGAACTGACTGCGAAAATTTCTGCGTTTGGTTTGTCATGGTTACAGCTCCTCTAGTTTTCACCTCCGCGGTTTGTTGAGGTCTTCTCTGCGTAGTCTTAGCGACCTCCGCGTCTCGGCGGTGAGTGGATTTCTAAGTCCCACTCATCGCCGAGACGTGGAGGTCGCAGGGCTCAAATCAGGTCAACGGCCCCTAAGGCAGTTGGTTGACGTAGGCGATGCATTGGCCCTGATTACTGAAGGTCGGGTTGGTGAAGGTCGCCCAGCCGCCGTTCTTACACTGAGCTTTGTTGGTCGGCCCTTGTGGCGCCGTGCTGACCTTCGCCACGAAGGCATCAACGTCGCCGTTAGAGGTGAGGTCCGGCCCGACCGTCAAGGGGAAGCCCTCCGCCTCGGTGGAGAAAGTTCTGCCGGTGACGTAGGCGTTGCCCGCGCTGTCCACCGCGATGGCATGGCCACTGTCAGTGTCGCTTCCGCCGATGTAGCCGCAATAGACCAGCGCCGTGCCGCTCGCGTTGACCTTTGCCACGAACGCATCATCGCTGCCGTTATGTGTGAGGTCAGGCCCGTCTGTCACCGGGAAGTCAGCCTCGGTGGAGTCAGTGTCGCCGGTGATGTAGGCGTTGCCCGCACTATCCACTCCGATTCCACTGCCCCTGTCAAAGCCACTGCCGCCGATGTAGCCGCAATAGACCAGCGCAGCGCCGCTCGTATTGACCTTCGCCACGAACGCATCGTTCCCGCCGTTATGGATAAGGTCAGGCCCGACCGTCACGGGAAAGTCCGCCTCGGTGGACCTGGTCGCGCCTCCGACGTAGGCGTTGCCCGCGCTGTCCACCGCGATGCCATTACCACTGTCCCTGTCGCTTCCGCCGATGTAGCCACAATAGACCAGCACCGTGCCGACGGCATTCACCTTCGCCACGAAGGCATCGTTGAAGCCGTTAAAGGTGAGGTCAGGCCCGACCGTCACCGGGAAGTCAGCCTCGGTGGAGTCGGTTTGGCCGGTGACGTAGGCGTTGCCCGCGCTGTCCACCGCGATGCCATTGCCACCGTCAAAGCCGCTGCCGCCGATATAACCACAATAGACCACCGTGCCGCTGGCATTCACCTTCGCCACGAAGGCATCGAGGAAACCGTTAAAGGTGAGATCAGGCCCGACTGTCACCGGGAAGCTCGCCTCGTTTGAGAAGGTGCTACCGGTGACGTAGGCGTTGCCCGCGCTGTCCACCGCGATGCCAAAACCCGTCTCTATGTCGCTTCCGCCGATGTAGCCGCAATAGACCAGCGCCGTGCCGCTCGCGTTGACCTTTGCCACGAACGCATCGTTATCGCCGTTAGAGGTGAGGTCCGGCCCGACCGTCACCGGAAAGCTCGCCTCGGTGGAGGAGGTTACACCGGCGACATAGGCGTTGCCCGCGCTGTCCACCGCGATGCCATTGCCCTCGTCAAAGTTACTGCCGCCGATGAAGCCACAATAGACCAGCGCCGTGCCACCGGCATTCACCTTCACCACGAAGGCATCTTGGCCGCCGTTATGGGTGAGGTCAGGCCCGACCGTCACGGGGAAGCTCGGCTCGGTTGACTGGGTTATACCGGTGACGTAGGCATTGCCCGCACTGTCCACCGCGATGCCATCGGCCTCGTCATCCTCGATGCCGCCGAGGAAGCCGCAGTAGACCAGCACCGCCGGGTCAATCACCAACTCCCGGCTCCGATCATATTCACCCACCTCGAAGCCGTAGGCGATTGCCCCCTTTGCTCGTTGCTGCTTCCCCTGCTCGCCCTTCGCTTCAATCCTGTATTTGGTCGCTACGTCGACCTGCCGCCCGTCCCTTTGTTGCCACGAGACCGGGCGCTCGTCGGTGAAGCCGCCCGCTGGCGTACTCACTTCCAACTCGCCGGCCGCGTTCAGCTTGACCCCACCCGCCCCACGCCAGGCCAGCTTAATGCGGTCGGGGTCGGCGCCGGGTTTGACTACAAACGTGTACTTCATCCGGTTGACCGTGCCCGCGTAAACGAGATCGATCCCCGGCCACAGTTCGCGGTACACGATCTCGGAATAGCTTTTGAGCCCGGCCTGCCACTGCGTACGCGGGCCTTTGAAATAGCTGAAGGTCGCGCCGGTCGGTTCTCGTCCTTCCGGACGCACGCCGGGGCGAGCGCCGGCGAAGTCGAGTTTGAGTGACCAACGCTCTGCTTGCTGCTGGTCGGCTTTCCGGGATGCCGGCTGCGCCTCCGATTTCGGGTTCAAAAGGAAGGTCAGCCCCTCGTTGGTGAAATAGACCGTCTTGTCGCTGCCCTGCACGTAGTAGCCGACGCGCTTGTCTATCTGTCCGCGATTCTCGACGAAATAGAGTGGAAGTTTGCCGAATGATTCGGCGACGCGAGCACGCGTCTGTTTATCAGTTACCGGAGAGCCGGCGACAGCACCCGGCGGCGGCAACGGGGCAGCCGGAGGAGCAGAAGCGCTGGAAGTGAAGGGTAGATTGCCGAACAATGCCAGCGCGAGCAGCAGCGCCAGCGTGACTCCTCGCACCGCCGCGCCGGAAACCAACTGCGAAAACTTCAGCGTCAGATTTTTCATTTGTACATTCTCCTTGCGAACGGCGACGAAGAGGGTGGCTGTCACTTTTTGACGGTGACAGCCGCTCCATCTTTTCGCTTGCCGTAGCTCTTTAGTGGTTCAAGTGGTTGACGTAGGAGACGCAGTCGCCCTGATTCTTGAAGGTCGGGTTGGTGAACGTGGCCCAGCCGCCGTGCTTGCACTGATCTTTATCGGTTGGCCCGTTCTGCGTAGGCACAAAAGCTATGAACCTAGGGGAGCTTCCAACGGGTATGGTGGCAACGACCGTATTAGTGGCGGCGCTTATCTTTGAGACGGTGTTGTCAAACTGATTCGCCACATATATGAAGGCCCCATTCGCGTCAATAGCCACTCCTACTGGAAATGATCCGACGGACACGGTAGCGACTCCGGTATTGGTTGCCGTGTCAATCACGGAGACATTGTTGGCGAAGCTATTCGACACATAAGCAAAGGCGCCGTTCGGAGTAATGTCTATTCCGTACGCGCCTCCTCCAGCCGATGCAAAGTTGACCTGCGTGTTGGTCGCGGTGTCTATGACATGGACGCCGAAGAAAGAGGGATCCACCATGTAAGCGAAGGCCCCATTCGGCGTGATCGCTATGTCTCCATGATTACTTCCACCAATAAAAACAGTTGCGGTCACCGTGTTGGTCGCCGTATCTATCACGTAGAAATTAGCGATAGAGGATAGGACGTAGGCGGAAGCTCCATTCGGCGTGATCGCTATGGAAAGCGGATCGTTGGTTCCGGCTATGGTCGCCGTCACCGTATTGGTCGCCGTATCTATCACGCTGACCGTGTCACCGATTCTGTCTGCGACGTAGGCGAAAGCGCCATTCGGAGTGATTGCTACTCCGAGCGGAACTGATCCAACCGGCACAGTGGCGACCACGGCATTGGTGGCCGCGCTTATCACCGAGACAGTGTCGGAACCAGCATTCGCCACGTAAACGAAGGCTCCATTCGGCGTGACGGCTATCCCTTCTGGCCCACTTCCCACCGGGATGGTTGCAACCACCGTATTGGTCGCCGGGTCTATCACGGAAACCGTGTTGTCACCACTATTCGTTACGTAGCCGCGGGTTTGAGCCAACGCAGCGCCGGCTCCGAAGACTGCGAGAAACAGCGCCAGCGTGACGACTCGCAGCGCCGCGCCAACCAACCGTGGTGAAGACTTCTGCGTCAGGGTCGTCATCGTTCCATGCTCCTTTGAGTTGTGAGGCCAGCCTGTGCGCCTGGCCTGAGATTGTGGTTAGTGGATTGTTGAAGGCCGCGACGCCACCGAGGCGTGGCCTGCGTTACCTTTGGCTTGCTGACGTGCTGAGGTCGGGCTAAAAAGCAACGGAGTGTATCGGCGTGCAGACCGGCCGGGAACTGTCACTTTTGACAGGCGACGGGCTGTGAGGAAGGGCGTGTTGAGTTACGATAGACGCCCTCCCTCACGCTCCGGCTATCGCCGGTTTGACGCCCAGGCGACTAACAGCCGTTGCTGGCCCGGATGGCATTGGCTGCGTCAATCAACGGCTGCCCTTGCGCCGGAGTCAGCGAGTGGTTGTTGATGAAGGCGTTGACCTGGTTGATGAAGGCGCCGAGTTGACCACACGCCGCGTTGGTCTGCCCTGCATCGAGCTTGGCGGCTACCTGATTGAGTTTGTTGATTAACGCGTTGCCCTGACTTGGCGTCAGCGTGCCTGCGGTGACCAGCGCCTGTATCTGACCAATGAGCGATTGAAACGGGTCGCCCACTCCAAAAGCTATGAATATCGGGTCGTTTCCAACGGCTATGGTGTTGGTCACCTGATTATTGACCGTGCTTATCACACTAACCGTGTTCGCACCAGAATTCGGCACGTAGGCAAAAGCCCCGTCCGGAGTGATACCTACTGAATTTGGAGCCATTCCAACTACCACGGTGTGGGCTATCGCAATGGTTGCCGTGTCTATCACGGAGACAGTGTTGTCACCACGATTAGCCACATAGGCAAAAGCCCCGCTCGGCGTGATGGCTATTCCTCCTGGCTCGAACCCTACCGCTACGGTGCCGACCACAGTGTAATCCGCGGTGCTTATTACAGAGACAACGTTGGAAAGGACATCCCCCACGTAGGCGAAAGCCCCATCCGGTGTGAAAGCTACTCCTGCGGGAATAAGTCCAACTGGCACAGTGGCGGCCAGCGAGTTGTTTGCTGTGTCTATTACTGTGAGGGCCCCCTGAAAGAAATTAGCGAAACCCGTCACGTATACGAAGGCTCCATTCGGGGTGATGGCTAGGAAAAAACCCTGAATTCCAATCGGCACAGTTTCAGTCACCGCATAGGTCGCCGTATCTATCACGCTGACCGTGCCATCGAACGAGTTTGCGACGTAGGCAAAGGCTCCATTCGGAGTGATGGCTATTCCCTGCGGACTATTGCCAACCGTCACTGTCCGAACCACACTGTTGCTTGCCGCGCTGATCACTGAGACATTGTTGCTAAACTGATTCGTCACGAAGAGGAAGGCCCCATCCGGTGTGCTTGCTATTCCTGCTGGCCCATCTCCCACCGGGATGGGAAGACCTACAACTGTCTTGGTCGCCGTGTCTATCACCGAGACCGTGTCGTCATGATGATTCGTCACGTAGCCGCGGGTTTGAGCGAGTGCCGCGCTGGCGCCGAAGACTATGAGAAACAGCGCCAGCGTGACTACTCGCATCGCCGCACCAACCAACTGCCGGGAAGACTTCTGTGTCAGGTTCGTCATCGTTCCATGCTCCTTTGAACTCCGAGGCCAGCTGGCGAAGCCCGGCCTGAGAGCATCTCTGATTGTTGTTAGCGCAGCGGTGGCCCCTTGAAGGCAGAGGCGCAGACGCCCGTTTGACCGCTACAGTTTTTCGAGCAGCTCGCGGACGGCGATGAGGTTCTCTTTCAGCACGTAGCCGCGGGCCCCGGCGGTGCGCGCCGCCGCGCGCAGTTGTTCGTCGTCGTGCTTGCTGACGATCACCACTCTCGCGTCGGGGAAGGCCCGCGTGATGTCTCGGGTAGCCGTGAGGCCGTCCGTCCGGCTCATCTCAATGTCCATGAAGACCCAGTCGGGCCGGTGTCGTGCGTAGGCGGCGAGCGCGTCCGCGCCGTCGTCACACTCCTCGACGGCGCTGAACAGGTCTCTGACCACACGGCCGAGCAAGCGCCGCATGGCCGCGTGGTCGTCTACGATGAGTAATCTCATCCGTCTCCGCCTTGCTCGTTCCGGATGGTCAAAGATCGGAAGGTGTAGGCCGTTGGTGATTAACGGGCCGACGCATCCGCGACGGCCAGGATTGTTGTCGGTGCGAGAGTTTTGCTGAGCGAGAGGGCGCGATTATGTGTTGAGACAGGCGGGCGGGGCATCGGTGGTACTACCCATTTTGAGATAGGTAGTAGCACCTATTTTTATAGGTAGTACTACCTATCTCTGCCGGGCGGCACTAGGTAAACGGGAAATGGTGGCGGGCGGAGAACGGTGCGGTTTCAAAGCTCGGTTTTGTGGGTCAGGGCGAAGGTCAGCAGCGCGTTCTTGCCCGTCAGTCCGAGCTTGGCGCAGATGTTCGCACGGTGGTGCTCGACCGTGCGGACGCTGATGAACAACTCCCCGGCAACCTGCTGGTTGGTCTTCGCTTCGCCGATCAGCAGCAGGACGCGGCGTTCCGAAGCGGTGAGGTCGTTGATTGAAGTTGACCGGCCGGCGAGTGAGTCCGCCCGATTTCGTCTGGCGAGCAAGTAACCCGACAGCGCCGGGCTGAAGAAACTCTGACCGGCGGCGACGGCCTTGATGCAGCCGACGATCTCGCTGGCCGCGCCGTCCTTCACGACGAACCCTTGCACGCCCACTTCCAGCGCGGCGTCGAGCAAAGCCTCTTCCTTGTGCATCGTCAGAAAGATTGCCGCCACCGCCGACCGCTGCTCGTGAAGCCTGCGCGCGACCGCCAGCCCGTCGGGCGGCGGCATGTCGATGTCGAGCACGACGACATCGGGTTGAAGCTCCTCAATGCGCGCGAGGGCCGACTCGCCGTCGTCGGCTTCGGCGACTACTTTCAGCCGCGGGTCTGCTTCGATCATCGTCCGCAAGCCATGCCGGAAGATCGGATGGTCGTCGGCGATCACGATACGAATCACTTTACTCATGGTTGCCCTCACAAAGGAGACGACGCCCGCGCGCTACTTACTGGCCGTCAATCTTGCCGATGATGACGCGAACGGTCGCGCCCTTGCCCGTGGCGGACTCCGTCGTGTATCTGCCGCCGAGCATCCGCACGCGCTCCGCCATCCCCTCCAACCCCATGCCGCCCTTGCGCGCGCTTGCTTCGGGGTCGAAACCTCGCCCGTTATCCCTGCAAGTAATCTCGGCTCCGCCCGCCGTTCGCTTGATGAGCAACCAAGCCTGCGTCGCCGCGCTGTGCTTGAGGACGTTGTTGACGCACTCCTGCACCACCCGGTAGAGGTTGATCTCGGAGTCCTTCGACAGCAGGCCGTCGATGTTCTCTATCTCGGTGATGAATTCAATCTCGGAAGAGTTCTGCACGTGGCGAACCATCTGCTCAATCGTGCTGGTCAGTCCGAGCCTTTCGAGTTGAAAAGGTCTGAGGTTGCGAGCGATCTCGCGGACTTCGTCGAGCGCCAGCGAAGTTGTCTCGGAGATTTCATTCAAATGCTCGCGGGCGGGATTGTCTTCCGCCAGCGAGTTCAAGCCAACCAGCGCCCAATTCTTCACGACCAGCAGGTTCTGACCGAGCCCGTCGTGCAATTCTCCGGCAATGCGCTTGCGCTCGCCCTCCTGCGATTCGATGAGCCGCCGCGCGAAGGCTTCCCGCTCCGCCTGCTTCTCCTTCAAACGGGCGAGGCGACCTCTGATGATGAAGAACGCGCTGCCCGCGACCGCGCCGGCGCACAGCAGCCAGAACCACCAACGCTCCCAGAACGGCGCGCGCACCACGACGGGGATGCTCGCGCCCACGTCGTTCCAGACGCCGTCGCTGTTGGCGGCCATCACGCGGAACGTGTAGCTGCCCGGCGGCAGGTACGGGAAGTAGGCCGTGCGGCGCGTCCCCGCCTCGACCCATTCGTCACGCAAGCCTTCCAGCCTGTACTTGAATTTCACCTGCTCCGGCTTGACGTAGCTCAGCCCCGTGTAGCTGATCTCAAGGTCGCGCTGCCCCGGCTGGATGGTCAGGCCGCCGCGAAACTCCACGGCCTCGCGCTCAAGCGTGACCGACTCGATCAACACCGGCGGGGGACGTGGGTTGACGTGTGCGGCCTCCGGGTCAACGACCGCGATGCCTTCCTGTGTCGGGAACCAGAAGCGACCGTCGCGTGCTTTGATGCCTGCGGGCAGCCGCCCGCCGTTGCACTCGACGTTGAGCATCCCGTCCTGCTTCCCGTAGGCGACGCTGTTGATTCGTGCGACGCGGCCGTCGGCGAAATCATTCAACTCCCGGCGGCTGACGCGATAGATACCCTTGTTGCAACTGATCCAGAAGTAGCCGCGCCGGTCTTCGAGTATCTGGAAGACGCCGTTGTTGAAGAGCCCGTGCTCCACCCGGTAGTTGAAGAAACGGCCCTCGCGGAAGCGGCTCAGCCCGTCGTCGTACGTGCCGACCCAGAACGTCCCCTCCGCGTCCTCGTAGATCGTCCAGACGTGATTGGTTCCCGCACCCTCGTTCATCGGGTAGGAGATGAACCGCCCGTCTTTGAACTGCGCCAGCGCCCCCGAGGTTGCAGTCCAGAGTCGGCCCTGACGGTCTTCGTGAATGACCGTCACGTCATCTTTTGGCAGGCCGTCCCGCGTCGTGTAGTGGGCCGCGACCCGTTCGCCCTCGAACTTGAAGAGGCCGCGCGCGCAGCCGACCCAGACGTTGCCGTCACGGTCTGTGTGAATAGTTGAGACCGTGGCGTTCCCGATGAGGCTCGATAAGATTTTCAGCTTCCCGTTCTCGAAGCACAGCAAGCCGCCGACGATGCCGACCCATAAACGCCCCGCGCCGTCTTCGCCGAGCGCCTGGACGACGTGATAAGGCTCGGGCAGGAGCGTGTTCTCAAACGCCCCTTCACGGAAGCGGCTCAGGCCGCGTATCGAGCCGACCCAGATGTCGCCGTTGCGTGCTTGCAGGATGGGATAGACCTCGCGGTGCAGGAGCCCTTCGGCGGTCGAGTAGCTGTTGACGACCTCTTTCGTCACGCGATGCAGCCCGCGCGACGTGCCGACCCAGATGTTGCCCTCGCGGTCTTTGTAGAGGCAGTTAATCGTCAGGCCGCTCAACTCGCTCCCGCCGTAGACGTTGAAGCGCCCGTCCTTGAAGCGCGCCAACCCGACGCCCGCCAGATGCACCGGCCCCGTGGCAAACCAGACGCCGCCCTCGTCGTCTTCACAGGACGGGCGCAGCAGCATGCGCGGCGGCACGCCGGACTGTTCCGTATAGCGCGTGACCTGTCCGTCCCGCAGCCGGTAGACGCCCGACTCGTCGCCCAGCCAAAGGTTCCCTTGACTATCTTCGTAAGGCCAGACCCCGGACCCGCTGAAGCTCAGCTTCAGCGGGTACTCGGTCACGCGCCCGCCGCCGACCTGCGTGGCCCCGCTCTTCGAGATAGTCCACTGCGCCCCCGAAGGCGCAAGATAAAACCTCACGTCCTGTGCCTGATACTCAGGCGGCGCGGCGACGAACCCGCCGTCACGCATGTAAAACTGGCCGTCGCCAATACCTATCAGCAACTCGCCTTTCAGGTCGGGCGCGAAGCCCATGACTTCACTCGCCGGCAGCCCGTCGGCGGCGGTGTAAGAGGTGAAGACCCCTCCACGATAGAGCGTCACCCCGCCGTCGCCCCTGCCCGCCCACAGCGTCCCGTCCCTGTCTTCGTGAAGTGAGGTGAAGCGGTTGGCGCGGAGCCCCCTGGTATTACTCTTGTCGAAGACTTTGAAGCGCACGCCGTCGAAGCGCACCAGCCCGTCGAAAGTCGTCAGCCACAGGTAGCCGTCGCGGGTCTGTAAGATCGAGCGGACGGAGTTCTGCGGCAGCCCTTCGTCGGCCGTCCAGCTCTCGAAGCGGTACTGGGCCGTCGCCGTCGTAGTCCCCGACAACAAAAGCAAGCTCAATAAGGAGAGTGAGGCAAGTCGGATGACGACAGACATAAGCACGCGCGCCGCTCAGGGAGTCATCAGGTAAATCCCGAAACGTACGACGGAGTTCCGAGGATTTCGCGTCAATGAGTTTGAGCCGGGGCCTTCGCCCCACGGCCTACATAACGAAAGACCTTGAAGCATTGCGTAAGATGAGGAAGGGGCAGGTTAAAAGTGTAGACGGCGGAGACACGCCAACTCAGTCGAAGATTGTCGGGAACCTTTCAGACTGGCCCGCCGAGGGGTCGGCCCCCGGAAGCCTCCGGTCGGCCTCGAATCTGCTCGGCGACAAAACCGCTCGGGACTGGCTTTGACAAGTCATAAGACAGAGCTGCTCGTGCGCACTCAACCTCCGAGACGGCAAACTCAACTTACGACAACCAGCCTGTTCTACGAGGAGACAAAACACTATGCCAACCGCCATCGGCTGTCAACCCCGAGTCTTCCTAGAGTTTTATCAAGCAAGCTCAGCAGGTAGATACATGAATCATAGCTCCTCACCTTTCAAGTGGCGTCACTACGCGCCGGTTAGCCGTGAGTGATGCACGGGGGCAGGCGACCTTCGTCGCTTTGCTGTTCGAGAGACACCCAACAGACTTCCGCGCTCGAAAATAATCTTTGCAACGCAACCTCGAAAACTTCCATCGCCCCTCAAGACCTCGTGTGACTCGACCATCACATCCACCGGTTCACCGTTGCCATCTGCCGCTCGCCGTATCGTGGCCCGGGCAGTCAGGACGCAGTGTCGTCCAACTCGCGCGTCATCTCGATCATCGTCCGGCGGAACCCCACACTCATGAAGGACGCATAGCCCTCCGGCGTCCCCGGCCTCGCGGCCAGGAAGCGCCGCGAGGTGAAGTCGTGATGCGCCTCGACGAGGAGCGCGCCGGGCTCGAAACGGAGTCTCGACGCGTACCGACCTACTCCGCGTCCCCGGCGGCCAGGCGCGAGAAATCGTCGGGCGTATCAACATCAACCTCGCCGCCCGGGAAGGGTAAGAAGTGCGTCTCCGAAGCGTGCCTCTTGATAACCTGCTTCGCGCCGGCCGTTCCTTCGAGCCGCGCCAGTTCCGCGAAGAGCGTCCTGCCGAATAAGGCGGGCACGCCGAAGCTCCCGCCGTACGACGAGGCGACGACGGGCCTTCCGTTGGCGCGGTGCGCCGTGATGAGATTGGAGATAACGTCGGAGGTGACGTGAGGCTGGTCGCACAGCATCAGGACGGCCGCGTTCGCATCCGGGTCGGCGTTAATGAGCCCTTCGACGCCCGCACGGACTGAAGAAGACATCCCGGTCTCCCAGCGCGTATTCAACACTTCCCGCACGGCGAGCCCTTCCAACTCGCGCCTCGACAGTTCAGCATGTGCGCCCGTCACCACTACGACGGGGCTGCACCCGGCGCCGAGCGCGGCGAGGGCGGCTCGCCTGAGTAGCGTCTGGCCGCTGAACTGTAGAGTCTGCTTCGGGGCGCCCATGCGGGAGGACGAGCCCGCCGCAAGGATTATCGCGCCGACTCTTCCGCCCTCCCCTTCGACCAACAGGGGCTCGTCCGCCACGTTAGTCTCCGTCTCTCACGCCAACGCCAACGCTTGAGCGCGCTCTTCAGTCGTCACGACACGCTCGCCGTCGCCGGTGCCGCCGTGGATGGAGCCACGCCGCTCGCGCAGCATGCCGCCGCGCCGACCGTCCAGCACCGCGCGCAACTCGGCGACGATTGAGAGCGCGACCTCGGCGGGCGAGTTCGCCCCGATGTCCAGACCGGCCGGAGAATAAAGACGTGCCAGGCCCGCTTCTTCGAGGCGAGACGCGTCTTCGCCCAACGCCAACTCACTCAGCATCCGCTCGGTCCGTTTGCGCGGCCCCATGACCCCTATGTAGCGCGCGGGCGAGGCGAGCAGGAACTTGAGCAGTTCAAGGTCGTGCGCGTAGTTGTGCGACATCAGCAGCGTCATGCTCCGTGGCGTAAGACGGACCTGCGCGGCGACCTCTTCGGGTCGCGCGAGCGTGACCTTGTCCGCCATTGCGAACCGCGAGAGACTGGCGGGCCGCGCCTGCGGGTCCACGACCTCCGTCAGCCAGCCAAGACCGCGCGCCAGTTCGACGACCGGCAACGCGTCGTGCCCCGCCCCGAAGACGACGAGCGGGACGGGCGGCAGGAGCGTTTCGAAGAAGACTTTCAACTCACCGCCGTCCACATCGTAGACGCGCGCGCCCGACGACCCGCCGTACGACAGCGCCCGCAAATCGCCTTCGAGCAACGCGACCATGTCCGCGCTTAGATTCTCGCTGACGGCCTCGCCCTCTTCGTCGATGAGGAGGCGCGCGCCGATTACGGTTCGTAACGGACTCGAACCCGAAGACGTGTGCTGATACACGGTCGCGACCGACAAGGGCGCGCAATCCGCGCGCGTCTCGCGGGAACGTCTCAGCGCCTCGACGTAAGCGGAGCCGTGTGTGAGCGGCTCGACCAGCACGCGCACCACGCCGTTGCAGCCGAGCCCGAGGCCCCAGGCCATCTCCTCGCCCGTCGAGGCCGTGTCGTACTCGACGAGCCTCGCCGCGCCCTTCGCGATGACGCGTTTCGCGTGCTCGATAACGTCGCTCTCCAAACACCCGGCGCTGATGGTGCCGGTGCTCGAACCGTTCTCGCGGACGAGCATCCGCGCGCCCGGCCGACGGTACGAAGAACCTTCGACGCTCACCACGGTCGCCAGCGCGCAACGCTCGCCCCTCTCGTTCGCCGCGTCGAACGCTTCGACTAAAGCTCTCACCTCGTTCATCGGCTCAACTCCCTCTACAGCAGCTTGTCCGGCGTGATGGGCAGCTCGCGGACGCGCTTGCCCGTGGCGTGGAAGACCGCGTTGGCGATGGCCGCCGGGATGCCGACCATCCCCAGTTCGCCCATGCCCTTGACGCCGAGCGGGTTCACGACCTTGTCATCTTCCTCGACGAACATGGTCTCGACCTCGTGCACGTCGGCGTTGACGGGCACATGGTAGTGCTGCAAGTTCGGGTTCATGATGCGGCCGTAGCGGTGGTCGATCTCGGTCGCTTCCTGCAACGCCATGCCGATGCCCCAGACGACGCCGCCGATCTCCTGGCTGTGCGAAGCCTTCGGGTTGATGATCTTGCCGCAGGCCGTCACCTCGATGGCGCGGGTGACGCGGACGGTGCCGAGGTCGGGGTCAACCTTCACCTCGACGAACTGCGCGCCGTGCGCCATCGTCGCGTACTTCTGCCGCTCCGGCGACGGTCTCGACTCGAAGGTCTCCGTAACCTCGTTGAGATTGTTCCGCCGCATCACTTCGGGGATGCTGACAAACTTCGAAGGGTCGCTCTTGAGCCGCAGCCGGCCGTCGAGCATCTCGACATCCGCGACCGCCGCACTTTTCAGCGGCGAGGACGCATCCTGGTTCGCCAACGTCAGCAACTTATTGGTGACGGCGAGGGCCGCGCCGTGGACGGCCGAGCCCACGCTCGAAGTCGTCTGCGAGCCGCCCTGCGCGGGCGCGCGCGGGAAGTTCGTATCGCCAAGCTCGAACTTCACCTGTTCGGGCCTGTTCCCGAGATACTCGGCGGCGATCATGGTCATCACCGTGTAGGTGCCGGGGCCGATGTCGCTGGTCGCGCTGGTGACGTGCGCCGTGCCGTCGCTGCGGTAAGTGATCTTGGCGGTGGCCGGACTCTGGAACGCGCCCCAGACGCCGGTGGCCGTCCCCCACCCGACGAGGAGCCGCCCGTCGCGCATCGAGCGCGGCTCCATCTTGCGATTCTTCCAGCCGAACTTCTCCGAGCCGAGCCGGTAGCACTCGCGCAGCGCCTTGCTCGAAAACGGTCGTCCGCTCTCGGGGTCTTTCTCCGCGTAGTTGATGAGCCTGAGTTCAAGCGGGTCTATCTTGAGCGCGTAAGCCAACTCGTCCATCGCGCACTCCAACGCGAACATGCCCGAGACCGCGCCGGGCGCGCGCATCCACGTCGGCGTCGGGAGGTCCGTCGGGACGATCAACGTCGGCGCGTAGAGGTTCGGGCAGGCGTAGACCTGGCGCGTGAAGCCCGTGGTGTTGTCGTTGAACTCCTCGAAGGAGGAGGTGTTGTGCACGGCCGTGTGAATCATCGCCGTGAGCTTGCCCGACGCTTCGGCGCCGAGCGCGATCTTCTGAATCGTGTAGGGGCGGTGGCCGTGGCCCGTGAACATCTGCGTCCGCGTGTAGACCACTTTGACCGGGCGCCGGAGTTCGCGCGCCGCCATCGCGGTGAGCGCCGGGTAGTAGTTCGGCCTCAAGGATGAGCCGAAGGCCCCGCCGACGTAGGGCGAGACGACCGAGACGTTCGCCTCCGGCACGCCGAAGGTCGAGGCGAGATGCCGGCGCACGCCGTAGACCTCCTGCGTCTTGTCGAAGATGGTGAGCTTGTCGCCCTCCCATGCGGCGACGGCCGCGTGCGGCTCCATCGGGTTGTGGTGCTCGATGGCGATGCGGTACTCGGCTTCGACTTTGACGGCCGCGCTCTTCATCGCCTCATCCGGATTACCGCGAGCCTGCGGCGGCCGCCCCTGCGTCGGGGCTTTCGCGTTCCCGCGCACGGCCTCCGTGTCGGTCGAATGCTTCTCCGCGTTGTAGGTAACTTTGACCAGGCGCGAGGCGTAGCGCGCCTGCTCGTAGGTCTCCGCGACGACGAGCGCCACGGGCTGCGCGTTGAAGTAAATCTTGTCCGACTGGAGCGCGCGGAAAGACTTGTCCTGCTGTCTGGCGTTCTGCGGCGGCGCTAACTCCGTGTTGGCCTTCGGCCCGAGCTTCGGCGTGTTCAGGTGCGTGAAGACGCGGACGACGCCCGGCGCGCGCTCGGCCTCCTGTGTGTCGATAGATTTAATCGTGCCCTTCGCCACCGCGCCCGTCACGATGAAGCCGTAGGCGAGGTTCGGCGCACGGAACTCGGCCGCGTACTTCGCCCGGCCCGTCACCTTCGCCACGCCGTCCACGCGACTCATCTCTTTCCCGATGTACCTTGGCATAGTCTCCCCCTTAGACCAGATGGGCCGCGCGCATCAGAGCGCGGACGACGGCTCGCTTCCCCAGTTCGACCTTGTAGGCGTTGTGCGCGAGCGGCTTCGCGCCCGCGAGCGCCGCGTCGGCCGCCCGCCGGAAGCTCTCTTCCGACGCAGGCTTCCCCGCCAGCGCGGCTTCGGCCTCCTGACTCCGCCAGGGCTTGTGCGCGACGCCGCCGAGCACGACGCGCGCCGCACGGACGTTGTTACCGTCGAGTTCGAGCGCGGCGGCGACCGCGACGAGCGCGAAGGCGTAAGAGGCGCGGTCTCTGACCTTCAGGTAGTAGGAGTTCTTTGCGAAGCTCGACTTTGGCAGCTCTATCGCCGTGATGAGTTCGCCGTGCGCGAGGTTGTTGTCCCGCTCGGGCGTGTCGCCGGGTAAACGGTGAAACTCGCCCACGGGAATCGTGCGCTCTTTTCCGTTCGCGCCCCTCACACGCACGACGGCGTCGAGCGCGTAGAGCGCGTTCGCCATGTCGCCGGGGTAAGTCGCCACGCACTTGTCGCTCCAACCGAAGATGGCGTGGATGCGGTTCAAGCCTTCGAGCGCGCCGCAGCCCGTGCCGGGCTCGCGCTTGTTGCACGGCATCGCCGTGTCGTAGAAGTACTGGCAGCGCGTGCGCTGCATCAGGTTGCCGCCGTTGGTCGCCATGTTGCGTAACTGCCCCGACGCGCCCGCGACGATGGCCTGCGTCAGCAGCGGGTAGTTCTTGCGTATCAGCGGGTGGTTGGCCGTGTCCGTGTTCTTCGCCAGCGCGCCGATGGAGACGCCGCCGCCAGCGGCCTTGATCTCGGCGAGCTTCAGGCGCGTCAGGTCTATGAGTTCATTCGGGCGCTCCACGTCCTCTTTCATCAAATCGAGGATGTTGGTCCCGCCCGCGAGAAACTTCGCACGCGGGTTCGCCGCGACGGCACGCGCGGCCGCCGCCGCGTCGCTCGCGCGCACGTACTTAAACGGTCTCATCGGCTTCCCACTCCTTTCTGACTCGCGCCAGCTCATCTTCATCGACGAAGCACCACGTCCGCGCCGACTCCCGGCCCGAGTGCGCCTCCTGGATGGCGGCGACGATCTTCGGGTAGGCGCCGCAGCGGCAGATGTTGCCGCTCATCCGCTCGCGTATCTCGTCGTCCGAGAGTTGCTTGACCGGCGCCGTCACGTCCTCCGTGACGTGGCTCACCTCGCCGCGCCGCGCCTCTTCGAGCAGCCCGACGGCCGAGCAGATTTGGCCCGGCGTGCAGTAGCCGCACTGGAAGCCGTCGTACTTGATGAAGGCCGCCTGCACCGGATGCAACTCGTCGCCCTTCGCCAGCCCCTCGACGGTCGTCACCTCCTTGCCTTCGACCGTGGCGGCGAGCGTCAGGCACGACAGCACGCGGCGGCCGTCAACGAGCACCGTGCACGCGCCGCACTGCCCCTGGTCGCAGCCCTTCTTCGTGCCGGTCAACTCCAGACGCTCGCGCAACGCGTCGAGCAGCACCATGCGCGAATCGACCTCCAGGGTCTTCGTCGCGCCGTTGACCTTGAGGACTACGCTGACGGGGTTCTCCAGCGCCGGGGCCGGCGCGAAGACCGCCCCGGGCGAGGTGGCGAGCGCGGCGAGCGCCTGCTCCTTCTCCAGCAGCATCAGCGCGAAGGCCCCGAGGCTGCTCGCGAGCGTCTGCCCCAGGAACGTGCGCCGCGCCTGCCCCACATCGGTCAGCGTCGGCATCTCCTTCAACAGAGCCTCCTCGTCGTCCGACAGGTCCGGCCCTGACGTTTCATCCAATTCATCTTTCATCAACGTAATCCCCCTGTTGTCATGCGACTTCGTCTAGCGCCTCGGCGTGATCTTCAAAAGCTCCCCGTCCGACTCATCCGTCACCACGTAGAGCGCGCCGTCCGCGCCCTGTCGCACGTCGCGGACGCGCTTCCCGCGTTCCGCCAGCAAGTGCTCCTCTCCCACGACGCGATTGCCTTCGATGACCAGCCGCACGAGCCTCTGTGACACAAGGCCGCCGACGAACAGGTTGCCGCGCCAGGCGGGGAAGGCGTCGCCCGTGTAGAACTGCATGCCCGAAGGTGCGATCACCGGGTCCCAATAATAGACCGGCTGTTCGTAGCCTTCACGCGCCGTGACGGCGCCCGCGAAAGGCTCGCCCGAATACTCCTCGCCGTAGGTGACGAGCGGCCAGCCGTAGTTCTTACCCTTCTCGATGAGGTTCAACTCGTCGCCGCCCTTCGCCCCGTGCTCGACAGTCCACAAACGCCCACGCTCGTCGAACGCCGACGACTGCACGTTGCGATGACCGAGGTCCCAGATTTCGGGCAGGGCGCCGGCCCGCCCCGCGAAAGGATTGTCAGCGGGGGCGGAGCCGTCCGGGTTGATGCGGATGATCTTACCGAGGTGAGCGTCCAACTGCTGCACCTTCGGACGGTTCGGCTTGTCGAAGCGGTCGCCGAGCGTGATGTAGAGCATGCCGTCCGGCCCGAAGGCGAGCCGCGAGCCGAAGTGCAGGCCGTTGTCGTAAGTCGGCAACGCGCGGAAGATGACGCGCACCTGTTCGAGGTTGCGTCGGTCTTCGGTCAACACGCCGCGCGCGACGCTCGTCCCGCTCCCGCCTTCGCGCTGCTCGGAGAAGCTCCAGTAGATTGTGCGGTCACGGGCGAAGCTCGGGCTTAACGCAACATCGAGTAACCCGCCCTGCCCGCGCGCGGTAATCGGCGGCAGACCGCCCTGCGCGCTCGCGGCCGACACGCCGCCGGAGCCGACCGGCAGCAGCCCGCCGACGGGCTGACCGACCTCGCCCTTTGCCGAAACGATGCGGAGCCGCCCCGGTTTTTCAGTCACCAACAAATCGCCGTTCGGCAACGGCTCGACCGCCCAGGGTCTCTCCAACCCTTTCGCCAGAACAGTCACGTCGAAAGCCGCGCCGGACTTCACCCCACAGACGCGAGTCTGCCCCACGAAGGCCGGCTTCTGCTCAGGGGCGTTCGCCGTCCTTGTTTCGAGAGGCGCGCAGGGCGCAGTTGAATTTGTCCGCGCGGCGGTCGGGGCGGAAGTCTGACCCGCGTCGCGCCCGCCCTGCGCGCAAGCCGCGCCGGCCGCGACCAACACCATGGCCATCACAAACGTCGTCTGACTTTTTTTCATCTATTACCTTCCTGAAAGTAGGGCCTGGAGTTTGGAGTTTCAGTTAGTTTCATGGCCTCCCGGCATCAATGATGTCAAGGTTTTATGACATTCGGCCGCGCGGCTTCGGAGGGTTCCGCGCTCGAATGAAGATGAAGAAGATTAACCACGGAGACACAGAGACACGGCTTGAAGAGAACTATCTCAACAAGCCGTGTCTCTCTCTGTGTCTCTGTGGTTAATTTCCGCTCAAACGTCGTCGAGCAGTCACGGAGTCCGATAAGAAATGGACATGTCTAACGAGGCGCCTCTTGACTCACTCGTACCTGAGCGCGATGAGCGGATTGACTTTCGTGGCCCGCCGCGCGGGGACGTAGCAGGCGGCGAAGGCGACGGCGGCGAGCAGGGCCGCGATGCCGCCGAAGATCACGGGGTCCTTCGTGCTCACCTCGTAGAGCAGGCTCGACATCAGCCGCGTGAGTGCCAACGAAGCCCCGACCCCGAGGGCGACGCCGAGGAGCGTCAGCGTCATGCCGTGGCGGACGACCATCGAGAGGATGTCGCGCGGCTGCGCGCCGAGCGCCATGCGCACGCCTATCTCGTGCGTGCGCTGCGCGACGAGGGCGCTCATCACGGAGAAGATGCCCACCGCGGCGAGCAGCATCGCGAGCGCCGCGAAGACACCGACGAGCGTCATGCTGAAGCGCTGCCGCGCCACCGACCGCGCGACGAGCGACTCCATCGTCCGCACGTCGTAGAGCGGCTGGTCCTTGTCCATTTCGGCGACGGCCTGGCGCAGCCCTGCCGCCAGAGACGCCGGGTCGCCCTCCGTGCGCACGACCAGCGTCATGTCACCGAAAAAGGTCGTCGCCTCCGGGAAGTAGTACTCGGGCACGCCCGGCCGCGCGAGACTCTCGCCGCGAATGTCTCCGACCACGCCGACGATTTCGCCCTCGATGCTGTTGACGCCGATGCGCATGCGTTTGCCGAGCGGCTCCTCGCCGGGCAGGTAACGACGCGCGAACGCCTCGTTGATGATGAGCGCGTCGGGCGCCCCTGCCTTGTCGTGCTCGGTGAAGACGCGCCCCTTGCGCAGAGGGATTCCCTGCGCCTGGAAATAGTCGGGCGTGACGGCGCGCGCCGCCGCCGACTGGCGTTGGCCCGGCGGCAGCGGCGGCTGGTCCAGAATGACGAAGGAGAGCGACATGTTGTTATCGCTCAACGGGAGCGGCGAGACGGCCCCGACCGAACGGACGCCCGGCAGCGCGCGGACGCGCTCGACGAGCACGCGATAGAAGTCTGCGATCTTCTCTTCCTCGTCGTACCGGACGGGGGCGAGCGAGACCGAGGCGGTCAATGTGTTCCCGGCGTCGAAGCCCGGGTCCGTGTTGCTCAGCCTGACGAAACTCTTAATCAGCAGGCCCGCGCCGATGAGCAAGACGAGCGAGAGTGCGACCTCCGCCACGATAAGCGCACTCCGCACGCGCTTGCGCCCGCGCCCGTCCGTGCCTGTGCGCCCGCCGTCCTTGAGCGCCTCGTTGAGGTCGAGCTTGGAGGACTGGAGGGCCGGCGCGACGCCGAAGAGGAGGCCCGTCAACAGCGACGCGCCGACGGTGAAAGCGAGCACGCGCAGGTCTGTGCTCGTCTCGCCGAAGCGCGGCACGTTCTCCGGGACGAACGCCGAGAGCAGCCTGACGCCCCACAGCGCGAAGAGCAGGCCAAGTACACCCCCGGAGAACGCGAGGAGCAGACTCTCTGTAAGCAACTGGCGCACGATACGGCCTCGGCCGGCCCCGAGCGCCGCACGCACCGCCAGCTCGCGGTGCCGACCGGCGGCGCGCGCCAGCGTCAGGTTGGCGACGTTGGCGCACGCGATGAGCAGCACGAAGCCGACCGCGCCGAGCAGCACGAGCAGCGTCGGGCGCAGGTCGCCGACCAACTCCTCCTGCGCCGACGCGACGCGTGCGCCGACTCCCGCGTTCGGGGTCTGGTACTGCTGTTCGAGCCGCGTCGCGACGACACCCAGGTCTGTGTTCGCCTGCTCCGCCGGGATGCCCGGCTTGAGGCGGCCTATGCTGTCGAGGAAGATCGCGCCGCGTTGCTGGTAGAGGTTTCCGGTTGGGTCAATCGGGGTCCAGAAGTCAACGGCGTCGGTGATGAAATCGAAACGGAAGTCGGCGGGCGTGACGCCGACGATCTCGCGCTCGACCCCGTCGAGCTTGATGAGGCGCCCGACGATTCCCGTATCGCCGCCGAAGCGCCGCTGCCAAAGCCCTTGGCTGATGACGACGACCGGCGACCCGCCCGGCTTCTCGTCTTCGGGCGTCAGCAGGCGACCGATCAGCGGACGCGTCCCGAGCACCTTGAAGATGTCGCCCGTGGCGACCGCGCCCGTGATCTGCTCCGGCGCGTCGGACCCGGTCAGCGCCGACGACGAACTGCTGTAGGCGGCCAACGCCTCTAAAGTCTGGTTCTGCGCGCGCAGGTCGGAGAAGTTCGGGTACGAGTGCGGCCGCCAGAAGCTGCCGCGACGCGGATTGGTCCCGAAGACTCTCACGAGTTGCTCCGGCCGTTCGAAGGGGAGGGGCCGCAGGAGCACCGCGTTGACGACCGAGAAGATGGCCGTGTTCGCGCCGATGCCCAGGGCGAGCGTCATGACGGCCACCAGTGTGAAGCCGGGGCTCTTGTGAAGCTTGCGCGCGCCGTAGCGCAAATCCTGCCAAAGGTCTTGAAACATCCTCACCCCCCTCGCCTCGCGGCACAATTCCCTCGCCTGTTCGACCCCGCCGAAGGCCCTCAACGCCGCGCGGCGCGCCTCCTCCGGCGTCATCCCCGCGCAGAGGTTCTGCTCGGTCTCGCGCTCCAGGTGGTAGCGCAACTCCTCTTCGAGTTCGCGGTCCATCTCGCCACGGCGCAGCAGCGCGCGCAACCGCCTCCACAGCCTGCTCGGCATCGCGGCGTCCTTTCTTTCAGGCGTCTCGGAGGATCGCATCGACCGCCCCGGCGAAGCGCTCCCAAGTCTCGCGCTCGGCGGCGAGCTGCTTCCGCCCCCCGGGGGTCAGCTTGTAGAACTTGGCCCGCCGGTTGTTCTCCGACGCCGTCCACTCGGCCGCGATCTGCCCGCGCTCTTCCAGCCGGTGCAGCGCCGGGTAGAGCGCGCCGGGGGTGACGGTCAGGACCTCGCCCGAGACCACGCGGATGCGTTGCATGATGTCCCACCCGTTGAGCGGCCCCGCCCGCAGCAGGCGTAAGATCAGCAGTTCGAGCGTGCCCTGTTTCAACAGGTCGGACTTCTTGTGTGGGCTCATGTGTCTCCTATCAACGGCCGATAGGAGCGGAGTGTAAAAGGTTTCCTATCGGCTGTCAATAGGGACAGCCAGGTGACGTTATCGGTCGCGGGTTGTTTACTAGCCCGGACGGACGTTCAGAGGCGGTCGCCAACACGAAGAACTGAACGGGCCGCGACTGTTGTAGCTCAACAAGCGCGATTCCTCTCGACCTCTGTACGGTCGCGTCGCGCGGGTTTAACGGCGACGCTTGCGGGTGCGCGCAGGCTTCTTCGTTACGTCGGGATTCTCATCCGCCGTTCCGCGTTGCGTGCCGCGCCTGTTGGACTGCACGCGCAACACATTCAAGTCCGGGTAATAGTTATTCAACTTGTAATCGAGCGTCCGCCGGTCGATGTTCAGCAGGGACGCCGCGACGGTGATGTGGCCCTCGGCCGCTACGAGCGCCTTGCGGAAGAATTCGTGCTCCTTCCGGTTAGACGACTCCAGAAATTCGCCGTAGCTCATTTCGTCTTCGGCCTCTAAAGCCTTGAAGCGCGCGGAGGCCGTCGCCCCGCTCGCACGAGGGGCGAGCGGGGCCGGCGCGTCTGCCATGCTCTCCAGCAGCGGCGTCAACGCCGCGACCGCACGGTCTGCCGGTACGCGCAACAATCCGGCCGCCATCGGCAGCTTCGTGCCCGCCGGGTCGTAACGCTCGACCTCGCCCTTCAAGAGGCACCCGAGCAGCGCGAGCAGTTCTTCGAAAGCTTTCGGAGTCGGCGCGACCCGCTGGTCGCTATCGCTCAGTCGTTCGTACAACTCGACCGGGAACCCACTGCCCAACACCTCCTCCGACAGGTCGCGCGACGTGGCCGCGATAACCCGCACGTCAACGCGCTCGCGCCGCGAGTTCGGCCCGGGGCGCTCGACGACGCGACGCGTGAGAAGCAGCCACACCTGCTTCCGGCGTTCGTGGCTCAACTCCTGCAACTCGTCGAGGACGAGCGTGCCATGCTCCGCTTCCCACACCATCCGTGTAAACTCACCCGGCTCATAATGGCTCTTCTTTTCGAGGGCGGAACAATCGACGAAGACGAAACTTCCCTCCCGCCCGCTCCGCTCGTGTTCGCGCCGAGCCCACAACCACCTCGCCCGGACGCTTTCACCCTTGATGAACAAGGGCGAGTCGTCGCCGGACGACGGCGCCGAACCCAACTGGGAGAGTGCTTCGTGTGCGGCGACCTCGCACGCACGTTCGGACGACACGCGGCCGGCGGGGTCTTGCGCGAGCAGCGTCTCGATTATGTCGCACCCAACCTCCGTCAACCGTCTTTGCAAACGCGCCGACTGAATCTCCTTCATGAAGGAGCAGGCGCGCAGGTAGATTTTCGCCCTCTTCCTGGAGGCGAGACCGCCGCGTAGCTTTTCGACGATGGCGAGCGCCGCCTGACCCGCCATCGGAAACGCCCCGGCCGTCTCCGCAACCTTGACCGCGCGGTTGAACGTCCGCCACGCATCGAGGTGACGCAAAGGCCCGGACCCCACCTGCGCCACGCCCAGTGTGGTAAGCGCCTCGGCCAGAGCGGCCGGGCGTTCGCCTTTTTCGTGCGCGCTCACGGCCTTGCCGGCGGCAAGCTCGGCCTCCATGTATCGCCGCTGTTCGATGTGCACCCGCGCCAACGAGTCCCAGGCATCCCCCTGGTGCCCTGCGTCACGTAAGTCGCTGAAGATGTCCAACGCGCGGCCGATGTGCTCGGTGGCCTCTTCGTACCTCCCGAGCCGCCGGAGCAGGATGCCGCAGTTGTTCTCCGACTGTGCGAACAGCCGCCACGCCCCGGCCTCCTCGAAGAGTCCGCTCGCGCCCGCGTGATCTATCCGCGCGGCTTGCAGGTACTCTTCACGCCCGGACTCTTCGGCCAACTTCTCCCGGAGCATGCCGAGGTTGTTGTAGTAACGTCCCAACAGAATCGGGCTACCACAAGAGAGGAAGAGATGTTCGTACTCTTTAAGCAGTTCATACGCCTCTACGCGACGCCCCAGGTCGTCGAGGACGACCGCGGTCAGCAGCACGGCGACGGCCTTCGCGCGGTAAGCCTCCGGGTCGTCCCCAAGGGTTGCGAGCGCGGGAACCAACACCCCTTCGGCCTCCTGTAACTTGCCCTCGCGCAAGAAGCACCGCGCCCGCTCAACGCGGGCCTCGGCCACCTTATATGTCAGCTTTGCATCGTTGAAGAGTCTGATACTCTCTGCGATGAAGTGCGCGGCCCGCGCCTGTGCCCCCGGCGTATGCCGGGCCGCGCCGAGGTGGCCGATGGACGCCCCGAATCGCAGATACAGCTCGCCGGAGACGTACAGCCCGAGCCCTTTCGTGTCCGGCCCCCGCGACGTGTTCGGGCAAATCTCCGCGATGGCCTTCTCGTATTCGCCGGCCTCTTCAAACAGACGCGCCCTGTGAAGCGACACCAACAGGGGCAGCTCTTCGGGGGCATATTGCGTCAGACCTTCGCCGACTATCTCGGGCACGTCCGTGAGCTCTAAGCGAGGCGTAATCTTCATGGCCTTTCTCCCCTTTCAAATGTCGCGAGCCTTCGTAACAGCATGTTAGCGCGTCACCTCACAGCCCTTGCCTAATTTTCAGCAGTTGCGGCCGTTTGGTTCCAAGGGTTTCCTGATGGGGCAAACTTTTGGATGCCCAATTTTGGGCATGCGGCACGGCGATCCCTATTAGAATCTCGCTTGTGGTCGAAAATTCTTGCCGAAGGAGAAGACTTATGAGACGGATTCTATGGATGGTGGCCTTGGCCGCCCTGACGCTGGCGCCGGCGAGCGCGTTGTCGAAAAATGGGTACATTCCCATGGAATCGAACAGCAACAACGTTCAGGCCCATTAACGATAACATCGCCCGCACCCGCGCCCGGGCCGAACGCGACCCGGCCGCCGCCGACCCTACTCTTCATCACGAAAGAGATGAGCGAAACGCCCCGGCCGACTGAGTGGCCGGGGCGTTTCGCTCATCCGTTATTTATCGACGTGGGCGCGTGCTCGCGCCGAGACTTTATTTGAAGGGGTTCCGCTCGGGCGCTTCGTCGTGCGAGACGGCGTGGAGGAGCGCGCGCACGACGACGTTGAGGGCGGGGATGCGGTGGCGAATCCAGACGCGCATGGGCGCGGGGCGCGCGCCGAGCCGCGCCTTCGGTTCGAGCGCGGTGCGGCCCAGGGAGAGCCTCCGGCAACCGAGTTGTAGAGCGTCGTCCACGACGGCCTGGAGCAGACGGAAGTAGACGGGGAACTCTGCGTTGGCTTGACGGTCGAAGCCGATGTAGTAGCCGACGGCCGTCTCGCCGTCGCGCACCGTCGTCACGAAGCCTAGTAGTTCTTCGCCGCGCCGGACGACCGTGCAGCGCAACTCGTCGCCGAGCCGCGCGGCGAGCGCCGGGATGAAGCCTTCGGTGAGCGTCACCAGACGGAGCCGCGCGTTGCGGTGCGTCTGCATGTAGAGGCCGTGCAGCTCCGCCGCGTAGCGCCCCGCGTCCGTTAACTCTTCGACCGTGCACCCGGCCGCCTCCACGTCCTTCTCGATCTGCCGCGCCGTCTTGCGATACTTGGAAGTAAGACTCGCCAGGTAGTCTTCATAACTCCGCCAGCGGACGGGCAACTCCAGCACCATGTCCGGGTCGGTTTCGAGCGGGCGATAAGAGAACTTCGAGAGCGCCGAGGCCGCCTCGGCGTGCTCGTCGGTGATGTCTTTGACCATGACGAGGTCCATGTCGCCGGAGAGCTTGTCGGCGCGGCGCAGGCGGTAGAGCGCCTCCGCAATCGCGGGCCAGAGCGCCGCCGCATCCTCGCCCGGCGCGAACGCGACGCCGTGCTGACCCCAGGAGAGGAGGTTGCCGCAGACGAGCATCCGCTCCTGCACGCGTTCGAGCGCGGCTGCAAGCTTCTCGTGGCGCGGCGACTTGCGCACGCGCGCGGCCGAGACCGCCACGCACTGCGCCGCCACGACCGCCACGGCCTCCCGTCCCCGAAAGACCATCGCGTAACGCTGCCGCATGTTCTCCGGCCCCGCCTCTTCGAGCACGCGCAGGTAGCGGCGCGAGACGAAGAGCGAGCCGCCCGCCGTCACCGCGTCCCAGCGCGCCGCGTCGAGGTAATCGACGCTGTCGGCCAGCGCGAAACCGAAGCCCGTCGGCCGGTGACGCGCGCGATGTCCCTCGCGCAGGTCGCGCGCCTTGTCCACCAACGTCTTGAGCGGCTTAATCCCTGCCATTGTGAATTACCTTCTTCTCGCAACGAAGTCGCAACCAAGCCAGTCTAACCAGAGGTTAATATCCAACTCACCTAACGGGCGTTCCTTCTGAGAACGAGTGTAACTTTGGGGCAGGCCACGCGAGTGGCCGTAGGCGTCGGGAGTGGGGGCTCCCGACGCCTTTTCTTTGCCCGTTGAAGAAACATCACGGACGGTACGGCTTCTATTCCTTCCAGATGGCTCCGAGCCCCGCGTCCCACAGACGTTTGTTGAGCGCCGGGAGGTCTCTGTCGAGCATCTCCTCGGCCCTCGCTTTCAGTGCGGACCAGTCCCGATTCAGTTGCGTCAAACGATCCAGCGACGGCTGATTCACCCTGGGTATATCGCTCTCCGTCTGGTTGATGAGGAACATGTAGTTGGCGGTGAACTTGTTCGGGAAGTTCTCCACATCGTCGTACGCCTTCGACTTGCGCTGGATCATGTCTTCGTCCCACGCCTTCATCTTCTTCAACAGCGCCTCGCCGTCCTTCTTGATGGGAGCGAATTTCGCATCGGCGGGCAACGAGCCGAGCAACGACTCAAGCTGTTTCTGTTTCTCGTAAAGGCTATTGACCAGACGGTGCATCGAAGTCAATTCCGTCTCCATGCCAAGCATGACCTTGTGATACTCGGCGTAGTCGGCGGCGCTGGTCGGGTAGAGCGGGTTGGTCAGAATCTCCCACTCGGTTTCGACCGTCTGCTCCTTCATCTTCAGAGTGGCGCGGTACTTTCCCGGCGGCGCTTTATGCCCAGCGTAGCTGCTCTCGATGTATACCAGCGGCACGCCCGGCATCGTCGCGTAACGCATGTCCCACACGAACCGGTTCATCCCTTCGGCCTTGGGCAGCAGCGGCTCCGGCCTCGGGCCGCCGTCATACCTCCTGAACTTGTCGTCCGCTTTCGAGCTATAGCGACGAACGACGTTTCCCGCCGCGTCTTTAATCTCCAACGTGACCTCGTCGGTCTTCGCCAACTCGGGCAGTCGGTAGTAGAAGACCACGCCGGTCGCCGGGTTGACGCCCCTGAACCTGCTGGCCCCCGTGAACTCCTCCCCCGGCTCGTCCAACTCGCTCGACCCGTTGACGAGGTACGCGTCTTCGGGCCGGTAGACGGCGAAAGCGGGCGCGTCTTTTTTGTACTGCCGGACGAGACCGAGGTCGTCCAGAATCCAGAACGAACGCCCCGACGTGGCGGCGATCAAGTCGCCCTTGTGGACCCGCAGGTCCGTGATGGGAGTGACGGGCAGATTCAACTGAAACGGCGACCAACTCCCTCCCCCGTTCCACGAAATGAAGAGGCCGAGCTCGGTTCCCGCGAACAGAAGTCCCTTGCGCACGTCGTCTTCGCGGACGACGCGCGTGAAGGCTTTGGGCGGCAGGCCGTCGTTGATCTTCGTCCACGTGTTGCCGTAATCCGTGGTCTTGTATAGGCCCGGCGTGTGGTCGTTGAACTTGTACCGCGTCGTCGCGATGTATGCGGTCGCCTTGTCATGCGGCGACACCTCGATGGAGTTAATCAAACATTCCGCCAGGCCGTTCGGAGTGGCGTTCTTCCACGTCGCGCCGCCGTCGCGCGTCAGTTGGACGAGCCCGTCGTCGCTGCCCGTCCAGAGCACACCCTTCTCGTGCGGCGATTCGATGACGTAACTGAGCGTGCCGTAATTCTCCGCGCCGACCGCTTCGTTCGTGTACGGCCCGCCGCCCTTCCCCTGCTTCTCCTTCTCGTTGCGCGTGAGGTCGGGCGAGACCTCTTTCCACGTCTTGCCCATGTCGCTCGTCTTCAGAAGGTACTGCGCGCCGTGATAGTAGGTGTTGGGTTCGTGCCTGCTCCAGATGATGGGCGCGTTCCAGTTGAAACGATACTTCAAATCCTTCGCGTCCATGCCGAGGTACTGAATGGGCGCGGCCATGATGCCGGTGCCGGCCTTCGCTTTTGTGTCGATGACCTCAATCGTCCCCTGATAACTTCCGCCCAAGACGTATCTGGGGTCTTCGGGGTCGAACGCGAGGAAGGCGCTCTCGCCGCCCGCCGAAGGCGTCCAACTGGCCGTCGTAATCCCGCCGCCGCCCAACTCGCGGCTGGCGATGGAGACGGAAGTGTTGTCCTGCTGCCCCCCGTAGATGCGATATGGGAACTGGTTGTCCACGTTGATGCGATAGAACTGCGCGGTCGGCATGTTGCTCTGCGTGCTCCAACTCCTCCCACGGTTGAAGGTGATGGCGGAGCCGCCGTCGTTCGAGATGATGAAGTTGTGCGGGTTGTCCGGGTTAATCCATAAGTCGTGATAATCGCCGTGCGTGCCCGACAGGTTCTCCCACGTCTTACCGCCGTCGGTCGAGCGCAGGGCCGGCGCGCTCAAAACGTAAATGGTCTCCTCGTCTTTCGGGTCGATGAAGAGCTCGATGTAATACCAAGCCCTCTGCACCAGGCGGTGGTCGTTGGTGATGCGGCTCCACTTCTTTCCCGCGTCGTTCGAGACGAACAGCCCGCCCGCCTCCTTCTCGGAATCGCTCTCGATGAGCGCGTAAACCTTCTCCGGGTTTGAGCGGCTGACGGCAATCGACATCTTGCCCAACTCTTCCGGCAACCCCTCTTTCAACTTCTCCCACGTGTCGCCGCCGTCGGTGGACTTATACAGGCCGCTGCCCGGCCCCCCGCTGATGACCTTCCACGGGAGTCGGCCGTGCTCCCACATCGCCGCGTAGAGGATGCGCGGGTTGGTCATGTCCATCGACAACTCCGCCGCGCCGGTCTTCTCGTCCACGAACAGAACGTTCTTCCACGTCGCTCCGCCGTCAATGGATTTATAGACGCCCCGCTGTGGCGACTTGCTGTAGAGCGCGCCCTGCGCGGCGACGAGAACGACGTTCGGGTTTTTAGGATCGACCACTATCCGCGAGATGTGCTGCGTCAACTCCAACCCGACCTGCTTCCAGGTCTTCCCCGCGTCGGTTGATTTGTAGACGCCGTCCCCGTGGTGCGTCATCACGCCGCGCACCGCGTGCTCGCCCATGCCGACGTAAACGACGTTCGGGTCGCTTTCGGCGACGGCGATAGCGCCCACCGAGCCGGTCTTAAAGAAACCGTCCGAGATGTTTCGCCAACTGATGCCCATGTCGTCGGTCTTCCAGAGGCCGCCGCCGGTCGTCCCCATGTAATAGGTTCTGGGGTCGCCCACGACGCCGGTGCCGGCCACCGAACGCCCGCCGCGAAACGGGCCGATGGAACGCCACTTCACCGCTTTGAAGATGCGGTTGTAATCATCCACGACCGCGCTCGGTTTCACCTGCGCGGAGGCGCGTCCGAGCGAGACGCAGATAACGATTGCTAAGAGCAGACGCTTTTTCACAGAAACATTCCTCTGGAGCTAAGTTTTACGAACGAGCCGACGAGCGAACTTGTTGAGGCGTATGCCGGACGGCAACGCAAAGATACAGACGGAGCAAGACTCTATAACAGTGTGGCGGAAAGTGGAAGAGGTTTACTCGTTCGTGTTCAAACTCAACTCCGCGCGGGCCGCGCGCGCGTCGTAGAGGCGTGCGAGAAAGTCATAGACGAACAGTTCGTGCTCGCGTTGGGACGACGGCAGCAGACGGTTAACGTGCATGTGCGCGTAGCTCAAAGCCAACTCTTGCAGAGTGAGCGAGAGCCGTCCCGTCGCGGCGCGCTGCTTCAACCTTCGCGCCACGCCTGAGAGAGCCTGCGAGCGACGCGCGAAAACCTTCAGACATGCTTTGAGCGTCGCGTCGTCGGGCGGGTCGGGCGCGAAAAGTCTGTTGAGGTCTTGCCTCTCACGACGGAACTGCTCGGACAGACGCTCTCTCAACTTTTTACCCGCGCCGTGCTCCTCCGCATAGGCGTCGCGTGCGCGTTTGACGAAGGAGGACTTTGCGCTCAGGTCGAAACCGAGGTCGTCGAGCAGCAGGTCAACGCCGAGGACGGCCAACCTCCTTCGCTCCGAAATGTCTTCGCGTTGCGCGCGCGCGAGTATCTCGACGACGGCGAGCGCGGCTTCGCTGTCGGCGTGGAACAGCTCTTCCGCCAGCGTGATGCCCTCGGCGCCGCCGTAACGCTCGATTTCGCGCTCGTACGTGTCGAGCTGAAAGCGCCAGACGTGCCCGCTCCGCGCCATGCGCGCGGCGGACGTTTGCAGCAGCGGGAGAAGTTCGGCGTTGAGGCGCGCGCGCGTCCCTCGGAATCGCAGGCGCAGGTGCGGGTGCGGGTCTTCGTAACGGACGAAGAACCAGCCGTCGGCCAAACCGCGTCGCGTCGCGGCCCGCACGAGGGGCCGCGCCATCTCTCGCAAGACGATGTCTGTGGTCGCCGGGCCCGCGTAGAGTTTGGCGTAGAGCCATTCCGAGCCGGGCGTGAACGTGCGGCGGCAGACGTTCTTGCCTGCATGCTCTTTGACCGCGCGTCTTTCGGCGGTCGGCTTCGCGTCCCTTCCCGACCCGATGAACGGCACGATCAGTTGATGAAGGAACGCGCCTTCCGGCGCGCGCGCGGCCGTCTCGCGCGGCGCGGGAAACAACTCGACGAGCGTCGCCCGCTCGCGTCCCCTGACGAGCAGCGCGAACGACTCCACGCTCAGGGCGTTGTTGAAGTCAACGGGGAGACTGCTCTCGTCGTCGGTCAGCGCGACGACCTCCGGCAGACGCCGACGCGCGCGCCAACTCCGCACGGCCTGAAAGCGCTCGGCCGCGCCGCGACAATCAAGCTCGCGCAGCTCGTCCACGTTGACGTGCCAGCGCGCGGGCGACAGCACGAGCCGGCCGCACGCGACGCGCGGCAGGAAGGGCGCCGTCGAGAGCGCGCCCCACGACCACGTCAGCTCGCCGGCCACGCCTTGATACTGAAGCGAGCACAGGAAGCGGTAGAGGCCGGGGCGCCGCACGTTGAACTCGTGCGCGCTCGTCAGGCGTGGGACGACTTCGCGCCCGAGCCTTTGGGAGCGCAGCCGGACACGCCCGCCGCGAACGGAGACGGTCAAATCGGAAACAGGTATCTGTCGTTCCGTGGGAACGCCCGCGCGGCCGAGGTACGGAATCTCGTACTCACGCAGAGCGGGGCGCGTGACGACGTTGCCCGCGCGCCCCTCGGGCACGTGCACGACTTCGGCGAAGACGACCTCGGGCCGCGCGTCTTGCTCCGCGCGCAGGTGGCGCGCGACGTGGCTTCTCAGCGTCACGTCGGCGTGACAGAAGCGGCCGAGCAGGGTCGCGCCCGAAGGGCCGCTCACGCCTTCGACCAGCACGCGAAATTCGCCCTCGTCGAGTGCCGCTTGTGAAGAGGCCGCTACTTTAGCAATCGCCGCGAAGGAGCCGGGCAGCGGCAGCGGCGACCTCTCTGAAAGCTTCTCAATGTCGTCGTCGTCAATAACAATCTCATCCTCGCCGCGCTCCAACGCATGACAGAGTTTCTGTAACAGAAACGCCTGACGCGCATCCCACTTTCGAGTCTCGTGCGATGCCACGGCGTCCACGTTCGCCGTGACGGGAGACGACTCCGCCGCGTCGCCGAAGCCGACGCCGTATTCGTCGTCCAAAGCCTCCGCGAGAGGAACTTCCGCCTCCTCGTACCGTGCGTGGAAGGCTTCGCGGAAGTGCGTCAGTGCCTCGGGCTCAAGGTTCGGGCAGACGCGGTGCAGCAACGCAACACCGCGCGTTATCTCTTCGAGCACGGGGCCGCCGAGCGTGGCCCCTGGGGCGGGCTTCATCAGCTCGACGTGGAACAGGCGCGACGGGTCCGGCTCTACCGGTAACCCTTTGAGCGTTTCTTTCAACTTCTCATAACGACACGACTCGACGCCCAGACCCTCTCGGTCAATCCTCTTCAACTCGGTGCGCGCGCGTGTCAACGTGCGTGCGGCCGCGCGCGTCAACGCGTGCTCGCGCAGGCTCTTTATCAGAGAGCCGAGCGGGTCTCGCCCGGTGACGGGCAAGGACAAGTCCGGCATGAGGATTTGATTATCAATGAGAAGGTTGACATACGCCTCCGCCTCCTCGGAAGAGATTTCATCGTCCACCAACGCTGCGGCCAGTTCCGACGCGCGCCTTCCTTCGACGGCGAGTTTCAAAGTCGCGGACAGCGGCTGCGTCTCTTCGACCGCCACGAGCTGATACGCGCGCCCGCGCTCGTCGCGCCGCGATTCGAAGTAGCGCACGCGGCCGCCCGCGCGGTACAGGCTCGAATTGGGATGGTAGACGAGTTTCTTTTTCAGCGCGGGCGAGGCGGCGATCTCTTCGGAGAGGTTCAGCAGGTAATCGAAATCGAGCCGCGTGCGACGTTGAAACTTCGCGCGTGCTTCGACGGTGAGTGAAGTGCCGTCGGCGATGAGTCCGACGGAGAAGCCTGCGAAGAGGCCGAAGGGGACGGGCCGTCCGGTCATGCGCGTGAAGTAGCGCGTGAGGGCGCGCTCCGTGTTGCGCCCCCGCTTGGTCTCCGGCTCCGCGCGCCAACGTTCGACCCAACCGACGAGGTCCGGACACGCGACGAAGACGGCCTCCCGCGTCGGCGCCTCGGAGACGAGCGCGTGCAGCCGCTCGCGCAGACGCGCGCAAGCCTCGGCGTGTGACTGTGCGAAGGAAGGTCCGTCGGGTTTGACTGAAGGCCCGCGCCCCCACGCGAGAAACTCTTCAAAAGGCAGGAGCGGCGTGCGCAGGACGAAGAAGCCGGCGGGCGCGAATCGAAGTTGAGCCTTCGATTCGTCCGCGAGGCGAGGGGTGAGCCGTGGGCCGCGCGCGCTCACGCGTCCGAAACTTTCGCGTAGCGGTTGGCCGGCAGCGCGAGCGAAAGATAACGCCCGTCCTCCTCGTAGACGAGCCGCGACTCGGCCAGCTCTTGCAGGAACGACTCTATCTCTTCCGTCTCGACCTCGTCGCCCTTTTCTTTCAAGACCTCGCTCACCGACGCGGGCGTGGCCCCCGCGTCGCAGGCGAGATAGATGCGCGCCTCGGTCTCGCCCAGACGATAGTCGTACTGCTTGAGGCCCGCGCGGCGTTCGTGTATGACAAGGAAGTCCGGCCCCTTTCGATACTCAAGCGACGAGCGTCCTGCTTCATAACTGCTTCGCCACTCTTCGATGACCTGACGGACTGAGGCGGTGTAAGTCTCCGGCTCCCGCTCGTCCGTGTGTCTGTACTCGAACGAGTATGCGAGGTCGGAGAGCGTGGCCTCGTCGCAGGGGTATGCGAAGCGGTAGTGCGCGCGCGGGCCGACGACTTCGAGGTTGAAGTCGCGGGGTCGCTGGTGGTATGGGCTGAAGCGTTCGAGGCCGAGTCGGATGAGGCTCGGCGGCTCAAGGTGCGTGAGCGAGCGCATGACCTCGGCCATGCGTTCGTACTCCTCGGGCGGCTCTCCGGGAAAGCCGTAAATGACGTTCCAATATGCGCGGATGCCGAACTCGGCGCACCACTTGAGCAGGCGTATGTTTTGCAGCGCCGTCACGCCCTTCCTCATCAGGCGGAGGATGGGCGTGCTCAGACTTTCGAGCCCCGGCTGCACGTTAACGACGCCCGCCTCGCGCAGCGCGCGCACCTGCCAACGCTTGAGGTTCGACTTGATTTCGTAGAACAGGCGGAGGTCGGAGCCGGAGTCGCGCAGCCTCGGCAGGAACTCCGCGAAGTAGCGCATGTCCATGATGTTGTCCACCGCCTGAAAGGAGAGCTGCTGATATTTGCGCGCGAGGTGGAGCAGTTCGTCGGCGGCGCGCTCGGCCGTCTTCGAGCGGAAGGCCATCGCCGAGCCGTTGAGCCCGCAGAAGGTGCAGTGCTGCTTGGCCCCCCACCAGCAGCCGCGCGACGCCTCGAACGGGATGTTCACGTCGCGCATGACCTCCGGGCCGAAGCTGACCTTCTGGATGCGCGCGAAGTATTCGTCGTAGACAGGGAACGGGACTTCGCCCAGGGACGCCGCGCCCTCGCTGCTCTGCTCGACGACCACGCGGCGCCGCCCCTCGCGAAAGCAGAGGCCGGGCTGCCGTCTGACCTTGCCGCCGCCGAGCAGGTCGAGCATCAACTGCGCGACCACGCGCTCGCCCTCGCCGCGCACCACCACGTCCACCCAGGGGAAGGCGCGGTGCAGCGCCGCGCCCATCGGCCCGTCGCAGTTCGCGCCCCCGAACACGATCTTCAGAGACGGGTCGCGCCGCTTCAACATCTTCGAGAGCACGAGCGAAGGGACGTTCTGCCCGAACGTCGTCGTGAAGCCGACGACCGACGGCCGCGCGGCGAGCAACTCATCCGCGCACGCCTCAAGAAACTCGGGCACGAGCCCGCGCACCCTCGGGGCCAGCGAGATCAACTCTTCGGCCACGCCCTCGCGTCGCAGATAGGCGAAGTACTCTTCGTCCGACGCCGCGAGTTTTTTGAACGGCGGAACGGCGAAGACCCAGTCGCCGATGAAGTACTGCGCGGCGATCTGGCTGTAACCTTCGAGCGTGATTCTTTCCGCCTCCGGGAGGCGCGCCGTCTTCGTCGCCAGATGTTCCATGAAGTCGAGGTAGAGCGAGCGGACGTTGGTGACGACGCCCGCCTCTTCGAGGAGGCTTTGCAGTGTGCCGAGCTGGATGGAAGGGCGATTGAGAAACGCCCACGGCATGGCGACCAGCATCACGCTCTTGTTACGCACGGGCGACCTCACGTGAAGTCAAGGGGCGGCCGAAGGCGCGGCGCGCATCGGCGGTTGTCGGCGGGAGTGGCGGCGGACGCGCAATCGTGTCGGCAGTCGAGGCGCGGCCGACACGATTGCGGTGAGTAGTTCGTCTACTTGTCCGTGCCGCCTACGCGACGCAGACGCACTTCGAACTCGTCGAGACCGTCGTGCTGGGGCGCGCCGACGCGGCGCCGCCGACGGACTGCTTTTTGAGGCTCAGTTTGCCGGCGCCCTTCTTCGCGGCGCCCTTCTTGGCAGCGCCCTTCTTCGCGGCGCCTTTCTTAGCGGCCCCCTTCTTGGCGGCCCCCTTCTTGGCGGCCCCCTTCTTCCCCGCGCCCTTCTTGGAAGTTGCCATGCGTGCGCTCCTTTCGGCGTGTGATGGTGGAAGTGTTTAAGCTACTGCTTGAGCACGTGGCACGCGCCCGAGCGTGCTTCGAGGAAATGCATCCATCTTCTATGTCATCTCACCCCGCGTGTCAATCATTTTTATCTACGACGTTGGACGTGATGCCGAATCCGGGACGCTAACAGCATATTGGGCGGTGCGTGACAGCCACGCCCAATATGCTGTGTTCGAGGTCTAATTCGCGTGCGCGGTCTTTGAGGCCGCGTCGGCGGGTAGAGAGAGAAGCAGCGCGCGGTCCCACGACGGCTCGTCCGCCGTCGAAGCGGCGAGCAGAGCCAGCGCGATTCCCGCCGCGCCTTCGAGCAGCCCCGCGTCCGCGACCATGTGCGCCTCGCCCAGTTCATCACGCTGGAAGGTGAGGAAGCCGCCCACGCCTTCGCCCGGCCGTCTCATTTCGAGCGCGCGCGCGAACCAGAACGACGACGCGCGACGCGACCAGTCTTCACCAGTCATCTGAAAGATGCGGTTGAAGACGTGGCCGACACCGGCCGCGCCGTGACACAGCGTAGCGTCAACCACGCCCGAACGCTCCGCGCCGCGCTCGGCCGCGCCGCGCGCGAGCTTCAACGCCTCGCGCTCCCACACAGACTCGCCCGCGCCGCGCGCCGCGACGAGCAGGGACGCGGCCAGTCCGGCGTCGCCGTAGCACCACGCAAGCCTCGCACGCTTGCGCCGGATGTGCGGGCCGACGAAATACGGAAAGCAGCCGCGCCGCACGTCTCTCATCTTCTGCTTGAGGAGCCACCTCGCCACGCCTTCAAGTAACGGTCGCGCCTTAGCGCATGCCACGCCGCTTGCGCAGACCCCGCCGAGGAAGGCAACGACACCTCCGGCGCCGTGCGCCACGCCGAGGTCGTAGATAATCTCCGAGCGCCGCCCGCGCGCGGCATGCGTCGTTGGTGTTTGGAACGTGATGCCTTCCGGCCGGCGGACGGCACATTCTTCCAAGCGGTCTACCACGCGCCTGAGACACTTCACGGCCGCCGGTTCCGGCAGACGCTCCAACGCGTAGACGCCGAAGCCGACCAAGCCACTAATTAAATCGTAGTCGCCGCGCCGCGAAGACCGCGCCAGTTGTTCGGTTAACAATGTGTCTACGGTCGCGTTGATATTCGCGGTTGCGAAGTCGGAGAACTCTTTCGTCAGGTGGGTCGCCGCCCAGGCCACGCCTGTGTCGCCTTCGTGCAGGGACGGCCCCGCGTTCCGCGCCGACGCGATCCGTGCCGCGCGTTTGAGGTGCTTCGCCGCTCCGCGCCGGTCGCCGAAGCCCGCGCGCGCGAGGTAAGCACACGCGACCGCGAGCCCCGCGTGCCCGCCCGCGAGCGAGGCGTCGAGCCTTTCACGCCGTGCGTGCATCGAGAGCGCGGCGGCGATCTCGTTGACCGACGCGAGGGCGCGCCTTCGCATCGCGCCTTCGAGGACCGGACGCCAAACGCTGCTCCGCGTGCCTTGTGTCATAGCCTCCCGCGACGGTAGCGTTGCCTATACAACATTTGGGACGAGGTCTTACCGGCCACTATAACGCCTCGTCACAGCTTTATGGGCGTTCGTCACATTTTGGTGGATAATTTCCAGAAGCCGTTTATTACTATAATTCGTTCGCAGAGACCGCCGGGCCTGAGCACGCCCCCTCCGATAAGGCTCCACTGATGAAGCATACAAATCTCGCGAGACAACTGTTGGGCAGCCTGTTGACTGCCATCATGGTCGCGTGCGCGGCCGTGCCGCGTGCCGACGCCAGACAGGCGAAGCAGTTCGACTTCGCCGAACTGGATAAAGCCGTCGAGGCAGAGCTTAAGGCCGGGCACACGCCGGGCGCGGCCGTGGCCGTCGTCAGCGGCGACCGCGTCGTCTACGCGAGGGGCTTCGGCGTGACGAGCGCGGAGGAGGGCGCGGCGGCCGTCACGCCGGACACGCTCTTCAGGATGGGCTCGACGACGAAGATGCTGACGGCCGCCGCGCTCGTCACGCTCGCGGGCGAAGGCAAGATTCGTCTCGACGCGCCCGTCGGCAACTACGTCAAGAACCTCCCGCCGAAGATTGCCGCTCTCACCGCACACCAACTGCTGAGCCAGTCGTCTGGGCTGCGCGACTTCGCGACCACCGTTACCTCCGACGACGACGCGGCGCTCGGGAAGAACATCCGCGCCTGGAACGACGAGATGTTCTTCACCGAGCCGAGCAGGATTTATTCTTACTCAAGCGCGAACTACTGGCTGGCGGGCTTCGTCGTCGAAGAGTTGACGGGTAAGTCTTATTCCGACGCCATGCGCGAACTGGTCTTCAAACCGCTCGGCATGAAGCGCACGACCTTGCGGCCGCTCGAAGCGATGACCTATCCGCTCGCGCTGGGCCATAATGTCGATAAAGGGAGCGCCGTCGTCATCCGCCCCGCGCCCAACAACGTCGCGAAGTACCCGGGCGGCTCGGTCTATTCGAGCGTCAACGAGTTGGCGCGTTTCGCCGTCGCGATGATGAACGGCGGGCGGCTCGAAGGCAGTCAGGCGCTCGCGCCGCGCGTCGTCGAAGAGCTGCCGAAGCCGCAGTTCTACCTGCCGGGCGAGGAGCGCGCGTTCTACGGCTACGGGCTGCTCGGCTTCGAGTCGGGCGGCGTCAAGACCGTCTCGCACGGCGGGGTGTCGAGCGGCTACGGCTCGACCATCATGTTCGCGCCGGACTATAAGCTCGCCGTCATCGTCCTGGCGAACCGCAACGGCGAGACGCTGCCCCGGACGCGACAGCGCGTGATGCAACTCGCACTGCCTTTGAAGCCCGACCCGGCGGAGCAGCCCAAGCCGCGGCCGCCCGACGCCGAAGAGATGAGGCGCTACGTCGGCAAGTACGCGCACGCGCCGCAGACGTGGGAGGTCTTCGTCAAGGAAGGAAAGCTCTTCCTTAAGGAAGAAGGCAAGGACTTCGAGCTGACGAAGCTCGGCCGCGAACGCTTCGGCTACGAGCAGGGCGAGGTGCTCTTCGTGCCCGACGAGCGCGGCACGGTCCGGCACATCTTCATGGGCCTCTACGCGGCCAGACGCACTCAGTAAATTCAAATCTCAAACGAAGGTGGAACGATGAACACACGCCGTCCCGAACTAAAAAGTAGACGCAAAGTTATTGACCCTTCCCTCCTCTTGTCCCATGCAGTTTTGGCGTGCCTGCTGCTGCTGGCGTCGAGCGCGGTCTACGGCAACGACGGGGCGTGGCCGCAGTTTCGCGGGCCTGACTCGAACCCCGTGGGCGCGCACGCGCGTTTGGCCGACCGCTGGTCGAAGACAGAGAACGTGGAATGGTCGCGCGAGATACCGGGGCGCGGTTGGTCTTCGCCGATTGTGACGGGCGAGAGGGTCTACGTCACCACCGTCACGACGGAGGGCAAGTCGAAACCGCCGCAGACGGGGACGGAGTACAGCAACGAGTACGCCGCTGAGTTGGTGAAGCAGGGGCTCCCGATGGAGCAGGTGATAGAGAAGCTGAAGGCGCGCGACATCGAGATGCCGGAAGAGGTGCAGCTCCACTACTTCCTCTACTGCCTGAACCTGAAGACCGGCGAGGTGGAATGGCGGAAGGAGTTTCACACGGGACGGCCACCGGGCGGACGCCATCGCAAGAACAGCTTCACCTCGGAGAGCCCCGTCACCGATGGGAAGTCCGTCTACGTCTACGTCGCGAACCTTGGGCTGTGGGCGTTCGACCTGAAGGGGAAGCAGTTGTGGACGACGCCGCTGGAATCGCACCCCATCTACCTCGACTTCGGGACGGGCAGCTCGCCCGCGCTCGCGGGGGACCTGCTGGTCGTCGTCAACGACAACCAGCGGCAGCAGCACATCGCCGCATTCGACAAGCGAACCGGCAAACAGGTCTGGCGCACGAACCGCGACATCGGCGGCAAGACGCAGCCGATACAACGCTCGGGGTGGGCGACGCCTTACGTCTGGCGCAACGCCACGCGCACGGAGATCGTGACGGTGGGGCCGGACGTGGCGATCAGTTATGACCTCAAGGGCAAGGAGCTCTGGCGCCTGTCGGGGATGGCGAAGACGCCTGTGCCGACGCCCTTCGCCTACGGCGGGCTGCTCTATGTGGACGGCGGGCGCGGTAAGCCTCTGTTCGCGCTCCGCCCCGGCGCCGGGGGCGACATCTCGCTCAATGAAGGTCAGACCTCTAACCAGTACGTCGCATGGTCGCAGCCGCGCGGCGGGACTTACCTGCCGACGCCCGTCGCTTACGAGGGGGCCATCTACGCGCTGACCGAGACGGGCATCCTGAGCCGCTTCGACGCAAAGACCGGTGAGCAGACCTACAAGACGCGCATCGACCCGACGGCGTCGAACTTCACGACCTCGCCTTGGGCCTACAACGGCCGTCTGTTCTGCCTGAGCGAGGAGGGGCGGACCTTCGTCATCGCGGCCGGCGAGAAGTTCGAGCTGCTGCGCGTCAACGAGCTGGACGAGATGGCCCTCGCGTCGCCCGCGCTCGTCGGCGAACGCTTGTTGATAAGAACGGAGAGCCGTCTCTACTCTATCCGCAACGTGACGGCGGGCGGGCGAAGCGAGTCGATTAAGACGACCTCGGAAAAATAAGACGGCCTCAAAAAATTTTCTCCGCGTGATCCGGCTCCCGCCTCTTTTACGCGTTGACCGGGTGAAGGCGCTTTGACCTATCGCCCTTGCCTCTGCGCGCCTTCGGCCTTTGCCTCAACGTTCTCTGAACAGGTCCGAAGCTCCCACGCGAGGTGAAACCCGTCATGTCTCACAAGCTTTCACGCAGAAACTTTCTACGCACCGGCCTCTACGGCGCGGCGGGCGCGGCGCTCGTCGGCCCCGCCGTCCTGCGCAACGCGCGGGCCGCGCACAGCGAGCCGGTCGAGGCCGTCGTCATCGGCAGCGGGTTCGGCGGCGCGGTCGCGGCGCTCAGGCTCGCGCGCGCGGGCGTCCGCACGTTGCTGCTTGAGCGCGGGCGGCGCTGGCCCGTCACCGCGTCGCAGGACACCTTCGCGACGCTGCGCAACCCGGACGGCCGCGCGGGCTGGCTCCGCACGGACGCGCCCGTCGGCGCGCCCACGCCCATCGACGTGTACACGGGCATCCTCGAACGCACCGACGAGGAGGGCATCTCGGTCTTCGCGGGGGCGGGCGTCGGCGGCGGCTCGCTTGTCTACAACGGCGTCACCTATCAGCCCTCGCGCCAACTCTTCGACCGCGTCTTCAACGGCGCGCTCGACTACGACGAGATGGCCGACGTTTACTACTCGCGCGTGCGCGGCATTCTTCAACCGTCACAAATCCCGGCCGACATCCTCGCCTCCGACTACTACCTCGGCACGCGCCGCTTCCTCGAAGAGGCCGCCAACGCCGGACTGCCCTCGCGCCTGCTCGACCTCAACGTTGACTGGAACGTCATCCGTCAGGAGATACAGGGTACGCGCGTCCCCTCGGCCATCAACGGCGAGTTCTGGTACGGCAACAACAGCGGCTTCAAGAACAGCCTCGACAAGAACTATCTCGCCGACGCGGAGGCTACGGGCTTCGTCGAAATACTTCCGCTCCACGTCGTCACAGACATCCTGGACGCGCCCGGCCACCGCTACACCGTCAAGTGCAGACAGATCGACGAGTCGGGCACGACGCTGCGCGAGGTCGAGTTCAACTGCCGCCACCTCTTCCTCGCCGCCGGCTCCGTCGGCACGTCGAAGATGCTTGTGAAGGCGCGCGAGAAGAAGACGCTCAAGAAACTCAACCGGCACGTCGGCGAAATCTGGGGCAACAACGGCGACTTCTTCGGCATGCAGATCGGTCTGCCGCCGACCAACCCGAGTCAGGGCGGCCCGGCCGCTTCCGCCATCGAGCATCACGACAACCCGTTCGGCCCGACCGTGCTGCTACAGTTCCCGCAGTGGGACGAGACGCGCGAGGGCGCGCTGCTCTCGCTCGGCATGGGCATCGCGCCGCCAAAGGGCTCGTTCCGCTACGACCCTTTGACCGACTCGGTCAAACTCTCCTGGCCCGGCTCGGACCCCGACATCGCGGGCGTCAACGTGGCCGCCGCGCACACGTACGACGTGCTCAACCAGGCCAACACCAACGCGCGGTATCAACCCTCGACGGCCTTCGTCGCGGGCGGCGCGACCGCGCACCCCTTGGGCGGCGCCGTCATCGGCCGCGCCTGCGACTCGCGCGGACGCGTCGCGGGCTATAAGAACCTCTACGTCGTGGACGGCGCGCTCATCCCCGGCGCGGCCGGCTGCGCCAACCCCTCGTTCACCATCGCCGCGCTCGCCGAACGCTGCATGGACGCGCTCGTCCCCGAAGTCGTGGACGGCCGCTCGAAGGTCCTGGCCGCCGCCTGACGGATGTACTGAAGTAGGAATTAGACACAGAGACGCGGGGCG
>DASVGG010000165.1:0-20348 GCA_036379655.1 Pyrinomonadaceae bacterium
TTGAAATTTCAAATTTGAAATTTCAACTTCCGACGGCCCGTCGCGGTTGTATGCGTGGGAACAGAATTTCGTTGACAGCCGCCGGAAACAGGCATAATCTTTGCCCCGCTAAAGTCGCGCGCTTACAAAATACCGACGCCCCCGGCAATCTCTTTAACGCGCCCGCACCGTCGCGTCCGCCGCTTGCCCCCGTCGCGTGACCTTTTCTTCCTGGTGAGGTGCTCAACGTTCTCATTCCGTAGCGCCGAAGTTCAAGAAGCACGGGCTGCCCTCGCACTTGAAAAACACTGAACCGTAGCGTCCGGGCGAGTCCCGCGCGGGCGCGCTTCACATTCCCGCAGGCCAGAAGCTCTCTCTCGACGCGCGCGCACCTCGCGCCGCCGCGCGTCCAGCGACCGCTTACCAGAGCGCGGGGCTCCGCACGGGCGTCCCGCCAAACTTCGCTGCCCGCCAGGGCAGACCCACACTGGGAGTAAAAACATGAGCGAAGAATATGACAAGTCAAAAGGAGGGGGGCAATGGGGTGAGGATGACGGCCCGAACGTCCGCTACGACGACTTCGTCGGGCGGATAGTCCAGGACCCGAACGAGCCGCCGAACGTCATGCTCCTGAGCGGCTACCTCGGCTCCTCCTCCGAGGAGGGGCACGTGCGCCTCTACCTCGACGAGGAGCTGTGCCGCTACGTCGAGATTCCACAGAAGGCCATCCGGCATTCGCAGGAGTTGCCGCCCGAGCAGTCGCCGCTCGGCGGGAGCCTCGTCTGGATCGACCGCGACGCGGAGGTCGTGCACGGCGCGGCCGGCTCGGAGCGGCGCAAGGCGACCTTCCTCGAAGGCCAGATCGCGCAGGACTACATCGGCGGCGCGGGCGATTACGGAATCGGCGGCGGCCTCACCACGCAGACGCGCGACTGTCGCGTGGGCATCCTGCCGACCGACATGGGGCCGGGCTGCGGGCCGTCGCAACTCACGCCGTGCATCCCGCAGTCGCAGTTCTCGCCGTGCATCCCGCCGACGGAGATCGGCTGCCGCACGAAGACCGGCATCTTCTGCACGCGCTTCGGGCCGGGCTGCCGCCGGACGGTCTTCGAGCCGGGCTGCCGCACCGTCCTCGTCCACCAGTGCCAGAGCATCTACTATCCCTGCTTCACGCAGAACAAGTTCGACTGCGTGGCGTCGGGCTTCGTCCCCTGCAACCCGCCCATCGACTTCACCATCTACGAGCAGTACGGACAGCAGCAGCAACAGTTCGCCGCGCAACGCCCGGGTGGCTTCGGGGGCGGAATCGGCTTCCCGCCGCCGGACACAGCCCCGGCCATCTGCCCATCTCGCACAGACCTGTGCTCGTCGCGGTTCATCGTCTCGTGCCAATCGCTCGTGCCAAACGAGTGCGTGGCGGCGCCGGTCACCTCGTTCCGCTTTCCTTGCCCGCCCCCGCCGACGGGCAACTGCCCCATCTCGCAGTTTGTGCGCTGCGACATCACCAGGTTCTGCGTAAACGAGTCGGTGGCATGCGGGTTCGACCCGCAGCGCGGCGGGGGCGTCGCGCAGCAGGGGTTCAATGCGCAGGCGTTCGCCGGAGACCCGATAGAGACCGCGGAATGCGGAACGCGGACGCAGGTCATAGACTGCAAGGTCCATACTTCGCAGTTCATTAACTGCCCGTCCGCCGTTGACGCGTGCCCGACGCGCTTCAACTGCCCGTCCGCGGTCGATGCGTGTCCGACGCGTTTCAACTGCCCTTCGCGTTACAGTCCTTGCCAGTCGCAGTACGTCAGGTGCCCCTCGGCGCTCGACGCGTGCCCGACGCGCTTCAACTGCCCGACGCAGCCGAACGGCTGCCCCGGCTACACGCGCTTCGGCCCCTGCGCGACGTACGGCCCGTGCCCTTCGGCGGTTGACGCGTGCCCGACGCGCTTCGGCTGCGACCAGACGCAGGTCTGTCAGGCCTCGCAAGCGTGCGGCGGTGAAACGGCGAGCTCTGCCTGCCAGTCGAGGCCTGCCCTTGCCTGCGGCTTCGGCGGGGGCGGCTTCGACCCCGGCGGCTTCGGCGGCGGTGGCTTCGGCGGCGGCTTCTAAGAGGAGAGACTTTTAGGAGCGTCGCCCTTTAACGGCGAGTCCCGCCGTCGTAAGGCGGCGGGACTCGTCACATCTCAACACCGAATCCCTTGCGAGTTAATTCTTGACACCTTCAGGGCTTGCCGCTTAACTGTGAGCGCCCGACGACGCGGCGGGCATCCCCCGATGTTCATCACCAAAGAGACAATCGCGCACTACCTCCTCGGCCGGGGGCTCCTGACCTTCGACTCGGTCGTGGACGGCGACCTCCTCGTCGTCGAGGTGACGAGCCGCAACCGCAACTTCAAAGTTATAAGGACCGCGAACCCGGGTTACTTCGTCAAGCAGGTCAAGACCTTCGAGCCGCAGGCCGTCGAGACGATGCGTTACGAGACGGCCTGCTACTGGCTCTCGCACAACGACCCCGACTTCGAGCCGCTCCGCGCGCTCATGCCGAAGTTCCACGACTCGGACCCCGCGCGCCACGCGCTCGTCGTCGAACTCCTGCCCGAGGGCGGGAGCCTCTCCGAATACCACCGACAACTCGGCTCGTTCCCCGTCGAGGTCGGCGTCCAACTCGGCCGCATCCTCGGCACGTACCAGCGCGAGATGGGCCGGCGCCTGCGCGACGGCGCGAAGTCGAACGCCTTCGCGCGACGCGTGCCGTGGATTCTGTCGCTGCACCAACTCAAACAGAACCTCTTCGGCCAACTGAGCGCCGCCAACACGCAGGTGCTCAACATCGTCCAGAGCTACCCGGACTTCCCCGCGACGCTCGACCGCATGAGCGCGGGCTGGCGCTTCGACAGCCTCATCCACGGCGACATCAAGTGGGACAATCTGCACGTGACTGTTGAGAGTGACGCGGAAGGGAAGACGGAAGGCGCGGCCGGTAAGATGAATCTCCGGCTCATCGACTGGGAGCTGGCCGACTTCGGCGACGCGTGCTGGGACGCGGGCGCGGTCTTCCAGTCCTACCTCTCCTTCTGGGTCTTCTCGATGCCGGCGGCGGCGGGCGTGCCGGCCGAGCAGTTAATCGGCGCCGCGCAGTTCCCCGTCGAGAAGATGCAGCCCGCCATCCGCGCCTTCTGGAAGACCTACGTCGAGACGCGCGGCCTCAGCAACGAAGAGGCGCGCGACGCGCTTGAGCGCAGCGTCTCGTACGGCGCGGCGCGCATGATCCAGACCGCCTACGAGTACATGTTCCACGCGCCGCAGATCACGACGAGCGCGCTCTACCTGCTCCAACTCAGCCTCAACATCCTCAAGAATCCGAGGGAGGCCACCACCAGTCTTTTAGCTTTGTGATTGAAGATGAGAGAGCCGCTGACAGCACAACTCATGAAGATCGTCCGCGCCGTCGAGGTGCGCTCGCACGAGTCGTTCACGTTCGCCGGTCGGCAGTTCTCGCTCGGCGCGCAGGCGCAAGGGCACGCGCACGGCTTCGCGCAGCCGCAACAGGCGAACCCGCTCGTGGCGCTGCTCGAACAGACGCTCTACCAGCACTGCTATTGCCGCGCCTTCGACGGCGCGCTGCGCGACGCGACGCCCGAACAACTCCACGGCGTTGACCTCACGCCGGCTCTGTCGGAAGCCAACGCGACGCGCGAGCGTTGGGACGCGGGCTGGCAGGTCTACCAGATGTTGCCGACGGGGCAGGTGTTGGCGCACAAGAACGGGCGGACGCGCGCGCTGTGGCCGGGCGAGTTTCTCTCGACCGACGCGCCGGGCATGGCGCCGCGTCCGGGGATGAACCTCTCGGTCTTCTTCATGCGCGAGACGAAGACGATGCAGCCCGGTTTCTACTACGCCTTCGGCGAGTCGGAGGCGGGCGAGCTGGACAGCTTCAGCCTCGCGCGCTTCTACTGGAACGTGCGCGCCGACGGCGCCGTCGCGCTCATGCGCGCGGTCACGCGCGGCCTCAACCGCTTCCAGGTGCCGTTCCGTTTGAAGTGCCTGACCAACTCGGCCCTCTACACGCGCAACGACGCGGCCGTGCTCTACGTCGATAAGCGTTTCTACCGCGTCACCGCGCGCGTGCTCGCGGGAGTCTATGAAGAGGTCGCGCGCCACCTCCGAGCGGACGCGCCGCTCTTCACCAAGCCGCTCGCCGACGGACTCGCGCTCGCCGAAGAGCCGTACACGGGCGAGAGCTTCGGCATGCAGCGTTGCCGCATACTGGCCGAAGGAATCTTGAGCGCGCACGCACATGGCGCGCGCGACGAAGCCTCGCGGCTCGAAGAGGTCGAGCGACACTTCAACGCCTACGGACTCAAACTCGAAGCGCCGTACCTCAACCCACGTTCAATCGACCAGTATGACTTCGCGCGCGCGCGGGAGGCGGCATGAGCGCACAGGGCGAGACCTTCCTCGAAGCGGCCGACTTCATCGCCGCGCGTCTGTGCCGCGACGCGGTCTGGGCGGGCGCGCGTTGCAACTGGCTCGGCGACTCGATGGAGTTCGTCGGCGGGCAGTGGACGGTCGCGCACCGCGCCTTCGGCCCGGACCTCTACTCGGGCACCTCCGGCGTCGCGCTCTTCCTCGCCGAAGCCTTCAAGAAGACCGGCGAGCCGCTCTTCCGCGACACCGCCGTCGGCGGCGCGCGTCAAGCCCTCTCGCGCCTCGAAGAGTTGACCGCGCATGCGCGCGTCGGCTTCTACACGGGCCACACTGGTGTTGGCTACGCGCTGACGAGAATCGGTGAACTCATCGACGAGCAGGAGTTCGTAGACCGTGGCCTTCAACTCGTCGAGGCCCTGGCCGAAGTCGAACCGGACGAACGCGCGACCGACGTGCTCGCGGGCAGCGCCGGTGCCATACCCGCGCTCCTTCATCTTCAAAAGAAGTACGGGCGCGGGCCTCTGCTCGAACTCGCGCGCCGCCACGGCGAGTTCCTCGTCGGCGCCGCGCGCAAGACGCAGGGCGGCTGGTCCTGGAACACGCTCAACATCGCGGCCGAGCAGAGGCGTCAGGACCTCAACGGCTTCTCGCACGGCGCGGCCGGCATCGCTTGGGCGCTGCTTGAACTCTGGAAGGCGACGGGGGAAGGGAAGTTTCGCGTCGCGGCGGAGCAGGGCTTCGCGTACGAGCGGCAGTGGTTCGACCCGCGTCAGGAGAACTGGCCCGACTTCCGTGGCCTCTACGACGCGTGGGCGGGCACGCCCGGCCAGCCGAGCTTCATGACGGCATGGTGCCACGGCGCGCCCGGCATCGGTCTCGCGCGCGTGCGCGCTTACGCTTTAACTCAACAGGAAATCTATCGCCGCGAAGCGGAGGCCGCGCTCCGCTGCACGAGCCGCACGCTCGCCGCGCCGGCCGCGCAGGGGCAGTCCAACTACTCACTCTGCCACGGCTCTTCGGGCAACGCGGAACTGCTCGTCTACGCCGCGCGCGCCTTCGGCGAAGACTCGTGGCGCCTCCTCGCCGAGCAGGTCGGACACATCGGCGTCGAGCAGTACCGCAAGACCCTGAGCCCCTGGCCCTGCGGCGTCCTACAGGGCGGCGAGACCCCCGGCCTCCTCCTCGGCCTCGCCGGCATCGGCCACTTCTACCTCCGCCTCCACGACCCCGCGGGCGTTCCGTCTGTCTTAATCATCCTGCCCCAAAACGATGAAGTATGAACGCGGAACGATGAACTGAAAGCCCGGTGCCTTCAGTTCATCGTTCCGCGTTCATACTTCATCGTTCAGAGCTACTTGCGTAAGAAGATCGTGTCGTAGACGCCGCGCTGGCGGTAGCCTGCTTTGCGGTAGAAGGCGCGGGCGGGGGTGTTGAGTTCGTTGACGAGGAGGCAGATTGAGTCGGAGCGTCGCAGCAGCGTGCGCGTCAGTTGCGAGAGGCAGCGGAGGCCGTAGCCGCCGCCGCGCCGCTCGGGCGCGACGTGGACGCCTTCGAGGTAGGTCGTCTCGGGCGTCTCGGCCTGCACCTCCGCTTTGAAGAGAAGGCGCCCGCCCTCCGTGACCACCCACGTCCGGCCGCGCTCGATGCGCTTCAGACAGCGTTCGCGGAAACCCGCCGGGTCTGTCTCAAGCGGGTTGACGCCGCTCTCGTCTTCGACGAGGCGGGCGTGCACCGGCAGGATCGGTTCTATGTCTTCGGCCGTGGCGAGCCGCAGCCCTTCGACCGACTCGCGCGCCTCGACCGGCCAACGCTGTTCGAGCAGAAGCTCGCGGCACAGGCGGCGCGGGCTCTGCCCGCCCTCCGCGTAGTGGCCCCAGAAGCGGCGCACCTGCGACTCTTCGCCGAGAATCATGTTGGCGCCCGCGTAGCCCTGCGCCAGCCGCGCGAAGGCGTTCGCGGCGCGTTCGCTGCGCGCCTCAAGCAGCAGCGCGTGGCCGACGAGCGCGACGCCTTCGAGCCGGCCCTCCTCGTCGCGGCAGGCGTGGAACGTGCCACGGTTGAGCGGGCTCTCCATGCCGTTGTCGCGGATGAGCCCGGCGATGTTCACCGTGTGCAGCGGCCTCCTGGCGAGGAACGCGAGCACCTCGCGCGTCTCGCGGCCCGACAGGGGGCGTGTGTGGGGCGGCGCGCAAACGGCGGCGCCCCTCTCGCGGGCGTTCGGCAGGAATGAGGGTGACATGTCTGTACCTCGCGCCTTCGCCCGCGCCGTCGGGGTGCGCGGAAGGCGTCTTGCCGTCGTCCGCTTACTTGCGCTTGCCCGGAGTGGAGCCGCCCGTCGTCGTCCCGGTCGGCGCGGTCGTGTCCTGAATGTTAACCATCGAGGCGGTGTTGTCGCCGCTGAAGAGCACGCTCTGCGCGCGCGTCGTGAAGTCGTTGAGCAGCGTCCCGTCGGTCATCATCGTGGCGTCGGTCATCATCACGGCGTCGCCGAGGATGACTCCGTCGCCGAACATGGAGCCGTCGGACATCATCGTGGCGTCGGTGAGGAGCACGCCGCTGCCGAAGAGGGTGTTGCCCAGCAGGACGCCGTCGGTGAGGATGACGCCGAGCGTCATCCTCGTCAGGTCCGCCATCATGACGCCGGTCGCCTCGGTCGTGCCGTCGTTCATCAACACGCCCGTGCCGTAGACCTTCTGGTACTTCGTGACGAGGTCCAGCCCCGAGGCCGTCCCGTAGTCGAGGACGATTGATTTCGACCAGTCGAAGCTGTGGCCGGCGATGGTCGTCGAGGGCGTCGGGGGTGTCGTGCCCGACTTGAGCAGCGCCGAGCCGAGCGGCATCGTGACGTTCAGCACCGACGGGTTCCAGAACTGCGGCAGGTCCGTGCGGACGAGTTTGGCGAGGCGCACCGCGCCCTCGATGTTGAGCTGGCCGGCGCCCTGCTCGAAAGCGTTGTGGCCGGCGAGCGGCTGCGCCGTGTACATCAAAATCGCTTTGACGAGGTTCGGCGTCAGGCGTGGGTTGTGGCGCAGCAGGAGCGAGGCCGCGCCAGCGACGAGCGGGGCCGCCATCGAGGTCCCGTTCATCGTCATCATGTTCCGTGTCTTGTCGGCGCTGACGTTCGCGTTCAGCTCCGGGTGGTTGGTCAGAAGGTAGTTGTCGGAGGCGGCGGCCCAGATGACCTTGTTGCCGGGGGCGACGAGGTCGGGCTTGAGGAGGTTGTCGTGGTGCACCTGCCCGGCGCCGTCCGTCCACGATCCGCGAGTCGGGCCGCGCGAGCTATAGGTGGCGACCGAGTCGTCGGCGCGCGTGTCGGTGCCGAAGCTGTTCGTCGCGCCGACCGTGATGGCCGACGGCTCGATGCCCGGCGAGTGAATCTGGCCGTAGACCTTCCGCCCCTGCGCGTCCCTGCCGTCGTTGCCAGCGGCGGCGACCACGACGATGCCGAGGTCCACCATGCGGCGGACGGCCTTGCAGACCGGGTCGTTCTTATAAGAGTCGATGGCCGGCATCCCGAGGCTCAGGTTGACGACGCGGAGGCTGTAGGTGGTGCGGTTGGCGATGACCCAGTCCATCGCCGCCAGCAGTTGCGAGACGCTGCCGCGCCCCTGCGAGTCGAGCACCTTGACGTTGAAGATTTGGCTGTCGTAGGCGGCGCCCTTGTACGCGCCGCCCGCGATGAGCGCGCTGCCAGCCGCCGCCGAGGCGACGTGCGTCCCGTGCCCGTAGGTGTCGGGCTTGCCCGTCGGGGGCTCGCTCGTGAAGACGGGGCTCAGCAGGACGCGCGACTGCGCGCCGTCGGCCGTGTAGAACGACTTGTGCCACATGTCCACGCCGGAGTCGAGGACGGCGATGTTGACCGAGCCGCGATTGTTGGTCGAAGTCGAGGTGTCCAGCAGGCGCGCGGCGTCGGCGCCCGTCGTCGTGGAGATGTGGCCGAGCGCGTAGGTCTCGCGGTCGGGGGAGACGTAGTCGATGTCCTCGCGCGCGGCCAGCGCCTCGACGGCGGCGGCCGGCATCTCGACAACGCGCGAGTCGAGGTTCTCGTGGCGCTTCTTGACGCGCGCGCCGTGGGCGATGAAGGCGCCCTCCTGCTCGGTTGTCCATTCGCCGCGCGGCTGGACGATGACCGTGACCTTGCCCGACCCGCCTGACTTGTGCACCTTCTCGCGCAGGTCGTCCGAAACCTTCGACCCGTGCCGAGGGTGTTCGTCCTTCCCGCCGTGGCCCGAGTTGCCCCCGTTGGAGGCGGCCGCCACGCGCCCGAACGGGAGCAGCAGCAGCGTGGGAACCATCAGCCATGCGGCGAGTCTGTAAGGTCTGCGTCTATTCATCATTCTTCTCCGGGGCAACGGATGAAAATCCTGGCGGCGCACTAACCGCCGCCCAGACACCTTTTCAATCGCCGTGCCGGGAAGTGACGTGAGGGTAAACGCTGAAATATAAGGCTTTACGGGGTGAGTGAGGCGTCGGCCGGAGGAGCGGACCGGTCAGGAGCGGTCGGATTGAAAGAGCCTTTCGGTCAATCTGGCTTGACCGCGAAAGGTTTGTTGAAAGGGGAGAGGCGGGGGGGAGACATCCCCGAGGCGGCTCGGAGCCCCGCGACCTTCAAGCGAGGAGTGCAACCCGTGCCCGCCGTCAGTTACGGCCGCGGCACTCGAAATTCGACTCCTGGACCGAGCTGGTCGTCTCACCGTTGGCGTTGACCGTGACGTGCATGACGACGCGAAGGTAGAAGTCGAGGGAGGGTCCGTGCGCGATGAGCTTCACCGTCGAGATGACGGTCGCGTTGTACTGCGGGCCGTCGTTGTCGTTGGTGACCTCGTTCGAGACCGTGCGGACGTTGTACGAGATGCCGCTCGGGGTGCCCGTGCCGGTCACGTTCTGGTAGTTGGTGTGCGTCTTCAGGTGTGTCCCGCCGTTGCCATCGACCGTCAGGGTGTTGACGACGTTCATGTTGCCCGAGAACGTCACCGTGTCGCCGTTACACGGGTTGAAAAGGGTGCTGGTGAACGCGACGGTCTCGTTCGTCGTGGTCGTCGAAGCCTGGCCGAACGCGTTCGTGCTGGCGAAGGCCGTGAACAGCAATGCGAACAGGGCCGCGTACACGCGCGGCGTGATGGTCTGTAACTTCAAGGGTTTCCCTCCTCAGGCGTGTTTACGTGGAAAAGCTTGGGCGGGAAGTATAGTCCGTGGAACGTTGAGGATTTCTTGAGATATATAACCGTTTTCGTCAGGAAACGTACACGCCGCCCCTTGCAAGGTTATCGGCAACTGCGCCTTAACGCGGCGGCGACTGTGGCTTGAGCGAGAGCGGCGTCGTTCCCTTCGTATAAGCGGCGAAGAGGCGGTAGCCAAGCAGCAGCGCGACGACAGCGGCGAAGGCCAGCGGCTTGCGCACGTCGGACTTGACGAGCAGGTAGTAGTGAAAGACCCCGGCCACGGCCGCGAGGTACGTGAGGCGGTGGAGCTTCTGCCAGCGTTTGCCCCCGAGCCGCTTGATCATCCGGTCGGTCGAGGTGACGGCCAGCGGCACCATCGACGTGAAGGCCACCACGCCGACGAGGATGAACCAGCGTCGCGCCACGTCCTGCGCGATGGCCGAGAAGTCGAACCACTTGTCGAACCAGACGTAACAGAGCAGGTGCAGCGCGCCGTGGAAGAACGCGTAGAGCCCGAGCATCCGCCGCAGCCGCACGAGCCAGTTCGCGCCCGTCCACTTGCGCAGCGGCGTCACCAGGAGCGTCAGCACGAGGAAGACGAGCGTCAGCGTCCCCGTCGTCCTCGTCACGAAGTCCAGAGGGTTCGCCCCCAACTGCCCCCGCCGCCAGTCCCAACCCACCAGCGCCAGAGGCACCAGCGCGTTGACGAAGAGGAGGAGCTTGTAGAACTTGATGTCTTTCATGCTGACCGCTGACAGCTTCAGAAGTAGTACTTCAAATCCATCCCGCCATACAGTTGCGCGACCTCGGCGGCGTAGCCGTTGAAGGGGAGCGTGGGGCGGCGCGTGTACTCGCCGATGCGGCGCTCGCTCGCCTGGCTCCAGCGCGGGTGCGGCACTTCGGGGTTGACGTTGGAGAAGAAGCCGTACTCCTCCGAGTTCGCGCGGTTCCAGGAGGTCGGCGGCAGCTTCTCGGTGAGCGTGATGCGGACGACCGACTTGATATTTTTGAAGCCGTACTTCCAAGGCACGACCAGACGGATGGGCGCGCCGTTCTGCGGCGGCAGCGGCTCGCCGTAGATGCCCGTGGCGAGTAGAGCCAAAGGGTGCATCGCCTCGTCGAGCCTCAAGCCTTCGACGTAGGGCCAGTCCAGCCCCGCCTCGTACTCGCTCAGCGCCGGTATGTTTCGCTTCGGGTCGTTGGCCGTCTCGAAGGCGACGTACTTCGCGTTACCCTGCGGCTCGACAAGCTTAATCAACTCGCCGAGCGGGAAGCCGAGCCACGGGATGACCATCGACCACGCCTCGACGCAGCGGAAGCGATAGATTCTGTCCTCTTGTGTGAAGAGGCGCGTCAGCTCGTCCACGTCGAAGACCTTCGGCTTGTTGACCAGCCCATCAACCGAGACGGTCCACGGTCTCGTCACCAAGGACTGCGCGCGGCGCGCGGGGCTGTACTTGTCCGTGCCGAACTCGTAGAAGTTGTTGTAGTGCGTGATGTCCTGATAACTGGTCGCCTCCTCGCCGGGCAAGCCCCACTGCTTCGGCGCGGACTGCGCGCCGGGCGCGACGCGGCCCGTCGGCGTCGCCAACTCGGTCTGCGGCGCGAGGAGCTGTTTGTAGACGACGCCCGTCGCGAAGGTCGTCGCGGCGAGCGCCGCGCCGCGCAGGAAGTTGCGGCGGCTGAGGTAGACCCTCTTATCGGTGATCTCGCTGCTCTTGATGTCGTCCGGCTTCTTGATCAGCATGATAGTTCGACGCTCACGATAGTTACGTGCCCGCACCGCGCCGCGGATTGAGCCGCGCACTTCATTCAAACAACTTGAGCGAGCCGGCGGCCAGCACGCGGCGCGTCCCGCGCTCCTGCGCGAAGACGACGGCGCGCAGGTTCTCGCGCCGCCAGTTCTTTTCAACCTGCACCTCCGTCTCGGCCTTAAACGTTGTGCCCGGCTCTTCCGGCAATCCGCCCAGCGGCTTGAGGCTGCGCACGACGCCGACGTGCGCGAGCCTGCGGCCCGAATTCTCGCCGCGCCCAACGTCGGTCGCGAGCCCGCTCTCAGTGATGGCGAGGAGCACGTCGGCCGTCTCGCCCCGCGTCGGCTTCGGGAAGTTGTTGACCTGCGCCGAGACGCGCACGAAGCCTTCGGCTTGCGAAGCGGCGCGCGTGATGAGCACCTCGCCCTTCGGCTCGCGCGCGGCCCTGGCGATGGCCTCCTGCGCGAGGGATGAGTTGCCGCCGTTGAACTCTTTGACGCCGTCCACGACCATCTGCGGCGTGTAGACCTGTTCGCTGCCGAAGGCGGCGGCGTACTCGCCCTGCCGCTCGCTGAACTGGCGCGAGGAGAAGGGGTCGGCCCAGCCGAGGTGGTTCCAGTAATCGACGTGCAGCGCGAGCGCGATGATCTCGGCGCCCGCGACGGGCTGCGTCTTGTCGAGCCGCGCGAGCAGTGCGTCGGCCGGCGGGCAACTCGAACAGCCTTCGGACGTGAAGAGTTCGACGACGACGGCCCTGCGCACGGGCGCGGCGCTCACCTCCGTCGTCTCCTCTATCTTCTTCGAAGCCTCGGGCGTCTTGGACCTCGACCCGCCCAGCGTCAAGGCCGCGACCGCGAAGACGGCCAGCGCCGCTACGCCAAACACGATTGCGGAAAGCTTACTCATAGCCTCTTTACTCCCGCGCGCAACGTTCTGATCAGGACTTTGACCCTTCTCGAAACAACGGCGTTGCCCCAAGCTTCTCTCCGTCGCGGCCCCACGTCAACCCGCGCGCGCAGGCCAACCAATGACACCGCGCGGGCATCTTAAAAGACGCGAAAAACCCGGCCGAGTGGGAAGGTTTGAAGGCTTTACTGAATATCAAGCCGGGTCTTTCAGGAGTAATGATGATGAAGAAATTATCCAGTCTTTTTGCGGCCGTGCTGTTGGCCGTCACAGTGTTCGGCGCTTCCGCCGTGCCGGCAAGCGCGCAGTCGAAGAAGTCGAGCGCGTCCGCGCGCGTCAGCCAGCCCGTTAACATCGCCGTGCTCATCCAGGACGACCTCGTCTCTCGCGTCGGCAACGAGCTGCGCGTGACGGCGGACTTCATACGCGAGTTGCCGCAGGGCTCGACCGTGATGGTCGGCTACATCCGCTCGGGCTCGTTGCAGGTGCGTCAGCCGTTCACGAACGACCTCGCGGCGGCGGCGAGCGCGCTGCGCATCCCGGTGGGTTCGACCTCCGCTTCGCCTTTCAACCCTTACGTGCAGGTGCGCGACGCCATCAAGCTGTTCCCCGAAGGCGGCGCCAATCGCAACGCGTTGCTGCTGGTCTCGGACGGGCTCGACACCTCGCGCGGGTTCGACTACTCGTCGTCGGTCGATTCCATCGACCTCAACCGCGCCGTCCGCGAGGCGAAGAATCGCGGCGTCTCGGTCTACTCGTTCTACGCCCCCTCGGCGGGCCTGACGAGCTGGAACAACCAGGCGGTCAGCTTCGGCCAGAGCGCGCTCAACCGCGTCTCGAACGAGACCGGCGGCCGTGCCTTCTTCCAGGGCAGCAGCTTCGTCACCTTCAACGCATATTTCTCGCGCCTGACGCAGACGCTCAACGAGCAGGGCGGCCGGGCTTACTAAGCACGGAACTTTAACCAGAACGACCGAGGGCGCCGCCGAGGGGAAGAGAACCCCGGCGGCGCCCTCTTCTTTTTACGTCCTGAAAAAATTATGGCAGCGCGCGCCGGGCGGTGTTAAAGTGCACGGCGGCCGGCCGAGCACGCTTCCGGCGCCGGCCCTGTAGCTCACATCATGAAGGGACAGCACCCCGGCGAATACTGCCTCATGCTGGAAGGCCCGTACCTTTCGGTCTCGGAGGCGGAGCACGCGCTGCGCGACCCGTTCATCGAGGAATGGGTCGAGCAGACCGGCCGCTACCGCATCCACAATCTCAACGAGATGATGATCACGCCCGGCGTCCCGCTCGGGCAGCTCGGCGTTGAGATGATCGAGGACCGCGTCTTCCAACTCTACAGCCTCGACCCCAAGCACCCGCTCACCGAGCGCAAGGCCGAAGGCGTCGCCGACGCCCTCAAACGCCAGGACATGTTCGACGAAATCTCGGTCGAGCCGCGCTGGCTCGAAGAGTCCGGCGAAGAGTCCGACGAAGAGGCCGAGTCAGAGATTTAAAGGCGCACTCCTTCAAGCTCAAACACACTTCGCCCATTCAGTTAACCGCGTTTTTCTTGGGATTTTCGCCCGCGTCCGTCTTCGCTCCTTGCCGTCCGGCCCCCCGGCGTGTATCTTTGCCGGCTGGCGGTGGTCGGTCTTCGTTTCCCGAACAAAACTGAGATGACCTTCCTGAATGGCCGGGTGCTGGTCGCGGTCGGCGACATCACGCGCGAGGCGGTTGACGCCGTCGTCAACGCCGCCAACTCGACGCTGCTCGGCGGCGGCGGCGTGGACGGCGCCATCCACCACGCGGGCGGCCCTTCGATACTCGAAGAGTGTCGCGAGATACGCCGCACGCGACACCCCGGCGGGCTCCCGACGGGCGAGGCCGTCATCACCAACGCGGGGCTCCTGCCCGCGCGCCACGTGATACACACGGTCGGCCCCATCTACGGGCGGGAGGGCGGGCGCGAGGCGGAGCTGTTGGCCTCGGCCTACCGCAACTCTCTGACGCTGGCCGTGGCGCACGCGCTCGCGAGCGTGGCCTTCCCCTCGCTCTCGACGGGCGCTTACAGCTACCCGCGCGAGGAGGCCGCCACGGTCGCCTCGCGCGCCATCGCCGAGTTCCTTAATGAAGACGAGACAATCCGGGAAGTCCGCCTCGTCTTCTTTTCCAAAGGCGACATGAACGTCTTTCTGCGCAATCATCAATTCGTCAGTTAGCGAGCGAACCGCCCGCCCGCCGCGTCGCACTAAAAGTTTTCGACGGCCGGCGGCATTTTTTTGTCGGCGGTCGCTCAGCCACCAACCGGGTAGAGAAGAATGGTTCAAACGATGAGAGAGGTCGAGCCGACTCAACTTCATGAACAGGCCACGGAGGCGACAACGCTTCCGGAGACAATCGCGGCGCTGGAGCGCGTCTCGCGCAACTACTGGTGGAGCTGGAACCCGGACGGCCACGCCGTCTTCCGCGACCTCGACCAGCAGGTCTGGGACGAGTGCGAGCACAACCCGCGCCGGCTCCTGAAGGAAGTCCCGCAGTATAGCCTGATGCGGATGGCGACCGACCCCGTCTACGTCGAGCGCGTGCGCCGCCTCGCCGAAGGCTTCGACGCCTACATGGCTTCGGGCGCGGAGGCTTGGGCCGCGCGCCACGCGCGCGCGCTCACGCACGAACACCCGGTCGCGTACTTCTGCGCCGAGTTCGGCGTGCACCACTCTTTGCCGCTCTACTCGGGCGGCCTCGGCATCCTCGCCGGAGACCACCTTAAGTCCGCGAGCGACCTCGGCCTGCCGCTCGTCGCCGTCGGCCTGCTCTACCACCACGGCTACTTCCGCCAACACCTGCGGCGCGACGGCTGGCAGGAGGAGGCGTACCAGCAGATCAACGTCGGCGACCTGCCGATGCAACTCGTCCGCGATAAAGAGGGTGAGCCCGTCCGCATCGACCTCTTCGTTCGCGGACGCAACGTGCGCGTGCGTGCGTGGCGCGTTGACGTGGGCCGCGTGCCGCTCTACCTGCTCGACACGAACGTCGAGGGCAACCACGAGATCGACCGCCTCATCACCGGCCACCTCTACGGCGGCGACCGCGAAACGCGCTGCGTGCAGGAGATGGTCCTCGGCATCGGCGGCGTCAGGCTTCTGCGTCAACTCGAAATCGAGCCGCACGTCTTCCACTTGAACGAAGGCCACTCTGCTTTTCTGACCCTTGAGCTGACGCGCGAGCTGACCGAGTCCGGCGTCGAGTTCGACGAGGCCGCGCGCCGCGTCCGCTCGCGCTGCGCGTTCACGACGCACACGCCCGTCGCCGCCGGCCACGACGAGTTCCTGGCGTCGCTCATCGAGAAGTGTTTCGGCCCCGGCTACTGGGACTCGCTCGGGCTCGCGCGCGACGAGTTCCTGAACCTCGGCCGCGTGAAGGAGAACGACGAGGAGGAGTTGTTCGGACTCACCCCGCTCGCTTTGCGCATGTGCCGCTCGTCGAACGGCGTGAGCCGCAAGCACGGCGAGGTCTCGCGCGAGCTTTGGAACAAGATGTGGCCCGAGCAGCGCGTGGACGAGGTGCCCATCAGCCACGTGACGAACGGCGTTCACGCGCCGACGTGGGTCTCGCCGCTGCTGCGCTCGCTCTTCGAGGAGAGCGTCGGCGCGAACTGGACCGACGTGCTGCACGACGCGGACGAGTGGTCGCGCGCCGTCAATAACATTTCTGATGAAGAACTCTGGAAAGTGCGTCGTCTTCAGCGCAAGCGCCTCGTCGCCTTCGTGCGCGAGCGCCTCTTCCAGACGCGCCTGCAACAACACGAGCCGCGCGCGTGGGCCGAGGCCGCTTTGGGCATGTTCGACCCCGACGCACTGACCATTGGCTTCGCGCGTCGCGTTGCCGCTTACAAACGTTGGGGCCTGATACTGTCCGACCCGGAGCGCGTGCGCCGCATGCTGCTCGACCCGGCGCGCCCCGTGCAACTCGTCTTCGCGGGCAAGGCGCACCCGCAGGACCAGGGCGCCAAGCTCATCCTTCAACAGATTGCGCAGTGGGAACTCGACCCCGAGATCATGCAGCGCGCGGTCTTCTTACAGGACTACGACCAGGAGGTCGCGCGCCAACTCGTGCAGTCGGTGGACGTGTGGATGAACGTCCCGCGCCGCCCGCTCGAAGCGTCGGGGACGAGCGGCGAGAAGGTTGCGATCAACGGCGGCCTGAACCTTTCGGTGCTTGACGGCTGGTGGCTCGAAGGCTACGACGGGCAGAACGGTTGGGCCGTGGGCGAGGAGGGTTTGAGCGAGACGATTGAAGAGATGGACCGGCGCGACGCGGAGTCTTTGTACCGCGTGCTTGAGTCGGAGGTCGTCGAGACCTTCTACGACCGCGACGAGCGCGGCATCCCGCGCCGCTGGGTCGAGATGACGCGCCACGCCATCCGCACGCTCGCGCCCGCCTTCAACAGCGACCGCATGGTCCGCGACTACACGCGGCAGGTCTACCTCGGGGAGTAGGGAAACGCGGAAGTAGGAACGCTGAACGATGAAGTAAGAACAGGAGGCCGGGCGTCCCGCGAGGGGCATCCGGCCTTCGTCTTTCAGTTCATCGTACAGCGTTCCTACTTCCGCGTTACCATCAGCAGCTCATGTGGCCGAGCAGCCAGTAGACGAGGATGAATATCAGAATCGTGGAGATGCAGCCGCCGCCAAACTTCCAGGCCGCCGCCCCGGCGATGATTGTCCGCAAAGGCCCCTTCATAAAGTCACTCTCCTCTCGGCGTCCGAATTGTGCGGGAGTCAGTAGAGAGGCTTCTACAGCGAAAGCTTTGTGAAACGGGTGAGACTCCTTCACGTGAGTTTGTCGGCGACGCAGACGAGCCGGTCGGTCGCGCCGGCCTGCGCCGCGCGTTCGTAGCCGCCGAAGAACTCGAAGCCGCCGAACCCCGCGCGCGACATGCGCGCCTCCAACTCCTCGCGCGACCAGCAGCGCATCTGGAAGTCGAAGGCCGCGCCGCCACGCTCCGGAAGGTGAGCGAGCCGCGCGGCGTCTCGCCACGGCGCGCGAACGCGTCGGCGATGAAGTCCAAATGCTCCTCGCCCGGCGGGCTGATGATGAAGTCGTACGCCCACGCGTACTCGTCGTAGAAGGGTCTGCTGACGTGTTCGTTCACACGCCGATACTACAACAGTCCGGGGCGCGCGGGGCGGAGCAGCGCGAGAATCGTCAAGGTTAACAAGCACGCGGCGGCGAGCCACGCGAAGGCGTCGCCGACGAGCGCGTAGAGCGTGACGACGCCGCCGCGCGTGGGGACGCTCGCGGTCATTACTCGGTCGGCGGAGTCGAAGTGATTCATCGCGGCCAGCACCTCGCCGCGATAATCTGCCGCCAGGGACAGCCCGTTCAACGTCGGTCGGACGAGCGAGACGCCCAGCTCCACCGCGCGGAAGACGGACATGCGCGCGTGCAGCGGCGTGATGTCGCGCCAGTCGTCGGCGTGCAGGATGAGTAGGTCGGCCGGCGCCGTCCGGCGCATGAAGCCGGGGAAGTCTCCGTCGTAACAGATGGCCGCCGCGATGCGTCCCTCGGTCGCGACGTACGTCACCGCCTCGGCGCCGCCGCGCACCATGTACTTCTCCTCGTAACCCGGCACCGGGTGCGCCTTCATGTACTCCCACGCGACCTCGCCCGAGGGCGTGAACATCACAGACTTGTTCTCGTAACGACGCGAGCCCTCCTCGATTCTCGCGCCGTAGGCCACGCCGAGATAGACGCCGTGCTCGCGTGCGAAGCGTCGCGCGCGTTCGAGCGTCGCGGGCTCGTCGCGCCTGTAGACCGCGAAAGAGTCTTCGGCCCAGAGAATCATCTTCGCCCCGGCCCGCGCCTCGCGCTCGCTCCGCTCGTAGAGATAGTCCTGAATCGTCGCGGCCAGCGTCTCCTCATAGTTCTCGTTCTTCTCGTACTGCGGCGAGACGGTCGCGACGCGCAGCGTCGGCCCGCCCGCGTGCGGCAGCGCCAGACGCGCGCCGCCGTAGAGCAGCGCGGCCAGTAAGACGAGAGCGAAGGGCAGCCCCGCGCGCAAACGTTCCACGCGCGCGCGTCGCGGGTCTAAGACGTGTGCGGCCGTTGAGGCGCCCCAGCCGATGAGAAAGGAGACGCCCCACAGTCCCGTCAGCGAGACGAGTTGGAGCAGCGGCAGGTTGCCGTACTGCGTGTAGGCGAGCGAGCCCCAACTCCCGTTCGGCCCCGCCACGTTGAAGAGGTATTCCATCGTGACGACCGACGCGGGAAAGACGAGCGTCGCCTTCACCCCTCGGAGCCTCGGCGCCAGCAGCCTGTCGAGCACGTAAGGAAGAAAGCCCACGAGCGCCAGCAACGCGCCCGCGATGAGGAAGGGAACCCACGGCAGACGCACGACGCCGCGCCACTGCACGCACCACGCGACGTAGAAGGCCGCGAAGCCGAGCACAAGCCCGCGCGCGGCCAGACGCGAACGCACGAAGCAGAGCAGCAACGCGGGGGCGAGCCATGCGGCTACGGGGACGCTCAACGTCCCGTTGGCGAAGGGCATGAGCGGCAGCGCCGCGAGCAGAAGCAGGTACGGCCGTCGCGTTAAGACGGCCGTGCGTTCGGGCATGGTTGAGTCCGTGGCGTCGGCGTCGGCAGGGGAGACGAACATCGCATGTGCTCCAGTCCTCGAAGATGCAGGATCAGGAGGTAGTACGACGAAAGTCTCGCGCGCGGATGCCTAACCTCAAGCGGCGTGCGCGGGGCGCGGCGAGACGGCGTGGCGGACGGAGTTCTTGCCGTGGCGCTTGGCCGTGTACATCAACTCGTCGGCGGCGCGCAGCATCTGGTCCACGCTCGCGGGCGGCTCGACCCAGGTGATGAGGCCGGCGCTGAAGGTGACGGGCCAGCCCTCACGCCGCGCGGCTTCGAGGAGTTGACGGCGCACGCGACGCAGCACGACCTGCGCCGAGCGGTCGTCGGTCTCGGGCATCAAGACCGCGAACTCGTCGCCGCCGAGCCGCGCCACCACGTCCACCGCGCGCACGTTCGCGCGGACCGTGTCGGCCACGAGTCTCAACAGGCGGTCGCCCGCCGAGTGGCCGAGCCGGTCGTTGACGAGCTTGAAGTCGTCCACGTCCATGAAGGCGACGCTGAACGGGTGTCCGTGGCGGCGTGCGCGCTCGACCTCCGCCCCGGCCGCCTCCGCGAACGAACGGCCGTTGAAGGCGCCCGTCAGGTAGTCAGTCCTCGCCAACTCGCGCTCCTGCTTGAGCGAGCGGCGGAAGGCCGCGACGAGGTGCGCGAGGATGAAGATGAAGCTGACGCGGACGAAGGCGTTCCAGTAGGCAATGAACGGGCTCGCGTAGTGCTCCGAGGTCACGTGCGCCACGACGAACCACGAGAGGCCGCTCGCCGCGCAAGCCACCACGCCCGCCCCGCGCCCCGCGTACCACGAAGCGATGAAGACGGGCACGGCGTAGAAGATGAGGAGCGAGATGTGCGGGCCGTTCAGATAGTCGAACACGCCGAGCAGCGCCACCAGCAGCAGCGCGGCGGTCAGGACGAAGGGCCGGGAACGGCGTTCCATGAAAGTGTTAAGCCACATGGTTATTCACCAGACGCGCGCGGCCGGCAAAGTCACTTTCGGGGAGCGCTGCGGAGACTTTCAACGGGCTCGACAACGCCGCGCGCCGGGTGCGCGGTGCGTCTATTTGATTAACAGGTTTAACGATTGGTTGTCCCCATTTGTTCCAGAAGAGTAGGCAGTAGGCAGATGGCAGTAGGCGGTTGGTTGAAGGCCGTGCGTAGACCGCCGCTCCGCCGCGACCGTCTAACTGCCTACTGCCATCTGCCTACTGCCTACTGCTCTTCTGTGCTAGACTTCAGCCCTCACGCCGCGCGTCAGCGCCGCACGCTCTTGATAACCTGTCACGGACCCTGCGGGAACTTGGAAGCGTAGATAATCCCTGATGAAGTTCTGCTCCAGTTGCAACAAGACATACGCTGAAGGCCAGACCTTCTGCCCCGACGACGGCGAGGTGTTGCAGGAGTCGCCCGAGTCGTTCGTCGGCCGCGTCATCGACGGCAAGTACCGCGTCGAGGGCTTCATCGCGCAGGGCGGGATGGGGGCCGTCTACCGCGCGCGCCACATCCT
>DASVGG010000166.1:0-118340 GCA_036379655.1 Pyrinomonadaceae bacterium
CTGGTCTCGCACTGGAAGATTGCGTTGGTGGTGATCCTGGTCGCGGCGGCGGTGCTGTCGCCGACCAACGACATTCCGAACATGCTGCTGTTCGCGGCGCCGATGGTGGTGCTCTACCTCATCTCCATCCTCATCGCGTGGATGTTCTCGCGCCCCCGCACCGTCGAGTGAGCGAGAAAATTCCGGCGGGCGTATCCTGCGGCGCGTTCCCGGTAATCATGGTTTGAAAGATGCGCCGGTGGGTCAGTTCGGGGGACTTTAACAGGTGTCCGACAGGCAACCGGCAAGCCCCCCGGCGCATCTTGACTGTGTCTCCCGCGAGGCCCTAAAATCAGCGCGAAAGTTGCGGCGATGACTGGGTTTAAGCCTCTGTAGGGGACTGGCCCCGGCGGCTTCTCAGGCGTCGCCCTTTTCGCGACCGCCCCGATTGGTAAACCCGTTAATCTTTGTTTCAGCTCAACAGGAGTTCTAAAGCGATGGCCCGTCAACAGAGGACGCGTTCTCTGGCCCTAGCCCTTTCCCTGCTCGTCACGGCCTCTCCCGCCGCGCTCGCGCAGAAGAAGAAGTCGAACGACCCGCAGGATGTGCCTGAACGTGAGCGCACGGTTCGTAAAGAGAACCAGAACATGTTCAAGAAGTGGATCAGCGAGGACGTTGCCTACATCATCACCGACGAGGAGAAGCGCGCCTGGAAGAAGCTCGCGACCGACGCCGAGCGCGAGCAGTTCATCGAAGCCTTCTGGCGCCGCCGCGACCCCGACCCGGACACGGAGCTGAACGAGTACCTCGAAGAGCACTACGAGCGCGTCGCCTACGCCAACCAGCACTTCGCCTCCGGCATCCCCGGCTGGAAGTCCGACCGCGGCCGCATCTACATCATGTACGGCCCGCCGCACGAGAAGGAGTCGCACCCCTCGGGCGGCTCTTACGAGCGCCCCTCCTACGAGGGCGGCGGCTCGACGACGACCTATCCGTTTGAAATCTGGTTCTACCGCTACCTGCCCGGCATCGGCTCCGGCATCGAGATCGAGTTCGTCGATCCGACCGGCACCGGCGAGTACCGCATCGCCCGCTCGCCCGACGAGAAGGACGCGATGCTCAACATCCCCGGCGCGGGCCTGACGCTGATGGAGCAGTTGGGGCTCTCGAACAAGGCCGACCGCGTCGCCAATCGCGGCGCCTTCGGCTACACGGGTCCGGGCGCGCGCGAGTCCGACAGCCCTTTCTCGCGCCTCATCCTCTACACGGACTTGCAGAAGCCGCCGCAGGTCAACGACGTGCTTGAGAAGAACCTGCTCGCCACCGCCTCGACCGGCGCGGAGGACACCGCCGCCCTCGACGTGGCGACGAAGGTTGACTTCTACCGTGCCTCCGACGAGCGCGTGATGACGGCCATCACCATCCAGACCGACAACAACGACCTGACCTTCAAGGACGACGGCAGCGGCATCCAGACGGCGCGCCTCAACATCTACGGCCGCGTCACGAACCTCTCGGGTCGCCGCGTCACAAGCTTCGAGGACCCGGTCACGACGACGGCCACGGTCGAAGAGTTGACGACGCTCAAGGAGCGCAAGTCGGCTTACCAGCGCGTGCTCCCGCTCGCGCCCGGCAACTACAAAGTTGACCTGCTCGTCCGCGACATCAACACCGGCGCGACGACGGTCAAGGCCATCGGCTTCGAGGTGCCCAAGTTCACGCAGGAGAAGCTCGGCACCTCCTCGCTCGTGCTGGCGATTAAGCTTCAGGCTTTGAACGACCAGTTGCCCGGCATGTTCGCCATCGGGCCTTACAAGGTGCTGCCGAATGTCTCGGGCGTCTACAAGCGCGGGCAGGACGTGGGCATCTACATGCAGGTCTACAACGCGGGCATCGACCAGACGACGCTGCGGCCCGCCATCGACGTGGAGTACGTGCTTCAGAAGGACGGCAAGGATGTCTTCAAGCAGGCCGAGGACTGGCGCGGCAACTCCGACGCCGGTCAACGCCTGACGCTGGCCCGCCTGCTCCCGACCTCGAACCTCGCCCCCGGCGAGTACGAGATCGTCGTCCGCGTCCGCGACAAGGTCTCCGGCCAGTCGCTCGCGCCCACGCAGAAGTTCACGGTCACCGCCGACAAGTAAGACGGCCCGCAACTCAACACTAAACGAAGGCGGCGCGCTCTTAACGTGAGCGCGCCGCCTTCTCCTTTTCGCAACCCTCCGTGCCGGGAGCGCGGGCATCCCTGCCCGCGCTCCCGGCAACGCGTCGTGCTATGCTGTCAACGGCCGCGCAAGGCCGCACGCCTGTCCCTTCGTTTCAACAGGAGAGCACCAATGCACCCCCGCCTGAAGGCCGTCGCCTGCTGTCTCGCCTCCACACTGATTCTTCTTCCCGCACTCGTCACGCCGCGCACGGGGGCGCAGAACCGCGAAGCCTTCACGCGCCAGGCGTGGACGCTCGACGAGGCCGTCGCGGCGCTCTCGCTCCAGCCGCGCGACGCGTACTTGCAGTACGTCGTCTTACAACTCGCGCGCCGCGCGGGCCGCTTCGACGAGGTCGAGCCGCACGTCCGCCGCCTCGTCGCGACCGACGCCGACGCGCGCGCCGAGCGGCGCCGGGGCGTTGACCTCTTCAGCCTCTTCACCGGCGCGCTCGCCGTGCAGGAGAGCTTGCAGCTCGACGCCATGCGCTCCGTCACGCCCACGCGCGCGCCGCCCGCAACGGTAAACGGAAACGTTCGGAACATGAACGGGAACCTGTCGGCGCCTCCGGCAAGGAGGAGGAGACAACAGCCGCGACAGAGACGCGGACAGACGCGAACGCGGCCGACCAACAGTAACGTAGACTTCACCGACGAGCAGATCGTCGCCCTGATGGAAGGGCGCGAGCCCGCGCCGCCCGCACGGCCGCGCACGCAGGGCACCGTGCAGGTCTCCGCGCTCAAAGGCCCGGACATCAAGAGCCATCCGTGGGAGAAGATGCTCGCCGGGCGCAGGCCCGAAGTCTCCGCGCTCGCGCGCGCGGTCCCGGAGGATTTTTACTTCGCGGAGTTCCGCGCGCTCACCAAGCTGCTCGACGCCTTCGAGGCGGGCGACCTCTGGGGCTCGCACCTTTACAATCAAGCCTTCCGCGACACGGCCACGCTCGACGTGGGCGAACGCCTCAAGCGACAACTCGCCGTCGAGACCGACCCGCGCACGCGCCCCTTCTACGACCTCGTCGTCGAAGAGGTCGCCGTCGCGGGCAGCGACCCCTTCGTCCGCGAGGGCAGCGACGTGACGCTCCTCTTCCGCGTCAAGCAGCCTCTCTTCTTCCGCGAACGCATGGACTCCTTCATCGATGCCGCCGCGAAAGCAAGACCCGACGCGCGCCGCGAGACCGGCCAGTATCTCGGCGTCGAGTACGTGCAACTTCAAACTCCCGAGCGCGACGTGAGCGTCGTCTCGGCCTACCCCGAAGAAGGATTGCATGTCCGTAGCAACTCGCTCGCGGCCTTCCGCCGCGTCGTCGAAGCGATTAAGGGTAAAGACGCGAACGGCCGAGCCGTCCGAAGACTCGGAGACATTTCGGAGTTCGCATACATCCGCACGCTCATGCCGCGCGGCGACGCGCGCGAGGACGGCTTCGTCTATCTCTCCGACCCCTTCGTGCGGCGTTTGATGGGGCCGGTCGTGAAGCTGACCGAGCGGCGCCGCATGGTCTGCTACAACCACCTGCGCATGATCGGCCACGCCGCGCTCCTCTTCCGCACGGAGCGCGGGCGCGCGCCCGAGAACCTCGAAGAGTTGCGCGCTTCGGGCGCCGCGCCCGGTCTCTTCGGCGAGGGCGCGCTCTCGTGCCCCGACGGCGGCCGCTACGCGCTCTCGGCCGACGCGACGGCCGGCACTTGCTCGCACCACGGCCACGCGCTGCGCATGACGCCGAACATCGAGGCGCCGGTCGCGCAGGTCTCGGGCGAGGAGGCCGACGAGTACGGGGATTTCGTCAACGAGTACAACCAGTACTGGCGCACCTTCTTCGACCCCATCGCCTTCCGCCTGAAGGTCACGCCCGAAGAGCTGCGCGTCGAGACCATCGTCCTGCCGCTCATCGACAACACCATCTATACGGGACTCGCGAACGCGCTCGGCGGCGCGCCCGAGCCGCTCGACGCGCTCCCCGTCCCGCGCCGCAACATCTTCAGCACGGGACTCCGGCTCAACAAGGAGCGTCTGTTTAAAGAGCTGCGCGCGGAGCAGGGGCGCAGACCGGGCGCGGTCAGGGAAGATTTGTTCGACCTCCCCTTCGGCCTCTCCGGCGGCGCCGCGAGCGAGAAGACTTACGGACTGCTCTCGAAAGGGCTCGGCAACCAGTGGGCCTTCCACGTCTACGACTCCAGCCCGCCGTTCGAGCTGAACATGCCGTCGCTGCTCGGGATGCTCGCGTCGAGCGGCGCGGGGCGCGGCGGCATGGGCGGCGGCGAGTTCGGCAGCTTCGTGCCCTTCGTCACGCTCGCGCTGCTCTCGCTCAACTCGCCGGTCTACCTCTCCTTCCCCGTCGCCGACGAGAAGGTCGTTGACGACTATTTGAACTGGTCGGACGCCGCGCTCTCGCACGCCGCGCGCAACGAGCGGCGCGGCCGTTGGTTCGACTTCGAGTACGACTTCTACAAGTTCAAGCTCTCCACGGGTGAGCCCGCGCGCGCCTTCGGTCTGCGCTTCGACCCCGCGCGCCTGAGCTTCTACTGGGCGCGCATCGGACGCGGCGTCTACGTCGCCACCAAGCCCTTCATCCTCGAAGACCTCGCCGCGCTCCACGCGCAAGGCCAGACACCAACGACCACGCCCAACGAAGACCTGACCGGCCACGGACTCGCGCGCGTACGCGCGGGGAGTTGGAACGAGGTGCTGCCCGGCTACAACCGCGCGTGGGCCGAGAACGAGCGCGAGGCTTGTCTGAACAACCTCGGGCCGCTCTCTTCTGCGGCGCGCGCGCTGACCGCGTCGGGCGCCGGGGCGCCTTCGGGCGAGGCGCTCGACCGCGCGACCGTCGAGTTGGCCGGACGGCTCGCGGGCGCGCGCTTTGCCTGCCCGGAGGGCGGCGCGTACCACGTCTCCCCGGACGGCCGTCAGGTCTCTTGCGGCGTCCACGGCACGGCCGCCGACCCGCGCCAACCCGCCGCGCCTTCCGAGCAGAGCGCGGCCGGGCGCACCATGCGCCGTCTGACAGACTTGACGGCCACGCTCACCTTCATGGACGATGGCCTCCACGCGGTCCTCGTCGTCAAACGCAAGTAACACGCGAAGAGAACGAACACCCTTCAGAGGTCACAACGATAGATGCGCCAAAGACACGCACGCCTCGCGCTGCTCCTGCTCGCCCTCTTAATCTTCTCTCAAGCCACGCCCGCGCAGACGCTCGAAGAACGTCTGAAGGAGATCGACGATTACGCCGCGAAGGCCGGTCAGGAGTGGAAGGTGCCGGGCTTCTCCGTCGCCATCGTGAAGGACGACAAGGTCGTCTTCGTCAAGGGCTACGGCGTGAGGGAACTAGGGAAGACCGAGCCCGTTGATAAGGACACGCTCTTCGCCGTCGCGTCGAACTCGAAGGCGTTCACGTCGGCCGCGCTCGCGACGCTCGTTGACGAGGGCAAGATAAAGTGGGACGACCCCGTCACGAAGTACCTGCCCTACTTTCAACTCTACGACCCCTACGTCACGCGCGAGATGACCGTGCGCGACCTCTTGAGCCACCGCAGCGGCCTCGCCACCTTCGGCGGCGATCTGCTCTGGTACGAGACGAACTACTCGCGCGAGGATGTCATCCGCCGCGTGCGCTTCCTCAAACCCGCGTACGGCTTCCGCAGCCGCTACGGCTACCAGAACATCATGTTCCTCGCAGCGGGCGAGATCGTGCCGGCCGTGACGGGCAAGAGTTGGGACGACTACGTCCGCGAGCGTTTCTTCCTCCCGCTCGGCATGACGCGCACGGTGACGACCTACAAGCAGTTGCTGTCGTCGCAGAACGTCGCGACGCCGCACAACGAGACCGAAGGGCGCGTGAAGGTCGTCAAGTATTCCAACGTGGACGCGGCCGGCGGCGCGGCGGCCATCAACTCTTCGGCCACGGAGATGGCCGAGTGGTTGCGCCTGCAACTCGGGCGCGGGACGTATCAGGGCAAGAAGATTTTCTCCGCCGACCGCTCGCGCGAGATGTGGACGCCGCACACCATCGTCTCCGGCGTCAGCGAGGCGGGCGAGAGGTTCAACCCGACCGTCCACTTCAACCTCTACGGATTGGGATGGGGCTTGAGCGACTACCGTGGCCGCAAGGTCGTCACGCACAGCGGCGGCCTCGACGGCATGACCTCGCGCGTCGCGCTGATGCCCGAAGAGAACCTCGGCGTCGTCATCCTCACCAACAGCGAGACGCCGCTGCAAGCCTTCCTCTACTACAAGGTCTTCGACGTATTCACCGGCGCCCCGCCGCGCGACTGGAGCGCCGACTACATGGCGCGCGTGAAGGCCGCGCGCGAGCGCGAAGAGGTTGAGGCGAAGAAGGTCGAAGAGGCACGCGTGCCGAACACGAAGCCCTCGCTTTCACTTAGTTCTTACGCGGGCACCTATGGCGGCCAGATGTACGGCGACGCGAAGGTGACGGAGGAGAACGGGCGCCTCGTCGTGCGCCTCGTGCCCTCGCCCAACTACGTCGGCGACCTCGAACACTGGCACTTCGACACCTTCCGCATCAAGTGGCGCGACTCGGTCGTCTACCCATACCCGCGCGGCTGGGTCACCTTCCAACTCGACCCGCAGGGCAAGGTCTCCGAGATGAAGATCGACGTGCCCAACCCCGACTTCGACTTCAAGGAGCTTGAGTTCAAACGCGCGCCAGACGCGAAACGCTAGACGCTTCGCCGGGAGCGCGGGCATCCCTGCCCGCCATGAGCGCGTCAGCGCGAATTGCAGTGAGACTGTACATCTCAACGTTGAGTTAAAGAGGATGGCGGGAAGCGTGCTGAAGCACGCTTTGGCGGGCAGGGATGCCCGCGCTCCCGGCGAGGTGTAACTTTGGGCGAACTCGACTTACAACACGCGCGGCGCGACCTGTTGGCGAGCGCGCTGCTGCTCGCTCTACTCTTCGCGGCGGTGCTGTGTGGGCTGGCGTATGAGGAGAACTGGCGGAAGTTCGTGCGCGTCGGCGTCGCGGCGTCCGTCTACCTCTCCGCGCTGCTCATGCTCACGCGGCGTTGGCGCAGAGGCACGGCCGCAACGTTCCCCTTCTGGCCCTTCGCCGTCGCGGCGGCGGCGGCCGAACTCACTTCGGGATGGCTGCGCACGCGCGTCGCGGACGGGATCACCTTCTGGCTCGCGCCCGTCGCGGCCGTGCTCGTCGGCGGCCTGCACTGGCTCGCGCTGCGCTACTGGCGCACCCTGCGCGAACGTCTCACCGGGCACGGCGCGGCGGCGATGCGCGCACGTTAGAACAGACTCCCCTGCCCCTCCGCTTCCGCGCGCGCTTCAACGTCGTCAGACTCGGAGGTCGGCTTGCGCTCGCCGCGTCGCAGCGCGTTGACGAGGAGGTGCGCGCGGCGCGTGGGCTCGGGCTGGCGGTAGCCGCCGTCGCAGCGCAGCGTCAAATCCACCGCGCCCTCCAGATCGATCAGGTGGCCCGGCGAGACGTAGACCGGCTGCACGCGCGTCTTCGTCCGCAACGCGGCGCCGACCGTCTCGCCCTTATCGACCATCGGCGACCAAGAGCCGCGCTCCTCGCCCGGCTCTTCAAATTTGCCGACGAGGACCGACTTCGCGCACCCCAACGTCGGGCGCTTGATGATGAGCCCGACGTGGCACGCGATGCCGACGCGACGCGGGTGCGCCAACCCCTGCCCATCGAACATCACCGCGTCGGGCTCGGTCTTCAACTTCGACCACGCCTCCAACACCGACGGCGACTCGCGGAACGAAAGCAGCCCCGGCACGTACGGGAACTTCGTCTCGCCGATGATGCCGACCTCCTCGACCACTTCGAGCGTCGGCAGACGCAACACGACGATGCCCGTGTAGATCGTCGGGTCGAACTTGTTGAAGCTGATGTCCGCGCCCGCCACCGTCTCGACCTTCTTCTTCAAAGGCTCGATGCGCACGCGCTCGCGCAGACGCTTCTGTAGCTCCACCGCCTCGCGCGGCGTGAGCGACCAATCATGCAACTGTTCAAAATCAGCCATCTTCGCAACCCAGGCACGTAGTTTTATTCCCAAACGGAGCCGACGTTCGTGTAAGCCGCGCCGACGCCATATTAACTCCCGCCGACGCCGTATTCGTATGCGCCGCTTCCATGTTGACCGCGCCCGGCGCCATGTCGAACTTGCCGGGCGGCGAGGTTTTATATACGCTCTCGGCAACTCAGGCCGAACACCCCGAACGCCAACGCCCCACGCGGCCGTAAGCCGAACGGTTCGGCTTACGCGACGCCATTTCGGAGTGAGACCGAATGATTCGGTCCGCCGCGGGTTAGGCGCTTCCACGGGCGTCAGGTCTCGCGCGAGTGCGGCGCGGGGAATTCGACCGTGTCGGCGCTGGTGATGCCGGCGCCTTTTTTAATGACGGAGTGCGCGCGCCAGTGTTCGTCGTCGCGGCGGGGGTGGTCGAGGCGGTAGTGTGCGCCGCGCGACTCTTCGCGCCAGAGCGCGGCGCGGGCAATGAGGGTCGCGACCGTGACGAAGTTGCGCGGGCCGGGTAAAAGGGGCGCGGAGGCTATCTGCTCGAACTCGGAGAGCGCGCGCTCCAACGCTTCGCGCGTGCGAAGGATGCCGACGCGCTCCCACATCAAGCGCCGCACGCGCTTGCGCACGGCGGCGGACGCCGCGCTCACGCGACGCACGTCCGCGCGCGAGGCGGACGCGAGTTCCGTCTCACCTTCGACCGAGGGAGCGCGCCGACCCTTCAAGTCCCTGGCGGCCGCCGCGCCCGCGCGCGCGCCGAAGACGAGTCCTTCAAGCAGAGAGTTCGACGCTAAGCGGTTCGCGCCGTGGACGCCCGTGCAGGCCACCTCACCAGCGGCGTAGAGACCGGGCAGAGTCGTGCGGCCTTCGAGGTCGGTGCGCACGCCGCCCATCACGTAGTGCGCGGCGGGGCTGACGGGGATGGGCTCGCGCGCGAGGTCGAGCCCGTACTCCATGCACGTCCTGTATATCTTCGGGAAGCGTCGGCGGAGGTGCGCCGCGTCGAAGGCCGTCATGTCGAGGAAGACCGTGCGCGTCGCCGTCCGCCCCATCTCGGCGACGATGGAGCGCGTGACCACGTCGCGCGGCGCCAGTTCCGCCGCGTCGTGATAGCGCGGCATGAAGCGCCGGCCGGAGGCGTTTCTTAGCACGCCGCCCTCGCCGCGCAGCGCCTCCGAGAGCAGGAAGCGCGGCGCGCCCTCGACGTTCAGGGCCGTCGGGTGGAACTGCACGAACTCCATGTCGGCCAACTCGGCGCCCGCGTCGAAAGACATCGCCATCCCGTCGCCGGTCGCGACCAACGGATTGGTCGTGTGCAGGTAGAGCGCGCCCGCGCCGCCCGTCGCCAGCACCACGCCGCGCGCGAGCAGCACGCGCGGCGCGCGCACGAGCGGGTCGAGGTAGCGCACGCCGCCGACGCGCCCCTCGCTGACGACGAGCGACTCGGTCTCGGCGTGCGCGAGGAAGGAGATGTTGCGCTCGCCGCCCGCGCGCGCCAGCAGCGCGCGGACTATCTCGCGCCCCGTCGCGTCGCCCTGCGCGTGCAGGATGCGCGGGCGCGAGTGCGCGGCCTCGCGCGTGAAGAGCAGGCGCCCGCCCTCGCGGTCGAACTCCGTGCCCCACTCGATCAACTCCTGTATGTAGCGGGGCCCCTCGTTGACTAAGACTTCGACGGCGCGCTCGTCGCACAGCCCCGCGCCCGCCGCCAGCGTGTCCTCTTCGTGGAGCGAAGCCTCGTCCTCCTCGGACAGCGCGACGGCGACGCCGCCCTGCGCGTACTCCGTGTTCGACTCCTCGCGCCTGTCCTTCGTCAGCACCGTCACGCGCGCGCCGGCCCGCGCGAGTTCGACCGCCGCGCGCAGGCCCGCGATGCCGCTGCCGACGACGATGAAATCGGTTTCGTGCGTCATCTTAATGGAACTATACACCCTCCCCGTCCGAACCGGAGTTGTCGGCACACGGCGCGCGGCGCTCGGCCTTATGGTAAGGCCGAGCGCCGTCCGTCGCGTGCCGGCGGCTCTACGTCCGAGACGACTTCTTCTCCATCCATTCCTTTGGATTTCAGCGGATTCTATCAACCCGACCGGAGGTCTACAACGTTGCGCGCCGGAGGCGCGGGCGTTAGAATTTGCGTCGCAGCTTCATACGACAGTTCCCCGGATTCATCAGCCAACATCGTCGGCCGGAACGCGCGCCCTCCGCAAACCCTCGGGACGCGCGTCGCGCCGCCAACACTCGCGGAGGTTCAAACACATGCTCTGGAAACGTCTGCTGACTATGCTGTTCGTCACGCTGCTCTGCGCGCCGGCCATGCCCGCGCTCGCGCAGAAGGCGAAGGGCGGCGCGAAGGCTTCGACGGCGCGGGCCGCCGGGGCGCCCGTGCTGCCGCCCGTCAAGTACTCGCAGTTCTTCCTGCCCAACGGGATGCGGGTCATCTTCCACGAAGACCACTCGACGCCCATCGTCGGCGTCAACGTCTGGTATCACGTCGGCTCGAAGAACGAGGACAAGGGGCGCACGGGCTTCGCGCACCTCTTCGAGCACATGATGTTCCAGGGGTTCAAGGGCTACGACCTCGACTACATCCCGGTCCTCCAGGAGATCGGCGGCGCCATCAACGGCTCGACGACGCAGGACCGGACGAACTACTGGGAACTCATCCCTTCGAACTTCCTTGAGATGGCGCTCTACATGGAAGCCGGGCGCATGTCCAATCTGCTCGAAGCGATGACGCAGACCAAGCTCGACAACCAGCGCGACGTGGTCAAGAACGAGAAGCGCCAGCGCATCGACAACCAGCCCTACGGGCAGGCCACCTACAAGATCACCGAGGCGATGTACCCGGAGGGGCACCCCTACCGCTGGTCGGTCATCGGCTCGATGGAGGATTTGTCGGCCGCGTCGATGGACGACGTGAAGGGGTTCTTCCGCCGCTACTACGTGCCGAACAACGCGAGCCTCGTCATCGCGGGCGACTTCGACCCGAAGGAGGCGCGCGCGTGGGTCGAGAAGTACTTCGGCCCCATCGCGAAGGGCGAGGCCGTGACGCGCCCGCAGGCGCCGGCCCCGAAGCTCGACCGCGAGGTGCGCGAGCAGATCGACGACCGCGTGCAGTTCCCGCGTCTCTACGTGGTCTGGCACTCGGTGCCGCAGTACTCGAAGGACGAGGCGGCGCTCGACATGCTCGCCGGCATCCTCGGCGGCGGCAAGTCCGGCCGTCTCTACCGCGCGCTCCAGTACGGCGACAACCAGATCGCGCAGCAGGTCGCCATCTTCAACAACACGAGCGAGATTGCCGGACTCATGCAACTCGTCGCGCAGCCGCGCCCCGGCCACACGCTCGACGAGATTGAGAAGGTCGTCGCCGCCGAGATCGAGAAGATCAAGACCGCGCCGCCGACGCCCGAAGAGATGGAGCGCGTCTACAACGCGCGCGAAGCCTCCTTCGTCTACGGCCTGCAAACGGTCGGCGCCTTCGGCGGCAAGGACGACCAGCTCAACTCCTACGCGACCTTCCTCGGCGACCCCGGCTTCTTCGAGAAGGACCTCGCGCGCTACCGCGCCGTGACCGCCGCCGACGTGCAGCGCGTCGCGCGCCAGTACTTGACCGACAAGCGTTACGTGCTCTCGGTCGTCCCGCGTCAGGCCGGCCCGACGAACGCCGCCGGCCCCGCGCCGATGAGCCCGCGCGAGGGGATGCCGACGCCTTCGGCGCAGTCGGCCGGCGCCGGCCAACCGGGCGCCGCCGCGCCCACGGGCCAGAGCGCGCCGACCGGCACCGCTTCCGGCACACAGCAGCCGGCCGCGCAGTCGCAGCCCGCAGGCGTCCAGCCCATGACGAAGCCCGAGGCGCAGGCCACGCAGGCGGCCGGCGCCGCGCCGCCGCAGACCGCATCCCCGGCCGCGCCGGGCGGGCAGAGGGCCATGACCGGCCCCCCGCGCGGCCAGATGCGCCCGGGCGGCCCGCAGCAGCCCGCGAAGCCGAAGACAGACCTCTCGCTGCTGCCGAAGCCGAAGGCCGACCCGAAGCTGACGCTACCGGCCGTCCAGCGGCGCAAGCTCTCGAACGGCCTTGAGGTGCTCGTCGTCGAGCACCACGAGCTGCCCGTCGTCAGCATGAACCTCGTCATGAAGATGGGCGCGGCCGGCGACCCCGCGAACAAGGCCGGGCTCGCGTCGCTCGCGGCCGACATGCTCGACGAGGGGACGACGACGCGCGACGCGCTTCAAATCTCCGAACAGCTCGCGCGCATCGGCTCCGGCATCTCGGTGAACGCCGGGTGGGACTCGACGACGGCCGGACTGCGGACGCTGACGCGACATCTCGACCGCGCGCTCGACATCTACGCGGACGTGGTGACGAACCCCGCCTTCCCCGAGAAGGAGTTGCAGCGCCTGCGCGCGCAGCGCCTCGCGGGTCTGCGCCAGGAGCGCGATAACCCGAACAGCGTCGCGAACAACGTCTTCCAGTCCGTGGCCTACGGGAAGACTCACCCGTACGGCCACCCGCTCGCGGGTGACGAGGCGTCTTTGCAGTCGCTCTCGGCCGAGGACGTGCGCGGCTTCTACGACACCTTCTACCGGCCGAACAACTCTGCGCTCATCGTCGTCGGCGACGTGAAGCCCGACGCGGTCGTGGCGAAGTTGGAGAAGGCTTTCGCCAACTGGAAGAGCGCGCACGTGCCGGCCGTGGACGTTTCGGCCGCGCCCGTCCAGCGCGACCACTCGATGATCTACCTCGTAGACCGACCCGGCTCCGTCCAGTCGGTCATCCAGATCGGGCAGGTCGCGGCGCCGCGTTCGAGCCCGGACTACTTCCCGCTCTTCGTCATGAACCGCATCCTTGGCGGCGCCTCTTCGGCGCGCATCAACCTGAATCTGCGCGAGGACAAGGGCTACACCTACGGCGCCAGCTCCGCGTTCGCCTTCCGGCGCGGCGCGGGGCCGTTCATGGCGCAGGCGCCCGTGCAGGGGTTCTCGACGAAAGAGTCGGTGATGGAGTTCATGAAGGAGATACGCGGCATTCGCGGCGAGATGCCGGTCACGCAGGCGGAACTCGACGCGGCGAAGCAGTCCATCGTGCGCGGCTTCCCGCGCGGCTTCGAGACGCCCGACCAGATCGCCAACGGCCTTGAGCTAATCGTCACCTACGACCTGCCCGACACCTACTTCAACAGCTACATCGAGCGCGTGCAGGGCGTGACGCTGGAAGACGTGAACCGTGTGGCTAACCGCCACCTCCAACCCGACCGCATGATCGTCGTCATCGTCGGCGACCGCTCGAAGATCGAGCAGGGACTCCGCTCGCTCGACGGCCTCGGCGAGCGCATCTCCTTCGTCGATAACGAAGGCCGCCCCGCCACGCAACCCGGCGGCGCGTCCGGCGGCGGCACGCGGTAGGCAAAAGCAGTAGGCAGATGGCAGTGGGCAGTTAGCCGGTTACGAAAGTAACCGAACGAAACGGGGGCGGCGAGCTTAGCGACTCGCCGCCCCCGTTTCGTTCGAGCAGGTTCGTTAAAATGCTTCCTGTCTTAACTGCCTACTGCCATCTGCCTACTGCCTTTACCCTTCCGTCAACGGTCGTCCTCGCTCCGCTTCTTGTAAATCTTCTTGAGGTCGCGGTGGATGCGCTTGACGCGCGACTTCTCGTCCTGCGCCTTGCGTTGATCGACGAGGGTGGCGGCGTGGCGCATCTCGGCCTGCATCTTGCGGTAGTTCTGGTAACGACTGGCGTCCAACTCGCCCGCGTCCAGGGCCTCGCGTATGGCGCAGCCGGGCTCGCCCTCGTGGCGGCAGTCGGTGAAGCGGCAGAGGGCGGCCACGCCCTCTATCTCCTCGAAGGTCTCGCGCAGGCCGCGCTCGCTGACAAGCAGTTGCAGCTCGCGCATGCCCGGCGTGTCGAGGACGAGCCCGCCGTCGGGCAGCACGAACAGCTCGCGGTGCGTCGTCGTGTGCTTGCCGCGCGCGTCGGCCAGACGCACCTCCTGCGTCCGCTGCACCTCCGCGCCGAGCAGGCGGTTCGTGATGGTTGACTTCCCCGTCCCCGAAGAGCCCATCAGCGCGACCGTGCGGCCGCGCCCGACGTAAGGCATCAGTTGTTCGACGCCGACGCCGCGCTTCGCGCTCAGCGCGAGCACGGGGACGCCGGGCGCGACGAGTTCTATCTCCGCGCAACGCTCCTCGACCTCTTCAATCAGGTCCGCTTTGTTGAGGACGACGACGGGCTCGGCGCCGCTCTCCCACGCCATGATGAGGTAACGCTCGACGCGGCGCGGGTTGTAGTCGTCGTCGAGCCCCGTGACCAGGAAGACCGTGTCCACGTTGGCGGCGACGATCTGTTCGAGCGTCTCGCTGCCGGCGGCGCGGCGCGAGAACTTCGAGCGGCGCGGCAGTATCTCGTGAATCTTTGCCTTGCCCTCGCCCTCGACGCGCTTGAAGGCGACCCAGTCGCCCACGGCCGGCAGGTCTTCGGCGCCGCGCGCGTGGAAGCGCAGTCTTCCGGTCGTCTCCGCCTGCAACTCGCCCGCCGCCGTGTAGAGCATCAACGCGCGGTTGTGTTGCAGGAAGACGCGCCCCGCCTCGAACCCTTCGGCGGCGAAGGGCTCGAACGCCTCCGCGAAGAAGCCGTCCCAGCCGTACGTCTCTAAAGTCTGTCTCTCTTCCACGTAAAGAATCGACTACCTTCTTCTCGCGCCCGGCCGAGGCGTCGGCCTGGGCTCGGGCTTCGGGCCGGAGAAGCGGTAGTGGCCCGTGACCTTCCATGCGAAGAGCACGTCCTCCATCTTCGGGCCGGCGCCGATGTTGTGGACTATCTGCAAGCGACTCTCGTCCGACGACGAGGGGACGGCGACGACGATGCCGATGTGCGTCAGGCCGTTCCCCAAATCCCACGTCACCACGTCGCCGGGCTTGTAGTCGCGCGCGTCGTCGGTGATAGGAAGCGCGGCGCCCTGCCGCTCGAAGTAGACCATCAGGTTCGGCACGCGCCGGTGGTCGATGTTCGTGTCCGGCTTCTTCAACCCCCACTTGCGCGGGTAGAGCGCGAAGTTCGGCTTCATGTCCTCGTGGACGAGTTGCTGCAAGTCAACGCCGAGCGCGCGGTAGGAGCGTATGACCTCGTCGGTGCAGACGCCGACCTCGGCCGGCACGTCGCCGCCGGGGTAGTCTATACGGAAGTAGGTCGGGTCGTAACGCACCTCGTGGCTCGTGCGCTCGACGGCCGCGTCCGACAGTCGGTCGAGGAACGGCGACCCGCTCGAAGGCTTCCGTCCCGCCTCGGACTGTCTGACCGTCTGCGGCGTGGCGGCCTGCGCCCCGCCCGCGTGCGTCCGCCGCGCGTCGCCGCGCGAAGCCGAACACCCGAGGGCCGCACCCACGACTAGACAGCAAATGAGCGCAAACGTCTTTCTCATTTCCTCACCTTCCGAGCCTCCGTCAATCTCCCGGCGGCATCTAAACCCCTCGCGGATTTACGCCGGGCCGTCCGCGCGAGTTTTATAGCCTATTCCGGCGCGGCCCGCACGCCCGCGCGCTGTGTGAGCGCCGCCGTGACGTTGTAGAATCGACGCAAGTGATGAAAGAGAAGACGCACCTGACGGGTCTGACGAAGGCGGAGCTTGAACGCTTCGTCGAAGAGTTGAACGAGCCCGCGTATCGCGGCCGGCAGCTCTTTGGCGCGTTGCAGCGCCGCCGCCTGCGCTCGTTCGAGGAGATGACGGACCTGCCGAAGTCTTTCCGCGCGCGCCTCGCCGAAGCGGCCGCCGCCTCGACGCTCACGGTCGAGTCGCGCTACGTCGCGCGGGACGGCACGCGTCGGTATTTGATGAAGACGCACGACGGGCTGCCCGTCGAGACCGTCTTCATCCCCGAGGAGCGGCGCGACACCATCTGCTTCTCTTCGCAGTCGGGCTGTCCGCTCCAGTGCGACTTCTGCCTGACGGCGAAGCTCGGGCTGCTGCGCACGCTCACAGCGGGCGAGATGGTGGAGCAGATCGTCGTCGCCTTGAACGACGCGTACGGCGTCGGCGAGAAGACGCCGCGCGGCACCAACCTCGTCGCGATGGGCGCGGGCGAGCCCTTCCTCGCCTTCGACCCTTTGATGAAGGCGCTCGGCGTGATGGCGGACGCGGACGGACTCTTCATCGTCCCGAACCGCGTGACGGTCTCGACCGCTGGCGTCGTGCCGAAGATCAGAGAGCTGGCTCACATCCCTGAACGCCCGCACCTCGCAATCTCTCTGGCCGCGCCGACCGACGAGTTGCGCGACACGTTGATGCCCATCAACAAGCGCTGGCCGCTCGCGGAACTGCTCGCCGCGTGCAAGGAGTTCGAGGAGTCTCTGAAGCCCGGCGAACGCTTCACCTTCGAGTACGTCATGCTCGACGGCGTCAACGACACGGACGAGCACGCGCGGCAGTTGGCGAACCTGCTCAACCGCCATCAACTGCGCGCGAAGGTCAACCTGATTCCGCACAACCCGGCCGAGGAGCTGCCGTACAAGCCCTCGTCGCCCGCGCGCGTCGAGGCGTTCAAGTCGATACTGGAAGCGAAGGGCGTGCACGCCTACGTGCGCCGCCCGCGCGGCCAGGACATCTACGCCGCCTGCGGCCAGCTCGCCGCGCGCCGCGTGCAGGCGCCGCCGCCCGCGCTCCACCGGCTCTCCTGAAGCCCGAACCCAACCAGGAATCAAGTAGAGAGTTTATTAAGCATGAATAGATACTCCTTCATCCGACTCGCCCTCGCGCTGCTCCTCGTCGCGACCGCGCTCACGCCGTTCAGTCAGTCAGTCGCGCGCGCGAACACTCCAGTCGAAGCCCTTGCGCCCGAGCCCGAGCCGCAGCCGAGTAGCATCGGCGTCAACGGCTTCTTCTCGGTTGACCGCGCGCAGCAGGGCAGCAGTTTTCAGGCGGCCGTCGTGATGGACATCCCCGGCGGGCTGCACGTCAACGCGAACAAGCCGCTCGGTAAATATTCCGTCCCGACGGTGGTCAAGGTGGACGCGCCGCGCGGCTTCCGCGTCACGCCCGTGAGCTACCCGCGCGGGAGCGTGCGCACGTTCCGCTTCGGCGGCTCGGACGAGACGCGCGTCGCGGTCTACGAGGGGCGCGCCATCTTTCGCTTCAACGTGAGCGTGCCGGCCGGCCAGCCGTTCGGCGTCGAGAACGTCCGCGTCAGCGTCCGCTTCCAGAGTTGCACCGACGAGGTCTGCTACCCGCCCGCGACGCGCAACCTCGATTTGCACATCGGCGTCGTCGGCCGCGACGCGTCCGCGAACCGCATCAACGGCCAGTACTTCGGCGGCGGCGGTCGCAGAAAGCGTTAAGCCCTCATCCCGATGACGGACATGAGTCTGCCCGTGCGGCCGTAGAGCTTGCGGTCCTGCCGGTAGGAGAAGAAGAGGTCCGGGCGGCACATCGTGCAGAGCGGGAGCGCGTGGACGCGTTCGGGCGCGACGCCCGACTCGACGAGTTGCCGGCGGTTGGCTTCGTGCAGGTCAACGAGCGCGTGCCCGGCGTTGGTGGGTTTGAAGAGCGAGCCGGCGTCCGCGAACTTCGCGCGGAAGGGCTCGACGACTTCGGCGCCGACCTCGTAGCAGCAGCCGAGGGCGGCCGGGCCGAGCGCGGCGCGCACGTCACGCGGGTCCGTGTCGAACTCTTCGCGCATCCGCGCGAGCGCGCGTTTGAGAATCTCGGACAGCGTCCCGCGCCAGCCCGCGTGCACGGCGGCGCAGGCGCCCGAGCGCGCATCGCCGATGAGGACGGGAACGCAGTCGGCCGTCTTGACGCCGAGCAGCAGCCCCTTCAAGTTCGTCGCGAGCGCGTCGCAACGCTCGTTCTCGGAGCGCGGGTCCGCCGGGTCGCGCACGACGAGCACGGCGTCGCCGTGGACCTGCCAGCAGGCGGCGAGCGCCCACTCGCCGCCGAGCGCGGAGACGAAGCGGCGGCGGTTCTCGCGTATGTTCTCCGCCGAGTCCTGGTCGAAGCCCGCGAGGTTGAGCGAGCCTTCGGGGAAGGGGCTGACGCCGCCGCCGCGCGTCGAGAAAGCATTGGCGAAGCCTTCGCGTTCGAGCGGCGCGCACGTGATGACCCGCACGCCCCCGTCTCCTTCGCGCCAGAGGAAGCCGGCGCGTTCCGTCTCAGTTGCAGCCGTGATCGTCTCCATCGGGATAGACATTATCGAAATCCGCCGCGTGCGTGAAGTGCTCGCGCGCACCCCGCGCTTCCGCGAGCGCGTCTTCACCGAAGACGAGCGCGTCTACTGCGACTCGCGCGGCGCGAACGCCGTGCAGCACTACGCCGCGCGCTTCGCCGCCAAGGAGGCGGCCTTCAAGGCGCTCCGCACGGGCTGGCGCGCCGGCCTCGCCTGGCACCACGTCGAGGTCGTCTCCGACGAACTCGGCGCGCCCCTCCTCCAACTCTCCGGCCACGCCCGCGACCTCTTCGAGCAGATGGGCGCCACACACACACACCTCTCCCTCTCCCACACCGCCGAGCACGCCGTCGCGCAGGTCATCTTCGAGAGACGCCAGTAAAAGGCAGACGTATTGAGCCCCGGAGGGGCGTCGGAAATTAGCCGGGGGTTGAGCCCCTCCGGGGCTCAACCCGAACGGTTACGCGGCCCCACGGAGCCAGCCGCCGGGGTTGCAGACGCCTCCGCGGGCCGTGCAGATGGGTCTGCGGGGCGCGCGGAGGCACCTGCGGGGGGTGCAAAGGCGTCTGCGGAGCGCGCAGGTGCCTCTGTTGCGCCCGACAGATGCCTCCGCGTTAACGACAAGCGGCTCTGCGCCGACGACAGAGGCGTCTGCGCGTCCCGCAGAGCTGTCTGCGCTCACGACAGAGGCGTCTGCGCACCCTGCGGAGGCGTCTGCCGTCGGCGCAGAGCCGCTTGTCGTTAACGCAACCCGGTCCTGCGGGCTCGCGCCTCACGCTGCGAGCCCGAAAAATGGCCGTGAATCGTTGAATTATTGTTCGGGCGGGTCGTCGGAGCCCGTGGGCGGGGCGCTCAGGTCGCTGGTGAGGCGGCGGCGTCCGTCGCGGCCGACCTCGACGCGCGTGGCGCGCGTCTGTGCTTTCACGGCGGGCGGATACTCTTCCGAACTCTCCGTGGCGGTCGCGGTCGCGGGCTGCGCGTAGAGCGTGCGCGCGGCGTGCGAGTCGTAGGTGACGACCGTGGGCGCGGCGACCTGCGCGGTCGGCGTCAGGCCGGAGGGCGTCGAAGAGGCGGCCAGCGCCATCAACCCCCAGGGGTCGCCGTGCAGAGAGCATTCGTGGTTGGGGACGAAGGAGGGCGCGAGCGCGACGCGTTCGCGCAGAGGGCAGGAGGGCGAGGCGACGAGCCCCGTCTCCGGGTCGATGTCAACGAACGTGACCGACGCGGGGCGCGCGAACTCCGCGCCGCCCAACTCCGGCCGCAACTCGACGGCACGCTTCACAAAATCGGTCCACGCGGGCAGCGCCGCGTCCGCGCCCGTCAAATCCAACTCGCCGCCGTCGTCAAAACCCACCCACACGACGCAGACGAGGTTCGGCGTGTAGCCCGCGAACCAGCCGTCGCGCGAGGTGCCGGTCTTGCCCGCGACGGCCGTCCCCTTGAAGGCGCCGCGCGCGGCGCGCGCCGTCCCGTGGTCGATGACGGCCGACAGCATGTCGGTCAACATGTATGCGGTCGCGGGCTTCAAGACCTGCTCGCCCGTGACCAACGCTTCGTCAAACTCCGTGCCTTCTCCGCCCTCGACGCGCAGGAGCGGCGCGGCGCTCACGCGACGGCCGCCGCCCGCGAGCGCCGTGTAGGCGGTCGCAACTTCGAGCGGCGTCGCCTCGGTCGTGCCGAGCGCGAGCGAGGGGTATGTCTGCGGGCGCGGCAGCCCCAACTGCTCCGCGAGCGACGCGACGCGCGTCAGCCCCGCGCGCATCGCCACGTCCACCGTCACGACGTTGAGCGAGCGGACGAGCCCCGTCCGCAGCGTCACGTCGCGCATCGAGAAGCCGCCGCCGTAGTTCGCCGGACGGTAACGCGCGCGCACGTCGTAGGTGAACTCGCGCGGCGCGTCCGACGAAAGCGTGAGCGGCGAGATGCCCGACTCCAACGCCGCCGCGTAGACGACGGGTTTAAAGACCGAGCCGGGCTGACGGCGCGCGTCGGTCGCGCGGTTCAACTGCGACTGGGCGTAGGACGTGCCGCCGACCATCGCGAGCACGTGCCCGTTGCGCGGGTCGATGGCGACCAACGCGGCCTGCGGCCTGCGCTTGCCCTTGAAGACTTTTTCGAGCCGCTCGACCTGACGGCCGACGGCCTCTTCCGCGACGCGCTGCAAGTCGAGGTCAAGCGTCGTGTAGACGCGCAGCGATTGCCCCGCCTCTTCCGAAGAGTCGGCGAGACGCGACTCGACCTCGCGGCTGACGTAGTCGATGAAGTAGGGCGCGGTCGCGTCGGCGCGTTCGAGCGGCGCGACCGTGACCGGCTCGTTGAACGCGGCGCGCATCTCTTCGGCCGTCACGGCGCCGTCGCGCAGCATCCCCGCCAGCACGACGTTGCGGCGCGCGCGCGCCACGTCCGCGTGACGGTCGGGCGCGTAACGGCCCGGGCTCTGGATCATGCCGGCGATGGTCGCCGACTCGGCGAGTGAGAGGTCTTTCAAATCCTTGCCGAAGAAGACGCGCGCCGCCTGCCGCACGCCGCGCACGGCGATGGAGCCGCGCTGGCCGAGATATATCTCGTTGCAGTAGAGCGCGAAGATGTCCTGCTTCGACAGACGGTTCTCGACGACCGACGCGAGCGCCGCCTCGCGGAACTTGCGGCGGAGCGTGCGCTCCGGCGTGAGGTACGTGTTCTTGACCAACTGCTGCGTGATGGTCGAGCCGCCCTGCTTCAACTCCTGCGAGTCGTCGCCCCAACTGAAGGCCGCGCGCGCGATGCCCCACAGGTCAACGGCGCCGTGCTCGAAGAAGCGCCGGTCCTCGGTCGAGAGCACGGCGCGACGCAAGGTCTCGGGAATCTCTTCGTACGTGAGCGAGCCTCGGTCGGAAGTCTTCTCTAAAGCATCGACGGTCAAAGGCTCGGGCGCGAGCGTGTAGGAGTCGAGCCGCGCGCCGTCGCCGCGAATCTCGCGGACGCGACCGCGACGGTCGAACTCGACGCGGACGACCGCCGCGCCGGAAGCGTCGCCCATGCCGGGCGAGTCCGACGGGAAGATTTCGACCGCGTCATTGTCAACTTTAAACCTGCCGTTCCAGACGCGGCTCGCCTCGCCCTCGACGTAGCCCGCGCGGCGCAGCACTTCGGTCAGGCGCTCGGCCGTCAGGCTCTGCCCCGCGCGCAGCGTGCGCGGCGCGGCGTAGATGCCCGCGCGGCTCGTCAGGTATCCCGAGGCCAGGCGCGCGTCAACGACTTGCGAGTAGTGTGAGTAAAGGTATGCGAAGAGGGCCGCCGTCGCGACGACCCCGGCGACAATCAGCGCGCCGAAGACTTTGAGCACGCGCCTGAAAGTGAAAACGCGCCGCTCACCCTTGTCGTGGTAGAACGTCGCGCGTATGCGGCGACGGGAAGGACGGCGTGCGTCCCTCGTATGCGATTGAGCGCCCACCGCCTGTAGACTTGTCGCCATTCGTTCCTCTCGCCGCCGCGCACACGTCCGCGCGGGAACGGCCCGTAACATCCATTCGGCTGTGCCGGAAGTAAACGACTAATCGCCACGGATTTCTTGTCTGCCGGAGGCGGGGAGAGCCTGACCGTTGCCTCCGCTTCTTACGTGCTGACGCTTCAGCCGAACATCATCGAGAACGCCGCCGTCGAGACGGCCAGCGTCACCAGCACCATGATGACGGCGAGCAGTTTCATGAACTCGTCCGCTATCTCCCTCATCTCTACTTCGTCCCCCTTGAACTTGCTGCCACCCTTCACGATCACCTCTGCAACGGCCATGCCGACCGACACGACCGCCGCGCGCGTGCGTAACCGGCCCTTATTTAACGATTTAAACTTCCCCCCTCCGCGCGCGCGCGCCGCGCTCGGCTGCTTTCCGTACAAAGCGGCCGGGACGACCATTCTGTTTTGCGTTTTGAAATGAGGCAGGAGGGTTAGGGTAAGACCTTAGTCTTTCGTAACCTGACGGCCACGGCGGCGTGTGAACCAGCCGTGGCTCTCTTCCGTCTGTGGTTCGAGCAGTTCCTTGAGGGCGGGCATGGCGGCGCGCGCGGCCTCGACTCCGGCGTCGATGAACTCGGAGGCGCGCGCGAGTTCGTCCCAGCGCATGTGGCCGACCGGCGGGCTGATGCAGATGTCCGCGAGTTGACGCTGGTGCTCGACGGCGACGCGCTGCACGACGAGCATGGACTGTAAGAGCACGCCGATGACGGAGGTCGGCGGCCCCAGGAACTTCGCGCCTTCGGAGTTCACGTCCACGGCCACGACCACCTCCGCGCCGAGCGAGCGCACGACCGAGACGGGCAGGTTGGCGACAAGGCCACCGTCAACAAGCTGCCGACCCTGCGAGTCCGTGACCGGCACGTACCAGCCGGGGATGGCGCAGCTCGCGCGGATGGCAAAGCCGATGTCGCCCTCGTCGCGCATGACGACGCGCGCGCCCGTCTGCAAGTCCGTCGCGACGGCCGCGAACGGCACCGTCAACTCCTCGAAGCGCGTGACGGGGAAACGCGCGCGCACGTACTCTTCGAGAAAGGCGTTCGACTGCACGCCCAAACGCGAGAGCGTCATCCGCCCGAAGTCGCGCCAGCGCAAAGTGCGCCCGACGTTCTCGATATCCTCAATCGGCATCCCGGCGGCGAGCGCCCCGCCGACGAGCGCGCCCGCGCTCGTGCCCGCCACGCAGTCCACGCGGACGCCGTGCTCGGCGAAGACCTTCAGCACGCCGACGTGCGCGAGCCCCCGCGCCGCGCCGCCCGAGAGCGCGAGCCCGAGTCGCGGGCGCCTGCCCTTCCTGTCCGTCTTACGCCACATGAAAGTGTTCGGGTCGGGCGTCCGACCGAACTGCCGACGCCCTGTTGTAAGAACGCGTGGGGAGAGACGCGGGTTTCGCTTTGAGACTACTTCAACGCGTGCGGGGTCGCGCGACGCGCGCGGGCGAGCCCGAGCCGCGACCGCCGCCCGTGCCGTCGGGCCGCTGCACGCCGTCGCCGAGCGTCTCGTCGAGGATGGTGATCGCCGCCGCCGCGCGCGCCTCTTCGAGGAAGTTGTCGGTGTCGGACTCGACCTTGCGCTCGATCAACTCGGTCTGTATCTCGTTATAGACGGCCTTCATCTCCGGGACGACGACGCCCGGCCGCGTGCGTTGGTGACGCGGGACGTACACGTCCTTGTAATAAGCCTCGACCTCCTGCGGCGTGATGACGGTGAAGGAGCGGAAGCGGAAGTCGAGATACTTCTCCATGTCGATGCGTTCGTGGATGATCTCGCGCAGTTGCGCGGAGGTGAGCCCGACGCGCTCAAGGCGCCGCTGGAACTCTGCCTGCGAGGGGAAACGGTTGACGAGGTCGGCCTCGGCCTTGCGCGTCTCCTCCTCGGTGGCGTGGACGTGCGGCAGCTTCTCTGCCTCCTGCACGACGAGGCGCTGGTCGATGAGGAGGTCGAGCGCGCGTCTCAGGTCTTCGCGGCGCGGATTTTCGATGGGCACGTTGGGCTGGAGCGCGAGCTGCCACAGCAGGTCCGAGTAGGTGATGAGTTCGCCGTCGTTGACGATGGCGACCATCCGGTCTACGACCTCGCCGCCGCCCGCCGCCGGAGTCTGCGCGCGCGCCGACGACGCGAACGTTAGGACGAGGATTGCGGACAGCAGCTTCTTCATGCTCAAGACCTCTAACTTCAACAACACGATTTCAAATCTCAAACTCTTAAAACGTCTGACCGAAGCGGAAGTGTATCTGGTTGTTCTTCAGGCGGTGGATGGCCGAGCCGCCGCCGTTCTGCGGGATGACGTACTCGGGCGGGTTGAGCAGGTAGGCCCAGTCCGCGCCGATGGAGCCGAGCGGCGTCTTGAGCCGCAAGCCTAAGCCCACGGTGTGCGTCCACTTCTGGCAAAGGTTCGGGTCGCGCCCCGCCTCGCACTTGGAGCGGAAGAGGTCGCGCGCGCGGTCGAAGACGTTGCCGCCGTCGTAGAAGGGCACGGCCTGTATGTTGCGCGTGAGCGCGACGCGCGCTTCGAGGTTGACGACCGCCATCGCGTTGCCGCCGATGGGCACGGTGAAGGGGTTGACCTCGACGACCTTGCCCTCGCGGTCGCGGAACGTCCCGCACGGCGGCAGGAAGGCCGGCGGCGGGTTCGAGTTCGGCACGGGCGTGGGCTGCGGCCCGAACGTGCAGAAGGGCGCGACGACGCGCGGCCCCGCCTCCTCGAAACTGAAACCTCTTAAAGAGGTCGCGCCGCCCGAGAAGAATCGCTCGCTGATGGGCAGGCGCCGGTCGGGGTCGTCGATAACGCCGTTGCCGTTGCGGTCCGACGGGCTGAAGATGCTCGCGATGCCGAGCTGCACGCTCGCCGCCAGCACCGTGTCGCGCAGTCGGCCCAAAGCCTTGTAACGACGGTACGCGAGGTTCAGCTTGCCGAACGAGAGGTTGCCGCCCAGGGCTTTCGCCGCGAGCGCGTAGTCCACGGTGAGGAAGTCGCCGCGCGTCGGGTCGAACTGACGGTCGCGCGTGTCGCGCGCGAGCGACGCGCCGAAGCGCGAGAGACGCACGCTCTGGTCGGGCCGCAAGACGTTGGCGATGAGCAGGCTCTCGACGTTGAAGAGGCGCACGTCCTCGTAGTTGTAGCGCAGGTAGAGCGTCGTGCGCTTGCGTTGCGCGCCCGAGGGCGTCAGCTCGTATTCGAGGTCGCGGCTCGTCTCGACGTTGAAGGTGAAGCGGTTGATGGACGGCCCCGAGACCTCCTGCCCGAACTCGTCGATGAGGTTCCCGTCCGCGTCGAAGCGTTGGACGATGCCGTTGGTGCCCTGGTCGATGGCCGTGCGGAAGAAGCGCGTGACGGAGGTGTCGCGCGAGTACTGCACCGAGAGCGTGAGCGGCGCGAAGATCTTCTCGCCGTAGCGGCGGAAGCGCGGGTCGAAGTACTCGAAGCGCGCAAGCTGTTGCTGGCGGCTCGCGCGCGTGCGGATGGCGCCCTGCTTGAGCTTGCCGAAGAGGTTCGAGTTGCGCAGCTCGAAGCCGCCGAGCGCGCCCGTGTCGGTCGAGAAGCCGACGATGTACTCGGTCGTGATGCTCTTGCGCTCCTGCACGTCGATGATCACGTCGCGGCGCTTGAAGCCGCCCGCGCCGTCGGCCGCGGGCTCGGTGCGGATGAGCACCTGCTGGAACGCCTCGGCCGTGTTGAGGAGCGCGCGCTCGCTCTCGGCCAACTCGTCGCCGCGCAGCACCTCGCCCTCGCGCAGGGTGATCGCTTCGAGCACGGCCTCCTTCTTCGTCCGCACCAGCCCGTTGACGTAGATGTGGTTGATGTAGAACTTGTCCGACTCGTTGACCTGATAGACGAGCCGCACCTGCGCGTCGCCGTTGGCCGCCGAAGGCAACTCGTCCTGCGAGACCTGCACGTCGGCCTCGACGTAGCCGTGGCGGACGTAGTGCGAGCGGATGCGCTCGCCGTCGGCGCGCGCGGCCGTGCGCGAGTAGGGGCCGCCCACGACGAGACAGCCCTCGTCGGCCGGCAGCCCCGAGGGCGTCCCGTCTTCCGGCAACGCACCGGCCGCGCAGCGCGCGTCGCGCAGTTGGGCGGCGGTGTAAATCTGGTTGCCACGGACCTCGATGTCGGCGACGCGCGTGAGCGGCCCCTCGGTGACGGCGAAGGTGATGATGAGACTGTCGCTCTCCAGGGTGATGCCGCGACGGACGGAGACGGCGGCGTCGCGGTAGCCCATGTCGCGCATGCGCGCCTCGATGAGACGACGGTCGCGCTCCAACGCGTCCTCGCTCGTGTAGCCGCGCCCGTACCCCAAGAGCGGGACGATGCCGAGCACGTTCGCCGTCTGCGTGCGCAGGTCCGCGTCCACGTCCTCTATCGAGAGCTTGTTCGTGCCCTCGATGCGCATCTCCGTGAGCTTGAAGCGGCGGCCGCGCTCGACCTCGTAGGTGACGGTGACGTTGCTGTTGGCGAGTTCGTCCGGGTTCAGAAGCTCGCAGGGGTTGAACTCGGCGCCGAGCGTGTCGGGCGGCGGCGCGAGCGGAGGGGTAACGGCGCAGACGGCCGTGACCTCGTTGAAGAAGTAGCCTTCGGACTGGAGCCGGTTGCGGATGCGGCGCTCGCCCTCGACGATGGCCGAGTAGTCGATGGTGCCCTCGCGCTCGACGGGGAGGAGTTCGCGCCGCCGCTTCTCGCTCAACTCGTAGCCCGTGATGTTGACCTTAACGAGTGGCCCGACGCTTCCCTTGAGCGTGACGGCGATGCGGTTGCTGGCCGAGTCGAGACGTATCTCGGGCTCCTCGAAGCGCGGGGCGAGGTGGCCGGTCTCAAGTACGGCGCGGCGGACGCGCGCCACGTCCTCGCCGAGCGCGGCCTGCGTGAAGTGCGTGCCGGGTTGCAGCTTCAGTTCACTGAGAACCTCCGCGCGCGGCGCGCCCTCGAAGCCCTTCACGTCGAGCGTGAGCGATTCGAGCGTGGTGGGCGCGCCCGGCCGCACGTCGTAGACGACGGTCGCGCGCGTGCGCGTCGCGTCGAGCCGCGTGGAGTAGGCGACCTCCGCGCGGTAGTAGCCGCGGTCGCGCAGATATGCCTGCACGGCGTCGGCGTTCTCGCGCAGCGCCGTCTCGCTCAGGCGCTTGCCCGGCTCAAGCAGCGTGACGCGCGAGCGCAGTTCGTCCTCGCTCACGTCGGCGCCGGGCGTGGTGGCGATGGTGAACTCGACGCGCTCGACCGCGACGCGCGGACGCATCACGAAGCGCAGGGCGACGCGCGGCCGTCCGTCCGCGCCCGCGCCCGCCGCGTCGCGCGCCTCGACGCGCGCGTCGGCCACGCGCCCCGTGTCGAAGAGCGCCTGCAAAGACTCGCGCACGAGCACGGCCGAGAATATCGCGCCGGCCGCGACGCGCAGACGCGCGCGCAACTCCGCCAGCGCCGCCTCGTCGAGCGACGCCTCTTCAACGTCGAGCGTTACGCTCTCGACCGTCCGCCCCTCGTAACGGCTCAGATCGGGCGCGAGGCGCGGCACGTCCCCCGACGCCACGACCGAAGGCGCCACGAGCAACAGCACTAATGTTAAGAAGAAGACCCGACGTATGCCCACGAAATTCGCCTGACCCTGCTTGTGTTTTGCCGCGCGCGGCTTCTCAGTATCTCTTGCGGAACCGCAGCTCGAAGTTGAAGTTGTTGCTGCGCGTGCTCAGCGTGTCGGTCGAGCCCTGCTGGTACTGCGCGATGAACGAGAGGCGGTCGCTGACGCGGTACTCGACGGCGATGACCTGGTTGGGCTCGCCCGTCACGTTGGTCGAGTAGGTGATGGCGAGGTTGCGGTTCACCTGCCGGCCCACCGTGAGCCGCGCCGTCGGGCTCTGGCCGCCGCGCCCCGCGATGACGGGGTCGAACTCGAAGCGGTTCAGGCCGAAGAGCTTGTCGGTCGCCTTCTGCACCGGCGCGTTGATGAGCGTGTCGGTCAACAGACTCGTCGCCGTCCCGAGTCCCGTCTGCGCTAAGGTCGAAGTCCCTTCCGGCCCGCCCGAGAGGTTGCCCGTCGTGATGAGCGCGATGACATCCGCCTGCGGCAGCGGCGGGTCGGAGGTGGCCGTCGTCGTCAGGCCGCCGGAGAGCGGCCCCGACATCGACACCGTCACGCGGTAGCCGCGTATATCGGACTGCGCCTGGAGGTTGATGACCGGCGGCGCCTCGACGCGCGGCGGCAGGTCCACGATGGCGCGCAGGATTTCGTAACGGTCGTTGCGGAAGGCCACGGTGCCGCGCGTCGCGGTGATGCGGCCCGAACTGACCGGCGCGTCAATCGGCCCCTGTATGCGCAGGTTGAGCGAGCCGACGAGGTCCGCGAGGTTGTTGCGCACGACGAGCGCGTCCTGACCTTGAATAGTTAAAGCAACAGTCGTCGGCCCGAAGAAGCCCGCGCCGCCCCCGCCGCCGTCGCCCGAAGTGATGGGCACCTCGTTGCGTCGGTCGATGAGGTCCGCGAGGTCTATGTCCTCGGTTATCTCCGTGCGGCGCACCTTGACCGTGCCCTCGGCGTGGACGCCCTCGGGGCCGCCGCGAATTTCGACGCTGGCGTCGGCCGTGGTCGGCAGGTCGCCGAGGAAGGCCGGCAGCGTGACGAAGGCCGCCGCCGGCACCGTCACGTTCTCGCCGCGCGCGACGAGACGGAACTGCGTCGGCCTGAAGCCCGAGATGAGCGCGCCGCCCGTCGCCGAGAAGCGCCCACCGCCGAGACGGCCCGTCAGGGATTCGAGGTTCGCCTGGTTCGAGTTGAAACGAATCGAGCCGTTGATCTGCGTCGCCATCAAACGCTCGTTCTGCAACAGCAGCGCGAGCGACGAGTTCTCGACCGAGGCCGTGCCCGTCACCTGCGGCTGCTCGTACGTGCCCGAGACGCCGACCGCCACGCGCGCCACGCCCGAGAGGAACATGTTGCGGCTCGCGCTCGAAAGGAAGCGCAGGTTGAGGTCGCCGTTGACCGAAAGGTTCTGCCGCCCGCCGGGGCCGAGCGCGGCCGTGCCGCCGAAAGAGATGTTCGTCCCCGTGCCCGTGAAGCGCGTCTTCTCGAACGTGACCTCGTTCGGCTTGAAGGTGACGACGAGCGGGTTGTCGGCCCGCAGCTCCACGTCCTGCACCTGCACGGCCAGCTCCGAGAACTCGGCGCGACCGGAGATGGCGTCGCCGAGCGCGGCGTCCTCGTCCTCGCTCAGGAGCGTGCCCGAGGCGCGGATGGTGCCCGTCGCGCGCCCCGTCACCTGCACGTCGGGGTTGTTGAGGAGCGCGGCGAAGAGCGGCGTCAGGTCGGCGCCCGTCAAAGTCGTCTCGGCCTCGACGGGGAAGTTCTCGCCCGCGAGGTCGAGCGTGGCGCGGACGACCTGCGGCTTGCCGAAGAGGCCCGTCGTCAACTCGGCGACGAACTTCTGGTCGGCCGTCATGTGGCCCGTCAGCGTGAGCTGCCCAGCAGACTGACCGTTGACGGTCACGTCGCGACCCTGCGCGCTCAACTCCGCGCGGAGCGAGGTCGGGTCGGCCACGTTGCCGGAGAGCAGCGCGTTGAAGTCCGCCTTGCCCGAGAGCGCGGGCACGCTGCCCCCGCCGCCGAAGATGGCCGTGACGAGACCGAGGTCAACGTTCTTACCCTCGACGCGGAAGTCCTTCACGGTCGCGCCCGGGAGCCCCTGTGCGCCGGAGGCGAGCTCGATGCCGCCGGCCGCCGTGATGCTCCCGTCGCCGAGCTTCACGTTGAAGGAGTCGAGCACGACGCTGTTGCCGTTGAAGGTGGCGCGCGCGACGATATCATCATAAGGAGTCGTGCCGATGCGACCCGAAGCGACGCGCAGGTCCGCGCTCCCCTGCATCGCGCCGGGGTAGCCCTTCACGCTGACCGTGCCCGACGCCGGCCCCATCCCCGCGAGGTTGCTGGCGAGCGCGCCCGACCCGCTCTTCACGTCCGAGCCGAGCGCGGCGACGAGGTTCCCCGCGTTGACGTTCTCAAGCGTCGCGTTGAATTCGATGTTGTTCTCGCCGACGCGCGGGATGACCGCGTTGAAGGCCACGCCGCCGCCGTCGGGCTCGTTGAGACGGCCGTTGTCGATGCGCGTCTCCGTAGGCGTAGAGGCGATGTCGGCCGAGACGGCGCCGAGGTCGCGCCCGCGCATCGTGAGCGACTGAAGCTCGAAGCGGCCGTTGACGATGGGCGCGTCGAGGTCGCCCGTGACGTTGCCTTTGAAGCTCAACTTGCCCGCGAGCCCGACGCCCTTCACCTTCTCCTCAAGCTCTGCGAGCAGCCCCGTCGAGAGCACGACGTTCTGAAACTCGGCCGCGTCCGCCGAGTTGAGGTTGACGGCGAGGTCGGAGCCGCCCTCGAACGAGAAGCGGCCCGTCGCGGTCACCTCGGTCGCGCCCGCGCGCAGGTCCGCGCGTTCGATGTTGAAAGTCCCGCGCTCGGCCGTCAGCGCCAGCCGCCCGGTCAGAGGCGTGCGCGCCGACTCGTCCCTGCCGGTCGCGCCCTCGAAGGTCGCGTCCACGCGCCCCGACGCGAGTTTGAAGTTGGTGCCGGGGAAGCGCAGGTCAACGGTGCCCGTGGCGGCGCCCGTGAGCGGCACGGCGTTCCCCGACGTGAGCGCGATGAGCCCGCCCGCGTCCACGTTCTCGAAGTTCGCGCTGACGCTCGACAGGGCGCGGCCCGACGTGGCGATGGTCGCGCTCCCGCGCGCGCTGCCGTTGAAGAGGTCCGCGACGAAGTCGTTTAACTGAATCTGCTCGTTCGTCGCGACGACGGCCGCGCGCGCGCGACCCATATTCAACTCGCCGAGCACGCCGCCACCTAAGCTCAAGTCCGCGCTCGCGCGGTAACGCCCGCCCGGCTCAAGCGTGAAGCGCGGACGCGCCAGCCGCACGTTGTCAACACGTCCCTGCCGCGCGGCCGCGCCCTTCGTTGTCGAGGGCACGGTGAAGGCGACGGTGCCGACGCCGATGTCGTTCGACGTTCCTTCGACTCGGCCCGCCGAAGAGATGGCGAGACGCACGCCCGCGACGTTGATGCTGCCCGTGCGCGCGCCCGCCGCGTTCAGACCCGCGACGTTGAGACGGCCCACCGTCGCCGTCGCGGAGTTATCAGGGTTGATGGTCGCGTCAACGCCAGCGGCCTGCACGCCGCCGACGGTCGCGCCCTTCGAGACGATAGTGCCCGCGCGCGCGGAGTCGGCCGTCACCCTCAAACGGCCCTGGTCGTCGCGCGCGGCCTTCACGCCCGAGACCTGCGCGCCCGCCACGCGCCCGCCGTCGAAGACGACCGAGTCGGCCGACGCCGATGTCGCGCTGCCGCCCGCGATCTCGCCGTCGCGCAACTCGGCCGCCGCGTCCTTCACGAAGAGTCCGGCCAGACTCGTCGAGCCGCTCCGCGCCGCCGCCGCGCGCAGGTCGCCGAGCCACTTGAAGTCCGTCCCCGTCCCCGTCACGCCCCCGACGAGTTGCACGAGGTTCAACTGAAAATCGCCCGCCGTGAGCAGCTCCGCGACGGCCTTACCGCGCGCCTCGTAGGCGCCGCCCTGCCCCGACGCGCTGGCGTTGACCTGCAAAGCCTTCAGGCGCACGCCGTCGGCCGCGAGCGCGTCCGAGACGACGCTGCCCTCGACCTTATACTTGTCGCCCTCGCCCTCGACCTTCCCCTCGAAGCGCCCCGCGCCGCGCATCGTCGTCTCAAGTTGCAGCACGTCCGAGGTCTGCGTCAGGTCAACGTCGGCGCGCACGTCCATGTGGTAGCGCAGCGCGCGCCAGTCTTCGAGCGCGCCCGTGAGTCGCGCCTCCGCGACGGGCGACTTCAGAACAAGTTCGCTGACATCGGCGCGCACCTGGTTCGCGCGCGCGCTCAACTTGATGTCGATGGGGTTGACCGTGCGCCCGTTCATCGTGAAGGTCGAGCCGGTGGACGCGAACTCGATGACGTTCATGCGGCTCTCGGCGGGCGCGTTGGGGTCTTCGGGCAGGACCGAGGCGCGGACGTTGCGTGCCTCGCCCGCGATGTCGTAGCGGCGGTCGTCGTAGTGGACGACGGCGTCGTTGACGGTGACGTGCGCCGTCGAGTACGCGAAGAGGATGCGCTTGTTCGGCTCGGGCGGCGGAACCTTCAGGCCCGAGAAGTTCGAGCGCCCCTCGGCGTCATACGTGACCCAGATTTCCGGCCGTTCGACGACGAGTTTTTCGAGGTTGACGTTGCGCGTCAGGTTGAGCGACCAGAGGTCTTCGACGCGCACGGTGGCGACGATGCGGCCGACGTTGCCGATGGGCGCGCCCGTCACGGAGTTGTAGAGCTTGAGGTCGTTGATCTCGACCTCGCGCGGCCCCAGTCGCGTGTAGAAGGAGCCGATCTCTGCCCGCACGTTGTACTTGGCGAGCGTGCTGACGATCTGACTCGCGACGTAGCGGTCGAGTTGTCCCGAGCGGTAGAGCAGGAAGATGATGAACGCGAGCGCGACGACCGCGACGACCGCGACGATGGCGGTCCACATCGCGTTGCGGCGGTTGACGACGCGCCGGAGCCCGCGGCGGCGGCGGACGGGGAACGTTCCGACACGACCACCTTCATCGGGCGGCGTCGGCGCGGGTGTCGGCTGAGCGGATTGCTCGTCGTGCTCGTCCGTCGGCATAACTTTTCCGTGAAGTGCCGCCCGGGGGAGTGGCGGTCGAGAAAGAGAAACTAAATCGGGAAGAGACCTTGAACCTTGTTCGCTTGAATCCGAGACGGATTGAGTTCTTACGGAGTTGAAGTTTCAAATTTCAAATTGTCTTTAACCTCAAGCGGGCGCCACGTCCGGCCCCGTCGTCTTCGCTTCGCGCGGCGCGCGGTCGCCCTCGCGCGCGGGCGTGCCCAAAGGGACGTTGCCGACGATCTCCAACTCGAAGCCTTCGAGCGCGGAGACGCGCGGCGGGTGGTTCGAGAGCAGAAGGATGCGGCGCAGGCCCAACTCGTGGAGTATCTGCGCGCCGACGCCGTAGTCGCGGTCGGCGCCGTAGCCGGTCTGGAGACACGCCTCCTCCTTCGACAAGCCCTGCTCGCTCATGAGCTGGTAGGTGCGGAGCTGGTGGACGAGGTCGAGGTTGTTCTGCCGCTGGCGCAGGTACAACACGACGCCGCGCCCCTCGGCCGCGATGCGTTCGAGGGCGGCGTGGAGTTGGAACCCCGTGTCGTCTACGAGCGAGCCGAACATATCACACGTCACGTTCTCAGTGTGTACGCGGACGAGCACCGGCTCTTCGGTGCGGACCTCGCCCATCACCATCGCGAGGTGCACCTCCTCGCTCAGGACGTTCTCGAAGGCGACGGCGCGGAAGGTGCCGTAGACCGTGGGGAGCGCGGTCTCGACGGCGCCGCGCACCAGCACCTCCTTCTGCATCCGGTAGCGGACGAGGTCCGCGACCGTGATGATCTTGAGGTCGTGGCGCGCGGCGAACTCTTCGAGTTGCGGCATGCGCGCCATCGTGCCGTCCTCGTTCATAATCTCGCAGATGACGGCCGAAGGGTTGAGCCCCGCGATGCGCGCGAGGTCAACCGACGCTTCGGTCTGGCCGGGCCGGACGAGCACGCCGCCCTTCTTGGCGCGTAAGGGGAAGACGTGGCCGGGGCGCGCGAGGTCCTGCGGGCGCGTCTTGGGGTCAACGGCCGTGAGTATCGTCGTCGCGCGGTCGGACGCACTGATGCCGGTCGTCACGCCTTTGCGCGCCTCGATGGAGACGGTAAACGCCGTGCCGAGGAAAGAGGTGTTGTCGGCGACCTGCATCGTCAGGTGCAGTTCGTCGCATCGCTCCTCCGTGAGCGGCATGCAGATGAGGCCGCGCGCGTGCGTCGCCATGAAGTTGATAGCCTCGGGCGTCACCAACTCGGCGGCGCAGACGAGGTCGCCTTCGTTCTCGCGGTCCTCGTCGTCCACGATGATGATCATGCGGCCGTCGCGCATGTCGGCGGCGGCCTCTTCGATGGAAGCGAAAGGCATCAGGTTCGGCCCATAAAATCAACTGTGGAGAGCTTTAGCGGTCGGCGTTCATGTTACCCGAAACCGGCGGTTTTGGCTAAGACAAAAAAGTCCGGCCGGTGAAACCTTTGGAGAGTTTCGCCGGCCGGACGGGTTGCCACGAAATTGCGGGATGCGGATTTCTGTCTACGGCTTGAACCGCTGCCGGTACTCGGTCGAGTCGAGGAAGGCTTTGACCATCTCGGCCTCGATGAAGTTGCCTCGGAAGGTGTTGAGCTTCCCGAGCCAGAAGTTGAAGCCCTCGTCGTCCGGGTTCCTTCTTAAATAACCGAAGTACTGCATCAGCACGAAGGCGCGGTTGAACTCCTGCTGGACGAATTCGGGGTGCGCGGCCATCTTGCGCAGGACGGAGGCGCGCGTCTCCGCGCCGGAGGCGAGGCCCGAGATGAGTTGTTCGCGCTCGTCGGATGAGAGCGCGCCGGGTTCGGTCTCGCGCCACGGGTGCGAGATGTTGTTGTTGAGCGCGTCAACGTACTGCGCGGGCGTCAACGTGTCGGGGTAGAGTTCCCTGAACTCGGCGCGCGCGACGAACTCGTCGGCGAAGCGGCGCTGGTTCTCCTCTAACAACTCCTGCCAGCCGAGGCGCCCCACGACGACGCCCTCGGCCGTCTTGCGCGTGTCGGCGAAGAACTCGTTCATGCGCGGCATCTGCCCCGTGGCCGCCTTGTGCATCCGGTAGACGTAGTGGCCCGTCCGCTCGAACTCGATGGAGAAGAAGAAGGCCGCCGAGACGTTGACGCGCCGCGTGTCGAGGCAGGGCGAAGGGCTGAAGGGGCAGTTCGTGACGATGTCGTAGTACCAGAAGGTGAGCCCCTCGGCGTCGGGCTCGCGCCCGAGGAAGTCGAGGTAGTGCTGGCGGACGAAGAAGGCCGGGTCGTCGAGCGGGTTCATGCTCGCCGGTCGCGCCTGCCCGGCCGGCGTCCAGGGGACGCTCGTCCTGCGCGCGCCGTCCGAGAACTCGACCGTGACGGTGAAGGTCTCGTCGGCGGGCAGCGCCCCGAGCGCGAAGACGCGCCGGTCGCTCTTGTTCACGAGGACGGAGGCGCGTCCCGTCCAGCGTTCGAGCCTTACGCGCGAGACGAAGTCGTTGCCGGCGCGCACGGGCTCCTTCCACTCGACGACGCGGAAGCCATCGTCCGGGAAGTTGATGCCGACAGCGGTGAACGTGACGCCGCCCACCGTCCAGACGGCGAAGCCGACGCCGTTCGGGGCCGAAGCCTCTTCCCAGTGTTCGACGATCTGGTTCGGGTCGAACGCGACGCCGCGAACGACGTTGCCGCGCGACCTGACGTTGAAGGTGAAGCCGCCCCCTTCGGCGGGCAGCGCGCCGAGGTCGAAGAAGTACTCCTTGACGACGATGGCCTGCGTCGCGCCGCCCGTCCAGCGGTCGATGACGAAATCGACGGACAGGTCGTTCCCCTCGCGCGTGACGGGACTGACCGAGGTGATGCGGAAGCCGCCCATCGGGAAGGTCAGGACGACGCGCGCGTGCGTCCGGTCGCCCGAAGTCCAGACGCGCGGGTCGGTCATGTCCGCGCGCAGGATGAACGGCTCGTACGTCTCGGTTTGCGCCGACGCCCACGGCGCGGCGAGCAACAGCAGCAGGGAGACGAGGACCGACGTTTTGCGGATGTGACTCAGGCGAGGAGCGTACTTCATAGGGCTGTTCCCCTCCGGCGCGAAATTATTCTCCACCAACGAGACGCCCGCGAGCCCCCGAAACCCACGCCGAATTTTCCCGCGCGTTCAGTCGGCGAAGCGCGTGACGCCGAAGCCCTCCGGCTCAACGTCCCTGAAGACGTTGCCCTCGGGGTCGATGACGGCCATCCTGTCGAGGCGCGTGGAGTCAGCCTTGTGCCTCTCTTCCAGCACGTCGCGGATGAAGATTTTGCGGACGCGCGTGGGAAACGCATCCCTTATCCGGCTGAAGACCTCCGGGTCTTTCTCGCCCGAGTCGCCGATGAGGATGAACTCGCGCTCGGGGAGGTTCTGGAAGATGCGTGTGATCTGCTCCTCCTTCTGGACGAGCGTCGCCTTGTCGCCCTCGGTGAACTTCTTGAAGTTCTCCCAGTTCTCCGCGACGCGCAGGTTCTTCCCCACGTCCTTCATGTGGAAGGCGCCCTCCGGGAACTCGCTGTCGCCGACAAGGAAGTCGCCGAGGATTTTGTACAACTGCCAGGGGCTCCCCGAGACGTAGTGGAACATCACGTCTCCGCCGAAGGCGCGGTACATGTCGGCCATTCGCGGCGTGGTCTCGTAGTCGCGCAGGAAGACGTTGCGCAGGACGACGTGTTTGCCGGAGGGGACTTCGGTGACCTTAATCGTGTCGTCGATGTCGGAGATGATTGACAGCCCCCTCGGCCCGACGAGACGTGCGCGACCCTTGCCGTCGAAGCTTTCGGCGGAGGCGGTGAAGGAGAGCCAGCCCGAAGTCGAACCCTGCGCGTCGAGAAGCTGTTGGGCCTTGCCGGCGGAAATCTCAAGGTCGTGTTTGACGAGACCGTTCTCGTCCGTCCTCGTCGGCAGGACGTGCGTCTGGTCGTCTGGGTCGTCGTCGAACTTGACGCTCACCTCCTCGTCCGAGTCGTCGTCGGCGACGAAGTGCTTGATGCGACCCCTGAGCTGCTTCACGTCGTCCGCGTCGAGGTGGCCGAGGTCGCGCGTGAAGACGCCGATCACCTCGTCGGGGATGGGCAGCCGCCGCGCCTTGTTCACCCAGATGCGGAGTGATATCACCCAGCCGCCCTCGGCCCCGCCCTTCTGGTAGCCGTAAGTGGGGAAAGGGATGACCTCCTTGTCCCTGTGCAACACGTCCGCCACCTTGTCGCCGAGGTTCCTGAAAAAATCGCCTACCATGTGTGCCTCCTTCGTGAAGCGTGAAAGGTTCGAGCGTCGGGCGAGCCCGGAGAGCGAGGACGTTGGAGGACGTTATTTGTATCCCATCTCGGCCAATTTTTCCACGGTCAGGGTGGACTCGCCCCGCCGCGCGCCGACCGAGAGGATGCGCTCGACGTACTTGGCGATGATGTCCGCTTCGAGGTTGACGGCGTCGCCGGAGCGCAGGGAAGAGAGGTTCGTCACGACCCACGTCTTCGGGATGACCGCGACCGCGAAGTGCTCTTCGGCGAGCGCGGCGACGGTGAGGCTGATGCCCTCGACCGCGACCGAGCCCTTGAAGACGAGATAGCGCGCAAGCTCCGGCGGGTAGCCGATGCGCACCGTCCAGGAGCCGCCGTGCTCTTCGGCCGAGAGGAAGCGGCCGCGCGCGTCCACGTGCCCCTGCACGATGTGGCCGCCAAGCCGCGTCGAGGGCGTCACGGCCCGCTCAAGGTTGACGACCGAACCGGCGCGCAACGTCCCAAGCGTCGAACGCTGCAACGTCTCGCGCGAGCCGTCGGCCGCGAACGAGTCGCGGCGCACGTCGAGCGCCGTCAGGCACACGCCGTTGACGGCGATGGAGTCGCCCTCGCCCGTCCCCTCCGTCACGACGCGCGCCTCCACCGTCATCCGCACGCCCTCGCCCCGCCGCTCCAACGAACGCACGCGCCCCAACTCCTCGATGATGCCTGTGAACATAAAGCCCTCTATAAAGGATGAAGGCCGCCCGTGACCAACTCACGGGCGGCCCCGGCCGCAGGTCCGCGGCGACTAACGTGTGGACTGTGATTCGAGGTGCTCGACGCGCTGATTCAGTTCCCGTTGACCGGCGCGTATGTGGAGATTGTCTTCATGCACCAGCATAACTGTGTGCGTGAGTTTCTTGACCTCTTGGGTTAAACCTTCGAGGCCGTTCTCCACGCCTTCAAGACGCGTCTGCACCGCCTCCCAAATTAGTCGCGTCTCGCGCAGGCGCGCGTCCACTTTCTCTTCGAGCGTCGTCAGGCGCCCGTCCAGTCCATCAACTTTCGTTCCCAGTCTGTCAATGCGCGCGTCGAGCGAGTCGAAGCGTGCGAAGACTCGTTCCTCGAAGGAGCGGGAGTCAGGTGTCTCTTGCGTTGGGTTGTCGCTCATGGCGTCGTCCTCTGGCGGTGATTATGGAGCCTCCCCGGTGGCAGGCTCAAGCCTCTGCCTCACCCCGTGTGTGATCGGCGGCCTGTCGGGACTGGACGGTCCGGAGCATCGTCTGGAAGACCTCTTCAACGGAGAGTTCGGTGGTGTCGATGACGACGGCGTCGTCGGCGATGCGGAGCGGCGAGTCGGCGCGGGTGGCGTCGCGGAGGTCGCGGTCGTTGATGTCGGCGAGCGTGGTCTCGAAGTCGCGCGCCGAGTCGCGGTCGCGCTCCTCGTCGAGCCGGCGGCGGGCGCGCGCCTCGGGGGCGGCCGTGAGGAAGAACTTCACGTCGGCCGAGGGGAAGACGACCGTGCCGATGTCGCGGCCGTCGAGCACGCAGCCCGAGCCCGCCTCGCCCATCTCGCGCTGGCGGCGTACCAACTCGCGCCGCACCCCGGGCACGGCCGAGACGACAGAGGCGCCGCGCGCGGCCTCTTCGCCGCGTATCTCGTCCGTCACGTCGCGCCCGTCGAGGAGGACGCGCAGAGAGTCCGGGTCGCCTTCGAGCCCGATGCGCGCGTGGTGCGCGACGCACGCCAAGCCTTCGGCGTCCGAGTCCTTCACACCTTCGGCGGCGGCGGCCAGCGCGACGGCGCGGTACATCGCGCCCGTGTCGATGTAGAGCAGCCCCAACTCCCGCGCCAGCCAACGACCGAGCGTTGACTTTCCAGCCCCCGAAGGCCCGTCGATGGCGATGATGAATGGTTTGGTCATATCGGATAGTAGACAGATTCAGACAAAGGCGGAGAAGACTTCGTTCGAGAGGAGCGCGCCGGCCGGCGTAAGATGGAGCACGTCGCCGTCCAGTTCGATGAGCCCGGCCTCGTCGAAGCGCGCGAGGTCTTCGGCGTAGTCGGCGCGCACGTCGAGCCGGTAGAGAGAGCGGTGCGCGGCGAGGTCAACGCCTCTCGACAAAAGACGCAGCCCGAGGAAGAGTGCTTCGGCGCCCGCGCCGCGCTCGTCCAACTCTTCGCGCGAGACGACGGCGCCGTTCTTCTCTTCGATCAGCTTCACGTAAGCGCGCGCGTCGCGCTCGTTCGACCAGCGCGCGCGGCGCCCGTCGAAGGAGTGCGCCGAGCAGCCGAAGCCGTAGAAGGGCGCGCCCGTCCAGTACTTCATGTTGTGCCTCGACTCGCGGCCCGGCAGGCAGAAGTTGGAAATCTCGTACTGCTCGTAACCCGCCCCGCGCGCGCGCTCGACCAGCACGCGGTACATCTCGGCGGCGAGGTCGGGGTCGGGCGATGCGTAACGACCCTGACGAATCTGTTCGGCGAGCGGCGTCCCTTCGTGCACTTCCAGCAGGTAGAGCGAAAGGTGTTCGGGCCGGAGCGCGAGCGCCTCGTCGAGATTCCGCTCCCACGCGCGCAGAGCCTGGCGCGGGAGGCCGGCGATGAGGTCGAAGCTGATGTTGTCGAAGCCTGCGGCGCGCAGGTCCGCGAACGTCCTGCGCGTGTCGTCGGCGGTGTGCGTGCGGCCGAGCCGCTTCAACTCTCGGTCGTCGAAGGTCTGCGCGCCGAAGCTCGCGCGGTTGACGCCCGTCTCGCGCAGCGCGCGCAGACGCTCGGGCGTGACCGTGCCGGGGTTCATCTCAAGCGTCACCTCGGCGCCCGCTTCAACGTCGAAGCGTCCGCGCACGGCGTCGAGCACGCGCGAGACCTGCGCCGGTGTGAGCAGAGACGGAGTGCCGCCGCCGAAGTAGACGGTGTCAACTTCGGAGCGCGCGCCTTCGCGGTCGAACGACTCTATCTCGCGCGCGAGCGCGCCGACGTAAGTCTCGGCGAGCGCGTCCTCGAAGGCCCCCGTGGCGAAGTCGCAGTACGAGCAGCGCGAACGGCAGAAGGGGACGTGGATGTATATTCCTGCGCGGTCCATCTTTAAATGATTCGTGATTATAACACGCGCGGTGTGCGCCGACTTCGCGTGTTCGTTAGACGACAGATGCGGCGCGCGCCATGTACGCTTTTCGCAGGCGTCGTGTACGACTTTAATTTTGTCCACGATAGTACCAACGGTCGCTCGAAGTTAAGTGCTTGGTGAAAGTCAGGCAAAGCGAGAGAATTTATTTTCTAAAATTCGGGGCTCGGTGCGCGGCCGGACATGGCATGCGTTTTGTTGTGTGGAGGAACAAAAGAACAAGCACGTCGGGTGGATGCGCGTGACCATCTTCATCGTCTCTTCTATTTGAAAAGCTCACGCGTTTCATCTGGGGTCTTCAACGATCTATACCAACACTTGGAGGAAGCGTTCATGGCAGACAACATGGAAGGAACTGGCGGCGGTAGCACCGGCGGCGGCGGCGGCTCTTCGAGCGGCGGCGGCAGCTCCTCTGGCGGCGGCAGCAGCTCGGGCGGCAGCTCGGGCGGCGGCGGCACCGGCGGCGGTGGCGGCTCTTCGAGCGGCGGCGGCGGCACGTCCGGTGGCGATGGCGGCAGCTCTTCGGGCGGCAGCACCTCCGGTGGTGGCGGCGGCGAAAGCTCGGGCGGCGGCGGTGGCAGTTCTTCGGGTGGTAGCTCGGGCGGGTCGTCCGGCGGCTCGGGCGGCGGCAGCGGCAGCGGCGGCGGCGGCACCTCCGGCGGCGGAAGCTCCTCGGGTGGCGGCGGCTCTTCGAGCGGCGGCAGCTCTTCGGGCGGCGGCGGCGGCAGTTCCTCCGGCGGCGGCGGCGGCAGTTCGGGTGGCAGCTCCGGCGGCGGCAAGTAAAGGCATAACTAACGTTTAAAGCAAGAGGCGCGCGGGCTCATCGCTCGCGCGCCTCTGTGTTTTCAGTAGACCGTTGAAAGCGCCGACGACGCGGCTCTCACTGCCTACCGCCATCTGCCTGACCTCACTTCGCCGTGGCGTTGAGGCGGCGGAGGCTCCCTTCGCCGCTGACCTTGCGCCGCTCGACGCCCGCGACGCGCTCGGCCTCCGCGAAGGCGCGCATGAAGTTGCCGCCGAGTATCTTCAAAACGTCCGCGTCCGAGTGGCCGCGCCGCAGCAGTTCGTAGGTGATGTTCGGCAGGTCGGCCACGTCCCTGACGCCCTCGGGCAGGTTGGGCACGCCGTCGAAGTCCGAGCCGAGCCCGACGTGGTCAACGCCCGCGACCTTCGCGATGTGCTCGATGTGATCGACGAGCATGGAGAGCGTCGTGTTCGGGATGGGGTTCGCGTCGTTGAGCTTCTTCAGTTCTTCGTCCAGGCGCTTCTGGTCGCTCCTGAATTGCTCGCGCAGTGCGTCGCGCTGCGCCTTCAACTTCTGGTCGCGTTCGAGCCCCGCGACGCGCACTTTCTCGTCGAGGAAGGCCGGGTAGAAGTTGACCATCACGACGCCGCCGTTTTGCGCGATGCGCTTCAGGAGTTCGTCGGGCACGTTCCGCTTGTGGTTCGAGAAGACGCGCGCCGAAGAGTGCGACGCGATGACCGGCGCCTTCGATGCGTCGAGCACGTCCGACATCGTCTCGTCCGACACGTGCGACACGTCAACGAGCATCCCCAGACGGTTCATCTCGGCGACGACCTCGCGCCCGAAGTCCGACAGCCCACCGTGCCGCGCCGTGTCGCAGCACGCGTCGGCCCACTCGTTGGTGTTGTTGTGCGTGAGGGTCATGTAGCGCACGCCCAGACGGTAGAACTCGCGCAGCGCCGGCAGAGAGTTCTCGATGGCGTGCCCGCCCTCGATGCCGAACAGCACGCCGATTTTCCCCTCCCGCTTCGCGCGCTTGATGTCCGCGCTCGAAGTCGCCAGCATCAACTCGCGCGGGTACTTCTCGATCATCCTGTAACTGACATCTATTAAGTCGAGCGCGCGCCGCGCCGACCCGCCCTGCGTCGTGTAATTCTTCGCGATCCACTCCGGCGACGCGTACTGCCGGTCCACGTAGATGGAGAAGAACTCCCCCGTCATCCCCGACTGCTTCAACCTCGGGATGTCCGTGTGATACTTCCCCGTAGAAGGCACCCCGATGTCGTAATCCTCGTCCGCCATGATGGTCGGGATGTCGTTATGCCCGTCCACGACGATTGCCTTCTTCTGCAACGCCACGGCCCTCTTCCACAGCTTCTCGTCACGCACCGGCGTCGCGCCCGCTTGCGGCGCGGGCGTCTGAAGTCTTGAGGATTTGGCCGCGCCCGCGCGCGAGAACGAAGAGGACGCGAGCGCGACCGAGACGAGAACGCAGAAGAGAATGAAGACGCGCGGCAATCTATTCATCGTCGGTTCCTACTTTTCGTTTGAATGTTCCGGCCGGAGAGCGTGCGGATTATAAAGCGCGGCTCAGGCGTTTGTCTCGCGCCGCAGGTATTCGAGGGCGCGGTCGATTCCCTCTCGCAACGTCTTGCGCGTGTTGAGGCCGGAGAGCTCGACGCCGAGTTGGACGAGGGTGCGGGCGACGTTGGCGCGGATGCCCGTGAGGATGACTTCGGTGCCGAGGAGGCGCGCGGCGCGCGCGGCGGCGACGAGCGTGTCGGCGACGTGCGCGTCCACGTTCGAGACGCCCGTGATGTCGATGATGGCGACGGACGCGCGCGTCCGCTCCAGGCCACGCAGCAGTGCTTCGAGCATCCTTCGCGCGCGCTTCGCGTCGATGTCGCCGACGAGCGGCATCAGCACGACGCGCGGGTTGAGCGGGATGAGCGGCGTCGAGAGTTGCGCGAGCAGTTCGTCCTGCACGCGGATGACCTCTTCGCGCAGGCGCGCGCGTTCGGCCTCGGCGCGCTGCCGCTCGATGACCTGCCCGATCTGGCTGCCGACGTGCGACATCATCGCGAGCAGCGCCGCGTCGGGCGGGCGCAGTTCGCGGCTGAAGAATTCGAGGACGGCGACGGTCTCGCCCCGCATCAGCACGGGGAAGGCCAGCGCCGCGTGCAGCCCCGACGCGCGCGCCAGCGACGAGCGCGGGAAGGTCGCGTCGGCCGCGAGGTCTTCGACCCAAAGGGGCTCGCCCATGCCCCACACGCGGCCGGGCAGACCGGGCTCGCCGCGCGTGAAAGTCCTGCCCCTCGACACGCGCACGAACTCGCTCGCGTCGCGACCTTCGGCGCTCCACGCCTCCACGAAGCGCAGAGACTTCGCCTCGCGGTCGAGCGCCCACACGAGCCCCAGTTCCCAGCCCAGGGCCTCGCACACCGCGCGCAGGATGCGCGGCACGGCCTCTTCGAAGTCCGAAGACTCGGCGAGCGCGCGCGTCACCTCGTACTGCGCCGCGAGCCGCGCCGACGCCGCGCGCAACTCCTCCAGCTCCTTCTCCGTGAGAGACAATGTCCCTTCCTTCTGCTTCCGCGTTCTCGGTTGCTTGAGTTTGAGACTATCTGTCAGGCGCGGCGAAAAGACAAGGGGCTTAGAGGATGGAGGCGACGTAGTCGTGCGGGAGTCCGAGCCGCGCGGCGAGTTGTCTGAGCTTCGACGCGTAGAGCGGGTCGTGCTCGTCTGTCGCGGGCGGCGCGGGGAGGTTGAAGCAGAGCGCGGGGACGCCAGAGCCGTCCGACAGACGCGCGCGGACGGCCTCGGGGCGGTATGCGTTGACGGATGCATCGGAGTAGAGCGCGTCCACCTCCGCGTGCGTCAGGGAGTAGATGATGCCGTGCGCCTCTGCGCCCTCGCACGGCACGAGCGTCGCGCGCGCACCAACGACTAAGCGGAAGTTCTCGACGCGCGCCGGCCGGCGGCCCTCCGGGCTCAAGCCCTTCTCCCGCAGGAGCGACTCGTCCATGAAGAGGCCGTAGAAGAAGACCTCGATTCTTCGCATGCGTTGGTCAGGCGTTGCGGCGACGCCTGCGCGCGAGACCGGCGAGCCCCGCGACGCCGCTGCCGAGCAGCAGGAGTGTCGCGCGCTCGGGCGAGAAGGTCGCCGTCCCGTTGTAAGCGATGTTCCGCACGGGGTCGCTCAGCGTGAGCACGAGCGGGTCGGCGCGCACCTCCGCCCGCGCGAGCGCGATGAGAACGGATACGGCCAGCCCCGCCACGAGCGGCCTGATGAACGAGGTCGGTTTACGCGGAAGCTTTTCCATTGAACCGCCTGAGTCGCGCGCGCCGCGCGCACTCTATAAACGACACCGCGAAAGGGAAAGAATTTTCAAACGCCTCACACGACGCACGCGACGGCGTCCGCGACAATCTACATTGAAGGAACAGAGATGTGAAGGGCTCCGCCGCGCGTCGGTTCGCATGAGTTGTTATACCGACTTGTAATCAAGATAAGACGACCTCCGCGCCGGGAGCGCGGGCATCCCTGCCCGCCAAAGCGTGCGCCAGCACGCTTAGCCGTGAAACTCTATCCCTCAACCTTGAGGCTTAAAGTCTCACTCTATTCGCGCTGACGCGCTCATGGCGGGCAGGGATGCCCGCGCTCCCGGCGTGAGGTCGCCTTATTCCGATTTGCAAGGTGATTTCTTGCTCCCACAACCCTCCCGCGACGCCTCCCCGCGCCTCTAAGGGATTTGGAGAGGCGTCGTGAGACGCTCCCGCCCTGTCAGTATCCCCACGCCCGCCCACGGGAGATATTTCGGCTCTTTGTCTATCTCCTCCTCTTTCTTCTCCTCTTCGGAGTCGTCGTTGTGCTCTATCGAATACGCGTTGCACATGCCGGAACCGGAGCGCACCTGCGCCGCGCCGACCGGGGCCACGAATTTCACGTCGCGGACGTTGGAGAGAACCTCACAGAACGACCCGCTACCGGTCTTACATGAAAGTAAATATAGGCTGAGATTTTTGGTCACGAGCGTCGCCCCGAGACCTTTGATCTGCTCCGCCGACATGCTGTTCCCCCACGTGCCTTTTACCAGTAAAGGCCCGGCTGCGTCGCCATGACTCAGTAAGACGAGGACGCCGCCGTCGTCGATGGTGCCGAGTTGTTCCCAAAAGAACTCCGCCCTGTCCGTCAGCTCGACACAACTGTAGCCCCTGTTTCTGAAGACGGTCAGGGTGTCTCTGCTCGTGGTCTCCGGGCAGTAGAGAAACATCTTCATTAGTCTTTGCCTTGACATGAACTTTCTCCTTCAATGGATTTGAGGCTTAACGCCGCGCATCACCCGCCGCGCCCGCGCCGCGAAGATAATCTCAATCGCCGCGTCGGGAGCGGAGCCGTAACTACTGTTGTGCCGCATGAGTCGGCCTTATGCTGCAATGGGATGTGAAGGGCCGAATCATGGCCTCGCGCACGAGGCGTGGCGGCGTGGATGGCGCGAGGCGGCGGTAGTTATATCACCGGGCGGAATCAAGTCAATAAAAAACGGCGGCGCGGCGGAGGGCCGCGCGGTGGCGGCGGGCGCGCGCCTTGCCGCGCGGGGCGGTTTCTGGTACACAAGGCAGCCATACCGAGAGTGTGAGTCAGAAGGCGAGGGGGCCAGCGCGGTATGTCTTCAGCCACGACCAACATCGAATCCGTCCTGCACGAGGAGCGCGTGTTCCCGCCGCCGCCGGAGTTCGCGGCGCGGGCGCACGTGAAGTCCCTGGAAGAGTTGGAGACGCTCAGGCGCGAGGCGTCGGACGCGCCCGAGGCGTTCTGGGCGCGCATGGCCGAAGCGGAGCTGCACTGGTTCAGGAAGTGGGACACGGTGCTGAAGTGGGAGGCGCCGCACGCCGAGTGGTTCGTCGGCGGGAAGATTAACGCCGCTTACAACTGCCTCGACCGCCATCTCTCGACGTGGCGGCGCAACAAGGCCGCCATCGTGTGGGAGGGCGAGCCGGGCGAGCAGCGCACGCTCACCTACGGCCAGTTGCACCGCGAGGTCTCGCGCTTCGCCAACGTGTTGAAACGCGCGGGCGTCGAGCGCGGCGACCGCGTCGCGCTCTACATGCCGCTCGTCCCTGAATTGGCGGTTGCGATGCTCGCGTGCGCGCGCATCGGCGCGACGCACTCGGTCATCTTCGGCGGCTTCGCCTCGCAGGCGCTCATCGACCGCATCAACGACGCGGGCTGCAAGCTCGTCGTCACGGCCGACGGCGGCTTCCGGCGCGGCGCGGAGGTGCGGCTCAAGGAGATCGTGGACGAGGCTCTGAAGAAGACGCCGACCGTCAAGACCTGCATCGTCTTCAAGCGCACCGGCAGCAAGATCAACATGCAGATGGGGCGCGACTACTGGTGGCACGAGGTCGTGCAGACCGTCTCCGACGAATGCCCGGCGGAAGAGTTGGACAGCGAGCACCCGCTCTACATCCTCTACACTTCGGGGACGACTGGGAAGCCCAAAGGTATCCTGCACACGACGGCCGGGTATCTTTTGCAGACGCACCTGACGACGAAGTGGGTCTTCGACATCAAGGACGAGGACGTGTACTGGTGCACGGCCGACATCGGCTGGGTGACGGGACACAGTTACGTCGTCTACGGCCCGCTCTCGAACGGCGCGACCGTGCTGATGTACGAGGGCGCGCCCAACCACCCCGAGCCGGATAGGTTCTGGGACATCATCCAACGCCACCGCGTCAACATCTTCTACACCGCGCCCACGGCCATCCGCGCCTTCACCAAGTGGGGCGAGCACTGGCCGCTGCGCCACGACCTCTCGTCCCTGCGCCTGTTGGGGACGGTCGGCGAGCCCATCAACCCCGAAGCCTGGATGTGGTATCGCGAGATTATCGGCAAGGGGCGCTGCCCCATCGTGGACACGTTCTGGCAGACCGAGACGGGCGCCATCATGATCGCGCCGCTGCCCGGCGCGACGCCCACCAAGCCCGGCTCGGCCACGCGCCCGCTGCCCGGCATCGAGGCCGCCGTCATGTCGAAGTCCGGCGTCGAGGCAGGCCCGAACGAGGGCGGCTACCTCGTCGTCAAGCGCCCGTGGCCCGCGATGCTCCGCACCATCTGGGGCGACGACGAGCGTTACCAGAAACAGTATTTCTCGGAGATCGACGGCGTCTACTTCGCGGGCGACGGCGCGCGGCGCGACCAGGACGGATACTTCTGGATCATGGGGCGCGTGGACGACGTGATAAACGTCTCGGGCCACCGTCTGGGCACGATGGAGGTCGAGAGCGCGTTGGTCTCACACGAGGCGGTCGCGGAGGCGGCGGTCGTCGGCCGCCCGGACGAGTTGAAGGGCCAGGGCATCGTCGCCTTCGTCACGCTCGAAGGCGAGCGCAAGGCGACCGATGAGTTGAAGGAGGAGTTGCGCCGCCACGTCGCGAAGGAGATCGGCGCGCTCGCGCGCCCCGACGAGATACGCTTCAGCGACGCGCTCCCCAAGACGCGCTCCGGCAAGATCATGCGCCGCCTCCTGCGCGAAATCGCCACCTCCGGCTCCGCGCACGGCGACACGACCACGCTCGAAGACTTCTCCGTGCTTGAGAAGCTGCGCGCGACGGATGACGAGTGAAGCGATGAAGGATGAACACTGAACTAAAAGACTTTTGACCTACAGTTCATCGTTCAGCGTTCATCGTTCAACGTTTCCCCTGAAGTTCGCCCCCCTTTAGCAGTTTATTTGGTAGACGGAGAGAATTCCGCCCTTTAACGGAGGATGCCCCGCATGTATGGTTTCATTGAGCAGCGCACAGGGCCGCGCTACATGGTTCACGTCAGCGTGCGCGCCGAGTGGGACGACGAGCGCACGGGCGAGCACGTCGTCGTCGAGGGCGAGACCGAGAACATCGGCCCGCAGGGCGCGCTCGTCCACCTTGAGCGACTGCCGGAGGTCGGCAGCCGCGTCCACCTCATCGTCCCCGACGCCGAGGGGCGCACGCTGGAGACGGTCGCGGAGGTCTTGCGGCTGGAGCGCAACCCCGTCCAGCCGCTCGCCGCGCTCCAACTGCTCGGCGAGACCGACGAGTGGCGCGGCCTCGTCTGGGAACCCGCCGGCATCAAGGAGCGCGAGGCCGACGAGGACTACAGCGAGTACGAGAACTAACGCAACGGCAGGCGTGAACCGTAAACCGTAAACCGTGACAAGTGAAAGACGGTTCTTTCCTGTCATGGTTTACGGTTTACGGTTTACGCCTGCCTGATGCATCATTAGCGCGTCCCCGGAACTCACGGTCGGCACGGTTCCCTTAGACCCGGCGCGCGCGGAGGGCGGAAGGCTTTGGCGAAACAGAAAACAAGCGTCCAACCCGAGTTGAGCGAGGACGAGGAGGCGGCCGCCGGGCTCGCCTCCTTCGAGCGGCGCACGCGCCTCGTGCTGCGGCTCGCGTCGCGCTCGCTGCTGTGGGTCGCGGTGCTCGTCCTCGTCATCCACTACCTCTTCGAGACCGTCCGCTGGGTCTTCTACGCGCTGACGGGCGTGCTGCTCGTCGTCGTCCTGGCCGTCTTCTTCGCCTACCTCATCTCGCCGCTCATCGAGCTGGTGCGCAAGGGGCTCGCGCGGCGCGGGCGCGAAGGCGAGCCGCAACTGCTGTCGCGCACGGCCGCCATCGCCGTCGTCTACGTCGCCATCTTCGGCTCGCTCACGCTGGGCGCGTGGGTGCTCACGCCGCGCCTCGGCGCGCAGATGGCCGACATCGCGCAGCAGGCGCCGACCTACCTCACCAATGCGAAGGCGCGCGCCGACCGCCTGAACAGGATTTACGAGGAACTGAACATCCCGCCGGGCGTGCGCAAGTACGCCAACGACGCCGCGACCGGCGCCATCAACTCGGTCGGGCTCTACGTCTCGGGGCAGGCGTTCGAGAACGCCTTCAACCTGCTCGGCTACCTGCCCTATCTCGTGCTCATCCCGATCCTCGCCTTCTTCTTTTTGAAGGACGCCGACAGCTTCCGCCGCTCGGCCCTGATGATGCTGCCGCAGGGGCGCATCCGCTGGCGCGGCGACGAGCTGTTCCAGGACATCAACTCGACGCTCGCCGCCTACATCCGCGCGCAGCTCATCTCGTGCCTCCTCATCGGGAGCATCTGCACCGCGGCCTTCGCCGTCTTCGGCGTGCGCTACGCGCTCGTGCTCGGGCTCGTCGCGGGGATGCTTGAGTTCATCCCCCTGCTCGGCCCCGTCGTCGTCGCGGTGCTGGCGGGCACCGTCGCCGGGTTCGACTCGGTGACGAAGGCGCTCGGCGTGCTCCTCTTCCTCGGCGTGCTGCGCATCGTGCAGGACTACGTGCTCTACCCGCGCATCATCGGCAGTGGCATCCACCTCCACCCACTGGCCGTCATCCTCGCCATCCTTGCCGGGCACGAACTGGCGGGCGTGGCCGGCATCTTCCTCGCCATCCCGGTCATCGCGGTCCTGACCGTCACTTACCGGCACTGGCTCGAACACCGTGGCAGCTCCGGCCTCGTCGCGGAACTCCTGCGCCCGGCCGAGGAGCCCGTCGCCGGCATGCCTCCCGCTGACGACTCGAACGCGGCACAGCCGGCCGAGACCCCCAACTCGGCCGCCCCTTCGCCCGCCCGCTGACTTAGCGTCATAGCAAATTATCCGGCGGGACGCGGCGGACGGCGGGGCGTCTGCCGCGTCCCGCGTGTGCGGATAATTTAAGTTGATAAATTTTCCGGTTTGAGGCTTAATGTCTGCCGTCCTGAGCCGACCGCGGTTGCAATCTGTGCTTCCCCGTACAGACCGACAGGCCGGCCGGCGTTACAGTTTCAGTCTTCACCGACCCGTTCAGGCCGCCCGTTGTAACAGCGAACAAAGGACAGTTAAGGAGTTTCCCCTCGATGTCGTCGAACCCCCGTAGACGCGTCCTTTGCGCGGAGCCACACGAGGACACGTGTCGGCTCATCACGGTGCTGCTCGAACGACAGGGCCACGAGGTCCTCTCGGCCCGCACCATCGCCGAGTGCGTCGGGCTGGCCGACGCGAAGGGCTTCGACCTCTACATGATCGACGACGACTATATCGACGGCACCGCCCTCCAGCTCTGCAAGCGCCTGCGCGAGATGACGCCGGGCACGCCGATTCTCTTCTTCTCCGCGCAGGCGTTTCGCCGCGACCGCGAGTTGGCGCTCGAAGCCGGCGCCACGGCCTACCTCACCAAGCCCGACGACCTCTTCGAGATCGTCGCGACCGTCAACTCCATCCTCTCGGGCAAGACGGACGGCGGCGCGTCGCGGAGAAAGCGCGGCAGCCTTGACTGAGGCCGCGCGCGCGTTTACATTTAAGTCCCCCTTAGTTGCACTCCCCCTCGCAAGTCTTTCGGTGTCTCTCTCTCGTCGGGGTGTGTCTGCATGTCTGAAGGCAAGAGGCGCATTCTGTGCGCCGAGTCGAACAAGGACGTGGGTGACCTGATCGCCCTCATGCTCTCGCGCAAGGGGTACGAAGTCGAGACCGTGCAGACGGCCGCCGACTGTCTGAAGGTGGCCTCGACCGACCGCTTCGACCTCTACATCCTCAACGACACATACATCGACGCCGACAGCCTTGAGCTCTGCCGCCAGCTCCGCGAACTGGACCCCGTCACGCCCGTCCTCCTCTTCTCGCTCGAAAGCTCCGGCCCGCCCCGCGCCAAGCAGACCACGCAGACCGGCATCAAAATCTACCGCAGCAAGACCTCCGACTTCGTCTCGCTCGTCCAAACGATAGACAGGCTCTTGCAGAGTTGAAGAAGTAGACAGTAGACAGTAGAAAAAGAGGCGGCGCGTCTCAGTCTTTAGACCGGGCGCGCCGTTTCGTCTTCCTACTGTCTACTGACTACTGCGCTTCGCTCCATCAGCTCGACAAAGCGGCGGAAGTGGTGTTCGGCGTCGTGCGGGCCGGGGGCGGCCTCGGGGTGGTATTGGACGGAGATGACGGGGAGGCTCTTGTGGCGCAAGCCTTCGACGCAGTCGTCGTTGAGGTTGAGGTGCGTGACCTCGACCTCGGCGGGGAGGCTGTCGGCGCGCACGGCGAAGCCGTGGTTGTGCGAGGTGATTTCGACCTTGCCCGTCGCGAGGTCTTTGACCGGCTGGTTGCCGCCGCGATGGCCGAAGCGCAGCTTGTAGGTCGTGCCGCCGAAGGCGCGGCCGAGCAACTGGTGCCCGAAGCAGATGCCGAAGGTCGGCACGCCCTCCTTCACTAACTCGCTAATCTCCGTGACGACCTCCTTCATCGACGCGGGGTCGCCCGGCCCGTTCGAGAGGTAGACGCCGTCGGGCCGCATCGCCAGCACGTCGCGCGCGGGCGTCGAGGCCGGCACGACCGTCACGCGACAGCCGAGCGCCGCCAGCTCGTTCAGGGAGTTCCGCTTCACGCCGAAGTCGTAGCAGACGACGTGGAACCGCTCCTCGTTCACGGCAGCGACTTCGTAAGGGCGCGGCGTCGTTACTACGCTCGCGAGTTCACGGTTCTCCATCGACGCCGAAGTCAGCGCCTTCTCAAGCAGGCTCGCCTCGTCCAGATCGACCGAAGAGATGCAGGCGCGCATCGCGCCCTTGTCGCGGATGTGGCGGACGAGCGCGCGCGTGTCGATGCGTTCGATGCCGGGCACGTTCCAGCGCTTGAGGTAGGCGTCGAGCGTCTCCTCCGAGCGCCAGTTCGACGCGAGCCGGCTCGCCTCGCGCACGACGAAGCCCTCGACCCACGGCCGCGCGCTCTCCTCGTCGGCGCGGTTCACGCCGTAGTTGCCGATGAGCGGGTAGGTCATGCAGACGATCTGCCCCGCGTACGAGGGGTCGGTCAGCACCTCCTGGTACCCGGACATCGACGTGTTGAAGACCATCTCGCCGCACGCCTCGGCGCGCGCGCCCCACGCGCGGCCGCGAAATGTCCTGCCGTCTTCGAGCACGAGCAGCGCCGGCCCGGAATCACTTGTCGTCATAAGCTCAACGTCACCAACCTTCAATCCGTCTCGACGTACCTGAGGTGAACGCGCGCCGCCGCGTACGCGCCCGCGCAGGCCGGCGCCAGCGTCAGCGCCAACACCCAGAGGAAGATGGTCACCTCCCGCTCCGTCAGCGAGACGAGACACACGGGCACGAGGCAGAGCCACACGCCCCAGCGCCACGTCCGCTCGGGCCACAACAGCCCGAAGAGCCCGCCGATGCACAGGTGCGCGGCGGCGAACACGACCGCGCCGATGTAGCCGTGGTTATACTCCCACACGCCGAGCGCGCTCGCCACGGAGTTGGCGAGGAGGAACGAAATCCAAGAGAACATCACCCCGCCCACGACGGCCAGCGGATAAGCGTAACGCGGTACGGCGTTGCCTTTAGCCACGGCGTTCAACCTCCTCACGGCCGAACCCTTCAAGCCTGCGTGCGCAGGAACTGCTGCGCCTCGTTGAGCCAGCGCTTGTCCGCGCGGTACTTGTACGCGGGCGCGGTGCGCACGGCCTCGACGCAGCGTTCCATCCACTGCTTGGCCCCGCGCGCGTCGCCGAGCCCCGCCGCCGCGCGCCCCATCAGGTAGAGCGCCTCCGGGTCGGACTGACGACGGTCGAGGAAGCGTTCGAGCGCGTCGCGCGAATCGCTGAACTGACCGGCCGCGAGGTAGGTCGCGCCGACCTCGCGCCAGATTTCGTGCTGCGCGTGCGCGTCGTCGCGCGCGACGACCTCGCCGAAGTGCTGGATGGACTCGGGCAGACGAGCCTCGGCGCGCGCGATGCGGCCGAGTTGGTAGTGCGCGTCGGTCTCGTTCGGGTCGATCTCGACGGCGCGCAGGAAGCGCGCGCGCGCCTCGGCGTACTCCTTCCGCTGCTGGTGCAGGAGCCCGAGGTTGTAGTGCGCCGAGGCGTCGGCCGGGTTGAGCGTCGCCGCCTCAAGGTTCTGTTTGAACGCGGCGCGCGCCCTCTGCGTCCGCTGCGCCTCGACGACGTAGGAGCGCACGACGAAGAAGAGCAGCAGCAGCAGGAACGGCGACCCGAGCACCGCGCTGAACAGCGGCAGCACCGGCGAAAGGAAGATGATCACGATGCACGCGCCCACGACCGACAGCAGCGAGCGCCACCAGCCGAAGCGAAACACCTCGCGCACGGCGACCCACGCGCCGATCAGGAACAGCGGCAGCAGGAAACCGTACGCGAAGGAGAGCGGCATGAGCCGGGAGTCGGAGAAGAGGTCGAGCATCTCCGGCGGCACCAACTGCCCCTCCGCCGCCGCGCGCAGCGACTCGCGGTACTCCTCCTGTGAGCCGACCGAGACCCCCGACGCGCGTATCAACGCCACCGACGCGACGCCCAACAGGCTGACCGCCGCCAGCACGTAGAAGATGCACGAAGCGGTCGCCGCGTACTCCTGCCGCAAGACCTGCCAGAAGCCGCCGCGCCGCTCGAAGAGGTTCGCGAAAAAGATGACCGACGGCGTGAAGAACGCCCCGAGCACGAGCATCAGCGCCGCCGAGATGAACATCGCGATGAAGACCATGCCCGCCGCCCCGAGCAGCGGCGCGAACACGGGCCACAGGCCGAAGAGCCACTGCGCGCTCTGCGCCAGCAGCGCCAGCAGCGCCGCCTGCCCCAAAGGCGCGCGGTCGCGCACCTCGGCCAGCCCGCGCGCGGGCGCGTAGAACAACATCAGCAGCGGTCGCAGCCAGTCCATAAAAGAGCGTGCGGCAGTCAGTTGACAGTAAGCGGTTAGTTTGCAATCTCGGGCGCGAAATATCAAATCCGTCGGGACACGAGGAGGGCGCGACTCTTCGCCGGGAGCGCGGGCATCCCTGCCCGCCATGAGCGCGCAGCGCGAATACGACGAAGCGCCATACGTCAAGATTGATGTATGGCGCTTCACTGTTAAGCGTGCTGGCGCACGCTTTGGCGGGCAGGGATGCCCGCGCTCCCGGCGTTAAGGTTCACTACTCCTGCTCGTCGGGTCTCTCGACGCGGTGGACGGGGACGCCGGGGTAGTCCGTTTCGTGGCGGATGACGCTGGCCTTCGACAGCGGCCAGTAGCGGAAGAGCGCCTTGCCGTAGATGTACTTCTCGGGGACGAGACCCCACATGCGCGAGTCGCTTGAGTTGTCGCGGTTGTCGCCCATGACGAAGTAGTAGTGCGGCTTGATGTAGGTCGGCGGCTCGTCGGCGGCGGCGACGTTGAGCGAGTGTTCGAGGTAGGGCTCTTGCAGTTCCTTGCCGTTGACGAAGATGCGGCCGGCGCGCAGTTGCACGGTCTCGCCGGGCAGGCCGATGACGCGCTTGATGTAGCTCTTCGTCGGGTCGTTGGGGAACCAGAAGACGACGATGTCGCCGCGTTCGAGTTCAGGCAGCCCGTAGTAGATGAGCTTGTTGACGAAGATGCGCTCGCCGTCGTGCAGCCGTGGCAGCATCGACGTGCCCTCGACCTTGACGGGCTGCGCGACGAAGACGAGCACGAGCGCCATGATCATCAGCGCGAAGACGAGGTCGCGGAACAGCAGCCGCGCCTCGCCCCAGAAATGCGTCCGCGACTCGTCGCGCAGGCGCCGCACCTCTATATCGCGGTCGTCGTCGGCCTGTACGTCGCCGAACGCGGGCACGCGCGGATTCTTATTGCCGAATAGGAACATAGGCCGTCCGTCTCTCGCGGGCGCGCTCGCGGCGCCCAACGTCCGAGGGTAGCCGCCGCCCTCCAGCATTGTCAAACCTTGACAGCCGTCGTTGCCCATCTCTATTATCGCGGCGTAAACTGTTGTCGCCCTTAGACAAATCCTCTCCCGCGAAATCTGGCGGACACTGAAGCGGAGGCCGTAGAGCTGTGATCAAACTCGACATCGTGAACCGCGTGGCCGAGCGCACGGGCGTCCCGAAAATGAAGGCCGAGCAGGCCGTGGACGCCCTCTTCCATTCGATGAAGGAGGCCCTGGCGCGCGGCGAGCGCATCGAGCTACGCGGCTTCGGCGTCTTCGTCGTCAAGCCGCGCAAACGCGGCGTGGGCCGCAACCCGCGCACGGGCGAAGAGGTCGCCATCCCCTCGGGCAAGACCATCCGCTTCAAGCCCGGCAAGGAGCTACAGGCGCACGGCTTCGACGCGGAGCACGACGACCACGACCACGACGACGACATCCACGACACGGAGTCTCCCGAAGCACACGCCGCCGACGCCGCGGCCGGCCGCCCTCCCGACAGTTTCTGAAACAAATGTTGGGTGTTGGGTGTTGGGTGCTGGTTTGAAAGCAGTTCTTAACCAGCACCCAACACCCAACACCTTTCTTTATGTCCGAATCAGTCAGTGAAGTACCGAGGTTCGTGGCGCGCGGCGGGGCGCACGCGGGGGGCGCGCGCGCGGCGGCGCGACCGACGGCGCGCGAGTGGTGGAGGCACACGGCCTTCTTCCTTTTGACGGCGCTCACGGTGACCTGGGCGGGCATCAGCTTCGCGGTCTCGCCCGTCCTCCCCGAGCCGGCCGTCGCGGCGCCCACGACGCCGCTCGAATACCTCATCTACGTGCCGAAGTACTTCGTGCTCCTGCTGGCGGCGGAGGGCGCGTTCGCGCTCGCGCACCGCGAGTACATCGTCGAGGGGCTGAAGTTCGCGGGCGCGCTCCTCTCGATACTGCTCGCGCACGAGTCGGGTCACTACGTCGCCTGCCGCCTCTACGGCGTGGACGCCACGCTGCCCTACTTCATCCCGATGCCGCCGCCCTTCATGGCGGGCACGCTCGGCGCCTTCATCAAGATTCGCTCGCCCATCCCCTCGCGCCGCGCGCTCTTCGACATCGGCGTGGCGGGGCCGCTCGCGGGCTTCCTCGTCATCATCCCCGTCGCCTGCGCGGCGCTGCTGACCGCGACGCCCGCGCCGCCGCTCCCGCAGGAGGGCGTCATCATCTTCAACGACCCGCTGCTGCTACGACTGTTGGCGGGGCCGCTCGGCGTGAAGGATTTGGCGGGGATGGCGCCGAATCCCTTCTACTTCGCGGCGTGGATCGGGCTGATGGTGACGAGCCTGAACCTGCTGCCCGTCGGGCAGCTCGACGGCGGGCACGCCGTCTACTCCGTCCTCGGACGGCGCGTGCATTGGTACGCGGGGCGCGCCGCGTTCCTCTCGATGCTGGCGCTCGCGCCGCTCGGGTGGCTCTGGCATGGCGTGCCGAGCGGCGCGCTCTACGTCATCCTTCTCTTCATCATGCTGCGCATGCCGCACCCGCAGCCGCTCGACGAGGATGACCGCCTCGGCCCGGCGCGCATCGTCGTGGCGCTCCTGACGCTCCTCGTCTTCGCGCTCTCCTTCCTTCCCTTCCCGCTGACAATCAAGTAAGGGCGAACGCCGCGCTCAGCCCGGCAGCGGGCTGGGCTCCGGCGGCTTCGCGGGTTCCCGCGCCAGCGCCCCTTCGATGGCTTCGGCGAGGCGGCCCACGTCGAAGACCCAGCGGGCGTCGCTGATCTCGATGGCGTTGCGCCGCGCGAGCTTCGCGAGCGGCTCGGGCAGCGCGTCTTCGGCCGGCATCTGCGCGCCCTGCACCAGCGCGGGGATGACACTGCCGCCGCGACGCAGCGCCGTCTCGACCTCAAGGCGGACGAAGTCCTCCGGGTTGTCGAGACGGCGGTTGCCCTTCTTGTCCGTAATTGAGAGCCACTGCCGGCCGATAACGACGACCACGACCCCGGAGGAGTCAATCGCCTTCTTCAAGACCTCGACGAAGTCTTCACCGGCGCGGATGCTCTCCAGGTCCATGAAGACGCGCTCGGGGCCGAAGCGCGCGACGAGCGCGTCGCGCAGGCGTCCGGCGTGGCCGGCGGTGTCGTCGCGGCGGTAGCTCAGGAAGATTCTCGACTCGCCCGCGCCCGCGTCGAAGAAGTGCGAGATGCGGCGTCGCCGCCCCCTCCCGCGCAGCCACAGCCACGCCGCCGCGCCGCCGGCCGGCACGAGCAGCACCGGCAGCAGCCACGACCAGACGCGGCCCGCGCGCGCGGGCGCCGCCGCGACGAAGGGCGTAGGCGAAGGGCTCGGCACGTCCACGACGTAGGTCTGGTCGAAGGAGTCGATGTACTCCAGGTGCGTGCCCGCCCGGTCGTTCGTATCGACGACGGCATTCAAGACCACGTGGAGCTTCAGCGTCCCGGTCCTCGTCGGCCGCACGTCCCACTTCCACTGCGTCTGCCCCTGCTTGTTAACGCGCTGCTCCTCGGGCGCGACGGGCGTGATGTGAAAGCCGTCGCCCGTGAGTTTAGCCTGCATCCGGCCGCTGACCTTGACGTTGTGCGTCTCGATGTTGCCGGCCGCGTTCCTGTTCTGCAACTGACCTTTGAGCACCTCCGCCGACTCGGTCGGGCTGAGCAGCAGCATGATGGTCTGCGTCTCTTCCAGCCTCATCGACGGGGGGACGTTGAAGGCGATGTTCCCCACCCCCAACGCCTCTTTAATCCTGGCGATCTGCGACGGGGACGCGGCGTTCGCGTTACCGTTGACCCGCGCGTTGGCGTTGATCCTCAGGTCGATCGTGGGGGGACCCGGGCTGGTGTTGACGCTCGTGTTGGCGTTGCGGATGGCGTTGGTGTTGGTGTTGGCGGCGTTCGAGCCGGGTGGTTGCTCGCTGCAACCGGAGAGCGCGACGAGGGCGGGCAGCAGGACGAAGAGTAAAACTAGTCCGTGGCGGGGTCTCATGCAAACCTCCTCGACGAAGGGCGAAGGGGAACGTGGCGAGGACACTCTCACTGAAGGGCGGCCAGAGGTTATCCGCCGCCGCGCCCCGTGTCAATGAAATCCCGCCGCCGCGCGACGCAAAAAAGTGTGGGGAGACACTCGCTCGAAGTGTCTCCCCACGGTTAGTTGACGCGCGTCGAAGTCTAAGCGGTCGCGGTCGCGGCCGAAGGCAGGAAGCCCCTTATCTCGCGCACGATGCGCTCGGCCGCCTCCACGTCCTTCAAAGCAATCATGAAGAACTTATAACCCTGCTGGATGCAGATGACGCCGTTGCCGAAGAGCCAGACGGCGTCGAGGATGGGATTGCCGCCGAGAAGCCAACTGATGGGCGCGCCGACGATGGGGCCGGGCTGAAGTATCTGCGCGAAGATGGCGACGCCCGCCGCGCAACTGAACGCGCCGAGCAGCGGCGCGCCGACGTAGCGCACCATCTTGCGCTCGAACTCGACGCGCCTGCGGTCTGCCTCGTCGAGTTCGCCCGCGGCGACGAGGCGCTCGCGCTCGCGCAGGTAGTCGTCGAACTTCTGGCCGACCTTGCGCACGGCCCAGACCGGCAGCGCGGAGTGCGTGAACCAGTGCGGGTGCGCGCCGAGCAGGAAGCCGTCGAGACCGGGGAACGCCGCGCCCGTGCGCAGGCCCACGGCGAGCGAGAGCGTGACGACGATGGCCTGCTTCGGGTTCTGCCGCGCCCAGTCGTAGGCGCGGTAGAGGCCCGCGGTCGAGGCCGCCGTCAGGCGCGTCGCGCGGACGCCCAGGCCCGCGAAGCGCGCGCCCACGCCGGCCGCGCGCGCCGCGCCCTTGTAGTACTTCTTCGCGCCGCCGATGAAGTCTTCGGCGCGCTCGCCGGCCTTCTGCCCGACCTCGCGCACGCGCCCGCCGACCTCGCGCGCCAGACGCGCCGCCTCTTCGGCCGCGCGCGCGGCCTGCTCGCGCGCCTCGCGCGTGCGCTCGCGTGCGTCGGCCGCGTGCTCGTCCAGGTCGAGTTCATCGCCGACGCGCTCGGCCTCTGTGCGCGCGCGCTCGGCGCCGGTCTTGACGGCGTCGGCGCCGCGCTTCGCGGCCTCGCCCGCCGCGCGCGCGCCCTCTTCGACGCGCTCGCGGATGTTGTACTTCTCGTCGAGGTCGCGCGCCTTGCGCCGCGCCGCCTCGCGCCACTCATCAAGCTTGTCCCGATAGTCGGCCATAAATGCTCCTTGTAACGCTGAACGCTGAACGCTGAAATATGAACTGATTATAACCGTCTTTCAGTTCATATTTCAGCGTTCAGCGTTCATCCTTCCTTACGTTACGTTCAGCGCCTGCGCGGGGTTCTCTAAGACGGGGGCGGGGGCGGCGCGGTCGCGGCCGCCGCGCTTGGCCTCGTAGAGCGCGGCGTCGGCCGCGGCGCGCAGCTCGTCGTTGGTGCGCGCGCAGGCGGGCTGCTCCGCGACGCCGAGGCTCGCCGTGATGCTCGCCACGGGTCCGAGGTCGAGCGCGGCAATCTCGGAGCGCAGCCGCTCGGCCACTTCGAGCCCGCGCACGAGGTCGGTCTCGGGGAGGATGACGGCGAACTCGTCGCCGCCGATGCGCGCGCCCGTGTCGATGCCGCGCGTGCCCGACTGGATGACGTTCGCCACGCGGCGCAGCGCCTCGTCGCCCGCGTCGTGCCCGTGCGTGTCGTTCACGTCCTTGAAGTTGTCGATGTCCACGAGCAGGAGGCAGAAGGGGCGGTTGTAGCGTTCGGTGCGCAACGCCTCGCGCTCCAACTGCCGCTCGAAGCGGCGGCGGTTGGCGAGCCCCGTCAGGTGGTCCGTGAAGGCCGCCTCCTGGCACGAGTCGAGGTACTGCTTGAGTTCGAGCAGGGTGCGCGCGCGCGCCCGCAGCAGGTCGAGGTCGGTCGGGTCGGTGATGTAGCCGAGCGCGCCGAGTTCGGAGCCGAGCCGCACGTCGCGCGCCTCCGCGCGCGCGGCCGACTGGATGATGACGGGGACGAACTTGGTCAGCGGGTTGGCGCGCACGCGACGGATCATCTCGTAGCCGTCCATGCGCGGCATCATCACGTCGGTGACGATGAGGTCGGGCTGGTAGAGTTCGACGGCCGCCAGTCCGGCCACCCCGTCCACGGCCGTGTGCACCTCGTAGCCTTCGTTCTCCAGCGCGAAGGCCAGCAACAGCCGCTTGTCGGGTTCGTCGTCAACGACGAGGACGCTGAGCTTGGTCGTCATAAATAGGGATACAGTCCTTGAATACCAGAAAACAGTTCTTGCGCCCCCCGGGTCTTCGTGCTATTGTGCCCGCTAATTCAAGGGACGGTTACCTGAAGGTTTGTTCTGTCGGTTAACTTTTCCTCATCGAATAAGGGTTAAATTTAGCTTTACCTCGCAGCTTTTGCGGCCCCGCGTCCGCTTTATCTCCCATCCCGGTCATGCAGGTCTTCGGGGGTTGTGCCCCACCTCCGGTCGCCGACCGCGCGGGCCAGCGGGAGCCGCACGCACACAGGCTCTTGAACTCCCGACCACCCGAATAACGAGGTTCCCCCTTCATGTCACACAGACGTGCCAGCGACCTTTCCGCGGCCGACCGCGCCGAAATCCTGCGCCACTCCGAGGTCGGCGACTGCCTCTCGGAGGAGACGCTCGCGCTGCTGGCCTCCGGCTCGGAGGCCGTGGACTTCCGCCGCCGCCGCTTCATCTACCGCACGGGCGACACGGCCGACGCGCTCTACTGCATCGCGCGGGGCCGCGCCAAGATTTGCCTCATCGACCCCGTCACGGCGCGCGAGGCCGTCATCGACATCGTCGGGGCCGGGGCGCTCTTCGGCGAGTCGTCGCTCTACTCGGCCGGGGTGCGCGAGAAGTGCGCCGTCGCCTATGAGCAGGCGCGCCTGCTCAAAATTCCTGCGGGGGTTTACAGGGAGGGGATGGCGGCGAGCCGCGAGCTTTATGATTACACCTTCCGCATGGTTGGTCAACGGCTCTCCCGCGCCGAGCGCCGCGTGGCCGACTTCGCGCTCGACGCCATCCCGGCCCGACTCGACAAACTTCTCGCCGACCTCTCCGAGCGCTACGGCCGTCCCGGCGCCGACGGCGTGCTCATCGACCTGCCGCTCCCGCACCGCGAAATCGCCTCCATCGTCGGCTCCACCCGCGAGAGCGTCACCGTCCGCTTGAACGCCCTCAAGCGTGCCGGTATCATCGACTTCGTTGACAGAAAAATCCTGATCAAGACTCAAGCGGCCCCGGCCGCGATTTGAGCTTGGTAGATAGTAAATGGTGAATAGTGAATGGTAACTGCTCTCCACCATTTACCATCTACCATTACCTATTCACCAAATGATGAAGTGTCCCATCTGCCACCGCCCCACGACCTACGAGGGTAACCCTTTCCGCCCGTTCTGCTCCGAGCGCTGCAAGCTCCTTGACTTCGGCGCGTGGGCCAACGAGGAGTACGCCGTCCCCGCCGAAGAGGCGCCGCCGCAGCCCGAAGACTCGCCGCAGGGCACGAACCCGCCGAACGAAGAGGCGGACAGGGTCTAGTCCCCACCACTCTCATCATCAAAGAGCGTTGACGGCGCGTGCCGCCGTCCCGGGCCTTCGTGTAGAATGCCGCCCGAAGGAGTTCGCAAGGCATGTCCCCGAGACTCTTCCTGAAGTCGCTCGCGCTCGCCGCGCTGGTCCTGTTCGCAACCTCGTGCGAACTCGACGGCGCGTCGAAGAAGCACGCCGAGGAAGCGCGGCGCAAGGCCGCGACGCCGGAGCGCGCGCCGCGCACGAACCTGCCGATGCCGCCCGTCACCTCCACGGGCTCGGCCCCCTCGGGCGCCTGGACGCAGCCCGACGGCCGCCGCGTCCGGCTCGAAGATTTGCGCGGCCAGGTCGTCGTGCTCGACTTCTGGGCCACCTACTGCCCGCCCTGCCGCGAGGAGATTCCGCACCTCGTCAGGTTACAGAAGCAGCACGGCCCGAAGGGCCTCAAGGTCATCGGCCTCAACGTCGGCGGCGAAGAGGACCGCCCCAAGATTCCCGAGTTCGTCAAGCTCTACGGCATTCAGTACCAACTGGCCGACCCCGACGACGAGACCCGCGACCTCTTCCTCGCGCAGGACGACTCCATCCCGCAGACCTTCGTCCTCGACCGCCGGGGCCGCCTCGTCCGCCACTTCGTCGGCTACGACTCCGAGGTCGCCTCCCAACTCGAAGCGGCCGTCGAGCAGGCGCTCGCCGAGAAGGCTGATTGAAGACGAGTGAGCGGTGAGCAGTAAGCGGTGAGCAGGAGGAGGTTGAAACGTTGAAGGCAGCCGAATCACATCGGCTGCCTTCTGCTTTGACTGCTCACCGCTCACTTGCTTATTTGCGCCCACGGGTTTACAACCAACGCATAACGATAAAAATTAGCAGAGGGGTTTTGAGGTGAGGAGAGCCAAGATACTTGCCACGCTCGGGCCGGCTTCGCGCGAGCCGGCGGTGCTGGAGTCGGTGCTGGCGGCGGGCGCCAACGCCGTGCGGATCAACATGTCGCACGGCACGCAGGAGGAGCACGCCGAGACCATCGCGCGCGCGCGCGCCGCCGCCGAGCGCCTGAAGCGGCCACTCTCGGTGCTCGTGGACCTGTCGGGTCCGAAGATTCGGACGGGCATGCTCAAGGGCGGCCAGCCCGTTCAGTTGGAGTCGAACGCCGTCTTCACGATCACGACGCGCTCGGTCGTCGGCGACGCGCGCGAGGTCTCGACCAACTACGCGGGGCTCGCGCACGACGTGAAGCCCGGCGCGCGCATCCTGCTCGACGACGGCGCCATCGAGTTAACAGTTGAATCGACGACCGAGACCGATGTCGTCACGCGCGTCATCAACGGCGGCACGCTCGCCGAGCGCAAGGGCATCAACCTGCCCGGCGCGGCGCTCCCCATCCCCTCGCTCACGGACAAGGACCGGCGCGACCTGCAATGGGCCGTGCGCGAGGGCGCGGACTACATCGCGCTCTCCTTCGTCCGCCGCGCCGAGGACTGCCTTGAGGCCAAGGCGCTCATCAAGGCCGCGGGCGGGCGCCAACCGCTCGTCGCCAAGATCGAGAAGGCGGAGGCCATCGACCACCTCGAAGAGATCGTGGACGCGGCCGACGGTCTGATGGTCGCGCGCGGCGACTTGGGAGTAGAGACGAGCGTCGAACTCGTCCCCGTCTACCAGAAGCGCATCATCGAGGCGGCGAACCGCAAGGAGAAGGTCGTCATCACGGCGACGCAGATGCTCCAGTCGATGATTTCGGAGCCGCGCCCGACGCGCGCCGAAGCCTCCGACGTGGCGAACGCCGTCTGGGACGGCACCGACGCCGTGATGCTCTCGGCCGAGACGGCTTCGGGCAAATACCCCGTGCTCGCCGTGGCGACGATGGCGCGCATCATCGATTCGGCCGAGGCGGGACGGCCGCCCTCGACGGAGGACGCCATCACGCGCTTCGCCGGGCGGCAGTCGGGCCGCATCAGCCGCGCTCTGTGCGAGGCCGCCGTCTTCGCCGGCGAGGAGATCGACGCGCGCACCATCGCCGTCATCACCGCGTCGGGGTTAATGGCCCGACGGCTCTCTTCGTTGCGGCCCGAGCAGCGCATCATCGCGCTCACGACCGAGCGCGGCGTGGCCCGCGAGTTGGCGCTCGTCTGGGGCATCGAGACGCACCTCCACACGCCCTGCGACAACACCGAGCAGATGATCCAGCTCTGCGAGCGGACGCTCGTCGAGAACGGCATCGCACAGCAGCAGGAGATCATCGTCCTCATGGCCGGCCGTCTCTCGGGCCTCGGCCTCTCCAGCTCCGTCACCCTCTATACCGTCGGCGGCCCACTGCCGCGTCAGGCGTGAGGGCAGTAGGCAGATGGCAGATGGCAGATGGCAGTTAAAGGCAAGAAGACTTTAACGGAAATGGTCTAAAGCAGGCGGAGGCGGCGAGGTTAACAACTCGCCGCCTCCGCCTGCTTCGACTGTCGCTCTCTTTTCCTTAACCGCCTACTGCCTACTGCTTTTGCCTTTTTCTCTGCCCCCGCCTATCCTTCTCGACGTGGCGATTGCTGAGGCGAGTGCGCGGAGTGACGAGCAACTGCTGGCGGCGTGTAAGCGCGGCGACGAGGGGGCGTGGGAGGCGCTCGTGCTGCGTTACCAGCGGCTCATCTACGCCATCCCGCGACGCGCGGGGCTCGACGAGGACGCGGCCGCCGAAATCTTTCAGGACGTTTTCACGACCCTTTTAGAGAGCATTGAGGCCATCGAGCAGCCCTCGCGCTTGCAGGCGTGGCTCGTCACGACGGCCAAGCGCAAGACTTGGCGCACGGTCGGCCGCGCCAGGGCGCTCCGCCCCTTCGCGTCCGAGGAGGGAGAGGCCGAGGACGAGATGTACGACCTCGCCGACGAAGGGCTGCTGCCGGACGAGGCGCTCACGCGACTCGAAGAGCAGCACCTCGTCCGCGCGGCGCTCGCGGAGTTGGGCGAACGCTGCCAGAGCCTCCTCCAGTTGCTCTTCTACGCCGCCGAGCCCCCGCCCTACTCCGAGATCGCCGCCGCGCTCGGCACCTCCGAAGGCAGCATCGGCCCGACCCGCGCACGCTGCCTCAAGAAACTGCTCGACGCGCTGAAGAAGAAGGGCTTTTAGTCAATAGTGAATGGTGAATAGTAAATGGAAGGTTTGTCTTTTCACCACTTACCATTCGCCATTCACTATTTACCATTCACCAGGTATTTTTCGCCGACGCCCGCGCACTGTTCCCACGTGCGGGCGCTGTAGTTGCTGGCGCCCCCGTTGGAGCGGAAAATGAGACTGACCCCAAGACACATCCCCTTCGCGCGGCTGGCCGATTTGGCCGAAGGCCGCCTGTCCGCCGAAGAGGCGGCCGAAGCGCGCGCGCACCTCGCCGACTGCACCAACTGTTCGGCGCAGGCCGCGCAACTCGGCCACCTCGCCGCGCTCATGCGCGCCGACACGTCCGAGGACGCGCCGCCCGAACTGGTCGCGTCGGTCGTCCGCATGTTCCGCGCGCGCCACGCGCAGGTTGAGGAACCGGGACTCCTGCGCCGCCTCGTCGCCGCGCTCACCTTCGACAGCAGCAGTCTCCAACCGGCCTTCGGCGTGCGCTCGGGTCAGGCCGCGCCCGCGCGCCAGATGCTCTTCAGCGCGGGCGACCTCGACGTTGACCTGCGGCTCGCGCCGGGCGGCGAGGGCTGGACGGTCTCGGGGCAGGTGCTCGGGCCGTGCAAGGGCGGCGAGGTCGAACTCGTCGGCGCCGACGGCGCGACGGTCGCCCGCGCGACGCTCAACGAACTGTGCGAGTTCACGCTGCTGCCGCCGACGCCCGACGGCACCTACGCGCTGCGCCTGCGGCTCGACGAAACGGAGGTCGAGATTCCCGAGCTGAGTCTGAAGGCTTAAGGAACCGACCAACGACGACAAACTTCAACGCGGAGATACGGGGCTTTGGATTTGAAATCTCAAATTTGAGATTTCAAGTTAAAGGCTCCGTGTTTCTTCATTCATCCATCCTCGCCTGAACGCCGTCCGTGTCGAACGACCCGAAGATAACCCGTGCGGAACTGGTCTCGCGCCTCGTCGCGGCCGTGGACGACGTTGAGCGAGGCGCGCTCGTCGTCGAGCACGCGCCGCTGGCCGGCACGTCGCTGGCCCACGCGCTCAAGGACGTGTGCCTCGAAGCGTGGAGCGGCGACCCGCCGCGCGCCGTCGCCGCCGCGCGCGCGCTCGAAGCGTTGGCCGACGCGGACGACTCCGAAGAGGTCGCGGCGTTGCGCGACTGGGGCGCGGGGATAGCCGCGCTCGTCGGCGGCCGGATGGAGGAGGCCGTGCGACGTTTGGACGAGGCCGAGTCGCGCTTCCAACGCCTTTGCCAGCCGCACACGGCCGCCTCGACGCAGGTCAGCAAGCTCATCGCGCTCGCCATGCTCGGCCGCTACGAGGAGGCCATCGAGACGGGCCTGCGCGCGCGCGACCGCTTCCTCGAACACGGCGACCTGCTGGAAGCAGGCAAGATCGAGAACAACATCGGCAACATCTACTTCCGCCGCGACCGCTACCGCGAGGCCGAACAGTTCCAGCGCGCCGCGCGCGAGCACTACAAGGCGGCCGGCGACCGCGTCCAACTCGCGCGCATCGAGAACTGTCTCGCCAACACGCGCGTCGCGCTCCACGACTTCCGCTCCGCCGAACAGCTCTACCAGCAGGCGCTCGGCTACGCCGAAGGCGCCGGCCTCACCGCCACGCTCGCCGAGATTGAAGGCAACATGGGCAACTTCGCCCTCTCGCAGGGGCGCTACGACCGCGCGCTCGACTTCCTTGAACGCTCGCGCCGCCGCTATGCCGCGCTCGGCATGCCGCACCAGTCCGCGCTCGCGGAGCTTGAGCTGGCCGACGCATACCTTGAGCTGAACCTCTCGGCCGAAGCACTCGCCGTCTACGAACGCGTCATCGAGACCTTCGCCTCGCTCGGCATGCGGGCCGAGCAGGCGCGCGCGCTCGCGCAGGCGGGCCGCGCCTCCATCGTCGCCGGAGACACGGACGCCGCGCACGAACTCCTCGCGCGCGCGCGCGCCACCTACGCGTCCGAAGCGAACCTCGTCGGCGAGGCTTACGTCACGCTCACCGAGGCGCAGCTTCATCACGCGGAGGGCGACTACGCCTCGACCGCAGTGCTCGCGGCGCAGGCCGAGGCGCCGCTCGCGGACGCGGGCGCGTGGCGCCGGATGCTGCTCGCGCGCTGGCTTCGCGGCGAGGCCGCGCGCGCGCAGGGGCAGGAGCGTCTGGCGCAGATTCTTCTCGACACGACGCTCAAGGAAGCGGAGGCACAGGCGCTCCCGCAGGTCGCCGAGCGATGCCACACGAGTTTGGGTCTGCTCGCCGCCGCGCGCGGCGACCTCCCCAAAGCCGAAGCCTCTTTCAAGCGCGCCGTCTCGCTCATCGAAGACCTGCGCGCGCCGCTGCCGGCCGAAGAGTTCCGCACGGCCTTCGTCGCGGACAAGCTCGCGCCCTACGACGAACTCGTCCGCCTCTACCTCTCCGACGCGGGCGGGCGTCGCGTCGTCGAGGCGCTCTGTTACGCGGAGCGCGCGCGCTCGCGTGCGCTCGTCGAGATGTTGAGCGGCGCGCTCACGGTCCACCCGCAGCCGCGCGACGAGTTCGAGGCGGGTCTCCTCGAACAGCTCGACCGCCTGCGCGAAGAGTTGAACTGGTTCTACAGCCGCATCAACCGCCCCGAAGAGTCTGCCGGCGCGCGCCGCACCGCCGCGATGCAGGCGCTGCACGACGCCGTGCGCGAGCGCGAGACGAAGACGCTCGAAATCATGCGCCAGCTACAACAACGCGGCGGCGGCACCGCGCTCGGGCGCTCGGAGCCTCTGGACGTTGTCGCGTTGCAGAAGGCGCTCGGCAAGGACACGGCGCTCGTCGAATACACGAGCCTCGACGGCGAACTGCTCGCCTTCGTCGTCACCGACGAGTCCATCGAGGTCGTGCGCGGCCTCGCAGACGAGCGCGAGGTGAACGAGGCGTTCGGGCAGTTCCGCTTCCAGATAGGTTCACTGCGTTACGGCTCGGCGCGCATGCGCTCTCACCTCGGGGCGTTGACGGAGCGGGCGCGGCGGCACCTCGCGGAGCTGTACGACCTGCTGCTCCGCCGCGTCGAAGAACGCATAGGCTGTCGCCGCCTCGTCGTCGTCCCGCACCGCGCGCTCCACTACGTCCCCTTCCACGCGCTCTACGACGGCGAGGCTTACGTCGTCGAGCGGCGCGAGGTCTCCTACGCGCCGAGCGCGGGCGTGCTGCTCCACTGTCTTGAAAGGCCCGCGCGTCCCTTCGCGAGCGCGCTGCTCTTGGGCGTCGCCGACGAACAGACGCCGCGCGTGCGCGACGAGATACGCACGCTCGCGCCGCTCTTCGCCAAGTCGGAGGCGCTGCTCGACGGGGACGCGACGCTCGAAGCACTACGCGGCCGCGCGCGCGGCGCGGACGTGCTCCACCTCGCCTGCCACGGGCAGTTTCGACCGGACAGTCCGCTCTTCTCCTCGCTCCGCCTCGGCGACGGCTGGATGACCGTGCGCGACGCCTACACGCTCGACCTCAACGCCGGACTGGTCACGCTCTCGGCCTGCGAGACGGGCGTCAGCGCCGTCGCGCCGGGCGACGAGTTGATCGGGCTCGTGCGCGGCTTCTTCTACGCGGGCGCGCCCTCGCTGCTGCTCAGCCTCTGGACGGTGGACGACGAGGCGACGGGCGAGTTGATGACGGACTTCTACACGCACCTCCGCGCGGGCGCGCGCCCCGCCGCCGCCCTCCGCGCCGCCCAACTCCGCCAGATGCGCGAACGCCCTCACCCCTTCTTCTGGTCCCCCTTCGTCCTCACCGGCCGTTGGTGAAAGCAGGAATCAGGAGTCAGAAGAAAGACCTCCGTCGGTCGGACCACGCGCTTGTCATCTTCAACGTTCGTCAAGCGAAGCCTTCTGACTTCTGACTTCTTTTTTTTCCTCCCCCATGTATTTTTTACCTCGCGGCGGGCACTGTTTTGCGGGAGGAAGGCATCAAAAACGTCGGACTTTTCCAGCGCACGGCGGTTGCCGATTTCCGACAAGTCCGGTTCGTTTTTATTCCCCACGGGTTACACGTGTGCACGGAATTTTAAGGAGTTCCCTTTAAGATGTCCCGCAAGCTCTTTCGCCGCTTCGTCCTGTCCGCGCTGCTGGCGGCGGTGCTGCTGGCCGGTCTGCCGGCCTTCAGCCCTGCGGCGCGCGCCTCGTCCGACTCGGGCGAGGACGACTACGTCCGCAACGAGTTGAACCTCAAGCTCAACAACGCCGCGGACATCAACGCCATCGCGCAGAAGTACGGCCTCCAACTCGTCGAGCAGTTCGGCCAGCGGCCCATCTTCCTCCTGCGGATGCCCGCGAACTCCGCGCTCGACTCGCAGGCGCTCGCCACTAAAATTCTCGCAGAGAACCCGACGGTCGTGCAGTTCGCCGAGCCCAACTACAACTCCGGCGCGCCGGAGGGGAGCGGCAACTCCTGGGCGGTCGGCAACTCCTGGGCGGTCGGCAACTCCTGGGCCGTGGGCGGCGAGACCAACTACCGAGGGCAGTGGGCGCCGGCCAAGATGCGTCTGTCCGAGGCGCACAGGATAACGAAGGGCGCCGGCACCATCGTCGCCGTGCTCGACACGGGCGTTGACCGTCGCCACCCCGCGCTCGCCGGGCGGCTGCTGCGCGGGCGCGACTTCGTGGACGGCGACGACGACCCGAGCGAGGTCATGCCCGCCGGGGCGACGACCATCGCGGAGGCGCAGAAGCTCGGGCCTTTCGGTCACGGAACGCACGTCGCGGGGCTCGTCGCGCTCGCCGCGCCCGAGGCCAAGATCATGCCGGTGCGCGTGCTCGATTCGCAGGGCGTCGGCAACAACTGGGTGCTGATGGAGGCCGTCGCCTACGCGCTCGACCCCGACGGCGACCCTCTGACGGACGACGGCGCGGATGTCATCAACATGAGCCTCGCCTCCTTCCACAAGTCGAACATCCTCGGCCAGCTCTTCGGCGAGTGGTGCGACGACGACGCGCTCAACCCGACGCCGACGCCCGGCGCGGCCGTGCGTCCCGTCGTCATCGTCGTCGCGGCCGGCAACCACGGCGGCGACCGGAAGATGTACCCGGCGGCCGAGAACGTGGAGGGACAACTTTCGGTCGGCGCCAGCAATTTGAACGACGCGGTGGCCTCCTTCTCTCAGCGCGAGTGGCCGCGCGTGATGGCGCCGGGCGAAGGCATCGTCAGCAGCGTCCCCGGCGGCGGCACGGGCTCGTGGGCGGGCACGTCGATGGCTTCGCCGCTGGTCGCGGGTCAGGCGGCGCTCATCAGCGCGGCCTTCCCCAACCTCATGCCCTCCGAGGTCGAAGAGCGCATCCGTGAGACGAGCGCGCGGCCCGACGAAGCGATCGACCGGCGCGTGGACGCGGCCGCCTCGATCCTCCCCTTCGTGACGAGCACGGCCAACCCCATCGACGACACGCGCGGCTTCGTGCGCCAGCAGTACCTCGACTTCTTCAACCGCGCGCCCGACCTTGAAGGCGAAGGGTTCTGGTCTGGCGAGATCGAGAAGTGCGGCGGAGAGAAGGGCTGCGTTGACTACCGGCGCGTCAACACCTCGGGCGCCTTCTTCGTCTCCATCGAGTTCCGCGACACGGGCTACTTCGTCTACCGCCTGCACAAGGCGGCCTTCGGCGACCTCTCGGCGGCGCGGCCCGTCCCCGTCCGCTACGAGAACTTCATGCCCGACACGCAGCGCATCGGCGAGGGCGTCGTCGTCCACGCCGAGGGCTGGCAGCAGAGGCTCGATGCCAACCGCGACGCCTTCGTGCTCGACTTCGTCACGCGCACGACGGACGCGAACGGGCGCAACTTCGCGACGAAGTTTCCCACGGGCACGAGCGCCGCGACGATAGTCGATAAGCTCTTCCAGAACGCCGGTGTCGCGCCGCTCGCGGCCGAGCGTCAGGCGCTCATCGACGAACTCGCGCCCAACCCGGACTCGGCGGCGTTGCGCGCGAGCGTGCTCCGCAAGGTGGCCGAGAGCCCGCTCCTCGTCCGGCAGGAGTTCAAGAAGGCGTTCGTGCTCATGCAGTACTTCGGTTATCTGCGGCGCAACCCCGACGACGTGGGCTTCGACGGTCAGCCCGACCCGAACTTCGTCGGCTACAACCACTGGCTCTCGAAGCTCAACGAGTTCGACGGCGACTTCATCCGCGCCGAGATGGTCAAAGCCTTCATCGAGTCCATCGAGTACCGCCGCCGCTTCCGCCAGTAGAATGTTGAAGTAGGAACGCTGAACGGTGAACTGAAGACAGACGGTTTTCAGTTCACCGTTCAGCGTTCCTACTTCATCGTTTCAAACTCCTGTAAAAAAATTAACGCGGCGCGTATTTTTCCGAACCCGGGCCGCACTGTTCGCGTGTAGGACGTAGCGCCCGCCGACGCGGGACGCAACGTCCGAGAGCAAGGTGGGGAGTCTTCAACACATCTGTCGGGACTTCACGTCACGGGGAGAACGGGAGTCCCGCCAGTCGGGCGGCGCGGTCGCAAGGCCACGCCGCCCATTTTTTTTGAACGATGAACGAGGAACGCGGGCTCGATATCTGGTAACATTCGGCCACCGATGGCCGGTGCGGAGAGACGAGATGAGCGGCATTAAGAATCTGATCGAGAGCGACCCGGAGAAGCTCGGCGGGACGCCCGTCTTCTACGGCACCCGCGTGCCGATTCAAAACCTGTTCGATTGTTTAGAAACAGGCGAAACCCTCGACGACTTTCTCGACCAGTTCCCGACCGTCACGCGCGAACAGGCGCTAGCCGTCTTAGAGGAATCCAGGGAGAGATTGCTCATCGGCTATGAGAGTGCTGCTTGACGAGTGCGTCACCCGTTACCTCAAGCGCGACTTCCCGGGGCACGAAGTCTTCACGGTGGAAGAGGCCGGCTTCAAAGGGTTGAAGAACGGCCGACTCTTACAGGCCGGCGCCGACGGACAGTACGACGCGCTCATCACGGTCGATCAGAACCTCCGTTACCAGCAGAACCTCGAAACCCTTCCCGTCTCCGTCATCGTCCTCTCCGCCGGAAGAAGTACCTACCCCGTGCTAAAACCCTTGATGCCGAGGGTGCTCGAAGCCCTCGAAAGGCTTGAGGCCGGGCAGGTGGTCGTCATCAAACAGTAAGAACTCCTCCGCGCCGCGCGGCGGGCCTTGAAAAGGCGTGCGGGGCGGCGTAGATTGGCTGGCGCTTTCTAATCCCCTGAATCGCGGAAGGAAAACTTTATGAGCATTTGCCAGTCACTCGTGGCGGAGCTTCAGCAGGAGGCGAAGACGACGCGGAAGCTTTTGGAGCGCGTGCCCGAAGAATCGTTCGACTGGAAGCCGCACGACAAGTCGATGAGCCTGGGCCGCCTGGCCGGGCACGTCGCGGAGTTGCCGTCGCTCATCGTCCCGGCGCTGACGCAGGACGAGCTGGACTTCGCCTCGGGCACGTACCAGCCGTTCGCCCCTTCGAACACCGCCGAGCTGTTGGAGAAGTTCGACAGCAACATCGGCGCGGCCGTCGAGCTGCTGAGCGGACAGCCGGACGAGCGCATGGGTGAGTCGTGGCGGCTGGGGAGCGGCGAGCAGACCTTCTTCAAGGGGCCACGGGCGGCGGCCGTGCGCGTGCTGGCGCTCAACCACGTCGTGCATCATCGCGGGCAGCTCTCGGTCTACCTGCGCCTGCTCGACGTGGCGGTGCCCTCCATCTACGGCCCCTCGGCGGACGAGGCGCCGGGCGCTTAAGGCCGGAACCTTATGACTTCGAGCAAGGGGCGGGTGCGGGTCGGGTGCTGCGGGTTCCGCTCGTCGCGCGAGGCTTATTATGAGTTGCTCGACTCGGTCGAGGTGCAGCACACCTTCTACCAGCCGCCGCTAGTTCCGACGCTGCGGCGCTGGCGCGAGGAGGCGCCCGCCGGCTTCGAGTTCACGCTCAAGGCTTGGCAACTCATCACGCACCTCTCGACGAGCCCGACCTACCGGCGGGCCAAACGCCCGCTCACGGAGGAGCAGCGGGAGGGCGCCGGCCTCTTCCGCCCGACCGAGGCTGTTCAAAACGCCTGGGAGGTGACGCGCGAGTGCGCGCGCGCGTTGAAGGCGCGGGCCGTCCTCTTCCAGTGCCCGGCCAGCTTCAAGCCGACGCGCGAGAACGTCGAGAACCTGCGCCGCTTCTTCACCGAGGCGGAGCGCGGCCGGCTCGTCTTCGCGTGGGAGCCGCGCGGCGACTGGCCGCGCGAGTTGGTCAAGGAGTTGTGCGAGGGGCTGAAGCTCTGGCACGCCGTGGACCCTTTCAGCGAGCGTTCGGTCACGCCCGGCAAGTGCTACTACCGCCTGCACGGCCGGAAGGGCTGGCGCTACAAGTACGAGGACGGCGAGTTGGAAGAGCTGTACACGATGCTCCCGAAACGCGCGACCTCCTACGTCTTCTTCAACAACGTCGAGATGCGCGACGACGCGCGCCGCTTCCGTGAAATCGTCGAGGCCGGCGGCTGACACCCGCCGCGTAAAGCATTAACCACGGAGACGCGAGACGACGACTACTGAAGCACGCGCAGGTCGCGCTCGCTGACGATTCGCCAGCCCGAGTCGGTGCGGCGCCAGCGCAGCTCTTGTAAGACCTCGCCGACGCGGCTGTCGGGGCCGTCGATGCGGTAGCGTTTGCGGAAGCGCATGACGGCCGTGCGGCCGTCGGGGCTCAGGCGTATCTCGGGCGCCACGGCCTCGACGTTGACGGCCGAGGCGCGCGAGAACAGACGCGCCTTCTCCGCGCGCACAGACTCGCGCGTGGTGTTGCGCGCGAGGTAGAAGGCTTCGACCGTCGGCGCGTAGAAACTCATCTGCCGCCCCACGTCTCGCTCGTTCGTCGCCGCCAGCCACCCGCCGAGCGCCGCGCGCAACTCGCCCTGCACGTCCCCACTCGGCTCTGCCGACGCGGCCTCTGCCTTCGGTTCAGACTGAACAGGCGTGGGCGCCGTCGCGACCTGAACGGCGACGGTCGGCGACGCCTGCGGCGCCTGATTGACGACGGCGGTCGGGGCGACGACCGCGCCGCCCGGGGCGTCGGCCGGCATCTGCCGCGCGGCCGTCGGCCCCGGGCCGCGCTGGTAGTATGTGAGCGCGAGCCCGCCGAGCACGCCGCCCAACACGCCGCCGAGCACGCACAGAATAATCACCCACGGCGGCCACGAACGCGCGCGCGCGCCTAAGCTGAGAGGCACGGCCGGCTGCGCGCGCTGTACCGATTTCTCGTCGAAGCGCGGCGGCGGAAGGTCACGCTCGGCTTCGAGCGGAACCGTCGGCTCCGTTGGACTTACAAATTCGTTTCGCTCCCTGCCCGACATCAGACACACCACCCCCTTTGCACGCTACCCGTACACACGACCCCGTTCACCCCTCCGAAGAAGCAAGAACCAGTCCAAACGCCCGGCCACCCGTTTGACTCTCCGCCCGATTTGTCGTAGATACGTTTCTAGTCCCCAGCCCTTCCGAGAGAAACTAAAGAAGATGAAAGTGCTCCGCGTCACACTGCACTCCCTCCTCGTCTCCGCGCTGCTCCTGTCGGGCTGCAACCGGCGCGCGGCCGACCCGAACGCGGCCAACGCGAACGCGAACGCCGCCGCCACGCCCGCGAACGGAGAGCACGCGTCGTCCGAGCCCTCCGGCGACGCGCGCGCTCTCTTCGACGAGGGCTACGCCGCCTACAAGGACGACCGCGACGAGGAGGCCATCGAGAAGCTGAAGAAGGCGACCGAACTCTCGCCCGACTTCCCCGAAGCGCACTACCGCCTCGGCCTCGCCTACAACGCGACCAAGCAGCGCGAGGAGGCCGACAAGTCTTTCGAGGCCGCCGTCAAGGCTTACGAGAAGGTCACGAAGCGCGAGCCGAAGAACTCCGACGCCTACTACTTCCTCGGCCTCTCCTATGAGCAGCTCGGCAAGTACGACGAGGCGGTCAAGGCGCTCAAGGACGCGGTCAAGAACTCGCCCGAGGAGAACGACGACAAGTACTTCGAGCTGGCCAACGCGCACTTCAAGATCGCGCAGTACGACGAGGCGGTCCGGGCTCTCAACAAGGTGCTCGAAATCAACCCCGACAACTTCCCCGCGCAGGAGTTGCTCGAACAGGCCCGGAACAGGGCCAAGCGCGTCGCCGAGTTCCGCAAGCGACAGGAGGAGTTGCTGAAGAAGAAGAACGCGAACTCCAACGCCAACAACTCCAACTCAAACTCCAACGCCACGACGCCGCGCGGCAACGCGAACGCCGCGACGCCGCCCGAAGGATTAAGATGAACGTCGTACCCGACGACTCTCATCATTCGTCCACCCGACAACCTGACGCACAGACCACCCAGACATGAAGAGACACACGACGCGCGCCTCAGTCGCCGCACTCCTGCTCTTAATCTTCACATCCACGTCCGCGCGCGCGCAGGCGCCGAGGCAGATGGACGCGGCCGAGACGCAGGCGGCGCTCCGCCGTCTCGCGGTCGCCGGAAGCGTGCTCTACGTCGGCGCGCACCCGGACGACGAGAACACGGCGCTCCTCGCCTACCTCGCGCGCGGGCGCGGCGCGCGCACGGCCTATCTTTCGCTCACGCGCGGCGACGGCGGGCAGAACATACTCGGCTCCGAGAAGGGCGTGCTGCTCGGCGTCGTCCGCACGCAGGAGCTTCTGGCCGCGCGCCGCATCGACGGCGCCGAGCAGTTCTTCACGCGCGCCATCGACTTCGGCTTCACGCGCTCGCCCGAAGAGACCTTCCGCTTCTGGGACCACGACGCGGTGCTGGCCGACGTGGTCTGGATCGTGCGCCGCTTCCGCCCCGACGTGATGGTCGCGCGCTTCCCCACCACGGGCGAGGGCGGCCACGGCCAGCACACGGCCTCGGCCATCCTCGCCTCCGAAGCCTTCGACGCCGCCGCCGACCCCGCGCGCTTCCCCGAACAACTGAAGCTCGGCGTCAAGCCGTGGAAGCCGAAGCGACTCGTCTGGAACGTCTTCAACTTCCGACAGGAGACGCCGCAGGGCGCCGACAAGATGTTGAGCGTTGACGTTGGTGCCTACGACCCGCTGCTCGGCAAGTCCTACACGGAGATCGCGGCCGAGAGCCGCACGATGCACATGAGCCAGGCGCAGGGCACGCCCGGACGCCGTGGCCCCGCGCCCAACTACTTCGCGCACCTCAAGGGCGAGCCCGCGACGAAAGATGTTTTCGACGGCGTTGACATGACCTGGCGCCGCTACGCGGGCGGCGACGCGGTCGCACAACTGCTCGAAGAGGCCGCGCGCAAATACGACGCCGCCAACCCTTCGGCCACGCTGCCGCCGCTCCTGCGCGCGCGCCGCGAGATGTTGAAACTTGAGAAGGACGAGCCGCTCGTCGAGGCCAAGCGCGCCGCGCTCGACGACATCATCCGCGCCGCCGCAGGGCTCTGGGTCGAAGCCGTGGCCGCCGAACCCTTCGTCACGCCGGGCGGCGAAGTCAAAGTCACGACCACGCTCGTCAACCGCTCAACCTACCCTTTGAAGTTCGAGTCGGTCGGCGCATCATCCGCGGGCGTTGACGTGCGGCGCGAGGAGTTGAAGACGAACCAACTCGTCACGCGCGAGAGGGCGATGCGTGTCGCGCCCGACGCCGCGTACAGTCAACCCTACTGGCTGCGCGAAGAACCGGGCACGGGTCTGTTCAAGATTAACGACGCGAACCTCGTCGGCTCGCCCGAAGGGCCGCCCGCGTTGACCGCGCCCGCCACGGTCGTCTTCGGCGAGGGCGAAGGTTCCGACCCTATCACTTTCAACATCCCCGTTCTCTACCGCTGGACTGACCGCGTGCGCGGCGACCTCTACCGCCCGCTGACGGTCGTGCCCGAAGTGGCCGTCGCGCTCGGCGAGCAGACGCTCGTCTTCCCCGACCGACAGCCGAAGCAGGTCCGCGTCTCGCTCCGCAACAACACGGGGACGGACGCCGCCGGCACGCTCAGACTCAAACTCCCCACGGGCTGGTCGGCGACGCCCGCCGAGATTCCCGCGACGCTCAAAGGTAAGGGCGAGGAGTTCCGCGCGACCTTCAACGTCACGCCGCCCGCCAACGCATCGACGGCCGTGCTCGGCGCGGAGTTCGAGACGAGCGGCAAGACCTACACGCGCGGCGTGGTCGAGATCGACTACCAGCACATCCCGCGTCAGACGCTCTTTCCTGCGGCGCGCGCCGAGGTCGTGCGCGTTGACTTACAGAAGCGCGGCTCGCGCGTCGGCTACGTGATGGGCGCGGGCGACGAGGTGCCCGAGGCGTTGCGGCAGGTCGGCTACGACGTGACGCTGCTCTCCGACGAAGACCTTGAGGCGGCCGACCTCTCGCGCTTCGACGCCGTGGTGGCGGGCGTGCGCGCCTACAACACGCGCGCGGCGCTGCGCCGGCAGCAGAAGCGGCTGCTCGAATACGTCGAGCGCGGCGGCACGCTCGTCGTCCAGTACAACACGCCCGACCGCACGCTCGAAGGCGCGCAACTCGGCCCCTTCCCTTTCAAGATTACGGGCGACCGGGTGACCGACGAGACGGCCGTGATGACTTCGCTCGCGCCCGCCGACGCGCTCCTGAACGCGCCGAACAAGATTACGGCGGCGGACTTCGACGGCTGGGTGCAGGAGCGCGGGCTCTACTTCGCCAACGAGTGGGACGCGCGTTACACGCCGCTCTTCGCCAGCCACGACCCGAACTCGCCCGACCTCAAGGGCTCGACCCTCGTCGCGCGACACGGCAAAGGCACGTACGTCTTCACCGGGCTCGCCTTCTTCCGCCAACTGCCGGCGGGCGTGCCCGGCGCGTACCGTTTGTTCGTCAACCTGATCTCGGCCGGCAAGTGACGGCGTGAGTTTGACGATGAGAGACGAGAGACACGAACAACGCGTGCGCGAGGAGCCGCCGCCCTTCGGCGGGAGTTGGAGGAGACTGTACGCCGTCGTCCTCCTGACGCTCGTCGTGCTCGTCACGCTCTTCGACATCTTCACGAGGTACTTCCGGTGAGGCCGCTCGACTGGGCGGTGCTCCTCGCGGGGCTCGCCGGCATCGTCCTCTACGGCGTCTGGAAGGGGCGGCGGACGCGCGACCTCGACGACTTCCTCGTCGCCGACCGTGGCCAGCCGTGGTATCGCGTCGCGCTCTCCATCATGGCGACGCAGGCGAGCGCCATCACCTTCCTCGCCACGCCGGGCCAGGCGTACGCCGACGGCATGCGCTTCGTGCAGGTCTACTTGGGCCTCCCCGTCGCGATGGTCATCCTCGCGGTGACGGCCGTGCCCATCTACCACCGGCTCAAGGTCTACACCGCGTATGAATATCTCGAAGGCCGCTTCGACCTGAAGACGCGGACGCTCGCCGCGCTCCTCTTCCTCGCGCTGCGCGGCCTCTCGACGGGCGTCTCGCTCTACGCGCCGTCGGTCATCCTCTCGGTCATCATGGGGTGGGACATCCGCGTCGTCATCTTCATCATCGGCGGCGCCGTCATGCTCTACGCCTCACTGGGCGGCGCGAAGGCCGTGGACAACACGAACTTCCTACAGTTCCTCATCATCATGGGCGGGATGTTCGTCGCCTTCTTCACCATCGTGAGGCTTTTGCCCACGGACGTGTCGTGGCTCGAAGCGACGCACGTCGCGGGCGAACTCGGGCGCCTCAACGCCGTGGACTTCTCCTTCGACGTGAAGAACCAGTACAACTTCTGGTCGGGACTGTTCGGCGGCTGCTTCCTCGCGCTCGCGTACTTCGGCACGGACCAGTCGCAGGTGCAGCGATATCTTTCGGGCGGGTCGGTCGCGCAGAGCCGCCTGGGGCTGCTCTTCAACGGGCTGGTCAAGGTGCCGATGCAGTTCTTCATCCTCTTCCTCGGCGCGATGGTCTTCGCCTTCTACCAGTTCACGCAGCCGCCCGTCTTCTTCAACCCGGTGCAGTTGGAGCAAGCGCGCGCGGGCGCGCAGGGCGAGCAGTTCCGCGTGCTCGAAGAGGACTACGCCGCCGCCTTCGCGGAGAAGCAACAGGCCGCGCGCGCATACGTCGGGGCGCTGCGCGCGGGCGACGCGGCGGCGGCCGACTCAGCCTCGGAGCAACTGCGCTCGGCGCAGGACCGCGCGAACACGGTGCGCGGCGGCGCCATCGAGATCATCAGGACGTTCGACAACAAACCGAACGACACGAACTACGTCTTCCTGAGCTTCGTCACGCACTACATGCCGGCGGGGCTCGTGGGACTTGTGCTCGCGGCGGTCTTCTTCGCGTCGATGTCCTCGACCGCTTCGGAGTGGAGCGCGCTCGCGGGGACGACGGTCGTGGACATCCAGCGCCGTCTCTTCAAGCGCGACGCCTCCGACCGCTTCTACTTCATCTCCTCGAAACTGGCGACGGTCTTCTGGGGTCTCTTCGCCGTCGCCTTCGCGCAGTACGCGGGCCAACTCGGCTCGCTCGTCGAAGCCGTCAACCGTCTCGGCTCGCTCTTCTACGGGACGCTGCTCGGCATCTTCCTCCTCGGCTTCTACTTCAAGCGCGTAACGGGCACGGCGGCCTTCGTCGGCGCGCTCGCGGGCGAGGCGGCCGTCCTCTTCTGCTTCTTCCGCACCCCCATCGCCTTCCTCTGGTACAACGTCGTCGGCGCCCTCACCGTCGTCCTCGTCGCCCTCGTCATCAATGAAATAGTAGGCAGACGGCAGTAGGCAGTAGGCAGTTCGGAACAAACAGCAGTCGAAAACAATCGAGGGCGGCGAGATTAATTACTCGCCGCCCCCGATTCATTCAGGCAGATTCGTTAAGACTCATCTGTTCTTAACTGCCTACTGCCATCTGCATACTGCCTACTGCCTACTGCCCCTTCGCCTTCCACTCGCCGAGCGTCTTCTCGAAGGCGGCGAGGGCCTGCGCGTTGGCGTTGGCGGCGCGGCCGACCTGGAGCGCCTTCTCGCCGGTGGCGACGGCCTCGGCCGTCTTGCCCTGCGCGGCGAGGATGCGCGCCCTGAGATTGAGGTTGTTGAAGTTCTCGCGCGCCTTGATCGACTGGTCGGCCCACGTCAAAGCCTGACCGAGGTCGAGCTTGTTGTTGAGCATGTAGTTGGCCGCCTGAAGCGGCGTCTGCCAGTCGTCGGCCTTGGCCGCCGCGACCGCGTCGCGCGCCTTCGAGAGCGTCAGCGCCGGCACGTCCTTGACCTCGACCGTGAAGGGCACCGTCAGCTTCTCCCAACGGATGTTGACCCGCGCCGCCGCGTCGCCCGTCGGCTCGATCTGGTAGGCGAGCCACTCCTGCGACTCAGCCGCCGGCTCGGGCTTGGCCTTCACGCGCAGCACGTCCTTCTTCTCGTCGTACGAAAAGCTGCCCCACTGGCCGGGGTCGCCGTTGAAGATGATCGTCCATTCGGCGGGGCCGGGGATGGCGTGGAGGCTGTAGGTGCCCGCCTTCAACGGCTGGCCGTTGACGAGCACGTCGTCGGTGACGGTGAAGGTCGTCGCCTCGTTGGCGCCCGCGCGCCAGACGTGGCCGTAGGGGACGATGACGGCGTCCTTGGGGCGCGCGCGCGCGTCGTCGAGCGTGGCGGTGCCGGCGGTCGCGCCCACGGGCGGGTCGCCCCAAATCTTACGACCTTTGACGCCGGGGCGGCTGTAGGTGATCGTCACGTCGGTCACGCCGATGGTCTGCATGACGCTCGCCTTCTGGCTCGGGCGCGGGAGGCGCACGCCCTGCGCCTGCGCAAACGACGCGAACGCGAACAGGGTCGCGGCCGCGAGGGGGAGCAATTTCTTCGGTGACTTCATCTCGACTTCTCCTTGTCGTCTGGTAAGTGATGAATGATGAACGATGAATGACGAATGAAGAGTGTCAGGCTGCCTTTTCATTCATCAGTCATCACTCCGTGTCTCCTGTCTACATCTTCCCGGCCTTGAGGTCGGCGAGGCGCTTCTCGAAGCGCGTGGTGTCCTCGCCGTCGGCCTTGCCGCGCGCGACGGCGCGCTCGCCGACGGCGACGGCCTCGTCCTTCTTGTTCATGCCGGCGAGGATCAGGGACTTCAGCCGCAGGTTCTGGAACGTCTCCTTGACCTTGATGGAGCGGTCGGCCCACGTCAAAGCCTCCTCCATGTTGTCGTTGTTGCCGTAGGCGTTGGCGATCTCCATCGTCACGCGCCAGTCGCCGGGGGCGGCGGCGGCCAGCGCCTCGACCTTCGAGCGGACGAGCGCGTCCTGGTTCGGCACTTCGACCGTGAAGGGCACGGCGATCTTCTCCCAGCGCAGGACGACGCGCGCCGAGTTCGCCGTCCCCGCCGGTATCTCGTAGCCGAGCAACTCCTGCGACTCCGCGACCCACGCCGGTTTCGTCTTCACGCGCAGCGCGTCCTCCTTCGCGTCGTAGCCGTAGCTGCCCCACTGGTCGGCCTTCTTGTTGAAGATGACTGTCCACTCGTCCTTACCCGGGATCATGTGCAGGCTGTAGGAGCCCGCCGGGAGCTTCTGACCGTTGACGAGCACGTCGTCGGTGACGGTGAACCTCGTGGCCTCGTTGGCGCCCGCGCGCCAGACGTGGCCGTAGGGCGCGAGCGGAAAGTCTTTGCCCGAACCGTTGGCGCCGTCGAGCGTCCCCTCGGGCGAGTTCTTGGGCAGGAACGGGGTCGCCTGCACGAGCGCGGCGGCCTTCTCGGGCGTGATGTCGCCCCAGACCGTGCGGCCGCGAACGGCCGGGCGGTGGTAGACAATCGTCAGGTCGGTCACGCCGACGGCGTGGGTGAGCGTGGCCTGCGGGCTCGCCTGCGGCAGGCGCACCTTCGGCGGGGGCGGCTGCTGTCGCGCCGAGGCGTTGGACGACGCGGCGACGAGCATGAGCGCGACGGCCGCGCGCGGGAAGAGTCTGCGTAGGGTCTTCATCTTGAACTTCTCCTCGTCTGCGATGTGTGCCGGGGTCTCCTGTTTGAGGTTGTGCCGCGCATGGTAGCAAAAAAAGGATGGAGGAAGAAGTAGGCAGTAGGCAGATGGCAGTTGGCGGTTGTCGCGATTTACGAAAGTTGAAAGTTTAATCCAGAGTTCTGGACCATAAGGCTATAACTGCCTACTGCCATCCGCCTGCTGCCTACTGCTATCATGTCGCCATGACGAACGTCCCTCCGCCGCCGGCCGCGGCCAACCCTTTGCGCGGGGCGCAACTCTCCTTCGTCGGCGTCGGCGTGATGGCCGAGGCCATGATCGCGGGGCTGCTCCGCCGCCAGCTCGTCGCGCGCACGCAGATCGTCGGCAGCCACCCGCGCCCCGCGCGCCGCGACGAGTTGCAGACGCACTACGGCATCCGCATGGTCGAGTCGAACGCGGAGGCCGCGCGCGCCTCCGACCCGGCCGCGCCTTCGGTCGTCGTCATCGCCGTCAAGCCGCAGCGCGTCGGCCGCGTCCTGCAAGAGGTCAAAGAGTCGCTCGCGCCCGGGCAACTCCTCCTCTCGGTCGTCGCCGGCACGCGCATCGAGACCATCAACGCGGAGTTGGGTCACGTCTCCGTCGTGCGGGCCATGCCGAACACGCCCGCGCAGATCGGGCAGGGCATGACCGCCTGGACGGCCACGCCCGAGGTCTCGGAGCGGCAACTCGACTCGGTTCGCGCGCTCCTCGGCGCCCTGGGGCGCGAGATGTACGTCGAGAACGAGAACATGATCGACATGGCGACGGCGCTCTCGGCGACGGGGCCGACCTACATCTTCATGATGATGGAGGCGCTTGTGGACGCGGGCGTTCACATGGGCTTCTCGCGCCACGTCGCCGAAGAACTCGTGACGCAGATGATGCTCGGCTCCGTCCTCTTCGCGCGCGAGTCGCACAAGCACCCGGCCGAGCTGCGCAACATGGTCACCTCGCCCGGCGGCACCAGCGCCGAAGCCATCTACCAGATGGAGAAGGGCAGCTTACGCACCGTCCTCTCGAAGGCCGTCTACGCCGCTTACCAGCGCGCCGTCGCGCTCGGGCGGAAGTGAGGGATGTGGTGAGACCTGCCAAACGGGACGACGAACTGAAGGAGGTTTCGCAAATGATGAGAAGGGTGTTGGTCGCAATCGTGCTCGCGCTCGCCGCCTCGGCGGCCGTCCTCGGCCAGACAAACGCGGAGGAGGCGCGCAAGGAGTTGAACCTCGCGGCGCGCGCCTACCGCGCCGGCCGGTTCGAAGAGGCCGAGCAACGCTTCCGCCGCGCGCTCGAACTCGACCCCGAGGGGAAGAACACGCGGCTCTTCATCGCGCGCACCGTCCAGCAGCAGTACAAGCCGGGCGTCCAGACGCCCGAGAACCTCGCCGCCGGCGAAAGGGCGGTCGCCGCCTACCAGGACATTCTCGCGCGCGACCCCGCGAACGAGGATGCCTACAGGGCCGTCGTCTTCCTCTACGCACAGATGAAGAATGAGGAGAAGGTGAACGAGCTTCTGCTCGCGCGCGCCAACGACTTCTCGTTGCCGAACGACAGGCGCGCCGACGCTTTCGTCATCCTCGCGAGCAAGCAGTGGCAGTGTGCCTACGACGTGACCGAGCGGAAGGAGAACAAGGCGACCGAGCAGACGCCGGACAAGGCCGCCGTCCGCTACCGGATGCCCGCCGACCAGGGCGACTTCATCCGCGCGCGCGCGTGCGCGGCCGAGGGGCTGCAACTCGCCGAGCAGGCCGTCGCGCTCTCGCCGAAGAACCCTAACGCGTGGAACTACAAGGCGAACCTCCTGCGCGAGGCCGCGAAGCTGGCCGAGATGGAGGGCGACGCGGCGCAGAAGGAAGAGTACGAGCGCCGGTCGGCGGAGGCTTTGCAGACGCAGGTGAGTCTGTCGGGGGGTGGGTCGGGCATGGGCGGGACAGGCATGGGCGGCGGGGGGACTCCGCCGGTGGATGGCGTCGTGCCCACGGGCGTGCCGACCGACAAGGCGGTGGCGGAAGGCAAGGTCATCGTCTCGGGCGGCGTGCTCAACGGCAAGGCCGTCTCGAAGCCGCAGCCCGCCTACCCGCCCATCGCGAGGGCGGCGGGGGCGAGCGGGACGGTGACGGTGCAGATTTTGATAGACGAAGAGGGCAACGTCATCTCGGCCTCGGCCGTCGCGGGCCACCCGCTCTTGCAGGCGGCGGCCGTCGCCGCCGCGCGCAAGGCCAAGTTCGCGCCGACGACCCTTCAGGGGCAGCCCGTCAGGGTCTCGGGCGTCGTCACCTACAACTTCGTGCTTGAGTGAAGGCTAAGCCCGCGCCTCGCCCGCGTTGACGGCGCGCTCGTACTCGGCGCCGAGGTCGAGGATTTCGCGGCGGATGCGACGGCGCTCTTCGAGGAGTTGGCGGAAGAAGCTGCGCTCGCGGACGAAGAAGAGCGCGGCGCGCGTGCCCGCGACGAAGCGGTCGAACTCTTCGCGCGTGCGCAGCGCCACGTAGCCCGTGGCCGGCGCGAGCGTGAAGGCCGCCAGCACTCCCCACCAACCCGCGAACAACACGTAGAGCACGCAGGCCAGCACGCCCCACGTCACAGGGAAGAAGAGGAGCGCGGCGGCGATCTTGAAGGTCGAGAGCACGTCGTCGTACTCGCGCGCGAAGCGCGTCGCCAGCGCGCCCGCGAGTTTATAGGCAGGGTAGTGCAGCGCCGCGCCCGCGAGCGCGAGGGGCAGCAGCAGGAGGAAGACGACGACGCGCGCGAGGAGTTTGCGCACGCGCGCGTAGTCTTCGACCGTCGAGGGCGAGAGTTGACGCGGGTCTTCGAGCCCGGCCTGGCGCAACTCTTCCTCGTAGGCCCACACGCGCCGCTCAAGCTGTTCGACCCGCTCGGGCGAGTGGTGTCGGTGATACGCGTAAGCCTCGACGAAGCGTCGGCGCCGTCGCAACTCACGCTCAAGACTGTCGTCATCCTCTTCGTCGTCGGCCGCGGAGAAGATGCGCTCGGCGCGCGCCACCATCGCGAGCGCCTCGTGCCGGTCGGCGTTGAGCGTGAGCGCGCGCATCCCTTCGGCGACGCGGTCGGAGAGGGCGCGCACGGCCTCGCGCGGCGGCTCGCCGTCGGGGTCGGTCGGGACCGGCTCCACGCTGATGGGCTCGCCGAAGTAGAGGAGCGCGCCGCTGCGGAACGTCGTCTTCGCCGTGTAGTAGAGACCCGCCGGCACGATCTTCAAATCCAGAGGGGAAAGGGGAAGGGTTAAAGGGTCAGGGCTTTCAACCCCTTCCCCCACCGAGACCGCGCCGAGCGCGATGCGGGCCGCGCCGCTCTTTAAGGGGAGCAGGTAGGGCTCGCTGTGCGAGGCGCCTTCGGGGCAGATGGCGATGGTGCCGCCTCGGCGGAGGAGTTCGGCCGCGCGCTCGAAGGTCTCGCGGTTGCGGGCGGCGGTGTCGCCCGTCTCGTCCTGCTTGCGGTAGACGGGGATCGAGTCGAGCGCGCGGACGAAGAAGCCGATGACCGGCATGCGGAAGAGCGGCGACTTGGCGAGGAAGGAGATGCGGCGCGGCGCGTAGGCCAGCAGGAGGGCCGGGTCGATGAGCGCGTTCGGGTGGTTGAGGACGAAGAGGCACGCGCCCGCGCGCGGGACGCGCTCGCGCCCCACCACCTCGACGCGGCGGAAGAAGACGCGCAGCGCGAAGAGCAGCACGACCTTGATGACACGCCTCAGCAAACTTTGTGTCGGCCCCCGCGCCGGAGAATGGAAAGCCCGGGGCGCAACCCTTCGGGAGGGGCGCCCCGGGCTCCATTGTACAAAACTTCGGCCGGCTACTGGTGGCTCATGATGCCGCCGACGTTCGAGCCGAACCAGTCGCGGCTGCTGTAGTCTGTCAGCGTCAGCAGCAGCAGGATGAGCAGCCAGAAGAACATCGACGCGACGATGACCCAGATGAGCCGCGAACTGTAGCGGACGTGCATGAAGAAGAGCAGCACGAGCATCATCTTCGTCACGGCGATGGTCATCGCGACGATGTCGTTCATCGGGCCGAAGTCGAAGGTCGCCGCGGCGACCGTTACGGCCGTCAGGACGAGCAGCGCGCCGAAGACGCCGAAGTAAGTTGTGCGCGGGACGATGTGTTCCGACATAAGCTAAACCCTGACGATGAACGATGAACGATGAACTGTTTTTACTTCATCGTTCATCGTTCCTACTTCCGCGTTCCCCTAGTGCCCCTTCCCAAAGTGCGCGCCCAGCAGGTAGAGCAGCGGGAAGAGGAAAATCCAGATGATGTCAACGAAGTGCCAGTAGAGCCCGAAGTTCTCGACGGGGCCGTGGTACTCGGGCGAGAAGCGGCCGCGCCACGCCATCCACATGATCGGGAGCAGGATGCCGGCGCCGATGATCATGTGCAGCGCGTGGAGCCCCGTCATCGCGAAGTAAATCCAGAAGAACATCTGATACTGCCCGAGCGTCACGCCGTCGGGCAGGTGTATGCCGTGCGGGTTGAACATGCCGGCGACGGGGATGAGGCCGTCCACGTACTTGTCGTGGTACTCGACGGCCTTCACGCCGAGGAAGACGAAGCCGAGGGCGAGGGTGGCCGCCATGAAGGCGACCTGCACCTTGCGCGACTTGCCGACCTGCGTCGCCCACACCGCCAGCGCCATCGTCAGCGAGGAGGTGATGAGGACGGCCGTGTTGAAGGTGCCGATCTTCCAGTTGAGGTGGTTGCTGGCGGCCATGAAGGCCGTCGGGTACTTCATCCGGTAGATGAGGTAGGCGAGGAAGAGCCCGCCGAAGAACATCACCTCCTGCGCGATGAAGACCCACATCCCGAGCGCCCCGGCCTCGCGCTGCTGCTCCAGGTTGTCGAAGTGGTGCGCGAGCGCCTCGTGCGCCGCCTCGTGCCCGTGGCCGTGTTCGACTGCCTCCGCGTGTGTCGCCAAAACCGCTTACCTCCTCGGTGGTGAATGGTAGCTACTATTTACCATTCACTATTCACTATTCACCGTTCCCGGTCCACGTCGCCCGGCTGCTTCTCCGTCTCGACCCCTCGATTCGCCGGGTGCTGGCCGCCGATGGTCTGGTCGGGCTCGCCGGGGCCGATGACCTCTAGCTCCTCGATGGGCCTGTACTCGTAAGCCTCCCACGTCACGACGGGCGTGACGGCGAAGTTCTCGGTCGGGGGCGGGCTCGGCGTGCGCCACTCCAGCCCCGTCCCCGGCCACGGGTTGGCCGGCGCGAACCGGCCGTAGCGCATCGACCAGATGAAGTAGATGGCCGGAATCAAAAGCCCGATGCCGAGCACCGTCGCGCCGCCCGTGCTCATCACGTGCAAGACCTGCCACATCGGCTCGCCCACGGGGTAGGCGTGATAGCGCCGCGGCATCCCCATGTAGCCCAGAAGGAACTGCGGGAAGAACGTCAGGTTGAAGCCGACGAAGATGACGAGCGCCGCGAAGCGCGCCCACCCCTCGGGGTACATGCGCCCCGTGATCTTCGGCCACCAGTTGTGCAGGCCGCCGAGGTAGCCCATCACGGTGCCGCCCACCATCACGTAGTGGAAGTGCGCGACGACGAAGTACGTGTCGTGGACGTGGATGTCGAAGCCGAGCGCGGCGAGGAACATCCCCGTCATGCCGCCGATGAGGAAGAGCCCGATGAAGGCGAAGGCGTAGAGCATCGGCGTGTCGTACGAGATCGACCCCTTGTACATCGTCGCCGTCCAGTTGAAGACCTTCACCGCCGACGGGATCGCCACCACGAACGAGATGAGCGAGAAGATCATCCCGGCGTAGACCGACTGGCTCGACACGAAGAGGTGATGCCCCCACACGAGGAACCCGAAGACCGCAATCGCCAGCGAGGAGAAGGCCACGAACGAGTAGCCGAAGATGGGCTTGCGCGTGTGCGTCGCGACCAGTTCGGAGATGACGGCCATCGACGGCAGAATCATGATGTAGACGGCCGGGTGCGAGTAGAACCAGAACATGTGCTGGAAGAGCACGGGGTCGCCGCCGAGCGCCGGGTCGAAGATGCCGACGTGCGCGATGCGCTCCATGGCGAGGAGCAGCACCGTGATGGCGATGACCGGCGTCCCCAGAATCATGATGAGGCTCGTCGCGTAGTGCGACCAGACGAAGAGCGGGAGCCGGAACCAGGTCATCCCCGGCGCGCGCATCGTGTGGGTGGTGACGATGAAGTTGAGCCCCGTCAGAATCGAAGAGAAGCCGTTGATGAAGATGCCGACGCCCGCGAGCGTGACGTAGGTGTTCGAGAAGTTGGTCGAGTAGGGGACGTAGAAGGTCCAGCCCGTGTCCACGCCGCCGAAGAGGAGCGCGGCGAACGTGAGCGCCCCGCCGACCATGAAGATGTACCAGCTCAGCAGGTTCAGGCGCGGGAAGGCCAAGTCCTTCGCGCCGATCATGATCGGGATGAGGAAGTTGCCCAACACGCCGGGGATGGCCGGAATCAGGAAGAAGAAGACCATCATGATTCCGTGGTGCGTGAAGACCTTGTTGTACGTGTGCGACTGCATCATGTCGCCGAGCGGCGTCAGCAGCTCCAGCCGGATGGCCGCCGCGTACGCGCCGCCGATGGCGAAGAAGAAGGTCACGGAGATGAGGTAGAGGATGGCGATCCTCTTGTGGTCCTTCGTCAGCAGCCACGACTTGATGCCGTAGTCGGCGTTCAGGTAGTTGACCGTCGGGAAGCGGCTGCGCCACTCCTGCGCCCGCGCCTCCGCCGCTGTCGTGTTCGTGCTCATAAATGCGTCTTCCCTAAAACTGCCCTGGCCTTCGTCTCAAGCCGTCGTCACTGTTGACGGTTCGCGTTGCCGGTGTTGCCGCCCGGCGGGACTTGCGGCGCGGGGCTGCCCTGCCGCTCGCTGGTCGGCCCCGTGGGGTTCGCGCGCTGCTGCGGCGGCGGGACGCCGCCCGTGGTCGTTCCGCCCGTCGTCTGCGCGCCCGCGCCGCCCTGCTGCGGCTGCTGCCCCGCCGGCCCGAGCGAGCGGATGTATGCGACGAGCTGTAGTATCTGCTCCTCGTTGAGCTGCCCCTGGAAGGTCGGCATGATGTTCTGGAAGCCCGCGGCGATGTGCGCCTGCGGGTTGAGGATCGACTCGCGGACGTAAGCCTCGTCCACCGTCACCGCGCCGCCGCCCTCGACCTGCTGCTGCCTGCCGAAGATGCCGTACAGCGTCGGCCCGCGCCCCTGCTGCCCGCCCGGGTCCACCTGGTGACACGAGGCGCAGCCGCGCTGCTGGAAGAGCTTCATCCCCTGCGACGCCGCCGACTCCGTCCCGGTCCCGCCCGCGAGCCACTGCTGGTAGGCCGCCGGCTCCATCACGTAGACGTAGCCGCCCATCCCCGAGTGGTTCGTGCCGCAGTACTCGGTGCAGAAGAGATAATACTTGCCGGGCTTCGTCGCCTCGAACCACGTCTGCAAGTAACGGCCGGGCACCACGTCCTGCTTGATGCGAAAGGCCGGGACGTAGAAGCTGTGAATCACGTCCTCGGTCGTCATCGTCAGCTTCACGCGCGCGCCGACGGGGACGTGCAGTTCGTTGATCTCGCGCTGCCCCGTGGCGTGCTGGAACTTCCACATCCACTGCTTGCCGACGACGTAAATCTCCATCGCCTGCTGCGGCGCGCGGTACGCCTTGAAGAAGATGGAGGCGCCCCAGACGAAGATGGTCATCGAGATGAGCAGCGGGATGATGGTCCACGTCAGCTCCAGCACCATCGAGCCGGCGATGGGGCGCGGCAGCTCGCCGTGGTGGCGGCGGCGGTACTTGACGGCGAAGAAGATGATGGCCGCCGAGATGCCCAGCGTGAAGAAGGCCGTCAGCGTCACGAGGTAGACGTAGAGCATGTCCACGTGCGGCGCGAACGTCGAAGCCTGCTCGGGCGAGAACGGCACGGGCAGGTTTATGTTCGGTAACGGAATCGACTGCATCAGGTTCCCTCGGACTCCCCTTCCCGCGAAGGGTCGGTACTCTGGCGGCCCCGACAGGTCAGGCCGGCCCGCCGGCGCTCAACTCCTCCTCGCGCCGCCGCGTCTTCCGCGTCAGGTAGAACAGGAGCGCGGCCACGCCGAAGACCGTCAGCACGCCCGCCGCCCGCAGCACCCCCATCACTGGCGCGAAGCGCCCGGCGGCCGGGTCGTAGTGGTAGCAGAAGAGCAGGAGCGCATCGACCGGCGACCCGATCTTCCCTTCCGACGCCTCGACCAAGGCGAGGCGCAGGTCCTTCGGCGCGTACTCGATGCCGTAGAAGTAGTGCGACAACTTACCCTGCGGCGTCGCCACCATCACGGCCGAGGCGTGCGCGAACTGCTGCGACTGCTCGTCCCACACGTAGCGGAAGCCGACCGCCTCGGACAGCGCCCTGACGGAAGCCTCGTCGCCGGTCAGGAAGTGCCACCCTCCCTCGGCCCCCTCGCGCTTGTAGCGGCGCAGGTAGGTCTCCTTCTTCTTCGCGGCCAGCTCCGGCCCCTCGCGCGGGTCGAAGCTGACGGTGACGACCTCGAACTCCTTGCCCGCCGAGAACGAGAGCGCCTGGAACGCGCCGACCGCGCCGTTCAGGACTTGATTGCAGAGCATCGGGCACTCGTAGTAGACGAGCGTCAAAGCGACCGGCTTGCCCTTCGCGAAATATTCGGCCAGACGCACCTCGCGCCCCGACTCGTCGCGGAACTTGAGGTCGAGCGGTATCTGGTTGCCGAGCCGCTGCTCGATGTCAACCTTCTTCAAGATCTCGGTCGAGTTGCCCGTCGGCCTCGGCCCCACGGGCGGCTGCGCGTACTGCGCCTGGACGTTGAGCAGTGAGCAGTGAGCGGCGAGCAGTAAGAGCCCGACCGCCAACACCGCGCGCCGCGCGAACTCGCCTTTGAAATTACTTCTCACAAAACTTCTCACTTCCTAACAACTGCCTACGGCTGTCTGCCTACCGCCTACTGATGCTTACGTTCAGGCTGCTGGCCCGAGCTGGACTCCGAGGGCGTCTGCTCCTTCGGCGCGGAAGGTTGCGGCCCGACCACTGGCGCGGGTCCCTGCTGCCTGGCGCGACGCTCAAGGTAGAGGTCGATGGCGCGCTCGACGGGGATGCGCGCGGTGCCCGCCTGCTGGTCGGCCCAGCCGTAGTTCTTCAACTCGCGCTGCCAGTGCTCGTTGACGAGAATCCACTCAGACCACGGCTGCGGCACGTAGCCGTTGTTGTCGGACGTGTAGGACAAGTCCTGCCGCTTGCCGTCCCTTTCCACCTCCCAGCCCGGCGCGAGTTGGAGCCGAGGCTCGGGCGGCAGGCGCTCGCGGCCCTGCCGCGCCAGCGGCGAAGGGGCCAGCTCCTGCGACTCCTCGCGCGCCTTGAAGAACTGGAACATCAGGAACATCGCGAGGCAGGTGATGAGCGTGAAGGCCGTCAGCCCGCCCACGAACCACAGGAGCGGGCGCACCGCCACGTCCGACTCCTCGTGCGCCACGTCCGGGTTCGTGATGTAAGACACGTCCGGCGTCTCGTGAATGCTGTCCCGTTTGCGCTTGCCGTGAGCCATAACTTTCTCAACTATGAACTGGGAACGATGAACGCTGAACTGTAAGACAACTGCTTTAGTTCATCGTTCATCGTTCATCGTTTCAGTGATGTCCCTCCACCGGGGCGATGGCCTGTGCGAGGTCGCGCTCTCCGAGCGGGAGCAGCGGGCGCGAGGCCAACTGCCCGAAGTAGAACCAGAGCCAGATGCCGCTCAACCCTATCGCCATCGCGAACATCGGCAGGAAGCTGCGCGCGAGGTCGGAGGTGTGCCAGTCGGGATCACCGCCCTGGTGCACCGACGGCGCGAAGAAGAAGACCAGGTCCACCACGCGCATGAAGAGCATCAGCAGCGCGATGCGCCGCAGCGAGCGCGGCGCGCGCTTGCGGTTCCGCGAGAGCAGCAGCACGAAGGGCAGCGCGAAGTGGAACATGATGATGAGCAGCCCGATGAACTGCCATCCGCCGCGCAAACGCCGCAGGTAGAACGGTATCTCCTCCGGCAAATTCCCCGCCCACGTGATGAGGAACTGCGAGAAGGAGAAGTATGCGTAGAGCATCACGAGCGCGAGCAGGAGCTTGCCCCAGTCGTGGAAGTGCGAAGGCTGATAGGCGTGGGCCATCGGCTCGCGCTGGACGAGGTAGGCCGCCACCGTGATCGTGAAGGCCAGCGCCGAGAGCCCCCACCCGGCCATGATGATGAGGCCGTAGATGGTCGAGAACCAGTGCGGCTCCAGGGACATGCCCCAGTCGATGGCCGCGAACGACACCGTCAACCCGAACAGCAGAATCCCCGGCCCCGAGATGTCCTGCATCCGGCGCCGTATGCGCGGGTCGGCCGTCTTGTCCTGCCGCGCCGACCAGCGGCTCAGGATGAGCGCCATGCCGAACCAGATGGCGAAGTAGATGACGGCGCGGATGATGAAGAACGGGACGTTGAGGTACGGCCTCTTGTGCTGAAGCGCCACGTCGCCCGCGACTATCGCGGGGTCGGACCACTCGTAGACCGAGACGGAGTGGCCGCCGGCCTCGCTCCCGTGCTGGTGCACGAAGAGCGAGACGACGATGGGGATGAAGAGCACGGCGCAGAGCGGGATGCAGCGCGTCGCCGCCTCCAGCAGCCTGCGGCTCGTGATGGCCCACGCGCCGCCCGTCATGTGGCCGAGGCAGAGCCACGCGAGGCTCCCGACCGAGACGCCCGTCACGAAGAAGAAGCCGACGAGGTACGAGCGCAGGACGTGGACGACGCCGCCGTACCCGGCCGTCTGCCCCATCAGGAACGCCAGCACGGCGCCGACGACGAGGAAGGCCACGCCGACGACCAGCGCGCGCATGCGGTAGCGCCCGAGGTCCGTGGGGGCGTCGAAAGTGTGTGGTGTCGCGTCCATCCTAGTGCTGCTCCCCCCCACGTTGCGACTGCAAAGGCGTGCCGCCGTGCCCGGCCTCGGGTTGCTGCGCGGCCGTCTTCACCTTGTTCTGCTCTTCGGGCGAGAGCTCTTCGAGCTTGAGGCGACGGCTGAGCTGGAGCGCGCGCAGGTACGCGATGACCTTCCAGCGGTCTTCGGCCGCGAGTTGCCCCGAGTAGTCGGGCATCGCGCCCCAACCGTTCGTAATCACGTCGAAGAAGTGCGACGCGGGCGTCGTGCCCTCCTGCAAACGGTCGTCGTAGAAGGAGGGCGGCTTCTGGAAGCCACGGCGGGTGATCATGCCGTCGCCCTCGCCCGTCATCCCGTGGCAGGCCGAGCAGAAGATTTGATAACGGTCGCGCCCGCGCTCCAGGGCGGCCTTGTCGATTGGCATCGGGAACACGTCCGGCCCGCCCGTCGCCGTCGTCGCGGCCGTGCCGCCCCCGGCGGCCGGGACGTTGCTGGCGCGCACCACGGCGCTCGCGTTCGCCTGCGAGGCCGCGCCCGCCGCCTTGCCCGTGTAGAAGTAGTCGTCGCGGTCGCGGTAGGCGCCCGCCCCGCCCGGCTGACGCGGCACCGTCCCCTCGACCGTCGCGCGCGAAGAGGCGCCGTCGGGGAAGAATTTCTTGTCGCCCGGCTCGTAGTACTCGTAGCGCGGCTGGTCCTGCATGTCCATCCGGCAACCTGTCAGCAGTAGGCAGATGGCAGTAAGCAGTAGGCAGTAGGCGACCCGGCGAGAGAAGAGGGCTGAACGCAACGCGCGCCACACGCCTCCCAACTGCCTGCTGCCTACTGCCATCTGCCTACCGTTCCTAGTGTTCGACATCTGTCACCTCGCGTGGCCCGAGCGCGCGGAGGAACTCCGCCGTGTGCTCGCGGTCGAACTTGGGGTCGGTCGATTCGATCAGCACGAAGAAGCGGTCGCGCGAGGCGAGCGCGAAGTTCGGCGCGTTGAAGACCGGGTGGTACGGCTCGGGCAGTCCGTTGAGCGCGAGCATCCCGAAGACGGCGAAGAGCGCCGCCCCCAGCACCGTGCACTCGAAGGTGACGGGGATGAAGGCGGGCCAACTGTGGAAGGGCTTGCCGCCGACGTTGAGCGGGTAGTAGATCGTGTGCAGGTAGAACTGCAACAAATACCCGCCCGTCCCGCCGAGGATGCCGCCGATGAGCACGATGAGCGACATGCGCGTCTTGTGCACGCCGAGGGCCTCGGACAACTCCTCGACCGGGTACGGCGAGAAGGCATCAACCCGCGTGTAGCCCTCCTCGTGGACGCGCCGCGCCGCCGCCACCGCGTCCGAGGGGTTGTCGAACTCGGCCATCAGCCCGTAGGTCGCCGGCCGGACCTTACGCTTCAGAGCCATTACGCCTCCTCCTCCTTAATCTGTGCGCCGGGCACCATCGTCCGCATCTCGAAGATCGAGATGACGGGCAGGAAGCGCAGGAAGAGGAACATCAGGAAGAAGAAGAACCCGATGGTGCCGAAGAACATCGTGAAGTCGAAGATGGTCGGCGAGTACATGCCCCACGAAGAGGGCAGGAAGTCGCGGTGCAGACTGATGGGGATGATGACGAAGCGCTCCAGCCACATGCCGACGTTGACGAACATCGCGATGGCGAAGAGCGCGATGTTCGAGTGGCGGATGCGGCGCACCCAGACGAGCTGCGGCACGATGACGTTGCACAGAATCAGCGCCCAGTAGAAGAGCGCGTACGGCCCGAAGAAGCGGTTCCGCATCATGAACTCTTCGTACGTGTTCGCGCTGTACCACGCCGTCCACGTCTCCATCATGTAGCCGTAGGCCACGATGAGCCCGGTCGCCAGCATGACCTTCGCCGAGTTGCGCAGGTGGCGGTCGGTGATGAAGTCTTCGAGCCCGTAGAGCTTTCTTAAAGGGATGACGAGCGTCAAAACCATCGCGAAGCCCGCGTAGATGGCGCCCGCGACGAAGTAGGGCGGGAAGATGGTCGCGTGCCAGCCCGGGATGATGCCGATGGCGAAGTCGAAGCTGACGATGGTGTGGACCGAGAGCACGAGCGGCGTCGAGAGCCCCGCCAGCAGCAGGTACGTCATCTCGTAACGCGCCCAGTGGCGCGCGCTCCCGCGCCAACCCAACGAGGCCATGCCGTAGACGATCTGCCCGAAGCGGCTCCGCGCGCGGTCTCTCAAAGTGGCTAAGTCGGGGATGAGCCCCACGTACCAGAAGAGCGCCGACACGGTCGCGTAGGTCGAGACCGCGAACACGTCCCACATCAGAGGACTGCGGAACTGCGGCTGAATCCCCATCGTGTTCGGGTATGGAAAGAGCCAGTACGCGAGCCACGGCCGCCCTGTGTGCAGCAGCGGGAAGAGCCCCGCGCAGGCCACGGCGAAGAGCGTCATCGCCTCCGCGAAGCGGTTAATCGAGGTGCGCCACGTCTGCCGCAGCAACAACAGAATCGCCGAGATGAGCGTGCCCGCGTGGCCGATGCCGATCCACCAGACGAAGTTGATGATGTCGAAGGCCCAGCCGACGGGTTGGTTGTTGCCCCAGATGCCGATGCCGGTGAGGACGAGGTAGGTCACCGTCCCCATCAGCATGTTCGCCAGCATGAAGGAGACGGCGAGCCCGATCCACCATGCGACGGGCGTGCGCTTGCGCAGCACGATGGAGCCGATCTTGTCCGTCACCGTCCCGAACGTGTGGCCGGGCTCGATGACGGCGGGCGTGGTGTGTATCCCTACGTCGTCGTGCGCGAAGTCGTATTTCTCTTGCGACATCCGTTACGCCTCCCCTCCGTGTCCGCCCTGCGGCGCGCGGTTGCCGCTCTCGCCGTGCCCCGCCCCGCCCGTGCCCAACTCGCCGTTCGGGTTGCGCACCGCGGCGAGGTAGGCCGTGCGCGGCCGCGTGTTCAAGTCGGCCAAAAGGTCGTAGCGGCGTTTCTGCGCTTGCAGTTTCGCCACGCGGCTCGCGGGGTCGTTCAGGTCGCCGAAGACAATCGACTCGGTCGGGCACGTCGCCTGACACGCGGTCTTGATCTCGCCGTCGCGCACGCGGCGCCCTTCCTTCTCCGACTCGATCTTCGCGTACTCGATGCGCTGGACGCAGTAGGTGCACTTCTCCATCACGCCGCGCGAGCGCACGGAGACCTCTGGGTTGCGCATCATCTTCAGAGACGGCGTGTCCCAGTCCTGATAGAGGAGGAAGTTGAAGCGGCGCACCTTGTACGGGCAGTTGTTCGAGCAGTAGCGCGTGCCGACGCAGCGGTTGTAGACCATGTCGTTCAAGCCCTCGCTGCTATGCACCGTCGCGTGGACGGGGCAGACGGGCTCGCACGGCGCGTTCTCGCAGTGCATGCAGGGCACGGGCATGAAGTAGACGCCCTCGGGCGTGTCGGTCGCGCCACGGAAGTAGGAATCAACCCGCAGCCAGTGCATCTCGCGCGAGCGCGCGACCTGCTCCTTGCCGACGACGGGGATGTTGTTCTCGGCCTGGCAGGCGACGACGCAGGCGTTGCAGCCGACGCAGGTCGCCACGTCTATCGCCATGCCCCACTTGTAGCCGCGCCGTCCGACCTCTTCGTGCGGCGCGTAGTCGTAGGGCGGGTACATCGTCTCGCCGTGTTCGGGCTCGCGGTTCTCGCCCGCCGGCTGCGGCGGCTCCGGCTTGTGCTCGCGCGCGGGGGCGAGGCTCGGGTCGTGCGTCCACTCGGCGAAGGTGCCGGCGCGGACGACCTCGCGCCCCTCCATGCGAAAGTGTATCTGCGTGCAGGCGAGCGAGTAGCTGTCGCCCGTCACCTCGACGCCGAGGCCCGTCCCGGACCAGAGCGCGTCGGACGTGCGCAAGTCGTAGGCGTTGAAGCCGCGCCGGCCTTCGCGCAGGTTGCCGCCGACGCGCCCCGAGCGCCAGCGGCCGTAGCCGAGGTGCACGGTCACCACGTCGTCGGGCTGGCCCGGCAGGATGAAGACGGGCACGACGATGTCCGTGTGCATCCTGTTGTTCTTGTCGGGGAGCGCGCGCCCGCGATACGTGAGCCGCACGGTCTCCGCGTCGATCTCGCCGCCCTTGGCGGTGAGGCGGTTGACGCGGCGCGGGGAGTTCTCGGCAATCGCGCCGTCGGGCGTGGTGCCGACGCCGATTTTTTCGGCGGTCGCGGGGCTGATGATGGCGACGTTGTCCCACGTCAGCTTCGTCAAAGGCTTCGGCAACTCCTGAAGCCAGCCGTTGTTGGCGAAGCGCCCGTCATGGACGGTCGGGTCCGTGCGGAAGACGATCTCGAACGCGCCAGCGGCGGGAGCAGGCGCGGACGTAGGAGTGGGAGCCGTGGCCGGCGGTGCAGCCGTCGCGCCGCCCGCACTCGGGGCCGCGCCCGCGCCTCCGCCGGTGGATTTCTTCGCGGTGTTGGCGATGAAGCCGTCGTTGAGAACGCGGCGCCACGCGCGCTCGAAGGCGGCGTCGGGCGTCGCGGCCGTCGTCGTCGTGGCCGTTGAAGTCGGAGTCGTTGTTGTTGAAGTTGTCGAAGTCGCGGCAGTCCCGCCGCCCTGGGCCGGTGCCGGAGCGCCGGACGGCGCGGGGGTCGTTGAAGGAGTCGCGTTTGAAACGCCCGGGGTGGCGGCCCCGGACGCACCGGCCGCCGTGGCGCCGGCGAGCAATGCGCCGCGCCCTTCGGTCAGCCAGTATTGACGAACGATGTCGTAGCCGCGACGGTCGGGGTTGTCCGTGAAGGCCGCGAGCAGTTCGCACACGCTCTTGCCGTTATAGAGCGGCGTGATGAGCGGCTGCTGGACGGTGATGGTGCCGTCGAAGGCCCGCGCGTCGCCCCACTCTTCGAGGAAGTGCGTCTGCGGGATGTGCCAGTGGCACAACTCCGAGGTCTCGTCGTCGTACTGCGAGAGGTGGACGGCGAGGCGCACCTTCTTCATCCGCGCCTCGTCGAGCTTGAGGTCGGCCGGCGTCGTGTAGACGGGGTTGCCGCCGACGATGACGAGGATGTCCACGGCGCCCGCGTCAATCTCCGAGACGAGCGTGCGCAGGTCGTTGAGTTGGTCGGTCGGGTTCTCCTCGACCGGCTCGACGTAGTTGACGGTCTTGCCGACCGCGCCGAGCGCCGCGTTCATCGCGTGCGCGAGGGCGTGTATCTCCGGCGGCTGCTCGTCGCCCGCGATGACGACGCACGCGCCGCTGTGCGCCTTGAGGTCGGCGGCGATCTTGTTGGCGCGGTCGTCCGGCGCGGCGGCGCCGCCGCCCGCGAGCGCGGGGCCGGAAGCGCCCACGGCCGCCGCGAGGCCGCGCACGTAGTTCGCGAACTGGCTCGGCTTGAGCGAGACGCGGTGGTCCGCGAAGTAGCCCGTGTTGGTCGGCGTCGTCTCTATCGCGTAGAGGCGGCAAATCTCGCGCGTGTCGCCGTCGTTCGCGCGGCGGCGCGAGGCGAAGTCGCGCGCGTAGCGTAGGGCGCCGGGTCCGCACTCAAGGAAGTTCGAGTCGAGCGACAGAACACGGTCGGCCGCGGCGAAGTTGTAGACGGGCGTCGCGAAGCCGCCCGTGGCCTGCCTGATACCTAACGAACCGTTGTTGCCGCCCGCCGGCTCCCACTGGTACCAGCGCGCGCCTGGGTGGCGGCGCAGGATGTCGCGCATCAGCGCGCCGACGGTGGGCGAAGTGACGGTCTCGGTCAGGAACCTGACCCCCGCGCCCTGCTTCCCGCGCTGCCCTTCGAGCGCCGTGAGCAGTTCGCCGAGGAAGGCGCTGTAGGGGCGCCCCTCGCCACGGTTGATGATGTACTGCGAGCGGTCGGGGTCGTAGAGGCCGAGGACGGAAGCCTGCGCGAACAGGTCGGCGGCGCCTAAAGAGGCCGGGTGGAGGTCGTTCCCCTCGACCTTCACGGGCCGCCCCATGTAACTGCGCACGAGCAGCGGCGCGCAGCCGCCCGAAAACGGCATCGCGGTGGCGAAGTAGAGCGCCTTGCCGGGGACGATCTCCTCCGGGTTGCGGACGTACGGGACGATGGTCTCGGGCGGCTGGTACGAGCAGCCCGTCAGCCCCGCGAGCGCCAGGGACGCGCCCATCAGTTTCAGGAACGTGCGGCGGTCCGCGCCCTCGTCCCACTCCGAGGCGTGCCGTGGGAACTCCTGGTGCAGAAGTTCCTCGAACTCCTCGGTCCCGGCCAGCTCTTCGAGACTCTGCCAGTACTCGCGCCCGCGCTTCTCCTGGAGCTTCGCGCGGACGCCCTCGATGGAGACGGGGCGCTTGCGAATCTGGTACAGCTCGGGGAAAGTGTCTTTAATGTGCATCTGCCTAATCCTACGGCGGTCTATCTATGGCACGTCGAGCAGCTCGTCAGCGTGGCCGCGTCGCGCACCCGGTACTCGCGCTTGAGCTTGAGCCCCAGCTCGCGGCGCGAGGGCGCCAGGTTCTCGCCGAGGCGGTTCTCCGAGTTGGCCGTTACGTCGTCGTTCGGGTTGTTCTTGTCCCCCGCGTCGCCGTCGAGGTTCCAGCCCATGTTGGTGATCTGGTCCTTCGGGCGCAGGAAACGTTCGGGCTCGCGGTGGCAGGCCAGGCACCATTCCATCTGGAGCGAGGCGGCCTGGTAGACGGCCGGCATCATGTCCACGCGCCCGTGGCAGGAGGCGCAGCCCACGCCCTTGTTGACGTGGATCGAGTGGTTGAAGTAGACGAAGTCGGGCAGGTCGTGGACGCGCGCCCACTCGATGGGCTTGTTGTCGCGGTAGCTGGCGCGGACGATCTCTAAGTAAGGACTCTCGTTCCAGATCTGCGAGTGGCAGTTCATGCAGGTCTTGGTCGGCGGCATGCCGGCCGTGTTCGACGACTCGACCGTGGTGTGGCAGTAGCGGCAGTCGATGCCGTCGTCGCCGACGTGGTGCTTGTGCGAGAACTGGACGGGCTGCTGCACCTCGATGAACTGGCCCGTGTTGTAGGAGGAGCGGTTGATTTCGGCGAGCACCCAGACGGAGGCGGCGACTAAGAAGATGCCGCCGAAGATGCTGACCTTGGCGATGGTGTTGGTGCTGTGGTGGAAAATCTGCATGCTCTTCCCCGAAACCCGTCTTGTGACTCTTGGCACTAACCCGGCGAGACGGAAACCTCGAACTCCGGTCGGGCGCACCCGCGCGACGCCTGCGGCCTTCGGCCCGACTGCGGGGCGGCGCGCGTCCGCGAAAGTCCATACGGCTGCACCACCGAAATTAAGAACTGCTTAGGGTGACTTAGTGATACTACTTTTTTCCGCGCCGGGCAAGCGCTAATCCAAAATTTGGGTATGATATTGACGCGCGCCGCTCATTAAGAAATCTAATAAGCCGCGCGCGCACCCGCGCCGACGCCCCTCCCGACCCGCGCCGACCCTGACCACGGCCCCGGCCCTGAACCTTGACGGCGCAGCGCGGCGGGCGTATAAGTCGGCCGTCTGAAGTATCGCCCCCCTCCACCTCACAGCTTTGGTCTTCATGGGCTCCGCCAGGCTCACCAAACGCTCGAAAGGAGTGACGCCATGAACGCTCACAGACTCCGCTTGATGTTCAACCGCCAGCACGCCGTTCCCTTCACGATCTTCTTCTTACTCGCGGTTATCTTCATCTGTGGGTTCATAGCCGGTACGGTGCCGTCGTCCGTGGAAGCAAGCGTTGGTGACGGGCACGTTAATCAACTCCCCCCTGAGTTCGCTAACCGGAGCCCTGAAGACGCCGAGAAAGATTTCAACGACGACGACCTGAAGGTGAAGGAACAGAAGCCGCGCGGCCGGTGGGGCTACGGCCTCGGGTATGACAAGGGTCAGTTGGGCGACGCCTCGGTGCCGGTGGTCGTCAGTATAGTTCAATCGTTGTCCGCGGGCGGGAAATACGCGGGGGTGGTGAAGGTCAAACGGTTGGAGATTAAGAACCGGAGCCCCAAGGCGGTCAACTCCGTGCAGCTCAGGTGGGTGATAACCAGCGACGACGACCCGTCGAAGGTCCTGCTGGAAGGCACGACGCCCTTCGCAAACTTTTGGGCGGAAGCCAACAGCTCCAAGGTCATAGAGATTTCGACCATCCACCCCTCCCTCCTCTTCAAACCTCTGGCGAAGGGCGGCGAACTCAACGGCCGTTTCCAGTTAACGATAGGCGTGCAGGAGGCGCGCTTCGCCGATGGCTCCTTCTGGAGATGACAAGAGCCGATAGTCTGGTTGAATATCCTGTATTATGACCAGCCTGTCGCTACCCGTTTCCCAAGCCTCGCCTCAATGAGCCCTATCCTCCCTCCTTTGTGGGCAGACCCGGGCGACAGTCCGGTTATCATCAAGCCATGTGAAGCAAAGCCGAGGTCATCCGCCTCGGCTTTTTCATCTATGCCGTTGCAAGAGACGACTTGTAAAGACGACATGAGCACTTGGGTTGATGAAAATACGGGGGCGCAAAGCTGCGGCAAACTATCACCCGGAGACGCCTGTTATTCAAACTGTACCGGCATATATTGCACTGTGTATTCTGTGGTGGGCAGGTGTAGCCCGACGCCCACTCCTACGCCGACCCCGACCCCGACCCCGACCCCGACGCCAATGCCCACCCCGACGCCGGAGCCGCCGACGTGCCCGTGTAACGACCCGCAAGGCCGCAAGCCCAACGAGTCATGCGACTCCTGTGCGAACTTTCCTAACAGCAACATGCCCTTATGGTTCGGTTGCGACGTGTGCTTCAACGGCCCGCAGGTTGACTACTGCAAGCACCCGGCCACCGGCTGCCCCTTCGGCTACCTCAACGACGGCTCCAACTGCTGCCAGCCGTGGATTGCCTCCGCTAGTTGCACTACGCCGGGCATTAACGGCACCTGTCCCGCCCCAACCGTGCCCAACGGCAGCCTCTGCTGCCTGGCGCGCGGCGACGCCGGTTGCGCGGCGCTCGGCCTGTTCTGGGACGAGGCCGGGCAGGTGTGCAGCGACCTCCTCGGCGGCGGTGGCTTCGGCGACTGCCTCGACCCCGTCATGACCTTCGACTGCGGGAAGGTCGTCCCCGAGATGAACTGCCCCTACGAATACTTCACCAACGGCGCCTGCTTCTCCCCCGTCCTCATCGACCTCGACGGCAACTCCGACGGCGTGCTCGACGGGCGAGACGCCGTCTTCGCCTACCTGCGCCTGTGGCGGGACTGTAACCACGACGGCGTCTCGCAACCCGAAGAGTTGCACACGCTGCCGGCGCTCGACGTGGCGCGGCTCCACTTCGACTACAAGGAGTCGAAGAAGAAAGACGCGTACGGCAACGAGTTCCGTTACCGCGCGAAGGTGGACGACGCGAAGGGGGCGAAGGCGGGCCGGTGGGCGTGGGACGTGTTCCTCGTCACAGGTCAGTAGAAGACGGAAGGCAGGTTGAAGACGGAGGCGCCCGGCGGACTTGTGTGCCGCCGGGCGCCTCCGTCTTTAAAGCCGTCGGGCGTCGCCTCTAGCGCCGGCCGAAGACGAGGACGAGGACGAGGACGACGAAGAGGATGAAGAGGACGAGGAGCGCGATCTTCCAGACGCTGTAGGGGCGCTCGCCCTGCACCTCGCCGGTGCGGCCGTTGACGACGACCTGGTAGACCTTCTCCTGAAAACGATATGCGCCGACGTAGATGGGCAGCAGGAGGTGCTTGAAGGTGACGGCCGAGTAGTTGGTGTTGACGTTCGAGACGCGCTGCTCGTCGCCGCCGATGTCGCGGCGCACGTCCGCGTCGATGACGGGCGCGGCCGCCCGCTTCGCCAGCTCGAACCCTTCGGCGAGGCTCACTTGATAGCGTTGCGCCTTGTAACCCGAGAGGTAGGCGGGCTCGTAGGCGGTCAGTTCATTCAAGTCCCACGGCTCAAGCGCGGTGAGTCGTTGCGGCGGCAGAGACTTCGTCGCGGGGACGAGGATGTCGTCGAACCAACGCTCGACCGTGCCCGACGCGGGATACCAGCGCGTGTGCCGCACCTGCCGCGTCCGCCGCGCCTCGTTGCCCTGCGCGTCGCGCTCTGTGTAGCTCTCGGTCGTGTAATAGTGCTCGCCGCGCTCGCCCGTGTAGAGGCTCGCGGCGTGGGCGTCGTAAGTCCAGAAGGGGATGTAGACGCCGCCGACGCCTTCGTGCCCGGCGAGCCGCTTCAAGGCGCTCGGCGCGAACCAGAGCGAGCCGATCCATTTACCTATGAAGCCCGTGGCCGCGTCCCGCGTCACGCGGAAGGGGAGCACGCCCTCGGGCGCGAGCACCGGGTCGGCCGAACGCGGCTGCGCGACCATGGGGCTCCCGCAGAAGTCGCACTCGCCCGCGACCATCGGCGGCGTGAAGGTGACGGTGGCCCCGCACGTCTGGCATGCGACTTCGAGCGCGCCCTCGGCGAGCGTGCCCATGCGGTCGGCGTGCAGTTGCAGATACTCCTCGTAGGAACGCTCCTCGACGGCGCCGCCCGACGGCTCGATGCGCTCCTGCCGCCCGCAGTACGGGCACGTCAGGTTCCCGTCCTCCGGCGCGAACTGCAAGTCGGCCCCGCACCCGGGGCAGCGAAAACGGTGGACCTTCTGTTGAGAAGTCGTCTGTTGCTGCATGCGTCTACTGACTGTTCATGTTGGAGAGTTGCGGGTTGGAGCGGCGACGCCAGACGAAGCCGTCGAGGATGTAGTGCGTCGCCTGCGGGAGCGCGAGCAGCGGGACGAGGAAGACTTTCAGCGACTCCCAGTCCCACGCGCCGCCGAAGAGCCACGCGCGCTCGTGCCAGACGCCACGGTCCCAGAGTAGTTCCTCCGCATAGGCCAGCACCCACAGCGTCGCGAGGAAGACCGGCCAGCGCGCGAGCGTCTTGTAAACCTTACCCGTCTGCGCGGCGCGCGCACGCGCGTACCACCAGACGAGCGCCGCGTAAGGGACGCCGTGGATGACGACGTTCGTCACCGTGAACGCGTAATCGGAATCGTAAGCGACTATCCCCGCGTACCAGCAGACGGCCGTCGTCACGACCACCAAATCTTTCCCCGGGTTGCCGCGCCCCTCGACCAGCCACGCGTGCGCCGAGCGAACCGCGTACGCGCCGAGCGCGAGACAGTAAAGGGGAAACGCGACCCGCTCGACCCACGCGGGCGCGGACGCGAAGTCGCCCGGCAGGAACCACCAGAAGCGGCGCGGCAGGTGCGCGTGCCAGTACGCGAGCGGGTACAGGGTCGCCATGTAGACGGCCGCCGCGTCCACCCACCACCCGGCCCCGCTCTGCTCGCCCGCGCGCGCGCGGTAGAGCGCGACCCACCCGTACTGCTGCCGCACGAAATGAAAGACCGCGAGGTACGCGAGCGCCCGCCAGAACAACGCCTCCGACTCGGAGTAGAGCGCCACCGACATCACGAACGCAATCGAAGGCGCCAGCACGTAGAGCGACAGCCGCCGCTTCAACTCCTCCTTGTCGAAGTAGACGCGGAACGCGGTCGCGTAGACGTGCGCCACGTCCACCAGAAGCACCGCCGGCACCCACGCCCAGTCCGGCGAATCTCCCTCCAACGCCCCCGCGCGCGCCCCGACCCACAGCAGCAGCAGAGAGACGACCGCGCTCCCGCCGAACACGCACACGTCCACGCGCGGCGAGAAGAGCCAACACGAATTTCGTCGTGAAGCGGACTCGTCGCGCGACGGCTCGACGGCCGGGGCTTCGGCGGCCGTGACGGCTTCGACGCTGGTCAAGGGTTCGGCGGACATACGCGCGCGGCGCGGCTGAGTTTATACTGTGCCCGCCCCGCCCGGAAGAGATTTTTTGGGCGCTCGATTACTGGAGAACAATGAGCGAACAGAACGGACACGCCGAGACGGCAAAGCAGCGGCGCGCGCGCCGCGCGCTCGAACGACAGTTGCACTACCAGCGCGCGAAGGCCGCGAAGGCGCGCGGCCACGAGGCCGACTACGTCGAGGCGATGCGACAACGCTCGGCGCGCGTGCGCGAGAAGTTGGAGCGCGTGCGCGCCATCAAAGAGGACGCGCGCGTGCTCGAAGTCGGGAGCGGCGCGCACGGTCTCGTCTTCTTCTTCGGCACGACGCGCGGCGTGGGCGTTGACCCTCTGGCCTGCGACTACGCGGCGCTCTTCCCCGCGTGGCAGCACCGCGCGCGGACCATCGCCGCCGCGGGCGAGCGCCTGCCCTTCGCCGACGAGTCCTTCGACGTGGTGCTCTGCGACAACGTCGTCGATCACGCCGAAGACCCCGCGCTCATCGCACGCGAACTTACGCGCGTGCTCGCGCCGGGCGGCCTGCTCTACTTCACGGTCAACTTTCACCACCCCGTCTACACGGCCGCCGCCGCGCTCCACTCCGCGTGGAACGCCGCCGGACTGCGCTTCGAGGTCGGCCCCTTCGCGGACCACACCGTCCACCTCACGCTCGACGGCGCCCGCGCGCTCTTCGACGGACTCCCGCTGCGCGTCATCGACGAGAGCGGCAACGTCGCCGACGCCAAACGCGCCGCGCGCCGGCGACCGCCGCGCCACGCGGGCGACCGCCTCAAGCGTCTCTTCTTCAAGAACGCCCTCTACGAACTCGTCGCCGAGCGCAAACCTTTGGTGACCGACCATGACGGATAAGATCAGGGCGCTCGCCGCCAGCATCGCCGGGAGAAAAAGCACGGGGGCCGAGCCGTTCGTGCTCCTCGTCGGCGCGGGCGCCTCCATCAGCTCGGGCTGCTCGCCGACGGCGCGGCTCGCCGACGACGTTTTGGAGAGCTACGAGCGCACGCGCTTCGAGGAGTGGCAGGCGTCGGTCGCGGCCGCCGCCGCGCTCAGCCCCGAGTTCGGCGAGCTGAAGGCGAAGGAGGTCGCGCGGCTCAAGCTCGAAGCCTTCTATGAGCGTTGGGCGCGGCTCGACCACAACACGAAGTTCTCGATTCTGAACCGGCACCTCTTACAGAGCACGACGCCGTCCGAAGGCTACAAAGACCTCGCGCGCCTCATCACGGCCGGCTACTTCGGACTGGCGCTCTCGACGAACCTCGACAACCTCCTTGAGCGCGCGCTGGGTGACGCGGGCTGGCGCGAGCCGGAGCACTTCGTCGTCTCGGTCAACGGCAGGGACAAGCCCGAGGAGGTGCGTTACCAGTTGGAGTCTCCGCGCACGCCCTTCAAGCTCGTCAAGCTGCACGGCACGCTGGCCTCGCCGGGCAGCTACGCCTTCACCCCGGACGAGATTTTCAGCTTCGAGGAGAAGATTAAGCCGGAGCTTGCGCGCTACCTCAATCGCGGCCTGCTCGTCGTCGGCCACAGCTTTCAGGACAGGGACATCGACGTGCTCTTCGAGAAGGAGGGCGGCGAGATACACTTCGTCAACCCCGCGCCGCCCGAGCCCGGCAGCCGCGTAGACAGCGTGCTCAAGACGCGCGGCTTCGGCAGCATCATCTCCGGCGACGAGGCGCGTTTCGACGACTTCTTCCGCGAGTTGCGCTCACACCTCGAAGCCGGCCGCGCGGGCGGCACCGTCGTCGCCGACTCCGCGCAGTCAATCGAAGGCTTCCTCAAGAGCATCGGCTACGGGCACGAGCTGAAGGCGCCGCGCAGCCGCTTCAAGAATTTGCCCGAGCTCTACGTCAAGCCGACCGAGTACGACGACATCCGCCGGAAGCTCGAACGCGACCACGTCGTCTTCATCATCGGCGAGCCGCACCTCGGCAAGACCTACACGGCCTTCCACCTGCTCTGGGAGTATTACCGCGCGGGCTACGAGCCTTTGCACATACAGCACGACCGTCTCGTCAACCTGCTGCTCCGCTACAACGACGACTTCCAGAGGCTCCTGGCGGAGTTGTTCGTCGGCGAGACCGACGTGCCGCGCATCATCCACTTCGACGATCCGTTCGGCGGGACGTTGGAGCGCCGCACCGAACGCACCGATGTCTTCGCGCGCGAGTTGGACAAGTTCCTCGAACTCGCGCGCGAGTACGAGCGCGTCCGCGTGGTCGTCACGACGCGCCTCAACGTCTTTCGCGAGGCGGTCGGCGAGACGCGCAGCGACGCGCGTCTGAACGAACTGGAGCGGAGCATCCGCGTCCACACGTCCTACCAGCCGGAGACGCTGCTCGACATCCTCCACCGCTACACGAATTTTTACCGGCCGCGCTGGGCCTCGGACGCGGACATCCTCGCGGCGCTCGACGCGCAGTTGCCCGCGCTGCTTCCCGCGCCGCACAACATCGAATTCTTCGTCCGCACGTCGGAATCCCTGACCACGCTCGAAGACGTGCTCCGCCACGTCGAAGAGTCGAAGGAGATGGTCAAGGCGCTGGCCGACTGGATGGGCTACCTGCCCGCGCCCGAGCAGGTCTTTCTCCTCCTCGTCGAAATCGCCGCCTCCGCCGCCACGCTCTTCCCCGGCACGCCCGCCGCCTCGATGGACGTGGAGGCCGCCTACATGGAGACGCTCGCCTACCTCTTCAAACGCAAACACCTCCCCGGCATCCCCACGGGTTCATTTGAGAACGCCCGCGCCAAGTTCGACCAAATCCTCGTCGAGCGCCGCGACGAAGATTCAGAGACCGCCCGCCTCGACTTCGTCCACCCCTCCTACCACGAAGCCTTCTGGCACGCCGTCCGCCACTACCCCGCCCTCGCCCGCTGGTGGGAACTCATGCAATCCGATGTCGCCGACATCTTCAAAGACTTCGCCCACAAACCCGACCTCGTCCAGCTCCGCATGATCGAACGCTACGGCACGGTTGACCGCGACCTCGACCGCCTCCTTCTCATCTCCGCCGACAGCGACGATATCCAAGAGCAGATTATTGCCTTCAAGCTCATGCTCGAACGCCCCGATGAGTTCGTCTCCCGCCCGCAGTTCTCTCGCTGCCTGTCCTCCATCACGTCGGCTGACAGCGCCGGAGTGAAACTAATTTTCCTCAAACTCGTTGAGGATCGTTTCGACCAACTTCCGTTAGCAGTCATTGACCTCGTACCTTCACTCCTGTTCGACCGCAGTGAAATAGTGCGCGCGGTCGCGGAGGAGCTTACGCAGAAACATCTGCGAGGTGAACACAGCCCGGTCAAGAACAACGAGCGGCTGAAGGCATGGGAAATTCTTTGGAAGTTCTACAACACTTATCGACAGTTCAACCCAAATCACATCAGTGTGATTTCTTTGATTGAAGGAGACGTTGATGCGAATACGAGTATGCGGGCTTTTGTGAACTTATCCTTTGAGGAGTTCAAATTCCTTATCCAAGCGGACTATCACCCGGCTATTATCATGATGGTGAACGGCTTCGCTAGGGCACATTCGTATTATAATCTGCCAATAAATAAACAGGAGTTCCTTTTGTCGTGCCGGGGCTTCATACAGTACGAAGCGTTAACTTCGATGCTAGGGCAATATAGGTATCTACCTAATACGATAAAAGCCCTCATTGAACCGCTGATGTTGAATCCCCAAGAACCTTGGGTCGGGGCGGCAATGGGTCGAATGGGTACTCACCGCGGGCTATTTAGGGATTTATCGTCGCTGGTCTTTAGAGCAGCGCAAGATGGTCCGAAAGAAGTCGCCGGGGCGCTCTTAGCCGAATTAGCCGAAAAAGCACGTCGGGGAGAGATATACTCAAAGTATAAGGACCTGCTCTATCAGTTGACACTGGACGCGGAGACAGTTCAGCACGCCTCGGCGTGGATTGAGTATAAACGCGAGACCTTCCCGGACTTTTCCGAGCAGGATGCCAAGGCAATAAAGTCTTACCTGCTGAACCTGCCGGCGGCGTAGAGAAGCAGACTATACATCAAGGGCGCGGGGTCAGGCGGGTTACCTCAAAGTGTCGAAAGAGAGGCGGAGGGCGTGGAGGATTTCTTCGGCGGCGCGGAGGCCGTGGTCGAAGGCTTCTTCGAAGAGGGGGATGCCGGAGAGGTCCGTGTGGGCGAAGTGGATGGGGCCGTGGGGCTGTTGGGCCTTAAGCCTTGCGCCGCCCCATTGGAAGCCGGGGCGGGGGCGAATCATGGCGTGGCCCCAGCGCATCACGTCGAGGCGGCGGGTGTGTGTGCGTATGTCGCGGTGGGCGCGTTGGAGGTCGGAGAGCGCGACTTCGGCCCACTCGTCGCGGCCGGCGGAGAGGAGGCGCGTGCGGGCCGCGCGCGGGTCTGCGTCGGTGAGCGGGTAGTAGTAGGTGAAGACCGTGGGGCCGCGCTCCAGGCCGCGCTGGTGCGTGGCCGTGACGTAGCCGAGCGAGGGGCTCTCGTAGAGCACGTTGTCCCACGCCGCCGGGAAGCCTAAGCCAGCGCGCGGGCGCTCCGAGAGAAAGAGGTTCGCGACCATCCACGCGCCGTACTCGAACTCCGCGACGTGCTTGGGAGTGGCGCCCTCGCGGTAAGACTTCAGAAGGTACTTCGTTAAGAACTGCGGGGCCGCGTAGACGACGCGGTCGGCGCGAAAGCCTATGCCTCGGCGACCGTCGCGCCCGACCGCGACGACCTCGACGCCGCCGCGACTTCCGACAGCACCACTCTCAACATCAGTCGTCCGCACGTCCGCGACGGCCAGCCCGAGGCGGACGTGGCTCCGGGCCTTCTCATAAAGATGCCTGACGAGGCGGCCGTTGCCTTCGGGCCAGGTGATGAGCGGCTGCGCCTCGGCGCCCGGCCCCTTCATGCGCGAGGCGAAGTAGAAGAGGCCGGCCCACGCGCTCGCCTGCTCCAACGTCATCCCGTAGTCGTCGCGGCACCCGTAATCGACGAGCCAGCGCAGACGCTCCGAGGTGAAGCCCCGCGCGCGCATCCACTCGCCCATCGAGACGCGGTCGAGCGCCGCGACCTCCGCGTCGTCCGAACATTTCGCGACGGGGATGGCGAAGGCCCGCCGCCCCTTCGCGTCGCGCCACGCGGCCCAACGGTCAACCTCCGCGTTGAAGAGCTGGAGTTGCCGCGCGTCCTCCTCGCTCGCGCCCGCGTGCAGGTAGAGCCCCTCGTACCAGCGCCCGCGATAGTAGACGCGCTCCTCGGGGTCGCGGCAGAGGAACTGCTCGGCGACGACCGGCTCGCCTTCGTCGTCCGCGCCTTCGAGCACGCCCAACTCGTCGAGCAACGTGACGAGCGCGCGGTTCTCCTTCTGCGGCGCGGGCAGGTAATGCGCGCCCCAGGGGTAAGGCACGACGCCGTGCTCGCTGCCCGAGCGCGCCGTCCCGCCCGGCTCTGCTTCGAGTTCGAGCAGCACGAAGTCATCGAAGCCCGCGCGCAGAAACCTCCACGCGGCGGCGAGCCCCGCCACGCCCCCGCCGACGATAACGACGCCCGCCCTCTCCCAGACTTCCGGCTCCGGCCTCAAGCCGTCGCGGATGAGGTGTCCCACGCGGTCCGACGCGCCGACAATCTCGCCCTCCGGCAGCGGAGTCGATGCGGCCTCGCGCCTGCCGCACGCGGCGAGCGCGAAGGGCACCCCGAGGAAGGCGGCGAGGATTTCGCGGCGGGTGGTCATAAGACAGTAGGCAGTAGGCAGATGGCAGTAGGCAGTGCGCCCCGGGTTATGAACGTTGAATGGTTAAATAAAGTAGAGTTCTCAACGGCAAGATTTCATCCGCCATCCGCCTACTTCTTTTCTATCTCGCGCCCGCAGTGCGGGCAGAGGGCCGACTCCTTGCGGCGGCGCCGCTGTAGCTCTTCGGAGAAGGCAGAGGCGAGGATGCCGGTCGGCAGCGCAAAGAGCCCGACGCCGAGGATGGCGATGCCCGCGCCCAGAAAACGCCCGGCCGTCGTCACCGGGTACACGTCGCCGTAGCCGACGGTCGTCAGCGTCGCCACGCCCCACCACATCGCCGCCGGGATGCTGGAGAACTGCTGCGGCTGCGCCTCGCTCTCGACGTAGTACATCGCGCTCGAAGCGAAGACCAGCAGCACGACCACGACGAAGAGCGTCACCAAAAGCTCCTCGCGCCGCGAGCGCAGCACCACGCCGAGCGTCCGCATCGACTCGGCGTAGCGCGCCAGTTTGAAGATGCGGAACAGGCGGAAGAGGCGGAGCACGCGGACGATGCGGAAGTCCACGGCGAGGAATTCGAGGTAGAAGGGCGCGACGGCGAACAAATCCACCAGCGGCATTGGCTGGAGTACGTAACGCAGGCGCCCCCGCACCGGCCCCGCGTAGCGCGCGTCGGACGTGCAGGACCACAGGCGCAGCACGTACTCGGCGGTGAAGATTGCGACGGAGAAGAGCTCGAAGGCGGCGAAGTAGGGGCGGTAAGGCTCGCCGATCCACACGACGGTCTCCAGCATCACGGCCAGGACGTTCGTCACGATCAGCAGCGTGATGAAGAGATCGACGGCGTAATCGAGTCGCGTCTCGCCGAGCTCGCGTTCGAGCAGTTCGTATGTGCGCCGCTTGACCCGTTCGTAAGTCATCGGTGCGCCCTCACTCGTAGCGGCGCCACTCGGCCTCGTAGTAGCGGACGAGCGACTGGTTGTCGAGACGGTTGACCTCGACGGGCACGGGGCCGAGGTCGGCCGAGAGCATGAACATCGCGGGGAGCGAGGCGTCGTCTAAAAATTTAAGCCCGACCTCGGGCGCGCGCGCCGGCACCTCGAACGGCGCGCGGCGCGCGAGCGCGAAGCCCCAGACGCCGAACGAGGGCACGGCCGTGTAGTAGGGCCGCACGTTGAAGCCCGCCGCTTCGAGCGTGCGCACGATGCACCAGTATGAGTTGCGCGCGAAGAGCGGCGACGTTGACTGCACGCTGACGGCGGCGTCCGGCGTGAGGCGCTGCTTGAGCATGCGGTAGAAGCGCGTCGTGTAGAGCTTCCCCAACGCGAAGCTGTTCGGGTCGGGGAAGTCCACGACGGCCGCGTCGAAGGGGCGCTCGTCGCGCTCCAGCCAGAGCATCGCGTCCTCGTTGACGACGCGCACGCGCGGGTCCGCGAAGGCGTTCCCGTTGAGGCGCGCGAGCGGCGGGAAGCGATGCGAAAGTTCCGTCATGTCCGGGTCGAGGTCCACGAGCACGACCTCCTCGACCGACGTGTACTTCAAAACTTCGCGCAGCCCGAGCCCGTCGCCGCCGCCGAGGATGAGAACCCGCTTAACCGCGCGCCCGCCGTCGGAGGCGAGCGACATCGCCGGGTGGACGAGCGCCTCGTGGTAGCGGTACTCGTCGGCCGAGGAGAATTGCAGGTTGCCGTTGAGGAAGAGTTGGAAGCCCGCGCGGTTGCGCGTGACGACGATGCGCTGGTAGTGCGTCGTCTTCGTGTAGACGATGTCGTCGGCGAACATCGCGTCCTCGGCGAGGGAGGTGAGTGCGTCGGCCTTGACGAAGGCCACGGCGAGGAGCGCCAGCACCACGCACGCCTGCGCCCGCAGCCGCGTCACCCCGCCCGTGATGAGGGGCCGCATCAGCCACGTCGCCCACAGCCCGACGCCCGCGTTGAGCAGGCCGAACAGCAGGCTCGTCCTTACCAAGCCGAGTCTGGGGACGAGGAAGATCGGGAAGAGCAGCGACGCGATGAGCGCGCCCGCGTAGTCGAAGGCGAGCACGCGCGCGACCAGTTCCTTGAAGTCGAGGTGGTCTTTGAGGATCCGCATCAGCAGCGGAATCTCCAGCCCGACGCCGACGCCGATGAGAAAGACGAGCCCGTAGAGGACGACTTGAAAGTAGCTCAGATGCGCGAACGTCAGAAACAGCAGCGGCGCCGACGCCCCGCCGAGCACCGCCACCGCCAGCTCCACGTCCACGAACCGCCGCGCCAAATCGCGCTCGATGAATTTCGAGAGCCACGACCCCGCCCCCATCGCAAAGAGGTAGATGCCGATGATGAGCGAGAACTGCGTCACCGAGTCGCCGAGGACGTACGAGGCGAGCGTCCCCGCCAGAAGCTCGTAGACGAGCCCGCACGTCGCGATGACGAGGACGTTGAGGAACAGGATGGGCGTGCGGTTCATAAGGCAGTAGGCAGTAGGCAGATGGCAGTAGGCAGCCGCTCCGCGTTAAGGGTGTTGCAAGATTAAATCGGATGTTCCGACAGCGGCGCTTTCAACTGCCTACTGCCATCTGCCTACTGCCTACTCATCCTTGAATCGCCGCTGAGATGATGAGGGAGATGCCGATGATGACGGCGCCGATGACGACGGCGAGCGCGACGTTCTGGTCCTCCTCGATCTCCTTGCGGATGGAGAAGGGCGTGGCCTTCAGGATGATTAAGTAGGCGATGCCGAAGACGAGCAGGCCGAAGGCGGTGAAGATGGCCGTCGTGACGAGCACGGGCGCCAGCTCCTCGAACTTCACCACCAGGCCGAGGGCGTGCGCCGGCGTTGACAGGTTGAGCATCATTTTCCTCCGTGGTAGCCGGAATGCCAGAAGTGGAAAGAGCGGTAGCCGCCCGGCGAGTTGCGCACGTCGGCCGGCAAAGTCTGCCGCGTCGAGGTCGAAAGCTCCCAGCCGCTCCACGCCGCCGCGCCGTAGAGCAGCAGGAGGGCGCCGCCGAGCACCAGGTAAAATTTGCTGAGCATCGTTAACCTCGCTTCTTCGCCGGGAGCTTCAACTCGCGGAGCACACCCTTCTTGTAGACCCAGGTCGTCGGCGGCGGCTTGCGGAAGCCGGGCTCCGACTCTTGACTGAGACGGTAGTAGCCGGGGAAGCGCAGCGAAATCTGCTCGTCGGGCAGGAGTTGGAGCGTGATGGTCGGCGAGTCGGAGCAGTCGCCGAACTCTTCCGTCAGCGTCACCTTCCCCGACTCCTCGACGCGGACGAGTTGGAACATTTCGGGGCAGCCCGAGCCGCCGCTGCCGAGCGACATCACGACGGCCTCGCCCACTTCAAGGTTGCGGAAGTGCGCGCGGAAACCCGCGTACATGTTGCCGCTGAGGTCCTGCACGGTCCTGCGGTTCAGACGCAATTCCATCTTCAGGTCCGTCTCCTCGCCGAGGCGGACGATGGAGAGCGCGCCCGCCTTCGTCGCCAGCGAATCCAACGTCTGCTCCTTCACGGCGAGTTGGACGTTCTCCGGCTTCCGAACCACCTGCGCGCGCACGGGCGCGAGGAGGATTAAGAAGAGTAGTGCGGCGGCCGCCGCGCGGAGCGTCGAACGTTTGTTGTCAGTCATCGCTGCTGTCACCGCCGTCGTCGCCGTCCCCCGACGCGTATGGGTTGAAGGCGCTGTCGGCCCACCGACGGCGCTCGAAGCCGAAGTGTCGCAGGGCGAAGAGCAGGGGCAGCAACGAGAGCGCGACGAGCAGGAGCACGAGGTTCACGAGCCTCGGCACGCCCTGCTCGACCCGGACGGCGAACTGCGGCGGCGTGCGCTGGTTCCAGTTCTCCCACTGCGCTTCGAGCCGCATCGTGTAACGCCCCTCGGGGAGCGCCGGAACGTACTCGGCCTGGTCCGCGCTGCCCTCGCTCCAAGACTCGCCGTCCTCGACGCCGTGGTAGTACTCCATCGGCAGGTCGAACTGCTGGATGAGCCCCGTCTCCTCGTTGATGAAGTCTCCGGCGACGTAGAGCCAGTTGTTGTCCACGTTGAGCGCGCGCGCGGTCACGCGCAGGTTGCGCCCGCCGTTCAGTTGAATCGGGTCCGTGAAGATGACCTGCGTCTTCTCGTTCCCTTCAGCCGCCGCCGCAGCGGCCTGCGCGGCCGCCGCCAGCGCCTGCGCGAGGCGCTGGCGGGCCTCCTCCTGTAACTCGGCGGCCGTCGCGCCCCGCCGAGGCGCGGCCGTCGGGGCGGGCGTCGGACTGGCGCCGGGGTTCGGCTGCAAGGTGTATGTCTGCTCGAAGACGACCTTGCGCGGCGCCGTCACCACGAAGAACATCCCGAGCGCGACCGCGACGACCGAGAGCAGCGCCCAGTAGCCGTAAATCTTCTTGTGCGGCCACGGCTGGTTCGGCGCGACGGTCTTCGGTGAAGGAAGGTCAACGTTGAACTTCTTCTCGATCTCCTTAACGGGCGTGTAGGCGCCGAGCGACCAGTTGATCTCTTCGGCCTCCAACTGTCCGCCGCCGCGCTTCCTGCCCGACGCGACCGGGACCTCTTTCGAGAGCATGAGCGGGGCGTTGACGAAATCGACGGCGCGCGCCTGCTCGCCCGCCTCAACCTTCCAGTAGAACTCGCCCTCGACGTACTCGACGCGCGCGACCGCGTCCTGAAACATCTTGAAGCTCCGGCCGCCGTGCGACGCGCGACCGCCCGACTCCACGACCTCGCCCGGCGGCACGGAGGTCACGTAGCTCCAATGCGCGTCCGACTCGACGAGCCAGCGGAAGCCGACGGCGGGGTTGTAGAGTAGATACTCCTGCCAGAAGTAGCGCACGCCGTCGAACTCGACGCTGCGGACCATGTAGCCGATGACGTTGAAGGGCTGCCCCTCGAACTCCGCCGTCCCGCCCAGGGGAATCGATTTACCCCAGCCCTTCCGTTCGAGCGTCTTCAGATATTTCAAACGCCCCTGACTCGCGTCCAAGAGCGACCCGCAGTTCGGGCACCCGACGCGCTCCGTCCTATCCGGCGCGCGCAGCTCCAGCGGCCCGCCGCAGTTCGGACAACTGAGTTGCGTTGCCGAGACAGCGCGCGCCTCCCGCTCCGTCGTGCGTTGCGCGTGCGCCAGTCCGAGTTCGGCCAGCGTCGTCTCGCGCCCCATGAAGACGAGCGGCGGCTGCTCGCCGTAGTCGAGCGTGCCGAAGACGCCCCCCGCGCCCGAGAGGTCCGCGTATAGATAGGTCTCGCCCGGCGTGAGCAGGTACGGAATCTCGCCCTCGGCCGCGAGCATCCGCGCCGTCCCCTTCTCGGCGACGACCGGCGCCTGCTGCGCGGGGATGGCCCAGACCTGTTGACCTAACTGTAGAGAGTCGAAAGAGGGGAGCGCGTTGGGCGAAGGGACTTGAATCTGGAAGGTGAGATAGAAGCGGCCCTGCGCCTCCGCGAGCCAGCCCCAACGACCGTCCGCGAAGGCCGCGTACCACTCGTCCCAGAAGCCGCCGGCCGCGTGCTGTAGTTGCGCGCGCCCCGTCAGCTCGAAGGCGACGCCGAGGTAGACGCCGCGCAGTCCCACTTCGAGCGGCGAGCCCGACTCGGTCACGTCCGCGACCTTGCCGAAGTCCTCGAAGCCACGGTCGGTGCGCGCCACGACCGAGCGGCAGAACTCGCAGACGACCACGACGGACGAGCCCGTCTTAAACAGAACCTCCGCGCCGCACGCGGGGCAGTTCGCGCGCACCGCCATCAGCCTTCACCCCCGCCCGCGCGCGCGTGCGCTTGAGTCTCTTCGGCCGCGCGGTTGACGCTGCGGACGCACACGTCGGCCGCGCCGAGCATCTCGCCGAGCCGCTCGGCCCACGGCCACTCGGGGCGCTCGCGGCAGCAGTAGAGATTGAAGGTGGCGACGCCGAACTCGGGGTACGTGTGGCAGGCGAGGTGCGACTCGGTCAGCATCGCGAGCCCGGTCGCGCCCCCCTCGCCCGGGAACTTGTGCCAGTGCTGCTCGCCCACGACGCGCAGCCCCAGCTCACGAATGGCGCGCGCGAAGACGCCGCGCAGGCGCCCCACGTCGCGCAGCGCCCCCGCGTCGCACCCCGACGCCTCGATGAGCCATTCCGTCCCGACTGTCAACATGGCTTGGAGTAGAACTATAAGAGCGGCGGTGTCCGGTCTGAACTGAACGCGTGCGAGGATAGGATAAGAGACGACCCTTTGCAACACCCTTCTTCCGGCGCGCGCGCGCGGCGCAAGGCCGAAGGCCGCCCGCCGTTCTAAAATCGCCCCGCACTACGAGACTCTAAGACGAGTATACGCAGATGATGAAGAAGCACACGACGACCCGACATCTCCTCTTCCTCCTCGCCGCGCTCTGCCTGTGCGCGACGGCCTCGGCGCAGTCTACGAAAGAGCAGGCGCGTGAGTTCCGGCCCGACGCGTCACAACGCGCGGAGGCGTCGCGTCTGCGCGGCGCGCTCGCGGCGGCCGTCGGCGAGAGCTTCGAGGTCGCGCGCGACAAGTTGACGCGCCGCTCGAACTGGCACGGCGGCCAGCTCTACTGGCTCGCGCACCTGCGCGCGAAGCGGCCCGGCGACTATTACGTTAAATACAAATACAGGTACAAAGACCACGCCAACCCGCAAGACCCGCTCTACACCTTCGTCGAGCACCAGACGGTCGTCCGCGTCGGCCCGCGCGGCTGCCCCCGACAACCCCGTTACACCTTCGTCTGCGTCGGCGACACGGTCATCTTCCCCGTCGTCTTCAACGACTACACCGAGCACACCTTCTCGCTCGTCGCGCAGCCACACTCGCCCGGCGACGCCGCGAACGAGAAGCGTTGGCGCGACATGGAAGAGGCGGGGCTCTACCGCGAGCCCGTCCACAACCCGGCGGCGGAGTTCATGCGATACGTCGGCCGGAGCGCCCACTACAGCCCGCACCGCGCGCCCGGCTTCACGATGACCTTCCACGCCACCTTCGAGGCCGTCAAGCCCGGCAGCTTCAACCTCTCCGTCGGCGGGAATTCCGTGCCCGTCGTCATCGTCGCGCCGGGTCAGCCCATCACGATCCTCTCCGCGAGGGACGACGCGCGGGGCTACACTGAACGCTTCTCCTCGAACGGCCCCAGCAACAACTACCTGACGACGCCCGTCATCCTTGCGGTCGGCGAACGCCTCACGCTCGAATATCTCACCTACAGCCGCCGTGGCCGCTCCGCCGGGGGCGAGAACGAGACGGCGCTCGAAGCGACCGTCAAAGACCACGCGCCGGCCATCACGCTCCTGCCCTTCCACGTGGACCCCGCGCGCGACTTCAACGAATGGCTCGTCGATTCCCTCCCGCCCTCGCGCCGCGAATGAAAGATTAACCACGGAGAGACGGAGGCACGACTCAGGCAATTTCAACTTCCAGATTCTTAAAGCCGTGCCCTTGTGTCTCCGTGGTTAATTACCCCTCCGTCTTACGTCGCGTGCTATGATGCGGCCGTCCGACGGGGACGATAATTTCACATGCTCTATCTCTCGCAAGTGCTCGGCCGGCCCATCAGCGAGGTCGAGGGCGAGCGGGTGGCGACGCTCAAGGACGTGATCGTCCGCCTCGGCTCCGACCACCCGCCGGTGACGGGGCTCGTGGCGCGCTACCGCCGCCGCGACTTCTTCGTCCCGCGCGCGCGCGTCGCGCGCATCGACGCGGGCGGCGTCCGGCTCAACTCAGACATCCTCGACCTGCGCCGCTTCGCGCGGCGCGACGGCGAAGTGCTCCTCGCGCGCGACGTGCTCGACAAGCAGCTCATCGACGTGGACGGCAAGCGCGTCGTGCGCGTCAACGACGTACAGCTCATCGAGTCGGGCGGCGAGTGGCTCGTCACCGGCGCCGACGTGACCTTCGCGGGACTGTGGCGACGCCTGACCCCGCACAACTTCTTCGGCACCGACCGCCCCGTCGAGGTCATCGACTGGGCCGACGTGGGCTACCTGGCGACCGACGCCGCGACCGTCCAGCTCAAGTCCTCGCGCGACAAGCTCGCGCGCCTCCACCCCGTCGAGATCGCGCGCCTCGCCGAGGCGCTCTCGCGCCACCACGGCTCCGAGGTCATCGAGGCTTTGGACGACGAGACGGCCGCCGAGACCCTCGAAGAGATGCACGCCGAAGACCAGGCCCGCATCATCGGCGACATGGAGGAGGAGCGCGCCGCCGACATCCTCGAACACATGTCGCCCGACGAGGCGGCCGACGTGCTCGGCGACCTGCCGGAGGAGAAGGCCGAAGACCTGCTCGAACGCATGGACCACGAGGAGAAGGCCGACGTGCAGGAGCTTCTCCCCTACGAGGACGACGAGGCCGGCGGGTTGATGACGACCGAGTTCGTCGTGCTCCCGCGTCAACTGACGGCGGGCGAGGCGCTGGCGCGGCTCAGGGAGATGGCCGAGACGCCGAACATGATCTACTATCTCTACGTCGTCGAGGACGAAGCCTCGTGGCGGCTCTGCGGCGTCATCGCGCTCCGGAACCTCATCCTCGCCGACCCCGACGACCCGCTCTCCGAAGTCATGCGCGACGAGTTTCAGTTCGCGCACCCCAAAGACCCCGCGCGCGACGTGGCCGAGACCATCGCCGAATACAACCTCCTCGCGCTGCCCGTCGTCGACGACGCCGGGGACATCGCCGGCATCGTCACCGTCGACGACGCCATGGAATACCTCCTCCCCAAAGACTGGCGCCCCCGCCTCCCGCGCGTGTTTGGTTAAGTCAGATGTTCTTGGCAATATGTAGCCAAGCTGGAGGAAGAAAATGTTAGACCTGAAGAAACTTGAGTCAGAGGTTCAGTACGTCACGAACCCCGCGGGCGAGAAGACCGCCGTCATCGTGCCGATTGCCGAGTTTGAAGAACTGTTAGAGGACGTTGAAGACTTGGCCGCAGTCGCGGAGCGTCGGGACGAGCCGACCATCTCTCACGACGAACTGCTTGCCGAGTTAAAGCAGGAAGGGCTGCCGTGAGGATTTCCCGTGCGTTTCCCGTGCGCCCCGCAAACATCTTCTGAAGGATGTTAGAGTCGCGACATGGCCTCAGAAGAGTACAGCATCGAGTGGAAGCGCTCGGCGGCGAAAGAACTGCGGAAACTGCCCAAAGAAGTCGTGTTGCGTGTTTTGAGTGCTGTGGAAGCTTTGAGACTTAACCGTAGTGTCACATCGCTGATGTGACTATTTGTCACCTACGTTTTGTGAGTATCTCCAAGGTACCTGATCTTGAGATACCGGTCTCGGCGGCGGTTGCGTCGCCGTAAGTGCGCCGTGATGCGCCGCTGCGTGGC
>DASVGG010000167.1:0-27508 GCA_036379655.1 Pyrinomonadaceae bacterium
CCGAGCACGTGCTCGGCCGCCGCCTCGTCGTCTGTGCGTCGTGTCGCTCCTACTGCCCGAACCTCTGACGGTACTCGGGCGCGGAGAGGAAGGCTTTGACCATCTCGGCCGCGATGTAGTTGCAGTTGAACTCGTTGAGCTTGCCGAGCCAGAAGTTATAGCCGTTGAAGTTCGAGTCCGGCGACTCGTTGGGCGCGCGGCGCAGGTACCCGACGTATTGCATGTAGACGAAAGCCTTGCTGAGCTGCCTACGCCGGAACTCTTCGTTCTCGGCCACGGCGCGGAGCACTTGCGCGCGCGTCAACGTCCCCGCCGTCAGCCCCGCGACCAGCGCGTCGCGCTCGGCCTGCGTGAGCGCGCCGCCCGCGTCAGGTTGCAGAGGGTCGCCCGTGTTGGCGTTGAGCGCGTCAACGAACTGCGTGGGCGTCAACGTCGTTGGGAACGCGGTCGTGAAGTTCGAGCGCGCGACGAAGGCGTCGGCGAACGCCTGCTTGTTCGAAGCGAGCTTTAGCTCCCAACCCTCGGCGCCCACCACCACGTCGCGCCCGATCTCCTGCGTGTCGCTCAGGAACGTACGGAGCGGCAGCCGCTCGCCCGTGTTGAAGGCCGCCTTGTAGAGGAGGTAGTCGAAGTAGCCGGTCTGCTGAAACTCGATGGAGAGGAAGAAGGCCGCCGAGACGTTGATTCTCTTCACCTCCCTGCACTGAGCGTCTTCGCCGCACTGCTCGATCTCCTGAGTCCAGAACTGGAAACCTTCGTCGTCCGGGTCGCGGTTGAGGAAGTCGCGGTAGTGTTGGCGGACGAAGAACTGCGTCTCGTCGATGGGGTTCGTGGCCGACGGCGCGGCATCGTTGTCGTTGATGCGGACGTTCGCCGTGGCGGGGTTGCCGACGCTGGTGCCGGTCGCCCCGCTCAGCGAGACGGAGAGCAGTTCGTCTCCCTCGACGTAAGCGTCGTCGGTGACGAAGAGGTTGAGGGTCTTGCTCGTCTCGCCCGCGCCGAACCGGAGCGTGCCCAGAGCCAACGTGTAGTCGCTTCGTTCGGAGGCCACGAAGCCCCCGCCCTGCGCGTTGGTCGCGTAGGCGATGGTCGCGGGCGCCGAAGCGTCGCCCGCGCGTGTCACGGTCAACTGTATGACGCCCGCGCCTTCCGAGCCCTTGAACTCGCGCGCGGCGAACTGGACGGTCGGCGCGCCCGTCGTCGTGTCGTTGTCTTTAATCTCGCAGACCCCCTGCCCGTCCGCGACGGTCGCGTTGGCCGGCGAGGTCAGGTTGAGGAAGAAGCTCTTGTCCGGCTCGGCGATGGTGTCGTTATAGACGGTGACGTTCGCGTTGATCGAGCCGAACTGCGGGGCGATGCCGGTCTGGAAGTTGAAGGTGACGTAGTCTTCCCCGGCCCTGGCCGTGCCGTCGGCCGTGGAGAGGGTGAAGACCACCGGACGGTCGATGAGTCCGTTGCGCGTGACGGTGAAGCTCGCGACCGTCGTGCCGAAGTCGCCCTCCGTCAGCGTCACGTCGCCGACGGTGAGCGTGGGCAGCGGGTCGTCGTCGTTGATGGTGACGGTCGTACGCGTGATGCCCGCGACGCCGCCCGTGACGTTTGTAATCAGGACCCTGAAAGACTCGTCCAACTCGTTGACGGCGTCGTTGACGAGGGGCACGGAGATGTTCTTGCTCGTCTCGCCGGGCGCGAAGGTGAGCGTGCCCGAAGAGACGGTGAGGTCGGCGTTGGGGGTGGCGGTGTCCGCGACGATTGAATAGCTGACGGTGGACTGGCCCGTGGGCGCGCCCACGCGCACGACGGGGACGCTGAGAGAGCCCGCGCCCTCGCTCACGCTGTACGTTTCGCTGCCGAACTGAAGCAGCGGGTCGTTGTCGATAATCGTGAGCGTGGCGGCCGGCACGGCGCCGGCCGTGACGCCCTCGGTCAGCGGCGTCAGGGTGAGGTTGACGGTCTCGTCCTCCTCGTGAATCGCGTCGTCGGTGACGGGTATCCTGAACGTCTTGTCCGCGCCGTCGCCCGAGGCCCAGTTGACGAAGATGTCGCCGTCAACCCGCAGCAGGTAACGCCTGTCCGCCGCGTTGAAGGGGTTGTACGAGAACATCCCGCCCACGAGGATTTTGCCGTCCGGCTGCATCGCCGCGCCGCTCGCAAAGCCCGTCGAGTAGACGGCGATTGCCGCTTCGTTGAACGAGGTGTCCTTGGTGCCGTCGGGGTTGAGCCGGTTGAGGTGGTGGAACAACTCCCCGCCCGGCGTCTCCCTCCGGTTCCCGCCGATGATGAGTTTGCCGTCCGGTTGCCTGACGATCCATTGCGTCACCACGAGCCTGCCGAGCCCCGGGTCAACGAACGAATTATCCTTGCTGCCGTCCGCGTTGAAGCGCGCCATGGCGGTCGGGTTGGCGCCGTTGAAGTTGACGCCGGCAAAGAAGGTGCCGCCGACAACCACCTTGCCGTCCGGCTGGAGCGCGAGACCATACACCATGAACCTCGGCGTCCGGTTGGGGGGCACGAAGGTGTTGTCAACGCTCCCGTCCGTGTTCAGGCGCACGATGCAGTCCCGCTCGATAAAGTTGAAACGGTCGAAGGGGCCGCCGATCAGGATTTTCCCGTCCGGCTGCAACAGCATCGAGTAGACGGTGGCGATCTCGCCGGTCGGCCCCGCGCCCACGTCGAACGTGGGGTCGAGGCTGCCGTTCGAGTTGAGCCGCGCGACGCCGTTGCGCGTGACGCCGTTGTAGGAGTTGAACAGCCCCGCGATGATTATCTTGCCGTCGGGCTGTACCGCCACACCCCTCACCTGGCTTGACCCCGCGCCCGTGCCCGGGTCGAAGGTCATGTCGGTGGAGCCATCCGCGTTCAGACGCGTGATGCCCGTCATCGGCGCCGAGCCGTTGAGGTGCGACAGATTTCCGCCGACCAGCACCTTGCCGTCGGGCTGCACGGCGACGCATACGGCCGAGGTGGGGGCGGCCGGCGGGACGAACATCGTGTCGAGTGTGCCGTCCGCGTTCAGCCGCGCGACGCCGTTCCGATTCGTGCCGTTGTACTTCGAGAAGCCCCCGCCGACGAGAATCTTTCCATCCGACAGTAACAGCACGGCGGACACGGAGTCGTTCGGCCCCGAGTTATTGAAGTTGAAGCTTGTGTCCAACGCGCCCGGCGTGAAGCGGTAATCGGCGGAGCCGGCGGTGCCGTTGGTGGGCGTGACCTTCGCGGTCACGGCGCCGTCGGTGCCGCCGCCACGGCTGAGTGTGATGGTCGCGTTGCCGCCGCCCTCGTCAACCGTAAAAGCGGCGTTGGTGAAAGAGATTGACCCGGGGCCGGCGGCCGCCACGCCAATCACCGTCATGCAGAGGGCGAGAAGCGACACGAGGGTGGTCGCCGCGAAACGTTGTGAAGGTCTACGGGGCACTTAATCGACTCCTTGCTTGATACAATCGAGATACAACCTCACGCGTCAGAAGGCCGGAGGTAAAGGGACGCGAGCGTGCACACGAAACGACAGCGGGCTCGTCGAACTCACAGTCGAAAATTAACAGTTGAAGCGGATTGCATCCGTGAAAGGCGTCACCGGTCGCACAAGGGAGGGGTGGAACGGTGGCTTACCTGCTTTTGAAAACACCCACGGCGGGCGACTGCGCATTATACGTGCGGGACAGTTGAATACAAAACCGACTCTTGAAAAAGTGGGGCTCCGGCCGAAACCGGAGCCCCTTCTGTTTAAGTTCGGGGTCGGGCTTACCTGACCTGGAACTGCGTGGTGTAGACGTGCGGGTCGGCGCCGACCGTGAAGTAGAGTTGGTAGGTGCCGGGGGCGTAGCCCGTCGTCTTGAGGTTGAAGATGTAACCGCCGGTCTCGCCGAGGGTCGGGTCGAAGCGGAAGTTCTGGTCGGGGTTGGCGTTGCCCGCGTCGGCCAGCGGCCCGTAGGTGTCCGCCGAGATGAGTGAGACGCCGAGCGCGTGCACGACCGTGGCGGCCGAAGAGAGATTCGCGCCCGCGTTGTCGAGCAGTTGCAGCTTGACGGGGACGGCACTGCCGGCCTTGTGCGCCTTGTCCACTTCGTAGAGCGGCGCGAGCGCGAAGCCGACCGTGTAGTTAACCGTCTTCGTCGTCTGGTTGCCGGCCTCGTCCGTCGTCTTGACCGTGAAGGTCTTCGCGCCGACCGTCGCCGTGTCGAGCGGGCTCGCGCCCGCGACCGTGCCTTCACAGGTCGCGTTGCCCGACAGATTGTCCGAGCACGTGAAGTCCGCCAGCACCGACTCGCCGACCTTGTAGAAGGCGCCCTCGGCGGGTCGGACGACGTTGACCGTCGGCGCCGTCTTGTCGATGTTCACGTCGCCCACGCTCGCGCTCGCGGTGTTGCCCGCGAGGTCTTCGACCGTGAAGATGTGTGACTGACCCTGACCCTCGGCGTTGAAGGTGTAAGCACCCTGCGCGGGCGAGTTCGCGGCGAGCCCGGACGTGGCATCACTCGCGTTGTAGCCGACGAGCACGTCCGTTTTGTTCCAACCAGCGGCGTTCGCCGCCGTCACGCGCGCGGCGTCGATGGTCGGGGCCGTCTTGTCGATGTTGACATCGGAGACGGTCGTCGTCGCCGTGTTGCCCGCGAGGTCCGCGACCTCGATGGTCTGCGACTGGCCCGCGCCTTCGTTGGCGAAGGTCAGCGAGTCGTTCAAGGTTGAGCCCGAGGCGAAGCCGGAGCCGGCGTCGGTCGCGGTGTACTGCGCGACAACGTCCGTGTTGTTCCAGCCGTTGGCGTTGGGCGTCGTGCGCGTCACGTCGCCGATGGCGGGCGCGGTCTTGTCGAGCTTAACGACGACGGTCCGCGCCGTCTCCATGTTGCCCGCCTGATCCTTGGCGTAGAAGACGACGGTCGTGGTGCCTTCAATGTTGACGGGGATGACGGCCGTCGGGCCGTAGACGTGCGAGAACGAGCCGCCCGTGCTGTAGACCAATTCGCGCAGGCCCGAGCCGCCGTCGTTGTCGGCGGCGTTGAGCGTGAGCGTCACGTCCGTCTTGTTCCAGCCCGCGACGTTCGGCTCCTGCGAGAGCGTGGCGCTGGTGACGGGTGCGACCATGTCGGCCGAGGGGTCGATGCCGGGCGCGGGCACAAGGTCGTTGAGGTACAGCTCAAGGTTCGTGTAACCGCCCGAGGCCGTGGCGCGGCCGTCCGCGTTGTCGGTCGGGTTCAGGCCGTGGTTCGTCTCCCACTCGTCGGGGATGCCGTCGTTGTCCGTGTCGGTCGGGGCCGGGCCGGGGTTGAGCACGGGGTAGCCGCCCACCTCGGACTGCGAGTTGATGTGGCGGCCCGTCTCGCTTCGGACTTCGCCCGAGACGCGCTCGTCAACCGTGTCGCGCTTGAGCGAGTTCCCCGCCGTCTTGAGCACAAGCTCGTACGCGGTCGCCGCGTCGTGCGTGCCCACCTGCGCGAACTCGAAGCGCGCGGGCTCGCGCTTGGTGTAGGAGCCGATGAACATCGACCACTCGTTGTTGACGCCGTCGCGCGCGCCGTCCTTGTCGCCGTCGAGCAGGTTGTTGGACTGGTAGATTTGCGTCGTCACGCCGCCGCTGCTGAAGGCGCGCAGCTTGGACGAGGCCGTCATGGGACCGGCGACGAGGTAGTTGCCCACGTAGTTGACGCGGGGGCTACCCTCGTCGGCCGGGCCGCTGTAGGTCGATTCGCCGCCCCAGTCGTAGATGACGTTGTTGACGAAGTCGAGCCCGATGTTGTCGCCGACGCGCGGGTTGCGGCTGTCGTGGTGCGCGTAGAGGTTGTGGTGATACGTGACCTGCCCCGTGCCGTAACGGATGAGCGAGCCGTAGCCGTGCGCCCCCTTCTCATGACACGACTGCTTCATGCTCTCCGTGATGAACGACCACTGCACGGTCACGCGGTTCGACTCCGTCACCGACAGCGTCTCGTCCACGCTCCACGAAGCAGAGACGTGGTCGAGGATAACGTCCGAAGTCCTATCGACCCACAGCGCGTCGTCCTGCACCGCCGGGCAGTTCAGGTCGCCCATGCGGAAGCGCATGTAGCGGATGACGACGTTGTTGCCGCTGACGACCGCCGAGTGGCCCGCGACCGTGATGCCGTCGCCGGGGGCGGTCTGGCCCGCGATGGTCAGGAACGACTTGTTGACGTTCAGCCGCGTGGCGAGGTTGATGGTGCCCGCCACGTCGAAGACGATGGTGCGCGGCCCGGTTGCCGAAGTGATGCCGAAACGCAGACTTCCCTCGCCCGAGTCGTTGAGGTTCGTGACGTGGTACACGTCGCCGCCGCGTCCGCCCTTCGCGTTCGCGCCCGCGCCTTCCGCGCCGGGGAAGGCGCGCACGGGCTCCGTGCCCGGCGCGTAGATGGTCATCGTGGCGGAGGTGCCGCCGCGATAGTTCGGGTCGCTGATCGTGGCGACCACGCTGTATGTGCCGACGGCCGTGGGCGCGGCCGCCGAGCCGTTGTAGGTGACGTTGACGATGGGGCCGACGGGGTTCGTGCTCGCGTTGACGGCCTTCGGGCTGCCGTCGAAGGTGTGCTCAAGGTTCGAGAGCAGCACCGAGACGGGCGTGCGGTCAACGACGAGCGTGCCCGTCATCGAGCCCTGATAGTTTGCGTCGTCAATAGTTGCAACGACCGTGTAACTGCCGATGGCCGTCGGCGCCTGCGTGCTGCCGTTGTAGGTGACGTTGACGGGCAGACCCACGGGCTCGGTCGTGACCGTGACGGCGGCGGGCGAGCCGTTGAAGTTCTGCGCGAGGTTCGAGAGCGTGACGGCGGCCGTCAGCTTCGTCTGCGGCGTCCAGCCGCCGAGCACGAACGTGGGGTCGCTCCACTGCGCGGCCTCCGCGTCGGTGAGCTGGCGCGAGATGGCCGCGCGCTGGCTCACGTCAACGAGGTTGCCGTTGAGGTCGCGGCTCTTGTACTCCCACATGCGTATGTTGGGATAGTTCGCGGCCGTGACGGCATTCGTCGGGCTGTTGAACTGCCAGGGGTCGGCGCGCACGCCGTCCAACTGCGAGTTGATGAGCACGACCTGGCTGAACGGGAAGTCGTCCGGGTCGATGCGGTTCAGATAAGAGCCGCTGATGCCCGCCGCGCGCGTGAACTTGCAGTTGACGAAGACGTAGCCGTTGCGCCCCGAGCCGTTGCGCGACTGGTTGTAGAAGGCATCGGTGCGCAGCATCTTCAACTCGGTGTTCTGGAAGAAGACCGCGCCCGAGCCCCACACGAAATCAACGTCGCCCTCGATGTAGCTGTCGTTGACGAAGCCGCCCTGGTTCGACTGGCCCTGAAGCAGCAGCGTGTCCTGGAAGCTGTAGAGGCTGACCTTGTTGAGGACGATGCGGTTGTTGTTGCCACGGAACGCCTCGGCCTGCGAGCCGCCCTGCGGCGTCGTGTTGCGCAGCGTGATATTTTCGAGCGTGAAGTCGGCGGCGTCAACACCGAACATGCCGCGCGTCGTCGTCGAGGTCGGGTTGAAGTTGTTGTTATTGGCGTACTGGACGACCGAGAGGTTGCGGTCCTCGCCGCGCACGGTGATGAAGGGCTTGTTCGACTGGACGTAGACGATCTCGGTGTACGTCCCCTTCTTGACGAAGATGACGACGCGCTTCGTGTTGTTCACGGGCACGAAGTCAACGGCGCCCTGCACCGTCGCAAAGTCGCCCGTGCCGTCGGCCGCGACAGTCAACGCGGTCGAGCCCGCGGCCGGCGCGCTCGTCTTGGTCGAGAAGTTCCAGACGGAAGAATCACTGAAGCCGACAAACGGAGCACCCGAAGCGTCCTTCAAAACGCCCGGCTCCATCGTCAGATAGTAGCTCGTGTTGTAGGCGAGTTTCTGGTGCGGGTAGATGGCCGCCGTGTTGCCGTTGGTGATGACCGGGCGGTAGTTGAAGTTGACCGTGCCGTTCAGGCGCGACTGCGTCGAGGCGCTCAGGTCGATGGTATCGACGAGCGCGCCCGACTCGCTGTAGACGCGGATGCGGCCCGTCGTGCCGACCGAGGGCGGCTGGTTGAAGGTCACGTAGAGCGGCGCGTCCACGTCAACGCCCGAAGCATAGTTGGACGGCGCGAACCCGGTTGCCTGCATCGTCGAGACGACGAGCAGCTTCGCCGTCGTGCTCGTCACGCTGCCGCTGGAGTTGCTGACGACGACGTTGTAGTCGGCCGAGTCCGCCACCTGCGCCGAAGCGAACTGAAGCGATGCCTGCGTCGCGCCGGGGATGAGCGCGCCGTTCTTGAACCACTGGTAGAAGAGGCCGTTGCCCGTGGCCGCGACCGAAAGACTCGTGGCGCTGCCCGCGGCCGCCGTGGTGTCGGCGGGCTGCGTCGTGATGGCGGGCGGCGGCGGGACCGGGTCAACGCTGACGTTGAGCACGACAGGCTGGCTCGTGACGCCGCCGCTCGCGTTGCTGACGAGCGCCGTGTAGTTGCCCGCGTCGGTAAGCTGCACGTTGGTCAGGTTGAGCGTCGGCGTCGTGGCCGAGGCGTTGCCGCCGATGGCGACGCCGTTGCGCTGCCACTGGTACGTGAGAGAGTTGCCGCTGGCCGCGACAGACATCGTGACGTTGCTGCCGACCTGCACGGTCAGGTTCGTCGGCTGCGGCTGCGAGGTGATGACCGGCAGCGCGGGCGTGTGCTCGACCTTCCAGTTCGTGAAGGCGATCTTCTGCGCGAAGTTGGCGCCGCCGATGCGGAAGGCGAAGTAGTCGAAGGCAGTGTTCGGCGTCGCGCTCGACTCGGTCGAGGTGTAGTTGAGGTTGTTGAGTGCGCCGCCCGTCACCGAGGCGGTAATCTTCGTGTCGGTGGAGGTCAGGCGCTCGATGGTGTAGCTCAGCGTGTAGGGCGTGCCGTTCGTGAGCGGCTGCCGTGCGTTGGCGCCCGCGCCGGGGATCGCCGTGAAGTCGCCGAAGGTGTTGAAGACGTTGTTGACGTTCAGGTTCGTGCGCCGGTAGATAACGAAGGGCGAGCCCGTGCCGCTCGCGAAGTAGCCGAGCGCGTAGCCGGGGTCGCCCGCGAAGGTCGCGTCGTTCTGCCCGCCCGTCAGGTCGTTGGCGTTGCGCGTGCCCAGACTGTTGAGCACGCCGAAGCGCACGTCCTGCCCACCGCCCACGAAGCCCGTCAAAGAGAAGGTGCCCGAGACCGCGAGCTTATCGCCCACGCCGAGCGTGATGGGCGAGCCGGAGTTGGTGAAGTAACCCCAGAAGGCTTCCGAGTTGGCGCCCGTCGCGGTCATGTCGAAAGTGACAGACCCGGCGGCGTCCGTGCGCGTCGTCGTCGAACGACCTTTAAAAATTCTTGCGGAGTTGGGGAGCGCCTGGTTGACGCTGCTGGCGTCCGCGAAAGTGTCGTTGAGGATAATGTTGCCGGCGGCCCCGGCGACGAAAGGTATTGCGAGGGCGGCGACACCGAGCAGGGCGGCGCACAGAAGGAGAGTCCTGAAAACTTTCATCGTCAACATCCTTGTTTGAAGAATTAGGGCCGGACTTCGGGCTCGCCTTGGGATGACGACCGGGTCGCGTCAAGAAAATGCGGGAATTGGGCAGCCAAATTAATACGGGCAAATAAAATGGTAAGCACCAATTCGCGTAAACGTATAACACGCGACGAAAAACGAAGTCAATGTATTTCCCGTCAGTCGTATCGGAAAATTTCGGATTATGATGACTTTGAAGTGAATTTTGATTGCCTGTGAGGGTGAGATTTGTGTTAATTTGTCTGCCGACCAAATTCAAAGTTGATTTTGAAAGGGTCAGACCAATTAATCAAACTTCAGAATCCTCCTATTTGCTGCAAAAACTGGAGCATAAGGTTCGAAGTCAGTCACAGAGGCAGAAAAATACAACCGTGGAGGCCGTTCTCGTCGGCACGTAAACGGGCGCGGAACACGCGCTCTCCACTTCCCTTTCTGCTATCATCGGCGCAACCCGAACAGCCCAACCCAGACGACAAGAGGTGAATATTTCTATGCGACGCACGCTCTTTTGCACCGCCGCCGCGGTCATGCTCCTCGGCGTCTCTCTGTTTCAACTGCCTGCGGCCGCGTCCGTGCGCCCGGAGATAAAATTCAACCAGAGGCCGCGCGCCGCCGGCCCGCGCCGCGCCGTCGGTTGGGACTCGGTGCCGGGAATCCTCGCGCGCATACGACAGCCGAAGTTTGCCGCGCGCGACTTCCCCATCACGAACTTCGGCGCGCGCGCGGGCGGCGACTTCGACAACACCGACGCGATACGCAAGGCCATCGAGGCGTGCAACCGCGCGGGCGGCGGTCGCGTCGTCATCCCCGTGGGCGTCTTCATGACGGGCGCGATTCACCTGAAGAGCAACGTCAACCTGCACGTCTCGGAAGGCGCGACGCTCAAGTTCTTCACGGACCCCGCGAAGTATCTCCCCGCCGTCTTCACGCGTTGGGAGGGGACGGAGTTGATGAACTACTCGCCCCTCATCTACGCCTTCGAGCAGCAGAACATCGCCGTCACGGGCAAGGGCACGCTCGACGGCAACGCGTCGGACGACAACTGGTGGAAGTGGGCGCGGCGCGGGCCGGGCGGTGCTCGCTCGCCCGCGCATGAGGACGTGCAACGCCTGCGCGAGATGGGCAACAGCGGCGTCCCCGTCCGCCAGCGCGTCTTCGGCGCGGGCCACTTCCTGCGCCCGCCGTTCATACAGCCCTACCGCAGCCGCAACATCCTCATCGAGGGCGTCACCATCATCAACTCGCCGTTCTGGGAGGTGCACCCCGTCCTCTCACAGAACGTCACCGTGCGCGGCCTCAACATCAAGACCCACGGCCCGAACAACGACGGCTGCGACCCCGAGTCTTCGAAGGACGTGCTCATCGAGGACTGTGTCTTCGACACGGGCGACGACTGCATCGCCATCAAGTCGGGCCGCGACGACGACGGTCGCCGCGTGGGCGTCGCGTCGGAGAACATCATCATCCGCAACTGCACGATGAAGGACGGCCACGGCGGCGTCGTCATCGGCAGCGAGATTTCGGGCGACTGCCGCAACGTCTTCGTCGAAGACTGCAAGATGGACAGCCCGAACCTCGACCGCGCGTTGCGCTTCAAGTCGAACGCGAAGCGCGGCGGCGTCCTGGAGAACGTTTACATGCGCAACGTCGAGGTCGGCCGCGTCGCCGAGGCCATACTCACCATCGACCTCCTGTACTTCGGCGAACAGGGGCCGCACAGGCCAGTCGTGCGTAACGTACAGATCGAGAACGTGACGAGCACGTCGAGCCCGCGCGTCATGTGGGTCGTCGGCTTCCCCGGCGTGACCATCGACGACATACGCTTCCGCAACTGTACCTTCCGAGGCGTCGAGACCGCCGAGGTGCTGAACCACGCCGGCTCCTTCAGCTTCGAGAACGTCACCATCGAGCCGGCCAAAAAAGGTCGCAGCCTCAACTCGCCACCGGCGGCGCAGTAAATATGAACCGCACAAGACTCACTAGAGGTCTGACGACGGGCGGCGTCCTTCTCATGCTCCTCTTACTATTCTGGAGTGAGGCGAAGGCCGCGCCCGTCGAGTTGGTCGTGGCCGCCGACGGGAGCGCGAAGTACAAAACTGTTCAGGAGGCGGTGATGGCCGTGCCGGCGGGGACGGCCGACAGTCCCGTCGTCATCCGCATCAAGCCGGGTACGTATAAGGAGATCGTCTACGTCCAGCGCGAAAAGCGTTTCTTCAAATTCGTCGGCGAGGACGCGTCTAAAACAATCCTCACCTACGACCTCAACGCCAACATCAAGGGTGTTGACGGCAAGCCCATCGGAACTTTCCGCACGCCCTCCGTGCAGATCGACGCGGACGACTTCACGGCCGAGAACATCACTTTCGAGAACTCGGCCGGACCCGTCGGGCAGGCGTTGGCCGTGCGCGTGGACGGCGACCGCGTCGTCTTCCGCAACTGCCGTTTCCTGGGGTGGCAGGACACGGTGCTGCTCAACCGTGGCCGGCATTACTTCGAGAACTGTTACATCGCCGGCCACGTCGATTTCATCTTCGGCGCGGCGACGGCCTTCTTCGAACGCTGCCACATACACGCACTGAAGGACGGATACCTGACCGCCGCCTCGACGCCCGACAACCAGCCCTACGGCTTTGTCTTCTCACGTTGCAAGATTACGGCCGAGTCGCCCGCCGTCAAGACCTACCTCGGCCGACCCTGGCGCGCGTACTCCGCCGTCACCTTCCTTAACACAGAGATGCCCGCAGCCGTCCGACCCGAAGGCTGGCACAACTGGAACTTCCCCGAGCGCGAGAAGACCGTGCGTTATGCTGAGTTCGGCACAACCGGCCCGGGCGCGAAGACCGCCGCGCGCGTCCAGTGGGCACGTCGTTTGACGAAGGCTGAAGCTAAAGCCATCACGCCCGCGAAGGTTCTCGCAGGCGCCGACGGTTGGAATCCGAATAAAAGAAAGCGATAGACACAGAGACACGGCTGGTTGAGTTATTTCAACCAGCCGTGTCTCTGTGTCTCTGTGTCAATTCTTACTCGAACCGGAACCAGTCGAAGTCGGCGTAGCCGTACTCGCGTGTCTTGCCGACGCGCGCGGCGAAGAGGCCGAGCTTGGCGCCGATCCAGCGGCCCTGTTTCGCCGTGAAGGGCTCGCCGACGGGCGTGAAGGTCTTGCCGTCAACGCTGTAGCTGAAGTTGCAGACCGCGCCCGAGGAGACCTTCACGCGCAGGTAGACGGTGCTGCTCTTCAAAGGCACGCCCGCGCTCTCTTTCTCCGTTCCCTGCTTGTCCGCATCCTTGCAGACGACCTGCGAGACGAAGAGACCCTCGGGCCTCTTCCTGACGGAGAGGTATGCGTAGTCCATCCCCATCACGAGCAGCCCGGTCTTCTCTTCATCCGTGCGCGGCGTGAAGGTGAGCTTCGTCGTCGCGGTGAACTCCGGCGCGGGGAACTTCTGCAACAAGAGACTGGGCACGTCCCAGAGGTTCTTATGGCCCTCGGGCAGAGGCGTGTTGAAGACCCTGAGATAGCCGAGCGGGCCGGCGGGAAACGCCCAGTTCGGCTGCGGGTTCGCGTGCCACTGCCACTGCATGCCGAGACCGGGCGCGTCGAACTCGTCGGAGTCGGGCGGCGTCGCGACGGGCCATGATTTACCGACGTTCGGCTTCTTAAAGGTCAACACAGGGTCGCCGGTCCCGTCGCCGTCGGGGTCAACGCCCATCACCGGCCAGTCGTTGACCCAGCGCATCGGTTGAAGATGCACGACGCGTCCGTACGGCCCCTTGTCCTGAAAGTGCAGGAACCATGACTCGCCCGTCCGCGTCTCGATCCACGCGCCCTGGTGCGGGCCGTTGACGTTGGTCTTGCCCTGCGCGAGCACAATCTTTTCTTCGTAAGGGCCGTAGACGTTCTTCGAGCGCAGGGCCAACTGCCAACCGGTCTCGACGCCGCCGGCCGGCGCGAAGATGTAGTAGTAGCCGTTGCGCTTGTAAAACTTCGGACCCTCGACCGTCGGGTGCTTGTCGTGTCCGTCGAAGACGATCACGCCGTCGTCAAGGACGCGCGTGCCGTCGGGGCTCATGCGGCTGACGACGAGGATGCTCTTGACGCCCGAGCGGCTGGCCGCGACGCCCGTCACGAAGTAAGCGCGCCCGTCCTCGTCCCACAGAGGGCAAGGGTCGATCCAGCCCTTCGCCTCCTTGACGAGCACGGGCTCAGACCAAGGCCCGGCCGCGTCCTTCGCCTTGACCACGTAGATGCCCCGGTCGGGGTCGGGATAGTAGATGTAGAACTCGCCTTCGTGATGTCGAATCGCGGGCGCCCAGACGCCGTTGCCGTGCTGCGGCTTGTCGAAGACATCGAACGGCGGCTGACGGCGCAGCGCGTAGCCGACAACCCTCCAGTTGACGAGGTCCTTCGAGTGCAGCACGGGCAGACCGGGCGCCGCGTTGAAGCTCGAAGCCGTCATGTAGAAGTCGTCGCCGACGCGCACCGCGTCCGGGTCGGAGAAGTCCGCGTGGATGACGGGATTCTTATACGTCCCGTCGCCGTTGTCCGCGACCCAGACTTTGGAAGGCGCGCCAACGCGCGTCTCGGCCGTCTGTGCTGACGCGACGGGCAGCAGACATGAGAGGGTGAACAGCGTGACGAAGGTTGTGATTGATTGACGCATCGAATCAGACGAGCCCCGAGGTGATGAAGCCTTCGGCCGCGACTTCGATAGCGCCGCCGAGCCCCGCGCCGGTGGCCTCGCCACACTCGACCGACCAGCCGTGCAGGCGTCCCGCCATGCTCTGCGCGACGGCGTTGTGAAGCGGCTCGCTCATGAACTTCCAGCCGTAGACGAGACGGCCGCTCACGATCACGCGCGTCACGCCGAGCCCCATCATGACGTTGCCGATGCCGATGCCAAGGTACTCGCCGACTCGCTCCAGCGTCCTCTGCGCGCGCAGCTCGCCGCCCTCCGCGCGCGCGACGATCTCGACGAAGCGCGGCGCGGCCTGACCGCCCAACTGCACGCGCTCGCCCATATAAAGAGACGCGGCGGCGGGCGCCGAGGCGTAACGTTCCCAACAGCCACGGTTGCCGCACACGCACGGCTTACCGCCCGCGACAATCGTCATGTGACCGAACTCGCCCGCGAGCCCTTCGCCCACGGCGTCGCCACGAAAGACCTCGCCGTTGAGGACGAGCCCCACGCCGAGCCCCGTCCCGGACCTCACCAGAACGAAGTCGTCCAGACGCTCCGACTCGTCACGCCCGAGGCGCAGCCGCAGCTCGTAGAGCGCCGCAGCGGTCGCGTCATTCTCGACGACGACGCGCACGTGCTCGCCCGCGAGGCTCGGCACGCCGTCGGTGTCGAAACGCAGCGCGCCCGCCACGTCAACGTCCTGCCAGTCGAGATGCGGCGCGTAGACAATTCGCTCGCGCGACGCGTCAGTAGGACCGGGGACGCTCACCCCAATCGCCCTCAACTTCGGGCCGCGCGCGCGCTGGCAGAGTCTCGTGATGGTTCTTCGTATCAGCGCGAGCGCGTCCGCGGGCGCGGCGGGCGTCTCGAACTCCTCTTCGTCGAAGACCTGTCCCGTGAGCGTGGCGAGCCCGACCGTCGAGCGGCGCACGCCGACGTTGACGCCGACGAAGTAACCGAAATCGTCGTTGTAGGAGAGCGCGAGCGCGGGACGACCGAGCGCACGATTCGTGCCAGGCGCGGGCTGTTGCGTCGGCTCCTCGCGCACGACGCCGGCCGCAATCAGTTGTTTGAAGGCGTCCGTGACCGTGCTGCGGTTGACGCCCACGCGGCGTGCCAACTCCGCGCGCGAGATGGGCTGGGCCGCGCGCAGAAGGCGCAACAGCATCAACGTCGCCTTGGCCGGTCCCTGCGGCTCATGCGCCTGCGGACTGGCCGGCGCACGCGGCTCCGGCGCGTCGATGACGCCAGTCGATGAGGCGGCCTCTTTCCTTATGGGCATGATTTCACAACTCCCCTTGTAATGAAGGATGAACTAGGAACGATGAACGATGAACTAAGGCTCACTGCTTTCAGTTCATCGTTCATCGTTCCTAGTTCATCGTTTATCACAGTGACACTGTCTGCTCGGCCCAGAACTGGAACTCCCTGTGCTTGTGCTCTTCGGCGCGGGCCGGCACTTCGCCGCTGGCGACGCGGACGACGTGCTCGAAGACGCGCGCGCCGACCTCGTCGATGGTCTCGGTGCCGTCGAGGACGCCGCCGGCCGAGAGGTCTATGTCGCGCGACATGCATTGGAAGACGGCGTCGTTCGAGGCGAGCTTGACGACCGGCGCGATGGCGTTGCCGATGGTCGTCCCGCGCCCCGTCGTGAAGACGACGACGGTCGCGCCGGCCGCGACTAAGCCCGGCGTGGACTCCTGGTCGTAGCCCGGCCCCTGCATCAGGTGCAGTCCCTTCGCCTTCGGCGTCTCGGCGTACTCGACCACGCCCTCGACGCGCGTCGTGCCGGCCTTCGACATCGCGCCTAAAGACTTGATGGTGATGTTGAGCAACCCTCCGGCAACGTTACCGGGGCTCGGGTTCTGATTCAGCACGGCCCCGAACTTCGAGGCGTACTCCTTATACCAGTCGATCATGCGATAGACGGCGCGGCCCGTCTCCGCGTCCTTCGCGCGATGGGCGATGATGTGCTCCGCGCCGCAGAACTCCGGGACTTCGGTGATGAGCACCGTGCCGCCCGAGCAGACGAGCGTGTCGGCTGCTCGCCCGAGGCTCGGGTTGGCCGAGATGCCTGAGAAGCCGTCGGAACCGCCGCATTTGACGCCGAGCACTAACTCGCTTACAGAACATTCCTCACGCTCGATGCGGTTGACTTCGGGAAGCATCCGCTCTACTTCACTCAGACCCTGCTCGATGGCCGCCTGCGTGCCGCCCACGTCTTGAATGCCTATCTTAGCGACCGGCTTGTTGAAAGACTTCTCGCGCTTCAGCAGATATTTTTCAACCCGTGCGAGGTTCGTCTTCTCGCAGCCTAAGTCCAACAGCACGACACCGCCGACGTTCGGGTGGTCCGCGTAGTTCGAGAGCGTGCGCAGCATCACGTCGATGGTCGAGCCGTCCTGGCAACCGCAGCCCTTGTTGTGCGGGATGGCGACGACGCCGTCCACGTTCGGGAAACGTTCGCGCTTGTAGTGAAGGAACTCCGACAGGAGTGCTATTTGCTGCGCCTCGTGGCTGGCGCACATCGAGGTCGGGACGACGAGGATGAAGTTGCGCGTGCCGACGCGCCCGTCCGGCCGGCGGAAGCCCTGAAAGGTCGCGCGCTCCGACACGGGTATGTAGTCGGGCGCGGGCGTCGAGAGGTCTTCCGGCAGGTCGCGGACGATGGGCACCTCGTCAGACATGTTCGCGTGCGAGATGTAGTCGCCCTCGCGTATGCCGAGGCTCGTCCCGATGGGGTGGCCGTACTGTAGGACGAACTCGCCCGCAGGGATGTCGCGCGTGGCGAAGCGGTGGCCGGACGGGACTTCGTCGTTGACTTGAATGACGCGGCCGCCGGGCAGCGCGACCTCAAGTCCCGGCGCGGTCGGCTCCTTGACGACCGCGAGGTTGTCTTCCGGAGAGACGATGATCGCGTAGTCGCCGATGGGCGGGGCCTGTGTCGAGGTGGTGCTGGGCATTATAGAACTTGACTCACGTCCGCGGCTTCAGGCTTGCAGCACGTCGGGGAGGATGAGCGACCTCACGTTCGGGTGGAGTCGCAGCCAGAGGCCGGGGTTCTCGTCGAGCTGTCGCGCGCGCTCGGCCGGGTCAACGGAAATCTCCGTCTCGATCAGACGCTTGTAGCTCGCGGGCTTGGCCGGCGAGGTCGAGGCGTCAACGATGGACTGGACGATGCGGCGCGTGCCGAGGATGGCGGCCGGCCCGAGGGTCAGAATGTAGGACGCCGCGCGGCACTCCGCTTCGTCTTCGGGCGTGACGCTGCTGCCGCCGACCTTGAACTTGCTGATGTGGTGTTCGAGGATGGACGGCGAGATGGGGATGACGCCCGCGAGGTCGCCGGCCGCTGCGCCCGAGCCCGGCTTGATGTACGCGAGGTGCGAAGCCTCGCCCGGCTCCGGCCCCATCCCGAGGAAGAAGATGTCAATGCCGCCCAGCGAGTCGAGCCTTTCGAGATAACGCGCCAACTCACCTTCGAGGTCGTCCGTGTCCGTGCGCATCGGCGTGAAGCTCTTCACCTTCCTGAAGAAGTCCGGCCCAAGCAGTCGCTCGAAGTCGCGCACGAAGCTCAGGCCGTTGTCCATGCGCATCGGCGCCAGCGCGTCCTGCGTGAAGACGTGCAGGCGGCCGAGCAGTTCGTCCGCCTCTTCGGTGCGCGCGATCTCGGCGACCTGCTTGTACATCGCCTGCGCGCCGCGACCGCCGAGCAGGATGATGACGAGGTCGCCCGCCTTCTCGCGCGCCGCGCGCTGAATCTCTTCCCACTGCGCGCGGCCGACCGCCTCTTCGGTCGGAAGGACTTCGTAGTTAATTTGACGTGACTGCGCGGCGGTCGCGTCCGCGTCGGCGCGGCCGAGCCAGACGTTGCCGCCCACGACGCGACGGACGAATTGATTTTGTTTGGGAGCTGACAAAATTTTCCCCTTACCCTGCTGCTGGAAACTCTCTTGAAGAGGATTGCCTCTGAGTCTGTTGCCGAGACTTAGATGCAAAAAATCGGTGAATGGTTATACCACTTAATGAAATCGAAGACACTATTTACCATAAACAATATTGGTAAGGCAAGGAAAATTACAGCATCTCGGGGAATCGTCATCGAAACGGAGAGGCGCAAGGTGAAATGACTTGACAGGAATTGCGGAGTGGTGTTACACAATAGTTGCTATCCGGTTAATTGGTATTACCTTCTTAAAAGCATGTTACAACCCAGAGGCCGTCGATTCCCCGCGTAGCGCGACGGCCCGTTCGGAGCAGTGAAATCGAGGCCCGCGCCCCTGTACGCGGCGGCCGTGTACGGGGGTTGGAAGTGAGCAGATGAGCTACGCCCCTTTTGAACTGGGCGGCAGGGTGGCGGTGGTGTTCGGCGGCACGTCCGGCATCGGCCGCGCCATCGCGCACGGGCTGGCGGAGGCGGGCGCCGACGTAGTCGCCACCTCGCGCCGCGACGAACGCGTCGAGGCTGTCGCCTCTGAGTTGGAAGGGCGCGGCTGCAAGACGCTGCGGATGACTTCGGACGTGTCCGTGCGCGGCTCCGTCCAGGACGTGCTTGATTCGGTCGTCGGGTCTTTCGGTAAGGTGGACATCCTGGTCAACTCCGCCGGTCGGACGATACGCGCCCCGACCGTGGACTTTAAAGAGGAGGACTGGGCGGAGGTCATCGAGACGAACCTGATGGGCACCTTGCGCGCCTGCCAGATATTCGGCCGGCACATGCTCGCGCGAGGCTACGGACGCGTCATCAACATCGCCTCGCTCTCATCCTTCGTCGCGCTCGCGGAGGTCGCCGCGTACTCCGCGAGCAAGGCCGCAGTCGCGTCGCTCACGAAATCGCTCGCGGTCGAGTGGGCGCAGAGCGGCGTCAACGTCAACGCCATCGCGCCCGGCGTCTTTCGCACGAAGATGAACGAGCACCTGCTCGACGGAACCGAGCGCGGGCAAGAGTTTCTGCTTCGGACACCGATGGGGCGCTTCGGCAGGGTCGAAGAACTGGCCGGCGCCGCAGTCTTCCTCGCCTCCGACGCTTCGAGCTTCATCACCGGCGAGATCATCGCCGTGGACGGCGGCTTCCTCGCGAGCGGAGTCAATAAGTAGGCAAATGGATAAGCACGCGGAGATAGAGGAGAAGACCGGGCGGCTGACGCGGATGTTGGCGGCGGAGGGTTTGGGCGGCGTGGTCTTGGTCGCGCAGCCGAACTTCGCGTGGCTGACGGCCGGCGGCAACAACGGCATCGACACGAGCCGCGAGCAGGGAGCGTGCGCGCTCGTCGTGCGGGCGGATGGGAAGCGTTTCGTTCTGGCGAGCCGCATCGAGTTGGCGCGCATGCTCGAAGAGGAACTCGCGGGCGCTGACTTCGAGCCGGTCGAGTTCGGTTGGGAGGAGGAGAAGGCTTCTCCGACTTTCATCGCTGACCTGGCGATGAAGGTGGTCGGGACCGGCGTCGCGCTCGGCTCAGACCTGCCGCTCGGCCCGAACGTGAAGGGTATCGACGGCGCGGTCTCGCGTTGCCGTTACCAGCTCACGCCGCCGGAGTTGGAGAGGTTCAGACAACTCGGTCACGACGCGGGCGAGGTGATGGGCTCGGTCGCGAGGTCGCTCACACAGGGACTGACGGAGAATGAGATAGGGCGTCGTGTCTCCGACGCTCTGGCCGCGCGCGGGATGCGCTCGGTCGTGACGCTCGTGGCGGCGGACGAGCGCATCGCTAAGTTTCGCCACCCCGTCCCGACGGAAAAGCATTGGGAGCGTGTCGTCATGCTCGTCACATGCGCGCGTCGCCAGGGGCTCGTCGCGTCGCTCTCGCGCATCGCCTGCGCGGGCGAGGTCAACGAAGATTTGAGACGCCGCATGCTCGCTTCTGCTCGCGTTAACGCGAGGCTGCTGGCGGCGACGCGGCCCGGCGCCGTCGGTTCGGAGTTATACAGAGTCGCGTCAGACGCTTACGCCGAAGAAGGCTTTCCCGGCGAAGAGCAGAAGCACCACCAGGGCGGCGCGGCCGGATACCGCACGCGCGATTGGGTCGCGCACCCGGCGAGCAACGAGATAGTCCAGGCGAATCAGGCTTTCGCATGGAACCCGACAGTCACCGGCTCGAAGGCCGAGGAGACTTGCATCACTACGGCCGAAGGTGTAGAGGTAATAACCAAATCCCCTGATTGGCCCCAAATCCCGGTCCGAGTTGGAGGGCGTGAATATCTTTCGCCCGACGTGTTCCCACTCTGAATACTTGGGCCCGGAGTTAAACCTTCCCTGCGGTGCGAGAAAAGAATATGAGCGAGATAAGCAAACCGGTCGAAGATACCGCTTACCCGAAGTCGCAGTCCGAAGTCGCGCCGCCCATGTCGGCAGGTGCCAGCGTGACCGGTGCCGCCGTCGCCGCGGCCGAGGGCATCACCGGCCGGGTCGGGCGTTTCCGATGGGTCATCTGTACCCTGCTCTTCTTCGCCGCGACGATCAACTACATCGACCGTCAGGTCATCGGCATCTTGAAGCCGACGCTCCAGACCGAGATCGGCTTCTCAGAGATCGAGTACAGTTGGATCGTCTTCTACTTCCAGTGCGCCTATGCCATCGGCCTACTCGGCGTCGGGTGGGTGATGGACAAGATCGGCACGCGCAAGGGCTTCAGCCTCGCCGTCGTCGTCTGGAGTTTGGCCGCGATGGCGCACGCGCTGGCGCGCTCGGTCGTGGGATTCAGCATCGCGCGTTTCGCCTTGGGATTGGGCGAAGCCGGCAACTTCCCGGCCTCGATCAAGACCGTCGCCGAGTGGTTTCCAAAGAAGGAGCGTGCGCTCGCCACGGGCATCTTCAACGCGGGCACGAACGTCGGCGCGCTGGCGACGCCATTGCTCGTCCCGCTCATCACTATTTACTGGGGCTGGCAGTGGGCCTTCATTTTGACGGGCGCCATCGGTTTTATCTGGGTCTGCTTTTGGCTTCTGCTCTACCGTAAGCCCGAAGAGCACCCGCGACTGTCCAAGGCCGAATTGGCCTACATCCAGTCCGACCCGCCTGACCCCATTACGAAGACGCCGTGGGCGCGGCTGCTGCCGCACAGACAGACGTGGGCCTTCGCCCTCGGCAAGTTTCTGACCGACCCCATCTGGTGGGTATACCTCTTCTGGCTGCCCGACTTTCTCAACAAGAAGCACGGCCTCAACCTTAAAGATTTCGGCCTGCCTTTGGCGACCATATATATCATCGCCGACGTGGGCTCCATCGGCGGCGGCTGGCTCTCCTCCACGCTCATCAAGCGCGGCTATAGCGTCAACGCCGGGCGCAAGATAGCGATGCTAGTCTGCGCCCTGGCCGTCGTGCCCATCGTCTTCGCCGCGCAGACTACGAGCCTCTGGACGGCTGTAATTTTAATCGGCATCGCGGCGGCCGCGCACCAAGGCTGGTCGGCCAACATCTTCACGTTGACCTCCGACATGTTCCCGCGCAGCGCGGTCGGCTCCGTGGTCGGCATCGGCGGCATGGCGGGCTCCATCGGCGGGATGCTCATCGCCCTCGTCGTCGGCGCGATTCTGGAGCGCACGGGGAGTTACGTCCCCATCTTCATCATCGCCGCCTCGGCCTACCTCTTCGCGTTGCTCGTCATACACCTCCTCGCGCCGCGGCTCGAACCGGCGAAACTCGAAGGTTAACAGGGACGTTGAAGATGTCGGAACTGCTGAACGTCAAAACCAAAGAGAGCTGTCGTTGGGACGTGGTGAGTCTGGGCGAGGTGATGCTCAGGCTCGACCCGGGCGAGGGTCGAGTCCACACGACGCGCGCGTTTCAGGTGTGGGAGGGCGGCGGCGAGTACAACGTCGCGCGCGGGCTGAAGCGTTGCTTCGGGCTCGATGCGGCGGTCGTCACGGCGCTCGCCGACAACCCCGTCGGCCGCCTCGTGCAGGACTTAATCTATCAGGGCGGCGTTGACCAGTCGCACGTCATCTGGCGCAAGTACGACGGCGTCGGGCGCGAGGTGCGCAACGGCCTGAACTTCACCGAGCGCGGCTTCGGCGTGCGCGCGGCGCTGGGTTGCTCCGACCGAGGGCACACGGCCGTCTCGCAGCTTAAGCCCGGCGACATCGACTGGGAGCAGATTTTCGGCCGCGAAGGCGCGCGTTGGTTCCACACGGGCGGCATCTTCTGTGCCCTCTCCGCGACGACGCCCGCGGTCGCGCGCGAGGCGATGCAGGCGGCGAAGAAGTACGGAACCATCGTCTCTTACGATTTGAACTACCGCGACTCTCTCTGGAAGTCCATCGGAGGCAAGGCGCGCGCGCAGGAGGTCAATCGCGAACTGGCGTCACTCGTTGACGTGATGATTGGCAACGAAGAGGACTTCACCGCGTGTCTCGGTTTTGAAGTCGAAGGCTTGGACGAGCATCACTCGAAGCTCGACGTGAGCAACTTCAGGAAGATGATTGAGCGCGCCGTCGGCGAGTTCTCTAACTTCAAGGTCGTCGCGACGACGCTGCGTAACGCGAAGACCGCGACCGTCAACGACTGGGGCGCGGTCTGCTACGCGGACGGCGAACTCTACCAGTCGCAGACGCGCGAGGAACTCGAAATCTTCGACCGTGTCGGCGGCGGCGACTCTTTCGCTTCAGGTTTAATCTACGGATTTTTGATGGGGCGCGGGCCGCAGTGGGCCGTCGAATGTGGGGCCGCGCACGGCGCGCTCGCGATGACGACGCCGGGCGATACGACGATGGCGACGCTCACTGAGGTCGAGCGCGTGATGAAGGGCGGCGGCGCCCGCGTCGCGCGTTAGGGCGCGAGGCCGGCGCCGTTGCCTTCGGAGTTGTTTGAATCGGGGCCGTCCGCCTCGGGCGTCTCCGCCTCCCAAGCCTTCTGCGCCTTCGAGAGGTGCGCGCTCATTGCGTGGCGCGCGGCCTCCGGGTCGTGCTCGCGGATGGCGCGGTAGACGTGGCGGTGCATCTCCGCCGACTCCTTCAAATCGGTGGCGCGCTTGACGGTCTTGATGCGCGTGTCGAAGAGGATCGTCGCCACCATGTTCATCAGCGACGTGAGGATGCGGTTGCCAGAGGCCGCCGCGACCGTCTGGTGAAAGCGTACGTCGTGGACGAGAAACTGTTCCGGGTCGTCGAGCGAGGCGAACATGCCCGCGACCTCTTCGGCCATCGTCGCCATCTGGTCGCCGGTGGCGCGCTCGGCGGCGAGACCGGCGACGGCCATCTCAAGCGCCTGCCGCGCCTCGAACATCTCGGCCGAAGTGAAGCCGTGGAGCGAGGCCATGAGTCGCAGGGGGCTGCTGTCGAGCGAGGGCGGCCCGTCGGCCTTGACGACGAAGGTGCCCGCGCCCTGACGCGATTGAAGGACTCCGACGGCGGCGAGCGAGCGAATGCCGGCGCGCAGGGTCGGGCGGCTGACGCCGAGCATCTTGGCGAGGTCGCGCTCGGGCGGGAGGCGGTCGCCGGGGCGCAGGTCGCCACGGTGGATCATCTCGCGGAGCTGCGAAATGACCTCCTCCGAGGTCGTGCCGCGACGTTCGGGGTCGATGGTCTTGAACATTTCGTTACTCAAATCGGTCATACCATTTGTCCTGCTGAAAATTTATTTTGACCACGGCGGCGAGGATTTTAGGGCTCGGTAAAATCAATCTGCCGTGCTTTTTCTCTGACCGGGGCATTCTACAAACATTTTTTTAATTTGTCGAATGTTTTATTCTCGAACGAGTCTCAAAGGTCTAACCATTTAACAAGTTCAGGTCTTTTTTCGGTCGGGGTTTGTACAGTTTCTCTCCCTGATTGGTCATGTACGTTTGAAGCGAAGTTCTTTACGGAGGATGTCCCTTTGAAATTCAAGGCGAAAATAATCGTCGCTCTCATCATCTTCTCCAACTGCGCCGGAGTCGCGCGCGGGCAGGCCGCCGCGCCCCTCTCCGAGCGCATGGCGACGACCGTCATGACGCTCTGGCCCGAGGCCGTCAAGAGCGACCCGTCGCGGCCGGACAAGTGGACCTACGAGCAGGGCGTGCTGCTCACGGGCATCGAATCCGTCTGGCTCAACACGGGCGACGGGCGCTACTTCGAGTACCTCAAGCGCATCATCGACAAGTTCGTGGCCGACGACGGCACGATCAAGACGTACAAGAAGGACGAGTTCAACATCGACAACGTACAGTCGGGCCGACTCCTGCTCACGCTCTACAAGATCACGGGGCAGGAGAAGTACGCGAAGGCGGCCGGGCACCTGCGCGAACAGTTGCGCAACCACCCGCGCACGTCCGAGGGCGGCTTCTGGCATAAGCAGATTTACCCTTCGCAGATGTGGCTCGACGGCCTCTACATGGGCGAGCCCTTCTACGCGGAGTACGCCGCGACGTTCGGCGAGCGCGAGGCGTTCGACGACATCGCGAAGCAGTTCATCCTGATGGAGACGCACTCGCGCGACGCGAAGACGGGCCTGCTCTACCACGGATGGGACGAGTCGCGTAAGCAGCGTTGGGCAGACCCCGCGACCGGGCGTTCGCCCCACTTCTGGGGGCGCGCGATGGGCTGGTACGCGATGGCGCTCGTGGACACGCTCGAACACTTTCCCGCCGACCACTCGAAGCGCGCCGAGTTGGTCGCGATACTCGGGCGTCTCGCGGCATCGGTCGAGAAGTACCAGGAGCCGCAGTCGGGGCTCTGGTATCAGATACTCGACAAGGGCGGCTCGAAAGGCAACTACCTTGAGTCTTCGGCGGCGGCGATGTTCGTCTACTCGATTGGGAAGGCCGTGCGGCTCGGCTACCTGCCGGAGTCGTACCTGAAGGTCGCGCAGAAGGGCTGGGCCGGCATGCGGAAGCAGTTCATCGAAGACGCGCCGGGCGGCGGCATCAACTTCAAAGGGACGGTCAGCGTCGCGGGGCTCGGCGGGAACCCTTACCGTGACGGCAGCTACGAATACTATCTGAGCGAGAAGGTCGTCACCAACGACGCGAAGGGCGTGGGCGCGTTCCTGATGGCGGCGTCGGAGATGGAGGCGGCCACGGGCCGCAGCATCGGGCGCGGCAAGACCGTCATGCTCGACGACTTCTTCAATCACGAGGTGAAGAAGGACGCGTCGGGGCGCTCGGTCGTCTGGCACTACAAGTGGGACGAGCGGCCGCATCCCGGCTTCAACGTTCTCGGCCGCGTCTTCAGCAACTACGGCGCGAGGACCGAGACGCTGAGCGCGGCGCCGACCGCGCGGAATCTGAAGGGCGCCGACGTTTACATCATCGTTGACCCCGACACAGAGAAGGAGACGCCGAGCCCGAACTTCGTCGAGCCGCAACACGTGAAGGCGATTTCAGATTGGGTGAAGGCGGGCGGCGTACTTGTTCTTTTGCACAACGACGTGGGCAACGCGGAGTTCGACCACTTCAACACGCTCGCGAAAGAGTTCGGCATCCAGTTCAACAAGGACAGCAAGAACCGCGTGCAGGGCGACAACTTCGTCGAAGGGTTGGTTAAAGTCCCCGCCGGGCACGCCATCTTCAAGACGGCGCGCTCGCTCTACCTGAAGGAGCTTTCGACGCTGGCGCTCTCGAAACCAGCGTCGTCGGTGCTTGAGCACAACGGCGACGTGGTCATGGCGGTCGCGAAGCACGGGCGCGGGACGGTCTTCGCCGTCGGCGACCCGTGGCTTTACAACGAGTACGTTGACGGCCGAAAGCTGCCGCGCGAGTTCGAGAACTACAAGGCCGCGAAAGACCTCGCCGCGTGGTTGCTGGGGCAGAGCCGTTGACGAGAAAAATCGGCTGGGGTCTCGTCGGCTGCGGCGACATCGCGCGCAAGCGTGTGGCGCCGGCCCTGCGCGACCTTGATAACTGCGAACTCGTCGCCGTCAGTCGCGCCGACGCGGCACGCGCCGAGTCTTTCGCCGCTGAGTTCGGCGCGAAGAGGTGGTACGCGGAGTGGCACGACCTCGTTAAAGACGTTGAGGTCGAAGCCGTCTACGTCGCGACACCCGTCCACCTGCACGCGGAGCAGGCAATCGCGGCGGCCGAGGCGGGCAAGCACGTGCTGTGCGAGAAGCCTTTGGCCTTGAGCGTCGCGGAGTGCGAGCGCATGAACGCGGCGGCCGAGGCGAACGGCGTGCGGCTCGGCGTCGCTTACTACAGGCGCTTCTACCCAGCGGTCGAGCGCGTCAAGCAGATACTTGAGTCGGGCGAGATAGGCGTGCCGGTCGTCGCGCAGTTGAACGCGTTCGAGCGTTTCGACCCCGCGCCCGAGAACCCGCGCCGCTGGTTGTTGAGCAAACAGCGTTCGGGCGGGGGGCCGATGTTCGACTTCGGATGCCACCGCATCGAAGTTCTCATCAACCTCTTCGGCGACGTGACGGCCGTCAGGGCACTCGTTGGTAACGTCCTCTTCGAGCGCGAGGTTGAAGACACTGCCACCGCGCTCCTTCGCTTCGGGCGAGACACGCAGGGCGTCGTCACGGTCACGCACGCCGCGCGCGAGCCACGGGACACGGTGGAGATTTTCGGGAGCGAGGGCTCGATTCGTCTCGACGTGCTGAACGAAGGGCGTTTGCGTGTGCGGACGAAGGACGGCGAGCGTATCGAGTCGCACCCGCCGCACGCGAACCTGCACCAGCCGCTCGTCGAAGATTTCGCGCGCGCCGTAATCGAAGGCAGGCCGCCGCGCGTGGACGGCCGCACGGGGCAGAAGGTTTCGGAAGTCTTAGAGTTGATCTACGCCGGTTAAGGGAGGTTGTTATCGTCATGTCATCAAACATCAGAAACTTTGTGTGCGTTCTTATCATCGTGGCGGCTGCCGCTTCGGGCGCGTCGGCGCAGACGGAGGGTAAGGCCGCCGCCGAGCGCGGGCCGAGCAGCCCTATCCGTCCGTACGTGGTCATGTCCGCGAAGTCCGTGGATGATGTTGTGCGCAAGCTGCACCCCGAGAACAAGGTCGAAGAGGTTATCGGCGGCGAGGGGATGGAGCTGCGCGTGGCCGTTCAGCACGAGAGCGGCAAGGCGGCGCCGTCGGCGGAGATTCACGACGCTTCGGACGACGTATATTACGTGCTCGAAGGCTCGGCCACGCTGACGCTCGGTGGGAAGTTGGAGTCGCCGAAGGAGGTCGAGCCCGGCGAGTGGCGCGGCCCGCGCATCGAGGGCGGACAGAACATCGACGTGAAGAAGGGCGACCTCATCGTCGTCCCGCGCGGCACGCCGCACATGCGCAGCACCGTCGGCAAGGACTTCGCGATGATTCTCATTAAAGTCTTCGACAAGCCGCTGCCCGCGCCGAAGAAGTAATATTTGTCGCCGGGAGCGCGGGCATCCCTGCCCGCCAAAGCGTGCGCCAGCACGCTTAACCGTGAAGCGCCATACCTCAACGTTGAGGGATGGCGCTTCGTC
>DASVGG010000168.1:0-16684 GCA_036379655.1 Pyrinomonadaceae bacterium
CTCAACGAGCCGCGTCTCCGTGTCTCCGTAATTCTTTAACCGGGTCTGTCTTACTGTTTCGACGGCGCCGCCGTCTGTTCCGTCTTCTTGCGGAGGCTCTCGACGCGTTCGCGCGCCCACTCGGGGGCTTCGCCCGCGCGCGTCATCACGCGGACGTAAGCCTCCGCCGCCGCGAGCGCGTCGGCGCCGCGCCCCTCGCGCTCGCGGACGCGGCTGAGGTCAACGTAGAACTGCGGGCTCTCTTCGCCCGCCAGTTCGGCGGCGCGCGCGAAGGCTTCGCCGGCCTCCGCGAGACGCCCAAGATGTTCGTAGATGCGCCCGAGGTGGTAGAAGACGAGCGGGTAACGCGCGCCCTCTTTGCGCACGACGGCCAGCAATGAAGTGGCCGCCTCCTCGTTGCGCCGCAGGGCGACGAGCGTCAGCCCCAGCTCCATGTTCGCGGGCGCGAGGTAGCCGCCGCCCTCGCGTATGGCGCGGCGGTACAGCTCGACGGCCTCCGTGGGCCGGTCGTTCGCGCGCGCCGCGCGTGCGTCGCGGAGGAGGTTGAAAGCGTCCTGCTCGATGACGAACTTCGCGGGCACACCCTTCGCGGCGCGCGCACCGCGCAGGAGCGCCGTCGAGTCGGGCAAAGCCTCCGCCGTCTTCGCGCCCGCGTCAACCGCGCGGATCGTGCCCACGGCGCGCGCCGTCTCGTAGACGTTCGCGGCCGCGACGATCTCGCCGCGCGCGACCGTGACTTCGCGCGGCACCGAAGCGCCACGGAGCCGCGCGCGCTTCTCGTATGCGTCGAGCACGGCGAACGCCTGCCGCGAGTCGCCGCCCTCCGCGAGCGTGCGCGCGAGCCCGGCCGCCGCGTCCCCGTGGTCGGGCCTGAGACGGAGCGTGCGCGTCCACTCGGCCGCCGCCAGCCCCGACTCGCCGCGCAGCGCGTGCAAACGTCCAAGGCTGTAACTCGCCTCCGCGTACGTGTCGTGCTCAAGACGCATGGCCGCGAGCAGCGCGCCCTCCGCCTCGTCCCAACGACCCAGACGCGTGAGCACGACGCCGAGGTTGTGCTGCGCGCGCGCGTAGTTGCCGCGCCGCTGCGCGATAGCTTTTTGATAGGCGTCGGCCGCCGCGTTCGACTCGCCGAGACGCGCGAGCGCGTTCCCCGCGTTGTAGTAGAACTGAGGGTCGAACCTCTCGTCCGCGACGGAGGCGCGCACGACCTCGACCGCCTCCGCGCGACGGCCGCCCTCGGCCAGAGCATCGGCCAGCGACAGGCGCAGGCGCGCGCGCTCCGAAGGGTTCGACGCCGCCTCGACCTTCGCGCGCAACGCCTCGACCTCTTCAATCGACGCGCCCGACGCGTCCGCCTCTTCGCGCGTCGTCTCGACCTTCGGGGCTTCCGCCTGCACGCGACGCTCGCGCACGACCTCGCCGCCCTTCGACGCGCCCGCGCCTTGCGCCCACGCGCAGGGCGCGCACGCGAGGAGCAGCAGCGCCGGTCCTGACTTCAATAACCTTTTCATCAAGCGACCCTCCGACTCAATTCTTTAGGGCGACGATTGTCCCGCCGAAGCCGACCGCCCACGCGCGGCGGCCGACGGTAAAGATGCGTTCGAGCGAGTGCGTGTTGACGCGCTTCGCCTCGGCCCACGTGCGCCCGCCGTCGCGCGTGTGGAGCAGCGCGCCGCCGCGCCCGACCGCCCACCCCTCGGCCTCGTCGAAGAACCTCACGTCATTGAGGTCGTCGCCGACGCCCGACGCCTGCGGCCGCCACGTGCGCCCGCCGTCGGCGGTCGCGAGGATGACGCCCTCGCCGCCGACCGCCCAGCCGCGCTCGTGCGAGGCGAACCAGACGGCGTTGAGACGGCGCCCGCCGACCGCCCTCGTCTCCTGCACGTCCGGATACTGTTCCGTCCTCACTTGCTCCGGCTGCTGCCCCCCGGCGTTCGCGGGGAGGAAGACCGTGCCCGAGCGCCACGTCGCGCCGCCGTCCGAGGTCTTCAGCACGGTCATGCCGCCGCCCGAGAGCCACCCCGTCCGCGCGTCGAGGAACGAGGCGCCGAGCAGCAGGTGGCGCGTCGGCACGCGCTGCCGCGCCCACGTCGCGCCGCCGTCCTCCGTCGAGAAGAGCGCGCCCAACTCGCCGTAGACCCAGCCGTGCTCGCGGTCGGCGAAGCGCAGGCCCGCGAGTTTCAGGTCAACGTCCGGGCCGCGCGTCACCTCGACGCGCGACCACGTCGTGCCGCCGTCCGAGGTCTTGAGGAGGTACGAGACCGACTCCTCCTTCTCCATCGGCTTGAACATGCTGCGCTCGCAGACGAGCCAGCCTGTCTCCGCGTCGTGGAAGAAGATGTCGCGCAGCGCGTCCTCCGTCGGGGGCTTTCTCAACTCCCACGTCGCGCCGCCGTCCGAGGTCGAGAGCAGCGCGCCCTTCCCCCCGACCGCCCAACCCCTCCGCTCGTCCACGAAGAAGACCGAGTGCAGCCACGCGAACGTCCCCGTCCGCTGCTTCTCCCACGCGGCGCTTTGCGAGTAGGCAGTAGGCAGTAGGCAGTAGGCAGAAAGCCAAAGGCAGACGGCAACAGGCAAGGTCCGCCGAACGGGCACGGTCAACAAGTTCAAATTTGAGATTTGAAATTTGAAACTATTCATGACCGAAGGAGAGTAGGCGGATGGCAGCAGGCAGCCGCTCCGCGTCATGCACGTTGAAGGATTAGTTCAGAGGTTTCGACAGCGGCGCTCTGAACTGCCTACTGCCATCTGCCTACTGCCTACTACGCTTCAGAACCCGCCGGTGAAGATGCGCGCGAAGCTGATGACGGGCATCAGGTCGAGCACGGACTTGACCGTCTTCCACTTGTTGCCGGGGACGAAAATCTGGTCGCCGGGGCTGAGGAAGTAGCTGTCGGCGGCCTTACCCTTCTCGATGGCGGACACGTCCACGACGGTCTGTTGGATCATGCGGTCGGCCCCCCAGTGGAGCACGACGACCTTCTTCTTGTTGCCGGTGCCGAGCACGCCGCCGGCCTCGTTCAAAGCCTCGACGACGCTCAGGCGCCGCGTCATCACGCGCACGCCGGGCTGCGCCACGTCGCCGATGACGCCGTAGCGCATCGACATCGCCTTCTCCAAGGAGACCGTCACCTTCGGGTCGATGATGTACTCGTCGAGGTGGCGCGCGATCTCGTCGGCGACCTGCGTCGTCGTCTTGCCGGCGACGTGGATGCCGTTGCGCGCGAGGTAGTAGTCGATGCGGCCGTCGGGCGGGACGATGATGCCCGACTTCGAGTACTTCGGCAGGTCGAAGACCGTGACCGAGATCACGTCCTCGGGGCCGAGGCGGTACGAGGTGAGGAAGTTGTTGTAAGAAGGAATCTCGGCCGCCTCCTCCTCGTCCACGCGCTCGCGCCGGTTGACGAGCACTGACTCGGGCACGTCCGGGCGCACCTCGCGCTTGTCGTCGGGCTCAAGGCGCTCGCCGGCCCTCGGCTTCTGCTGTTCGTCCTTCTTCTGCCCCCGCGCGAGCGACGACGAAGGCACAAGCGCGAGCAGCGCGATGAAGAGCGTGGCGGCGACTCTCGGTTTCGACTTCATACTTCAAACCTCCGAATCTGACGACTAACGTGCGCGGCCTTAAGAATCTCAAATTTCAAATCGTCTTAAGTCCCGCGCCCGAACAGGATGGTCTTGACGGTCTCGAACAGGATGACGGCGTCGAGCACGAGGCTCTGGTTCTTGATGTAGTAGAGGTCGTACTGCAACTTCTGGCGCGCGTCCTCGACCGAGGCGCCGTAGGGGTACTTGATCTGCGCCCAGCCCGTCAGGCCCGGCGGGATGAGGTGGCGCTGCTCGTAGTACGGTATCTCCTCGGCAAGTTGTTTGACGAAGTGCGGGCGCTCGGGGCGCGGGCCGACGAAGTTCATGTCGCCGCGCAGGATGTTCCAGAACTGCGGTATCTCGTCCACGCGAATCTTGCGGATGACGCGGCCCACGCGCGTCGTGCGCGCGTCGCCCGCCTTGCTCGCCCAGACGGGGCCGTTCTTCTCCGCGTCGGTGCGCATCGAGCGGAACTTGTAGACGCGGAACGTGCGCCCGTTCTTCCCAACGCGCTCCTGCGAGTAGAGCACGGGACCGGGCGAGTCGAGCTTGATGAGCACGGCCGTCACGAGCGCGATGGGCAGCGAGACCGATGCCCCGACGAGCGCCGTCACACGGTGGAAGAGCGTCCGCAACACCGCCGAGAGACGCGCCTGCCGCGCGCGCGACGAGAAGATGAGCCACGACGGCCGCATCATGTCCAGCGAGACGCGCCCCGTCAGCCGCTCGTAAAAACTCGCGCACTCCTCGATGTGCACCTCGCCCGAAAGGCTCAGGTCTAAGAGCTGTCGCGTGGGGAACTGCCCGCGCCGCTCGGCCTGCGCGACGACGATGCGGTTGACGCCCTCGCGCCGCGCGATGGCGGCGAGGTCGTCCGTCAGCCCGATGACGCGCGGGTTGAGTAAACTCTGGCCGACGAGTTCGGGGCGGCTGTCCACGAAGCCGACGACGCGGTAGCCCGCGTCGCGCCGGTCGAGCACCTCGCGCGCGACCTCGACGGCCTCCGCGCCCGAGCCGACGATGAGAATCTTCTCGCCTACGTCCGGGTGGCCGAGCAGCCAGTGCGCGCCCACGCGCCACGCGACCATCAGCGCCAGCGCGAGCGGCAGCGCGATGAGCGAGACGCCGCGCCCGATCATCAGCCCCGGCGCGAGGTACATCAAAATCGCCAGCGCGACCCACGCGAGCCCGAGCGCCTGCACGAGCCGCAGCACCAGCTCGCGCCGGTCGTGCATGACGACGAAGTCGTAGAGGTCGTAGAGGTAGAAGGCGGCGAGGCAGAAGAGCGTGACGACGGCGGCTTTGTGGAAGCCGTACTTCTCGTTCAGCTCGAAGTAGGCGTCCGACCACCCGAGGCGCAGGTAGGCCGCCGCCACCATCGCGAAGAAGATCAGCAGAGCCTCCGCGATAATGAGCAGCAGCGTCCTCACGTTCAGGCGTGACGAAGCCAAGCCTTACACCTTCCTCCTTACCCTTCGCCTTCGCCTCGGCGCGCGGTCGAATAGCGGCGGTAGTAGTAGTTCTGCTCGTTCAACTCCTCGTCCGAGCCGTTGAGCACGACGCCGAGCAGGCGTTCGCGCGGGAGCGGCTCCAACAGTTTCTCCAAGGCCCCGTAACGCGTCTTGCCGGCGCGCGCGACGATGAGCGCGGAGTCGGCGCGGTTGATGAGCACGGCGGCGTCGGTGAAGATGCCGAGCGGCGGCGCGTCGATGATGACGAAGTCGAACATGCGCCGCACCTCCTTGAGCACGGCGAGGAAGCGCGGCCCGGAGAGAATCTCCGCCACGTCGTTGCGGGCGGAACCGCCGGGCAGCAGGTGCAGGCCGGCCGGCTCAAGTCTCACAATCGTCTCTTCGAGTCGCGCCTCGCCCGCGAGCACTTCAGACAACCCCGTCGGCGCGTCCAGGCCGAGGTAGTCCGCCACGCAAGGGTTGCGCAGGTCGCCGTCGATGAGCAGCGCCTTGACGCCGTCGGTCTGCGCGAGCAGCCAGGAGAGGTTGACGGCCGTCAGCGTCTTCCCCTCCATGATGCCGGCGGAGGTGATGACGAACGCCTGCATCTTGCGACGCTCGCCCGCGTGCAGAACGCGCGTGCGCAAGGAGCGGAAACGCTCGGCGTGCGACGAGCGCGGCTGCGTGATGGCGACGAGATGTGGTTCGACGCGCGCGGCGGAAACGTCCAGCGAGACGAATTCCGGCGTGCGCGCCGAACCGGCAGCGCCCAAAGTTGCCCCAGCAGCACGCGAAGCCTGCCCGGCGGGGAGTGCCGACCCACCGGATGCCAACGTCTGCTCATTGGGCGCTGTTGTGTGCGCCGTCTCCGGCGACTGAAAGTGTCGGGGCGCGTTGAAGAGATACTCGGGGGCCTGCGCCGCGCCCTCCGGCACGCGCGCGTGGCCGTTGCCGTTGGTCTCGGGCGCGGGGGCCAGCCCCTTCTCCTCGCGCGGGTCGGCCTCCGTCGCCGCCGCCCCCTTCGCGCCGTTCTGCTCGGCCGCGCGCTTCAACGCTTCGTAGACTCTGCCCATCACGAATCTCCCTTGCTGTCCCAACTGCGGAAGGCGCGGCCCACCTCGTCGGTGTCGGGCGCCCCTTCAACTAACTCGCGCTCGACCTCGCGCTCGTGGCTGACCTGCGCGGCGCGGCCCACGGCCGACGCGTCCGCGCCCGAACTGCTCGCCTCGGCCGCCCAGAGTTCCGAGCGGCCGGCGGCGGTGAAGATGCGGGCCGAGGCCGCGCGCTCCTCGCCCGCCTGACGGCCGCGCTGCGCGTTCGGCAGGAGGTCGAAGGTCTCCGCGACCTCCTCGACGATGTCGCGGCCGACGTGGCGCGCGCCAGCGGCGAAGCCCGAGAGCAAAGAGTTGTCGCAGATGTTATTGATCTGGCGCGGTATGCCCTCGGAGCAGCGGAAGATGAGGTCAACCGCCGACGGCGTAAAGATGTCCGTGTGCTCTGCCCCGGCGGCGAGCAGGCGCGAGGCGATGTAGCGCGCCGTCTCCTCGATGTCGGGCAGCGGCTTGATCTCGCAGCGCAGCGCGACGCGCTGCTTGAGCTGACGCAACTCGGGCTGGTTGAGCACGTCGCGCAGCTCGGGCTGCCCCGTCAGGACTATCTGCAACTGCTTGGCCGAGTCGGACTCGAAGTTCGACATGAGCCGTATCTCTTCGAGCACGGAGGGCGAGAGCCCGTGCGCCTCGTCGATGACGAGCACCGTGCGCAGGCCGCGCGAGTGGCGCGAATCTAAAACTTCGCCGAGGCGCAGCAGCAACTCCGACTTGCTCTCCCAACGCGGCACGTCCAGAAGCTTCGGCGAAGAGATGTACTGGTAGAACTCCGAGACGGTCATCCGTGGGTTGAAGAGGTACGCGACGAGCACCGTGCGGTCGAGCCGGTTCATCATCCAGCGCAGGATGGTCGTCTTCCCCGTCCCGACCTCGCCCGTCACGACGATGAGCCCCTTGCCGCTCTCGATGCCGTAATGCAGGTTCGCCATCGCCTCCGTGTGCGAAGGCGTGAAGTAGATGAAGCGCGGGTCCGGCGTCAGCGCGAAGGGCAGCTCTTTCAGTCCGTAGAAGTCCAGATACATCCGTTGACCTCCAGTTTGGAACGATGAACCAGGAACGATGAACGATGAACTGTTTTACTTCCGCGTTCATCGTTCCTGGTTCATCGTTTCTTTTCATCCTCTCGACGCCAGCAGCTCGATGAGGTGCAGGCGGTTGAGGACGAAGGCGAGCGCGGGGGCGCTGACGATTGTGGCGACGACCGCCGCGAGCGCGAGCGCCGCGCGGCGCGCCTTGAGCCGGCGCTGCTCGCGGTCGGTGAGCAGCATGGGGAGCGTGACGAGGACGGGCAGGCCCGTGTAGTGCGCGGCGTCCTCGCTCGTCTGGACGGTCAGCAGGCGCGGCACCTCGAAGGCCGCCGCGAGCGCGAAGCCGACGCCGAGGCCCAGGACGAGGCCGAGCAGCATGAGCACCGGGCGCTTCGGCGCGACCGGCTGCTGCGGTAGACTCGCCGGGTCGATGACGGCGATGGATTCGCCCTGCGCGCGGCCCGCCACGGCCGAGTTGATGTCGGCCTTCTTCTGAAGGTCAACGAGCTTGTCGTAGTTGTCCTTCTCGGTCTGGTAGTCGCGCTGGACGCGGTCGAGATCGACCTGCGTGCTCGGCACCTGGTTGATCTGCGCGGCGACGGCGAGGAGGTCCGTCTCGACGCGGTCGAGCATCGTCTGCTGCCGCTTGACCTCGTTCTGGAGGCGCGACGCCTCGCCCTTGTAGTTGCCGACCTGCGGGTCAACCTTCCCTTCGAGTCGCGTGCGCGTCTCCTCGACCTTGCGCTTGTGCTCCGCGACCATGTCGTCCATCTGCCGCTGTATTTCGTCGATCTGCTTCTGCACCGACCTCATCTCGGGCGCGGCCGGCTTGAAGACGACGGACAACTCCTGCTTCTGCGCTTCGAGCGCGGCCTTGCTGCGGGTCAGCTCGGCGTAGGCGGGCGTGCCCTTCGGGTCCTGCATCTGCGCGATGACCTCCTCGACCTGCTGCCGCCTGACCTTGTCGAGGTCGGAGGCGCCACGGTTGAGGTTGGCGATCTGGTCGTTGAGGCGGCCGATCTCGTTGATGCGCGCCTTCTGCTCTTCGCGCAGGCCCGCGAGTTGACCGACGAGCGCCTGCGTCTGGCTCGGCAGGCTCCGGATGTTCGACTGCATGATGCGGAGCCGCTCGTCGTCGATGGCCTTGAGCCGCGCCTTCTGCTCCTCGACGCGCTCGGTGAAGAACTCCTTGGTGATCTTGGCCTCGTCGCCGGCGGTCTGCGTCTGCGCGTCCACGTACTTGCGCGCGAGCGCCTCGGTGATGGCCTGCGTGGCGCGCGGGTCCTCGCCACGGAAGGCGAGGTAGAAGCCGTTGGTGATCTCGCGGCTGGTGTTGAGCGTGATCTGGATGTCGCGCATGCGCATGCGCTCGACCAACTCGTCCATCGAGGCGCCGCGTGCGCGCTCGCGCGCGTAGAGGTCGAAGCGTTTAATCAGCGGTTCGAGCGAGCTGCGGCTCGTCACCTCCTGCCCGATGTTGTTGATGCGCATCGTGAGGTCGCTGTCCGAGAGCTGCGTCACGATGCCGGCCGCGATGGCCGCCGGCCGCACCGTCAGAAGCGTCTTCGACTCGTAGACGTTCGGCAGCCGCCAGACCACGTAGGCCACCGCGACGGCCACCGCCGCCGTCGGCAGCACGATCAGCCACTTCCGCCGCCAAACCATCCGCGCCAGCTCGCCCGGCGTCCGCTGCCTGAAATCAACACTCATAGCTCACTCCGTTCGCCGGAACAATGAACTCTGAACGCGGAACGCTGAACTGAAGACATCAGTCTTTTAAGTTCATCGTTCCGCGTTCCTACTTCATCGTTCCTCCTAAAGGCTCTCCAACGTGCGGCGCACCTCTTCGACGGGGGTCTGGGTGGGAGGTTTGTCGGGGCGCTGCTCCTCCTTCGCGGCGAGTTCCAGGGACTTCTGAAGCTCGCGGCGGGCGCCGGCCTTGTCGCCGTTCTTGGCGAGCGCGGCGCCGAGATGCCAGCGGTAGAGCGAGTTGTCTCCGCCGACCTTGGCCGCGCCCTCGACCGCGCGCTTGAGCTGTTCGACCGAGTCGCGGTAGAGCCCGCGACGGTAGTAGACCCAGCCGAGCGTGTCGGCGTAGCCGGGCACGTTGGGGAAGCGGCGCACCACGTCCTGACCCAGGCGGATGGCCTCCTCGGGGTTTCCCTTGTCGTGCTCGCCGTAGAGGGCCGCGAGGTTGTTGGCCGCCACCGGCTCGTCGGGGCGGATGGAGAGCACGCGCCGGTAGGACTCGGCCGCCGCGTCGAGGTTGTTGCGGCCCGCCTCGATGAGACCGATCATGCGGAAGGCGACGAAGTCGTCGGGGCGCCGCTCGGTGACGCGCTTGTATGTGTCGATGGCGCGGTCTGGCTGCCGCAGGCCGAGATAGATTTCGCCGAGCGCCATGTAGGCGGGCACGAAGTCCGCGTCGAGTTCGACCGCGCGGCGCAACGCCGCCTCGGCCCGCGTCGCGTCCGCCGGCTCCTGCTGGTTCCCGCTGCGGTAGGCGTTCCCGAGAAGGTACTGGAGCTGCGGGTTGTTCGACTGCTCGCCGGCCAACTGCTCGACGCGCGCGCGCGCCTCGCCCAGACGGCCCGTGACCGCGCCGAGGTTGACGAGCGCGGTCAGCGCCTGCGAGTTAAAGCGGTCGAGCGCGAGCGCGCGGTCGAGATGCTGCCACGCCTCGTCCCACTTGCGCTCGGCGGCGGCGGCGTCCGCGAGGTTGACGTAAGGGAGCGGCGAGTTGGGCGCAGACTGCCGCGCCGCCTCGAAGTCCGCGCGCACAGGAGCGACCTGCGCGGGCGAAGGCGCCTGCCCCGGCGCCAGCGTCTGCGCGGCGAGCCTGAGCGCGGCCTTCCCGCGCAGGAGGAGCGCGTTCGTCTTCACGTCGGCGAGGAGCTGCGGCGTCAACTCGCCGTTGGGCGCCGCGTCCTGAAGTCTCTTCAGAAGGTCGTCGGCCCCGCGCTTCGCCGTGTCGGCCTCGTTCGAGTCGAGCCCGATCTGAATCTGTAGGAGCTTCGCCGGCAGGAAGTCTTGATAGTAACGTTCGAGTTCGCCGGCGCGCGCCCGCGCCTGCTCCAACTGGCCGTCGCGGTAGAGCGCGTCGGACATGAAGAAGAGGCCGAGCTTCGAGCGCGGCTCGGCGTCGAGCACGGTCTTGAGGTCGGCGATGGCGTCCTTGAGTTTGCCCCTGGCGACGTTGGTGCGCGCGCGCAGGAAGAGCGCGTCGGAGTCCTTCGGGTTGCGCTTGAGCAGTTCGTCGGCGTGGTTCGCCGCTGACTGCGCGTCGCCGCGCTGGAGGCTGATCTCGCCGAGGCGGTAGCGGCCGCGCGTGTAGTCGGGCGAAGCCTTGACGATCTCCTGGTAGAGGTTCGCGGCCTCGTCGAAGCGGCCGACGGTCGCGTAGTAGTCGGCGAGCCGCGCCTTGCCTTCAGGCTTGTCCCAGTCGAGTTGCGCCCAGGCTTTGTAAGCCTCCTCGGCGCGGTCGAGCTTCTGGTTGACGAGGTAGTAGCTGGCGAGCACCCAGCGCACGTCGCGGTTGTCGGGGTCCACCTCGACGGCCTTGCGGAACTGCGCCTCGGCCTCGTCGGCGCGGCTCGCCTGCGTCAGGAACTTGCCGTACTCGACGTAGGCGAGCGACGAGCGGTCGTTGACCGAGACGGCCTCGCGGTAGACGCGCTCGGCGTCGGCGGGGCGGTTCGTCTGGAGGTAGAAGCGCGCGAGGCCCATGTGCGACTCGACGCGTTTGGGGTCGAGCGCGACGGCCTCCTTAATCATCTGCTCGGCCTTCGCGGAGTCGCCCTTGAAGAAGACGACGTTGGCGAGGAGGATGCGGCCGTCCGGGTTCTGCGGTTCGCGCGCGACGACCTCATTGGCGAGCCGCTCGGCCTCCGCGATGAACTCGGGGTTCTTCTGCTTGCCGAAGGCTGCGAGGAAACCGTTGGCGAGGCGGACGCGCGCCATCACGTTCGCCGGGTCGAGCTTGACCGTGCGCTGTAGCTCTTCGATGTACTCGCCGCCACGGCCGAGCTGCTCGTAGGCTTGCGCCAGCCCCCAGTGGGCGGCCGCCAGGTTCTCGTCGATCTGGATGGCGTTGCGGAATTCGAGCGAGGCTTCCTGCCAGCGGCGCTCCTTGAGAAAAGCTTCGCCGCGCGCGACGTGTTCGGCCTTCGCTTTCTCGGGGTTGGAGCAGCCTGCGGCGAGCAGGACGAGGCAGGCGAGCAGGACGGCGAGCGGCGCCCGGAGGCTCCGGACGCGGGGGCACTCTTGAAGGTTCATCTGACTGGCACTCCTTAACAGGTTGGCGCCGGCCGCGCGACGCGCCTCGAAAGACCGGGGCTAGTGGTCTTCGTTGGCACGAACCCTATGCGCGACGACGCCGCTTCTAACTGACCGTCCCGACCACTTTCATCCTTCGGCGGCGGGCAAAGCCACTTCGGGAATCTTCGGGCCGTCGGTCCTCGTCCGCACCTCCCGGCGGGGCATGCCGGCAGAGGCGACGTTTAGGGAAACGTCTAATGACGCTTCCCTTCCTCTACAATGCCCTACTCAAGGGCAAAAAAGCAAGAATTTCAAATTTCAAATCAGTTCGGCACGTAGGCCGGGAGATTCGGGGCGACGTGCGCGGCGAACTGCGCCGCCGTCTCCTCCGCCTCGCGCTCGCCGCCACGGAAGGGGACGAGCACGCGCACCATCGCGCCGTCCGAGCGGCGCAGGCGGATGCTGTCGAAGACCGTGTAGACCTTGTCCGCGTACTCGTTCGCCACGGCGCGGCCGCGCCCCTGATACCAGTAGAGCAACAGCATCCGGTCGGCGCCGTGCTCGATGACGAAGCTGTTCGCGCGGAAAGGCGCGCGGCCGTCGGCCGGTTTGACCTCGACCGTCGAGGGCTCGCCGAGCGTCCAGCCGGAGCCGGGCAGGCAGTTGAGCGGGCTGTGATAAGTGGCGCCCGAACGCTGCGTCGAGTAGTAGCCGACGTAGAGCGAGGCCGCCCGCCCGCCCTCGCCCGCGTAGTCGCGCGAGACGTAGTCGTCCGCGCGCAGCACGGCCTCGGTCGCCGCGTCGAAGCGCACGTCGCTCCCCGTCTGCCGCCAGCCGCCGAACTCGGCGGGGAACTCCGCGAGCGTCTTGCGCGGCGCCTTTGCCTCGGACGCGAAGGCCCAGTAGTTGACGACCGCGCCGCCCAGCACGAGCAGCGCCGCCATGGCCCAGAACTGTGTTGTCTTCCTCATCAACGTAGACCCGCACTCCCCTCGCCGCCGACGGGCACGGCCGCCGCGGTCGTCGCGACGGGGCTCTCGACGACCTCGGTCTTAACCTCAACGGCCTCGGCCGCGCCGCCGCCGCGCCCGCCGCGCCGCGTCGGGTTGAAGCGGTCGAGCAGCCAGCCGAAGGCGAACAGCAGCAGGAAGGCGACGACGTAGATGACCCAGCCCGAAAACTCGTGGAAGAAGCCGTCGGCGACCTCGGTCCCGTAGTAGCGCGCCAGCACGCCCGTCCCGCTCACGCGCGCCGCGTTGGTGATGATGGCGATGGGCACGGCCGCCAGCACGACAAGCACCGCGCGCAGGGTCCGGAATCGCTCGAAGCGGCGCCCGCCCTTACCGTCGTCGTCCGTCGGGCTCGTGAAGTATGCGAAGACGACGGCCAGCGTCACGAGCGTCATCAGGCTCCTGATGCCGCTGCACGCCTCGACGACTTCGAGTTTCTTCGTCGTCGTCGAGCCGAGCGGATACAACTCGATGACGTTCCCCTCCCTCAGCACGGGGATGTCGAACGCGCGCATGGCCCAGACGGCGCAGCGCGACGCGAAGAGTTGCAGCGGGAAGGCGACCTTGTTGAAGACGATGGTCGGGATGGGAATCGCCAGCGCCAGCAGGAAGAGCGGCACGAAGACCGCGCGCAGCAGACGCCACCCACGGAAGTAGACGGCGAGCCCCGCCAGTAGTACCACGAGCGACGTGCGCTGCGTGAACAACTCGGCCCCGGCCGTCCCCACCCACAGCATGAGCAGCGCCCCTGCGACGAGTGCCGCGCCCCAGAAGACGCTCGGACGCTCGGGGACCGCAGACAGTCGCCCGCGCTCGGTCCAGAGGATGTAGCCGATGACGAAGGGGATGAGCAGGCCGTGCGAGTAGTTCTCGTCGTCCCACCAGAAGCGCCCGAGCCGCGCCAGCACGCCCCAGTAGGCGAACGCCACCGCCGCCGAGATGAGCACGGCCTTCCAGACGAGTTCGCGGGAGATTGTTTGGGGCATCTTACTTTGACGCGCACGGGCGGGCCGTGCGAAGCGGATGAGATTGTCGTTGTCGGCCGGAGACTTAAAACAGTAGGGTTCGCGCGGCCCGGCTCCACTTCTTACGCGCCGACGCGCGGCGCGCCCTCCGGGCCTCTTCAAGATTAGCCTAACGCACGCGGTCGCGGCAACTAAAACTTATCGCCACGGCTCAGGGCTTCGTCCGCAGGCGCCCGCCCGCGAGCTTCGAGAAGAGGCGCGGCGCCACCTTCAACATCAACAGCGCGGCCGAGAGTTTCCAGCCGCCGAGCACGCCGCGCGCCGAGGCAATCGACTCGCGCGCCTCTTTAAAGTTGCCTTCGGCGATGAGCGACTTGCCGCGTTCGAGGTCGATGGCGGCCTGCTGTCGCGCGAGCATGCGCTCGACCTCGGCGCGCTCATGCGCGCTCAGCTCGTACGCGTCGGCGATGTGGCGCGTCACCTTCCACTCGCGCGCCAGACGGTTCCGCGCGTCGCCCGAAAGACTCCCCTCGCGGACGCGGTAGCGTATGAGCACCTTGCGCTGGTAGCCGAGCCGCGCGCCGCGATGCGCGAGCCGCGCCCACAGCTCGAAGTCCTGCGCGTTGCGCAACGACTCGTCGAAGAGGCCGGCGTCGAGGACGGCCGCGCGCCGCGCGACGACGCCCGACGTGATGACGTTGCAGTCGGCGCGGACGAGGCTGATGAAGTTGACTTCGCCCTCTGACGGCGCCGTCTCCATGTAGGTCTTCCCCGCGAGCGGCGAGTCGCCGAACAGCAACGCGTCCGTGTACGCAAGGTCGTAGCCGCCCGCGCGCATGAAGGGCAACTGTTCTTCGAGGTAGGTCGGCTCCCAGAGGTCGTCCGCGTCGAGGAAGGCGACGAACTCGCCGCGCGCCTCGCGCACGCCCCGGTTGCGCGCCGCGCCCGCCCCACGGTTCTCCTGCCGGAAGTAGCGCACGCGCCCGTCGGCGCGAGCAAGATAAGGGGCGAGCACGCGCTCCAACTCCTCCGTGTCGGGCGAGCCGTCGTTGACCACGACGACTTCAAGGGACGTGTGCGTCTGCGCGAGCACCGAATCGAGCGTCTCCCCGATGAAGGCGGCGCAGTCGTAGGCGGGCACCACCACGCTGACGAGCGTCCCTTCGTTCGTCAGCGGTTCGGCCGCGCGCGCCCGCGTCGTCTCCTCGACCATCAAGCCTTAGCGCCTCCCCTCTCAACGCGCCTCGCCGCCGAGCGTCACGACGGCGTAGGCGCCCGTCGGCGTCTCGCGCATCTCACACGTGAGTTGCGACTCCGAAGCCCAGCGCCCGAGCACGTCCGCCTCGCCCTCGCGCTCGGCGTCGTCGAGCAGAACGACGGCGTCAGCGCGCAGGCGCTCGCGCATGACCGGCAGAAGACCGTAGCGCCCGCCCTTCGTCATGCCGGGCGGCCCGTCGCAGACGACCAGCGCGAACTCTTCGGGCATCCCTTCGGCCGGCGGGTCGTACCAGTCGAAGTCGCCGTAACTCTTGAGCGGCGCGTGGCAGACGTTGACGCCCTCTATGTGCGCGCGGTCGAGCGCGCCCGCGACCCGCTCGCGCCACTCGGGGTGGTGTTCGAGCGACCACGTGCGGAACCCACGGCGCCCGGCCGTCAGCCCCAGCAGCACGCTCGACAGCCCGCTCCCGCATTCGAGGACGTGGCCGCGCGTCTCCAGCGCGCGCGCGGCGACCTCTTCGAGGTAGTCCGTGCGCGCGGCGTAGCTCTCGTTGCCCCAGCCGGCCTGCAACTCCGCGATCAGCTCGCGCGAGGGACGCTCGCCCGGCGGCAACTCGTGCGCGCGCCGCATTGCGCGCCGCCAGAGCCGCTCCCTGCGCACGCCCCAGTACGCCTCCTTCACCGCGTCCTTGACGCTGTTGGGGACGAGCCTCTTCAGCCGCCCCAACGCTTCGGTCGTGTGTTCTGTCATCTTCGTCCCTCGGCCCTTCAACCGGCGGCGTGTGCCGCGTGCGCGCGACGCGGCACGACGGCCGCGACGCCGCTCAGCCACGCCTCGAATTCGACCCCGGAGAGCGACGACACGTCGAGCAGGCGCGGCAGCAGAAGCCGCTCCGACTCGCGCGTGGCGTAGCCCACGTCGCACGTCGTGGCCGTCTTCACGCCCGCCTCCGCGAGCCACGGCAGGAAGGCGCGGTCGTAGACGCCGCTCGGGTAGCAGAAGTGCGCGGCGTCGTCGCGCCCGGTCAGTTGACGTATGGCCGCGCGATTGTCGTCAATCTCGCGCCGGAACAGCTCGCGCACTTTCGGCGTGCGGTGGCGGTGCGTGTGCAGTTGCACGTCCACGCCCGCCGCCGCCAGTTCCCTCACCTCTTCAGGATTGACGAGGTGGAGCACGCGCCGCGCCGCCAGCTCTTCGTAATCGACGCCGACGCCGCGCGCGACCTTGCGCAACAGCTCGTCCTTCTCCTCCGCCGAAAGTCTCCGCTCCGCCGCGAAGCCGCGCAGCGCCCTGACCGCCTCGGCGCGCGCCGCGTCGTCGGAGAGTTGGACGCGAGACTCGACGCCGGTCAGTGCTTTCAGGTCGAGCGCGCGGCCGCGACCCTTCCAGAGGAGGTAGGAGCAGAACACGTCAAAGACGGGCCGATTGAACTGCATGTAGAAGGTCGTCAGGTAGAGCGTGACGGGGAAGCCGAACTCCGCGACCAAGGGGTAGGCGCGCGCGTGGAAGTCGTAGGCGCCGTCGTCGAAGGTGAGCGCGACGGCCTTGTCGGGCAGGTCGTCTGCGTAGAGGCGCTCGACGGCTTCGCCGAGCGGGAGCACCGCCGCGCCGGAGGCTTTGAGCGCGCGCATGCGCGCTCCGAAGGTCTCGGGGCTGAGGTAGAGCGCGCCCTCCCACTCGTGCTCGTCCGCGAGCGAGACGCCGTGGTATGCGAGGATGAGCAACTGCCGCCTGCGCCAACGGCTGCCGCCGGCCAGACGGAACGCGCCCGCCGTCTTCAGCGTGCGCAGCGTCGCCCGCTTGATGCTCTTCAGCGCGTCCAAGACTTCCGTCCCCTCCCCGCACGCGCGCCCGCGCTCGAACTCATAGACGTGAGCCGTGGCGCCGGTTCAATCTTCGCGACGAAGAGGTCGTAGCGCCCCGACCCCTCCCAGTTCGACGTGTAGGCCACGAACCGCCCGTCGCGCGACACCGTCGCCTTCGGCATCGCCCAGTACCCACCCGTCTCCGTCCGGTTGTCCACGCGACTTCTAGTGTGCAGCAGCCTCCTCACACGACCG
>DASVGG010000169.1:0-4608 GCA_036379655.1 Pyrinomonadaceae bacterium
CACGCGACTTCTAGTGTGCAGCAGCCTCCTCACACGACCGGACCCGTCTGTGGCCACCTGCATCACCTCGTCCTCGAACGCGCCCGTCTCGCCCGACGGCTCTCCGGGGTCGTCGTAGGTGCCGACCAGCACCCAGTCCTCGTTCTCGGCGTAGAGCGTCATGTGCTGGTCGTTGGACCAGTCCGTCACGCCCTTCTCGTCCTTCATGTCGAAGAGGTATGACTTCCTGTGCACGTCCGAGAGGCTGCGCCGGCTGATGCCGCCCGTCCAGGGGCTGCGCCCGACCATGAAGCCACGCCCCACGTCGCCGTGCGTCGGCGGGTCGTCGGCCGCGTTCCAGAGCAGCGTCTCCCAACGCCCGGTCTGGAGGTCGAGGATGCGCACGCGCGGACGCCCCGCCGTGGTGCCGTTGAGCATGAAGGCGACGTAGCGGCCCGTCTTGTCCGGGTAGCACGCGTTGACGCCGAAGTCGTTCGGCACGTCGGCGAGCACCTTGTCCTGCTTCCGGCTCCACACGATGAAGGAGAGCGGCTCGCCGCCGCCGCCCGTGCGCTTGTGCATGAAGGTGAACACGTTGTCCTGCGCGTCCACGTGCATCTCGAAGAGGAAGTCGGGCTTGCCCGGCGCCACCTCCGGCGCGAAGTCCTTCAACAGTTTGAACGCGCCGGACGAGACGCGGTACGAGTAGAGCTTCATCCCCGTCGAAGGGTAGTCCTTGCTGTAGCCGTTGACGTGAACGTAGACGAGGTCCGGGTCGGTCGCGGACCACGTCGCGCCCTGCCACTCCAGCGTCACGCCCTTCGGGAGCGTGGGCGCCTGCGCCCGCACGGTCGCGCCCAGCTCGAACCTCGACGGGTCGAACCGCTTGATGATGGCGTCGCCGCTCACGCCCCTCCGGATGAGGAGCAGCGTGTTGTCCGCGTTGAAGGTCGGCCAATGCGAGTACCACGTCCCGCAACCCGGCGCGGGGCAGTCACGCTCGTCGGTGACGCGCATGATGGTCGTGCCGAAGACGGCGTCAATGTACTTCCCTCCCGCCGCCGGCAGCGCGGGCAGCGGCGGCTCGCGGTAGACCCTCTTGTCAGTCTTCACCCCCGCGCGCGTTGTCTGCGCGAAGAACCATCCGCCCGGTTGAGGGAACTCTGCCGCTTCCAACAACGACACGTATCCCGTCGTCATCGTCTTCATCGTCGTCGCGCGCGGGCGTGAACGGGCAGGGGCCGCGAGCGCCGCGCAGGCCGCCAGCAGGCAGCACGCGAAGAGCCGGCCCGCCTTCGGTCGCGGCCGGCGCCGACGAACTCTCCCTCGTCCGTGCGTCAAGCTCATTGATTCGCGAACCGCCGGGCGCGACTCCGGACTCCGGCCCTCTAGCCGGCCAGCCCCGCGCCTCCCCCTCTGAACATGCCCACGGCCACGGCGCGCATGTCCTTGAGCGCGCGCCGACCCGCCGGGAGCACGCACACGGCCGCGAGCGCCACAGGCAGCGCCACGGCCGCCGCGACGGCGAGCCCCGCGAGCGGCGCCACGGGCGGCAAGAGGCGACGCACGGCGACGACCGCCGCCACGACCGCCAACGCGGCGAGCGCCGCCGGCGCTATCGCCACGTAGATGTCGCGCGCGCGCACAGGCCCGGCGCGCCCGACCCAGTAGAACAGCAGCGGCGTGACGACGAGCACCCACGCCGCTGAATAGGCCGTGGCGACGCCCGCCGCCCCCCACGGCAGACCGACGACGAAGGCCGAGACGACCACGATGGCGCCCACCGGCGCCCAACGGAACATGTCGCGCGCCCGCCCCTGCGTGATGAAGAGCCAGCCCGTCGTGTTCGTCACCGGCTGGATGAGCGCGGCCACGCCGAGCAGCGCGAAGATGCGCCCGGCCTCGACCCACTGCGGCCCGAGCACGAAGAGCACGACCCAGTCGGCCGTCGCCACCATCAGGGCGATGCCCGGCATCGTGACGAGCGCGAGCTTCTCCAGGATGCGCAGGTAGGCGCGGCGGTAACGCTCGGGCTCGCCGTTCAAACGGCTGAGCGCGGGCACCGCGACGTTCGTCAAAGGGTAGCTGATCTGGTCGAGCGGGAGGAGCAGGAGTTGATAAGCCTTCGCGTAGAGGCCGAGTTGGACGCCGCCCCAGAAGCGGCCGATGAGCACGTTGTCGAGGTTGCGCGCGAAGTAGTTGATGACGGCGAAGCCCGTCAGGTTCCCGCCGAAACCGAGCAGTTGCCGCACGCCCGCGCCCCTTTGCGGCCTTCCCGGTCGCCAGCCGCACGCGACCCACACCGCGACCATGTAGACGAGACTCAGGGCGAGGTGGCCCGCGACGAGCGCCCAGTAGCCGAAGCCGCGCCACGCGAGCACGACGGTCGTCAGGATGCTCGCGAGCAGCGCCGCCGCTTCCGCCGCCGCCAGCACACCGAAGCGCATCTGCCGCTTGAGCAGCGCCTCGTGCTGCACCGAGAGCCCGCCGAAGAGGAAGCCGACGGAGTATGCGAGCGTGATTGTCAGCAGTCGCGGCTCGCCGTAGAACCACGCGACGGCCGGCGCGAGCGCCACGGTCACGACGCCGACGAGGAGGCTCACGCCGACGTTGACCCAGAAGAGCGTGCTCACCTGCGCGTCGCCGATATCTTCGCGCTGCACCGTCGCGGCCGACAGGCCGAGGTCTTTGAAGAGGCCGACGAAACCCGTGACGACCGCGACCATCCCGATCAAACCGTAGTCGCCCGGCGTCAGCAGACGCGCCAGCACCACGGTCGCGGCTATCCCCGCGGCGAACTTGAAACCCTGCGTCGTGACGGTGACGAGCCCGCCGCGCGCGGCGCGCGCGCCGAGGTCGGCCTTGAGCCGGTCGGTGCGGAAATACTCTTCGCCGCCGCGACGTGCGGGCGGCAGCGGCTCCGCGATCTCGGAAAGGTCTTGTGCCATCGGGCGAAGGGGCGAGCCCGTCTTTTACATTAACACGAATCGGGGCGGCGGGGTGCGGGAGCGGTAGGCAGTAGACAGTAGGCAGTTAGGGTTGAGCCCCGGAGGGGCGAGATGTTTATAGCATCGACGTTTTAACCAACCCGGAGCCCCGTCAGGGGCGACACGTACATGCCACCCCTCCGGGGCTCAACCCTTCCGCCTTACAACTGCCTACTGCCATCCGCCTACTGCCTACTACTTTACGAAGCGCTCGCGGTACTCGACGGAGTCGAGGAAGGCGCGGACCATCTCGGCGCGGCGATAGTCGCCGCCGTTGTCGTTGAGTTTGCCGAGCCAGTGTGCGAAGCCCTCGGCGTCGGGGTCTCTTCTCAAGTAGCCGAAGTACTGCATGAGGACGAAGGCGCGGTTGAACTCCTTGCGCGCGAACTGGTCGCCCTCGACGATGCGGGCCAGCACCTCGACGCGCGGCACGCCGGCCTTGAGGTCGTTGATGAGCGCGGCGCGCTCCTCCGCCGTCGGCGTGACGCGCATGTTGTCGAAGAGCACGTCAACGTACCAGTGGTCGGCCAGCACGTCGAAGCGTTCCTTGAACTCGGGGCGCTGAACCCACGCCTGGTAGAACGCCTTCTTGTTGGCCGCGGCCGTCTCCTGCCAGCCCGGCGCGCCGACCATCAGGCCGTAGCCGAGCGCCTGCGTGTCCGCCTGGAACTCGGCGAACGTCACGTCGCGCCCGAACGAGGCGCGGTAGAGGCGATAGTCGAGGTAGCCCGTCTCCTTGAACTCGATGGAGTGGAAGAAGGCGGCCGACGTGTCAATCTTCTGCACCTCGGCGCAGATGGGTTCGGCGCCGCACTTCGTGACGTTGGCCGTCCAGAACGCGCGCCCCTCCTCGTCGGGCTCGCGCCCGAGGAAGTCAACGTAGTGCTGGCGGACGAGGTACTGCGTGTAGTCGATGGGGTTCTTCACGTCGCCGTAGAGCAGGAGCACGTCGGCGAGCTCAAGGAAGTCGATGGCCTTCTGCAAGTCAGCCTTGGCCTCGGACATCTGCGACTGGCGCGCGGCCGTCGAGGCGCGGCTGGCGTAGTCGAGCGCGCCCGTGAGCGCGGTCTCGACGCGCGCGGCGGCCGGGTAGAGCGTGTGCTCCAAGCCGAACTGCGCGTAGACGGACTGGATGCCGTTGACGACCTCCGTGATCTGCGACGCGGGGTCGCCGAGCGAGCCCTCCGACAGAACGGCGGCGGTGCCGGTCGTGGTCGTGACCAGACGGTTGCTCACGTCCTGCGCGTCGCGCCGCGCCTTCATGAGGCTCGCCTTCAACTGACCTTGCGTCGGCGTGGGCGTCGGCGTCGGCGTTGCAACAGGGGTCGGCGTCGGCGTCGGAGTTGCAACGGGGGTCGGAGTCGGCGTCGGTGTAGCCGTCGGCGTCGGCGTCGGAGTTGGCGTCGGGAAAGGCGTCGGCGCGGGCGTCGGCGTCGGCGTCGGCTCGGGCTGTGTGAGACGCGGGGCCGGTTCAATCTTCGCGACGAAGAGGTCGTAACGGCCCGACCCCTCCCAGTTCGACGTGTAGGCCACGAACCGCCCGTCGCGCGACACCGTCGCCTTCGGCATCGCCCAGTACCCACCCGTCTCCGTCCGGTTGTCCACGCGACTTCTAGTGTGCAGCAGCCTCCTCACACGACCG
>DASVGG010000170.1:0-136368 GCA_036379655.1 Pyrinomonadaceae bacterium
AGGTAGCCTCGTCAACTCCCCGCCCGGCGCAGCAGTCCGCGAGCCTGCCGTCGATCACCACCGCCGGGACGCTGCGGACGCCATACTGCCCGGCCCTCGCCGCGACCTCCGGCTGGTGCATGTCTAACACTTCGACCTCGCAGCACTCGCCGGCGATGCGGTTGACAGTCCCGACTGCCTCCATGCAGGCCGGGCAGCCCGCGCTGAAGATTTCTATCTTGCGTTTGTCACTCATCAGAAGTTCCCCCTTGTAGGGCAGTATAAATCCCGTAGACGACTACAGGGTCAAGTGCGAAAGCTCGGCCCCTTTGCGAGAGGAGCGTGGCTAGGGTGGCGCCGACGGCGTTCAGTCCGAAGCACCTCCGGGGGTTCGTCTCCCGAGCCTCAAGATCGTGATCGCCCCCCTGATTACTACCACGAAGACGATGGCCCCGATGATCAGGTCGGGCTTGCCCGAATCCAGCCAGCTCACCAGCACGCCGGCGGCGATGATCCCGAGGTTGATGACCACGTCGTTGGACGTGAAGATCATGGTGGCCCGCATGTGGGCCTCTTCACTCTTAGACCCTTGCAGGAGGTACAGGCACGTCCCGTTGGCGACGAGGGCCATGACCGAGACGACGATCATGGTCGCGAAGTCCGGCATCTCCTCCGCCCCGAAGAACCTCCGCAGCACTTCGGCGAAGCCAGCCACGGCGAGGACGATCTGGAAGTAGCCGGCGAGCCTGGCGACGCCCCTCTTCCGCGCCGCAGTCCCGCCGACGGCGAAGAGGCTGATGGCGTAGACGAAGGAGTCGGCCAGCATGTCCAGGCTGTCTGCGACCAGCCCCATCGATCGGGAGATGAGCCCCGTCGCCATCTCGATCGCGAAGAACGCGAAGTTGATGGCGAGGACTACCCAGAGTAATTTCCGCTGCCCGGTCGCGTCTTCAAATTCCAGCCGGTCCGACTCCTCCGTGCTTACCCTGCTGCCGCCCAGATTCAGATCGGCGATCGAGCTTTCAAGCGATTCGAGCCGCCCGTCGTGGAAGACGGTCAGCCGCCGGTTCGTGAGGTCGAACGCGAGGCCCCTGACCTCCGGCCTCCCGTCGAGTTTGATCCTAATCAGGTTCTCCTCAGACGGGCAGTCCATTTTCGGTATCTCGAAAGTTGTTTTCTGCATGCCCCCCAGTCGACGGCCGTCGTCCTACCTCTCCCGATTATAAAGTTCGTCCCACGTCCTGCCGCGTCGCGCTGGCGCTTCCCTGTTCGCCCCCGTTCAAGAGGTTAAGTAATTTCCGCAGACAGCGCGTACGTCAGGAAGGCGGGGGTGGCGTTAGCCGGCGCGGTCATGGCCGAGGCACCCCACGCCGGTGACGAAGTCGCCGAAGAACCATTCGACATAGTTCGGGCCGACCGTGATGCCGCGCCGCTGGAGTTCAGTGACGAACTCTTTCGCGCCGAAGCGATCCTCCCTCGGGTGGTCGAGGAACGTCCGGTACGACCACCTGTCGAGCGCGTGCGTCGTCACCTCCTCGAAGTAAAACCGCCCGCCGGGTCGGAGCACCCGCGCGACCTCCGTGACGGCGCGCCGCCAGTCGGGCACGTGGTGGATGATCCCGAAGTCGAACACGGCGTCGAACGATGAGTCGTCTTCTTCGATGGCAGCCGCGTCGCCGACGTAGAGCGTCAGTCGGTCTGCCGTGTACGCGGAGAGCCGCCGCCGCGCGAGTCCCACCATCTCCGGGTCGATGTCGAAGGCGTGGACCACACGCGCGCCGAACCTGCGGAAGATGATCTCGGTGCCGACGCCGCGGCCGCACCCCAGTTCGAGCACGCGCCCCCCTTCCGCGCGCCCGCCGAGCCCCTCCATGAGCGGCGCTTCGTAGCGCCGTTGCACGAGGGCACGCACCGGGTTGTTCATCAGCGCCTTCTCGACGGCGTTCAGCTTCACGAGGCTTGCGCCGCCTCGGCCCCGCCTCCGTCGCCCCCGCGCTTGAGGCGGTCGGCGACCCAAGCCCCCGCCAGCCACAGGGCGCACACGCCGACCATGACGAGCGAGAACCACTTGCCGTAGAGCCCGTCCGGCGAGTAGACCTCGGTGGCGGCGTGCCAGGCGTCGCTGTTCGGGAAGACGCCCGCCTCGCACAACTCGTGGAAGGAGTAGATCGCCACCTGCGCCATGAAGAGCAGGAGGAAGACGCCCGTGACCTGGAAGAAGCGCCTGACGTTGATCAGGTGTGAGTACCTGGCCCACGCCCATGCCAACAGCCCCGCCGCGGCCAGCCCCGTCAGGACGCCGGCGGCCACACTCCCCTCGTGAACCTGAAGCAGCAGCAGCGCCGTCTCCATGCCCTCGCGGGTCATCATCAAAAGCGAGAACAGAAAGACCCCGGCGAAGGCCGCGAGGCGTGAGGCGCTGGACGACACCTCGCCGAGCCGCTTCTCCATCCTGCCCTTGACATGTGAGCCCGAGCGCCACATGTGGACGACGAGCGTCGCGACCATGATGATGGCGATGACCCCGAGGACGCCTTCGCGGAGCGACTCCTGCGCGAAGAAGGCGTTGACGTAGTGGCCGAGCGTTTTGCCGAGGCTCCTCCTCACCAGCCTCTCGTCCACCCCATTCTTCAGCACGTAGGCGAGCCCGGCGCTCGCTGCCACCGAGACCCCGACGGCCCAGTAGACTGCCGGGGCGAGCCACTTCTGCCCGGTCTTACGCAGGTAGGCGAGGATGACGGCAACGAGCAGGAAGGACTCGAACCCCTCGCGCAGGACGATAATGAATGATTGCAGCATGGGAATTTCTTTCTATGTCGAGCCGCAGCGGCGGCGTCACAACAGCTCTTCGACGTGGCGGAAGCCCTCGTCGAGGAGGTGGGCGATGTGCTCGTCGTCGAGCGTGTAGTAGGCGATCTTGCCCTCCTTGCGGAAGCGGACGAGCTTCATCTGCCTGAGCGCCCGGAGTGAGTGCGAGACCGCGGACTGCGAGACGCCGAGCAGGTTACTGATGTCGCAGACGCACAGCTCCTCGCGGGCGAGCGCGAAGGCGATGCGGATGCGCGTCGGGTCGCCGAGAATTTTGAAGGTCTCGGCGAGCGCACTCACAGCCTCGTCCGACTTCATCGCGCGCCTGACGCTCTTGACCTTGCGCTCGTCTATGAACTCGATCTCGCAGGCGTCCGAGACTGTCTGCGTGCCGCGTGTCGCCATAAAACTCTCCCTTGAACGCATGAACATCCGTTCAGATGAGAAATGATAGTTCAGGCCGCGGGTGCGGTCAAATACGCCCCATTAACAGTTAGGCGTCTAACATCGGCTCCCCGCCGTTTGAGGTAGAGCCGCACGCCCGAGCGTGCTGACGGGCAGCAGCCGGGCGCGGAAACTGTACGTGAGTTTCAAGCTGCTCACCCCGCCCTCTTCCTCCTGTCACAGATGCGTCTCCCACGCGGCGCACCCTTCCGATTCGACCTGCACCGTGACGTGCGAGATTTTGAAGTTCGCGGTGACGTACCGCTGGACGGCCGCCAGCACCTCGTCGTGCAACGCACCGCCGGCGAGAACTGCATGCACACTCATGGCGTTGACGCCGGAGGTCAGGCTCCAGACGTGGAGGTCGTGCACGCCGGCCACGCCGGGCACCGTGGCGATAGCCTCGCGCAGCGCTGTGAGGTTTACGTCCGACGGTGTGCCTTCGAGCAGCACACCCACCGCGTCGCGCAACAGCAGCCACGTGCGCGGCAGGATGAAGAGTCCGATGCCGGCGGAGATCAGAGGGTCGGCGTAATACCAGCCCGTCGTCAGCATGATCAGCCCGGCGACTATCACGCCTATCGAGGTCAGCAGGTCGGAGAGCACTTCGAAGTACGCCCCCTTCATGTTGAGGCTCTCCTTCGAGCCCGAGCGCAGGACGTACATCCCGGCGAGGTTGACAGCCAGCCCCACCGCCGCGACGCCGAGCATCGCCTCGCTCTCGACCTTCGGCGGGTTGCGGAACCGCCCGTACGCCTCGTAGAGAATGTAGAGCGAGATGCCGATGAGGGCGACGGCGTTGGTGAGCGCGGCGAGGATCTCGACGCGGTAATAGCCGTAGGTGCGCTCGGGCGACGCCGGGCGTTCGGCGAATTGGATGGCGAGCAGCGCCAGCCCCACCCCCGCCACGTCGGTCAGCATGTGACCGGCGTCCGCAAGGAGCGCGAGGCTCCCCGTCCACAGCCCGCCGACGACCTCCACGACGAGGTAAGTCAAAGTCAGCCCGAAAACTATGCGCAGGCTACGCTTATTGCGCCCCCCCGCCGACTGCGCCTGTCCGTGTTCAAGTCCCATGTGCCTCCGCCCGGTTAGCAGCTCGTCGCCCTTCGGTGTTCTCGAATTTGAGCAGCCGCAGGCTGTTCAGGATAACCAGCACGGTCACGCCCACGTCAGCGAAGATGGCGAGGGCGAGGCTGCTCAGCCCCGCCAGCGCCAGCCCGATGAAGGCGATCTTGGTCAGGATGGCGAGCGCCGTGTTGAGCTTGATGGTGGAGACCGTCTTCCGACCCAGCCGGACGAGGAAGGGCACGAGTTCAAGCCGGTCATTCAGGAGCGCGATGGAGGCCGACTCGATGGCCGTGTCGCTCCCGGCTGCCCCCATCGCGATGCCGACCGAAGCGAGCGCCAGCGCCGGCGCGTCATTCACGCCGTCGCCCACCATCGCCACCGCGCCGTACTTCCGGGTGAGATCCCTGATCGCCTCGGCCTTGTCCTCGGGCAGCATCTCTGCTTTGACTTCCAGGATGCCGACCTCCTTCGCCACCGCCTCTGCGGGCGCGCGGTTGTCGCCTGTCAGCATCACCACCTCGACGCCCAGCCGCCTCAACTCCGCCACCGCCCCCTTGCTCTCCGGCTTCAGCTCGTCGGTGACGGCGATGATGCCCTCGACGCCGTCGTTATTGCTGATGACCATCGAGGTCTTGCCCTCGCGCTGGAGGGCGTCCACGCGCGCGACGACCTCCTCGCCCACGTCGTGCTCCTCGGTGATGAAGGGGAGCTTGCCGATGCAATGGTGGCGGTCGTAGCAGACGACGCAGTCGGCCTTCACCCCCTTCCCCATCACGGCCTGGAAGTTCTCCGCCTCGTGCAGCGTGACGTTCGCGGCGCGCGCCGCGTCCACGATGGACTGCGCGAGCGGGTGCTCCGAGTAGCTCTCGATGCCGGCGGCGCAGGCCAGCAGGTGCTCGCGCGTCGCCTCGCCGAACGGCAGCACGTCCGTCACCTTCGGCCTCCCGTAGGTGAGCGTGCGCGTCTTGTCGAGCGCGACTGCGCGGACGCGCCCTATCGCCTCTATGTATTTGCCGCCCTTGACGAGCGCGCCGCGCGAGGAGGCGTTGCCGATGGCCGCGTAGATCGAGATCGGCGTTGAGATCACGAGCGCGCACGGGCACGCGATGACGAGGAGCGTCAGCGCCTCCCGGAACCACGGCTCGAACGGTGCCGCGAAGAGGAGGCTCGGCACGGCGACGAGCAGCAGCGCCGCGACGATGACAGCGGGCGTGTAGTAGGCGGAGAACTTCTCGATGAATTTCTGTGTCTCGGCCTTCGTCTTCGTCGCGGCAAAGGTGGTCTCGATGATCTTGTTGAGCGTCGAGTCGGCCGCGCGCTTCGTGACGCGCGCCTCCAGGTAGCCCTGCACGTTGAGTGTGCCGGCGAAGAGCGGGTCGCCCGCGTGCTTATCTTTCGGCAGCGGCTCGCCCGTGATGGTGGACTCGTCAACGGACGACGAGCCGGAGACCACCTCCGCGTCCACGGCAATCATGTCCGACGGCTTGATGACTAACCGGTCGCCCACCTTCACGTCCGCGACCGGCACCTCCCTCGTCGCGCCTCCATCCGCCTTCACCGTCGCGGTCTTGGGCGTGCGGTCGACGAGGGCTTGCAGCGCCGACTTGCTCGTCTGGATGCCGAACTGCTCCAGCCGCTCGCCGAGGGTGAAGAGCACGATGACGACCGCCGCCTCCTCGTACTCGCCGAGGTAGAAGGCCCCGGCGGTGGCGATCAGCAGCAGGAGGTTGATGCTGCGGAAGTTGAGCCTGAGGAGCGCGCGAAGGCCGCCCAGCAGAGTACGGTGGCCGATGGCGAGGATGACGGCCGCGAAGAAAGGCGCGGCCACCGCCGCCGGCAACTCCCAGCCGGCGAGCGACAGGAACTCGAATAAGCCGACCACGACGACGCTGAAGACGAGCCACCTGAACTTCGTATCGCTCAACAGCGTGGCCTTCCTCTGTTCACCGGACGCCTGTTCTCCCACAGTCACCTTTATCCCTCTTGTTGTTTCCGGCGTGCCCGCTCCGCCTCGTTATTGTTCGTGCTCGACGCCCTTGCCCGGCCGCCGGAAGTTTACCTTCCGGCCCTTCTTGAGGCCGACCTCTTTGCCCTTCTCCTGATACCGCAGCTCGCCCTCCGAGACGGCGACCTCCGTCTCGCCGTCCTCTTCGACCCGGAAGAGGTAGCGGCCCGCCTTGCGGACGGTCATCGGTCCGGGTGGGGGGTGGACGACCAATGCCGCGCCGTTTTCGAGAGAGCGGACGACCAGGGCGAGCTCGCCCCTCTCCACGTCGAAGTGCATGCCGTCGAGTTCCGTCGCGTAGACCCGCACGAGCGAGTCCCCCGAGGCCGTCATGTACGACCCCGGGTTGAGCGCCCACGTGACGCTCCCGCCCGCGGCCGTGAACACGAGGTCGCCGTCGTGGAGCTGCACGCCCGCCCGGAGCGGCCCGACCCCATCTTCCTTTTCGTGGCAGTGGTACAGGACTTCGCCCTCGGCGCGGGTGACCAGCCCCGCCAGCGCCGAGACTACCCGCTCCTGCGCCTGCGCGGCCACGCAGGCGTAGAGGGACAGTAGGAGAATGACGAACCGCTTCATTACCACGCCAGACGCCTCATTCACGCGGCGGCGCTCCGGCCCACCCCTTCAGCCGCGGCCAGTCGTGGATCAGGTTCTCGTAAGAAATCTCAACCGGTGACTCCCCGGTCAAAGGCTGCGGGGCGGGCGGCGACAGGAACGACCTTCCCTCGCGGCGGAAGAACTCGACGAGGTCTGTGACCTCCGCCTCCCCGCCCCCGGTCCTCGCGCAGAGATCTATGAGTTTCACAGGGCGCCGTATCTCGCGCCCGCCCGCGCACAACTCGGTCAGCGCCGCGAAAAGGTTATGGGCAAGCTCCCGGCTCCGCTCGTCCGGCAACTCGGCGTAAGCCTCCTCCCCGTGCTTCGCGAGCGCCCCCGCGACGGTGCCCGCCTCCTCGTAGTGGCGGAGGTCGAGCGGCTCGCCCTCCTCGTGGTCGGACTCCCACACGTGCCACGTGCGCATGAGCGCGTGCTGGAAGGCGGGCAGTTTGTCCGGCTCGTTCCCGAGGTCGTTCAGCACACGATCCACTAACGGTAAGGAAACGGTTGCGCGGCGCACGGCCGCCGGGGCCGTGACGGCCTCGCGGCCCTGGTCGCGCGTCAGGCGCGGGACGAGATAATGGCCGGCGTTGATAGCCTCCGGCAGCCCCGTGAACGAGGCGCAGTCTCCCATGTAGTCCGTGCGCAGGGTCAGCGCGACGTAGACGGGGAACTCGTTCTGCCGCACCGCCTCTAGCAGCAGTTGGACGAAGCCGGCCGCCCCGCCGATGCTGCCGTGGCCTTCCGGGGCGAGGCGGAAAAGGTCGTCGAACTGGTCGACGACGACGAGCAGGTTTTCGTCGCGCGGCGTGCCCGCCTCGCGCACGACTTCGACCAGCCCGAGTGAGCCGCGACGCAGAGTCGTCTCGACGACTACCGTGCGGAGGCCGTCGTCCCACTGCGCGGGGCCGAACCCGTCCTGGGCCGCGAGGGCGCGCGCCAGAGCCCCGACCGGGTCGTAGCCGGGCCGCAGCGACGCGACCCGCCAGCGCGGCCTCGCGTCTCTGAACATCCCTCCGTGGAGCGCCGGCAAAAGACCCGCGCGGATCAGAGATGATTTCCCGCAGCCCGCGCCCCCGACGACCGCGAGGAAGCCGGTGCGCCCGAGCAGATCGAGCAGCTCATCGACCTGGTGGTCGCGCCCGAAGAAGTGGACGGCGTCGTCTGTCTCGAACGGCCGAAGGCCGGGGTAAGGGGCGACGGGGGCGACGGCCGTCGGCGCGGTTACGTTTTCGTCAGTCATAGGGAGACTCTTCTAAGTGATTATCGTTTACGCCGTGAGGGCACTCACGGCTGGTGGATAATGACGACGTCGGCCGAGTCCCGCGCTTCGTCGAAAAACTTCGCCAGGTCGGACGCGACCTTGTCCTCGATGACCGTCCGCTCAATCTCCTTGTAGACTTCTTTGAGCGCCGGGACGATACGGCCGGGCGACTGGCGCCTGAGGCGCGGCGCGTACACGTCGCGGTAGTGGCCCTCGACCTCCTGCGGCGTGACGACCGTGAACGAGCGGAAGCGGAAGTTGATGTACTTCTCGATCTCGACGCGCGCGCGCACGATCTCCCGCAGTTGTCCCGACGTGAGCCCGACGCTCGCGACGCGCCGCTGGAACTCGGCCTGCGACGGGAAGAGGCGGACGAGCTCGGCCAGGGCCGGCTCCACCTCCCTGTCGTCGGCGTGAATGTGCGGCAGCTTCTCGGCCTCGTGGTAGATGATCTGCTGGTCGATGACCGTCTCCATCACTCGCCTGAGGTCTTCGGAGCGGGAGCGGTCGAGCGGCGTACCGGGTTCGAGCGCCAACTGCCAGAGCAGGTCGGTGTAGGTGATGAGCTGGCCGTTGATGGTCGCCATCATACGGTCCACGACTTCGCCCCCTGTCGTCGGCCCCGGCTTTTGGATTAGGCCGGGGGCGGACGGAGCCGAAATCGTGATCATGAGCAGGGCGGTCAGGCACGCCGCCGCCCGGCTCGCCCTCACCGCATCGGGGCGCCCCGAGCGGGCCGTCTCAGATCGCCGCGTCATCGGTCTCCCCCGTCTGGATGCGCACGGCGCGCTCGACCGGCCAGACGAAGACCTTCCCGTCTCCGCCGCGGCCCGTGTGCGCCGTCCTCACGATGGTCTCGACTATCGAATCGACCATCTCGTCGCGCGCGACGATCTCGATGCGGGCCTTCTTGACATACTCGACGAAGTCCTCGACTACGCGGTGGGGGGCGCCCGCGCGATGCGCGCTCTTCTCGCGCCCGAAGCCGCGCGCGTCCGTCACCGTCATCCCGGGGAAGCTTTCGATCTCTTCGAGCGCGCCGGTCACCTTGCTCAGCATGAACGGCTGCACCATCGCCGTGATCATCTTCATCGTTTGTAACCCTCCTCCCCCTGTCCCAGTCGGAGTCGCCGCAGCTCCGTCCGCGCCCGGTGAATCAGCCGGCGAGTCTCCGGCCCGTCGATCCGCAGCCGCGCGGCGACCTCCCTGTCGCTCAAGCCTTCTATGTCGCGCAGCACGAAGGCCGCGCGCAGGTCGTCGGGGAGGCGCGCCGCGAGTGCGTCGAGCGTGGCCGCGTCGAGGGGCGCGCGGAATGACGCCGCATCCCCGTGCGCGGTCGGGAGCGGCCCGGCGTGCACGGATGGCGGCAAGGCTCTATCCGCCGCCCGCCGCCCGGGGCCCCTCACGCGGCGCGCGCGCAGCCGCCGGAGCGCCTCCTCCATGCCCAGCTCTCGCAGTCGGGCGAGTTCGCGCGACTCGTCCCACGCCCGCGCCGGCTCGACGCCGAACCGGGCGAAGGCCCGCACGGTCGCGTCCTCCGCGTCGCGCACTTCGGCGAGCAGGCGCAGGCAGAGCGTATAGACGCTAGCGCCGTGGAGGCGGTACGCGGCTTCAAGCCGCGAGAGTTCGCCGCCTGCCGCCCGCCCACGCTTGTCCGCCACTTCCAACATTCCGGTCGCCTTCACTTCCTTGGCGAGTCCATTCATGGAATTCCCTCGTTCCGATCAAACCCCGGCCGTGTGGCCGAATGCTCACTGCCCGGACGAATAGCGCGCGACGATGCGCTCGCGTATCTGCGCCGGCGCCAGCCCCTGCTCCCTCTGCATCTGGTAGGCCATCAGCGCCTCGTCTATGCAGACGGCGCAGTGCGAGGCGTGGTCGTCCACGAAGCAACTGTGCAGGCTCTTGTGACCGAACCCCTCATCGCAGTGGCAGAAGCACGGGAGCTGCGCGATGGTCTGCGGAATCTTCTTGACGGCCTGGTAGCCGAGCCGCTGCTCGCCGGTGAACTTCTCCGGCGGGAGCGTCGGCGGCAAGTTCTTCAACTCCTCGGCGGCCGTCTGAAAGGCCGGCACGCGGCCGCCCGCAGCGCCGTGTCCGTACGGGTCCGGCCGAGCCGGCGCGGGCCGCGCCGCCGGCTGTGCAGAGTCCGCGCGTTGCGCCGCCTCTTTCGAGCGGCGCTCGCTTTCACTCCCTCCGGTGCAGGACGCGGCGAAGACCGCAACCAAAATTAACCCGAGTAATGCCGATGTACGTTTCACGAATCCTTCCTCTCCTCTTTGCCCCCGCGCGTCGGGCGCGGTCAGTAATGCCGCTTGCGCTTCGCCATCCTCCGCTCCTGGCGACGCTGCTGCCGGTTGGCGACGCTGCCCGCCTGCCACTTACTTGGGCGGCCTGCGCGCCTGCCCTTGCGCAACAGCGGCTTGAACAGAAGCAAGATGACCGCGTAGACGGCGGCGACGAACAGCGCGGTCATGCCCACGTGATAGAGCACGTGCGTCCAGCTCGACGAATGCTCACCGGCGAACATATCTCACCCCGCTTCCCGTTCGGTTGCGATTCGCTTCAGCCATCCTTCCCCTCTCGCGGCGCTCAGTACTCGACCCGCTCGCGCTCGAACCAGCCGTAGAGCGTCGGCAGGATGAGCAGGGTCAGCAGCGTCGAGGTGACGAGCCCGCCGATGACCACGGTCGCGAGCGGGCGCTGCACCTCCGCGCCGGCGCCCGTGCCGAGGGCCATCGGGATGAACCCGAGGCTCGCGACGAGCGCCGTCATCAACACCGGCCTGAGACGCGTCATCGCGCCCTCGTGCACCGCGTCCGTGACGGAACGGCCTTCCTCCCGCAGCGTGTTGATGTAGCTGACCATCACCACGCCGTTCAGGACGGCCACGCCGAAGAGCGCGATGAAGCCCACGCCAGCCGAGATCGAGAACGGCATCCCTCGCAGGGCGAGCGCGAAGATGCCGCCGACGACCGCGAACGGGATGCCGGTGTAGATCAGGAGCGCCTGCCTCACCGACCCGAACGTAGTGAAGAGCAGCACGAAGATGAGGAACAGGGCGAGGGGCACGACGATCAACAGTCGCCCCGACGCGCGCTGGAGGTTCTCGAAGGTGCCACCCCACGTCAGGTAGTAGCCGGGGGGGATCTGCACCTCGCGACCGATGCGCGCCTGCGCCTCCTCGACGAAGCTGCCGATGTCGCGCCCGCGCACGTTCAGCTCCACGCCGATGCGGCGGCGCGTGTCCTCCCTGGATATCTGCGCCGGCCCCTCAACGAGACGGATGTCGGCAAGTTGCGAGAGCGGGATGCGCGCGCCGCCCGGGGCCGCGACTGTCAGGTTCTGGATCGTCTCCAGGTCGCGGCTCGCTTCGTCGGAGAGGCGGACGACCATGTCGAATCGCTGCTCGCCTTCGAAGACGACGCCGGCGTCCTTGCCGGCGACCACGGCCTCGACCAGGTCGTTCACGTCCTCGACGTTGATGCCGTAGCGGGCGATTAACGCGCGGTCGGGCTTGATCTGGAGCTGGGGCAGCCCCGTCGTCGCCTCCACCTTCACGTCCGCCGCGCCGGGCACCTTTTGCACCGCGGCCCCGATCCTGTCCGCCGTCCCCTTCAGCACTTCGAGGTCGTCGCCGAAGAGCTTGATGGCGATGTCGGAGCGCACGCCCGAGATCAGCTCGGCGACCCGCAGCTCGATGGGCTGCGAGAAGCTGCACGAGGCGTTCGGCACGCGCTTCTCCAGCGCCTCCGACATCTTCTCGACCAGCTCCACCTTGCTGTGCGTGGTCGTCCACTCGCCGATGGGCTTCAGCTCGACGTAGAGGTCGCTGAAGTCGATGCTCATCGGGTCGGTGGCGACCTCGGCGCGCCCCGTCTTCGAGACGACCTTCGTCACCTCGGGGAAGGACTTCAAGACCTTCTCCACCTCCGTGACGGTCTTGACCGACTGCGTCAGCGACACGCTCGGGAGCTGCTGCACCTGGAGCGCGAGCGCGCCCTCGTCGAGGCGCGGGATGAACTCCGAGCCGAGGAGCGGGAAGATGAGGGCGCTGATGACGACGAGCCCCGTCGCCACCGCCAAGCCCTGCGCGCGCCAGCGGATCATGAAGTCGAGCGCCGGGCGGTAGAGGCGCTTCGCGTAGCGGATGACGAAGCTCTCGGTCTCGGCGACGTGCCCGCGCAGGATGAAGGTCAGCGCCGCCGGGACGTAGGTGAGCGAGAGTATCAGCGAGCCTAAGAGGGCGAAGATGACGGTCAGCGCCATCGGCTTGAACATCTTGCCCTCGACGCCCTGGAGGCTGAGGATGGGCAGGTAGACGATCATGATGATGGCGACGGCGAAGACGACGGGGCGGCCCACCTCGACGCACGCTTCGAGGATCGTGCGCTCGGCCGGCTCCTTCGACCCGTGGTGCTGCGCCTCGGCGCGGCGGCGCACGGCGTTCTCGACCATCACGACCGCACCGTCCACGATGAGCCCGAAGTCGAGCGCGCCCAAACTCATCAGGTTGCCCGAGACGTTAAAGACGCGCATCAGGATCGCCGCGAAGAGCATGGAGAGCGGGATGATCGTCGCCACCAGCATCGCCCCGCGCCAGTTGCCGAGCAGCAGGATGAGCACGACGATGACGAGGATCGCGCCCTCGACGAGGTTCTTGACGACCGTCCAGATGGTGCGGTCGACCAGCTCCGTGCGGTCGTAGAACGGGATCAGCTCGACTCCACGGGGAAGCGTCTTTCTAACCTCCTTGACGCGTTCCTTCACGCGCTCGACCACCGTGCGCGAGTTCTCCCCTTTCAGCATCATGGCGATGCCGGCGACGATCTCCCCCTCGCCGTCTGCCGTCACCGCCCCCTGCCTGACGGTCGCCCCCTCGACCACTTCGCCGATGTCCCGCACGTAGACGGGCACCCCTTCACCGCCGGTCTTGACGATGATGTTGCGGATGTCCTCCGCGTTCTCGATGAGGCCGATGCCGCGCAGCAGGTATTGCTCCGCGCCGTGCTCGATGTAGGCCCCGCCGACGTTGGAGTTATTCCTGCCCACCGATTCGAGCACGCCGCGTAAGGAAAGGCCGTAGGACTGGAGCTTCGCGGGGTCGAGCCTGACCTGGTACTGCTTCTCGTAGCCGCCGAAACTGTTGACCTCGGTCACGCCGGGGACGCCGAGGAGCTGGCGGCGCACGTTCCAGTCCTGGATGGTGCGCAGCGCCGTCGCGTCGTAGCCGCTTCCGCGCGCGGCCTTCAGCTCGTACTGGTAGATTTCCCCGAGGCCGGTCGAGATCGGCCCCATCTCCGGCGAGCCTATGCTCTCGGGAATCTGCTCGCGCGCCTGCGTGAGCCGTTCGAGCACGAGCTGGCGTGCGAAGTAGGTGTCCACCGAGTCGTGGAAGACGACCGTCACGGCCGAGAGTCCGAACTTCGAGACCGAGCGGATTTCTTCAATGTCCGGGAGGCCCGACATCGCGACTTCGACGGGGAAAGTTATCTGCCGCTCGATCTCCAGCGGCGCTAAGGAAGGCGCGGCCGTCAAGACCTGCACCTGCACGTTGGTCACGTCGGGGACGGCGTCGATGGGCAGATTCTGGAGGCTGTAGACCCCCGCGCCGATCATGATGGCGACCATCAGCATGACGAGCAGCCGCTGCTGCACCGCGAAGCGTATTAGTCCGTTTATCATCAGTGGTCGTGCTCCCCCATCTCGCCCTTCTGCATCTGCGTCTTGAGCGTAAAGCTGCCCTTCGTCACCACACGCTCGCCGAGCTGAAGCCCTTCGACGATGCGGGCGTACCCGTCGCTCACGCTTCCGATCTTCACCTCACGCACCTCGAAGGCGTTCTCCTCCGTATCCTTAGGCACGAAGACGACGGTGCGCTCGCCGATGCGCTGGACGGCCTCTTCACGCACGACCAGCTCGCGGCCCCCGGCGCCCCCGCCGGCCGTGCCGGCCTGGAAGCCGACCTCCACGAACATCCCGGGCCTCAGCCGCTCGCCGGGGTTCGGGAGTTCGACGCGCACGCGGCCCGTCCGCGTCTCCTCCACGAGCCGCGGGTCGATGTAGCCGACTCTCCCGTAGAGGACCTGGTCGCCGAGGGCGGCGGAGCGCACCTCGGCCGGGGCACCCGGCCTCATCAGCTGCATCTGCGCCTCGGGGACGTTCGCCATCACCCACACGGTCGAGACGTTGGCGACGGTGAACATCGCCGAGCCCGGCTGGACGCCCGCGCCCGCGTTCACCTGCCGCTCGACGACCTTGCCGGAGACGGGGGCGCGCACCGTCACGAGCGAGATGTTGCCGCTGGTGGCGTTCGCCGGCACCGACGCGCCGAGCGCGCCCAGACTCTGGCGGAGGTGATTGACCTCGGTGCGCGACGCGTCCAACTCGGCCTGCGCCAGCTGCACTTCGCGGTTGAGCGAGATGTTCGACTGGTAGTCGTACTCCGCCTTCGCCGACCTGTGGGCGGCCTCGGCGGCGATGAGGTCTTTGCCCGCGCCCGCGCCGAGTTCGATCAGGCGGCGCGTGCGCCTGAGGGTAGCTTCGGCCTCGTCGAGCCGGGCCTTCGACTGGAGGACGGCGACGCGGCTCTCGGCGCGCTGGACGCGCTGGAGGTTGCGCTGCGCCGAGTTGAGGCGCGTCTCCGCCTCGCGCAGCTTGCCGTGCATCTCGGCCACCTCGGGGCTGGAGATGACGGCAATCACCGAGCCGGAGGAGACGTAGTCGCCGAGCGCGACTCTCACCTGTTCGACGCGGCCCGAGACGAGCGGAGTCACCTGCTGCGTCTGCTGCTGGTTGGTCTCGACCGTGCCTGTCACGCGCAGGAGCGCCACGGCCGGCCGCTCGGTCACGCCCTCGATCTCTATCCCGGCGGCCGCCCGCGCTTCGGGCGTCAGCATGACTTCGCCGCCCTCGGCGTGCTCCTCGCCCGCGCCGTGCTCCTCGCCCCCGGCGGCCTTGGCCGCCTCCGCGTTCACCTTCACCTCGGTCGTGTCGGACGCCCGGCCGCTCCGCCACAGGAGCAGCGCGATGACGGCGAAGACGGCGACGATGGCGACCGTGGCGATGACGGCGACGCTGCGCTGGCGGGGGGTGCGCGGCGTGGCCCGGACTGTCTCCGACTCGACGAGCGACCTGTCGCCGCCGGCGTGCTGCGTCACCTCGGTGACGCGCTCGACCTCGACGGTCTGATCTCGCGCCGCCGCGTCGCGCGGCCCGCCCCGTGATGAGAGCGTGTCGTCGTCTCGATTCGTGGTCTTGTCTGGCATGCTTCGATTCCTCACTGTTGGTTGTCTGGGGCGCCGACGGCGGCCTGGAGGTCTGCGAGTGCTCGGTACTGCTCGGAGAGCGCCTCGGTGAAGTCGCGCTGCGAGTCGACGAGCCGGCGCTGCTCGTTGAGCAGGTCGGTGATGCTGAAGTGTCCCAGCTCGTAAGCCGCGCGGATGACCCGGGTGTTCTCCTGCGAGCGCTGAATCACACCCTGCTCGAAGGTCGTGAGGGCGGCGCGCGCCGCCTCGTAGCGCGCGTAAGCGCTTGTCACTTCCGAGCGCACGACCGTCTCGAGAAATTCGCGCCGCGCCGTCGCCTGCGAGATGGCGGCGGCCGCCTCGGCCTTCGCGCCCTGGTTCTTGTTGAAGACCGGGATGCCGACCGAGACGCCGAAGGTGAGCAGGCGGTCTTTGTCGGTCAGGACGCCGACCGGCGTGTCGTCGAAGACGCCGCGGCTGACCGTGTAACGGGTGAGGGCGGTCACCTCGGGCGCGGATTGCGCGCGCGCGAGCCGGAGCCCCGCCTGCGCCACCTCCTCGTTGAGGCGGGCGAGTCTGAGGTCGGGGCGGTTGCGCAGCGCGACCTCGACCGCCGCTTCGAGCGACGCGGGCGGGCGCGGCAGGACCGGGGCGGCGAGGTCTTCGCCGAGGCGCAGCGTCTCCTCGGTCGGGATGCCGACCAGCCCCTTCAGCCGCACGAGCGACGACCTGAGCCGGCCCTCGACGAGCGCGCGCCGGCTGCGCAGGCGGTCTACCTCGACCCTGAGCAGGCTCAGCTCGATGGGGGCCGCGTCACCCTCGTTGACCCTCGCCTGCACGACGCGCGTCGTCTGCACGTCGAGGTTGTTGAGGTTCTCGGTGATCTCCAGCTCGCGCAGCGCGGAGAGCGCCTCGGCGTAGAGGGCGCGCACCTCGACGGCGAGGCGCCGCTCGCGGTCGGCCACCTCGGCCTCGACCGCTTCGAGCTCGGCCCGCGCTAGCTCGACACGCCGCCTTCGCTGCCCGCCGAGTTCGAGCGGGACGGCCACGCCGACGCTCGTCTCACTCTCGCCCGCCGAGCCGGTCAGCCTCCCCGTCGTCTGCTCGAAATCGAGCGTCGGGTTCGGCCTGAGTCCCGCCTGCGTGAGGCGGGCCCGCGCGCGGTTGATGTCGAGGCGCGCAGCCGCGATCTCGCGGTTAGACTGAGAGGCACGACGCACGAGGTCGCTCGAAGACGCGCCCTGTACCGGATCGTAATAGAGCATGGCGGTCGGGCTCGGAGGCGCGGTACTGCCCGGCGAGGCCACCCCGCCGGCCTTGACCCCGGCGGGCGCGCCGGGACGCTCCGCGGCGGCGACGGCGGGCGGAGGGCTCTGGGCAGACGCGGCCGGAACGAAGCCGTTTAAGTAGACGGGAAGAGAAAGTAAGAGGACGCGTGCGAGGGTGCGCACGGCCCGCCGTGAGAATGTAAATATCACTGCTCTTATCCTTGACGTGAACTGTGGAGTCGGGTGGTCGGAAGTCTGCACGCGGACGCACGCCGGCCCGAAAGGCGGACGAATGCACCCACGCTCGGCAGCCCATAGGAGCGGACGTTCGGCGGCGGGATCGGCGCGCGACAACGCTTAACGCGCCCGCGCGCACACTAATCCCGCCCCGGCGGCCCGCTCGGGCGTCAAAGCGTTGAGAGCTACGAAATGCGCGGAGGGTGGTAAGGGTTTCTGAGTGAAGCGGTCGGAACCTGGGTGTCCACCGGCGGGGCCGGCAGCGACACTATCTCGGCGACCACGAGGCCGGGAAACTCGGTGCCGGGCAGCACGTGTCCGCAGCACCCGAAGCAGTCCTCTTCGTGCGGAGCCTGCTCCGGCTGCTGTCGCTCGCGGGAATCCTCGGAGTCTGTGACGGCGGTGCGGTAGGACGCGTCGGGTCCCTGACCAGCCGTCTGAGCCGGCGCGTGGATTCTCCCGGTGATGCCGTCGACCGCTTCCTGGCAGAGCTGCGGGAATGCGAGGTCGACGAACACGAAGAGCACGAAGAAGACGGCCACCCCGCGAACGAGGTAACTCCTCCGTGCCGAACGTGTGTATGAACCTCTCCTCATCGAAGCACCGATAAACGTCGCATTATAAGCCGACTACGGGGCCATCGGTCAACCTTCAAGGCATCCTATGTAGATGATTGGCGGTACGTTCCGGCTGCTTGAGGACTCCGGGGCCCCGCCCGGCGCGGCGAAACGTCGGCGCGCGCGAAGTACCAAGTGATTGTCGAAGGTGGCGGCTGTATATATACTGCGGGCCGGCGGCGGATGACGTATCCCGTAAATCACAAACTCGTTTACAATGGCGCGCCCACGGCGCGGGCGCGGGGCGGAGCCTCATGACGCGGCACCCACTCCCCAGATACTTCATCTGCCGCGACGACGCGCGCCCTTGGCGAGGCGTCGGACGAGGTTATGCCGCTCGCCCACTTGGTCGCCAGTTTTGTCGTCGGCCACCGGCATCTGGAGGAGCGACGGTGGGCCGTGGCAGTGGACGGGCTGGGGCATTTACGCGCGCTCCCTTGTGAAGACCGCGGCCAACTCCCCGCCGGGCTCCAGTCCGAACTTGCCTTCCACGAGATGTCCGGAGGCCAGCCGCCGCGGCTGTTGGAGGCGGGAGAAGTATTCCTGTTCAACTTGCAGCTCCTCGAACAGCCCGCCGGCGCGCCCGGGTGGAACGACCCGGTTTACCTGTACGGGAAGCTCTACGGCCCTTGGCCGGCGGGGGCGGGCTGCCCACTCAGCATGACGGACGCTTTTTCGCCTCTCTCTTCCATACCCGCCACTCAGTCACCGGCTGAGGCCGGCGCGGCCCCGGCATCAGTCCCGCGCCACTCGGCCAATGCCCGGCCGACCCTCTCGTGCCAGCCTTCGGCGATCTCGTAGAGAGCGGGCAGCGCCACGAGTGTCAGGATCGTCGAGGTGATAAGGCCGCCGATGAGCGCGACGGCCATCGGCTGCTGAAGCTCCGCGCCCGCGCCCCACCCGACGGCGATGGGCAGCACCCCCAGCCCGGCGGAGGCCGCCGTCATCAGCACGGGGCGCATGCGCGTGTGCGCCCCCAGGTACAACGCCTCGCGCAGGCTGTGCCCCTCGACGCGCAACTGGTTGATGTACTCGACGAGGATGAGCCCCTTCTGCACGGAGAGGCCGAAGTGCGCGAGCAGGCCGATGAGCGAGGAGACGTTCAAGGTCGTTCCCGTCAGCCACAGCGCGATGAAGCCGCCGGCGAGCGCCAGCGGGATGGTCGCGATGACGAGCAGCGCCTGCCAGATCGAGCGGAAGGCGAGGTAGAGTAGCAGGAAGACCAGCAGCGCCGAGACGAGGAACGCCCCCGTGATCTGCGACGCCAACTCCTGCTGGCGCTCGTAGCCCCCGCCGTAGGAGACGAAGTAGCCCGGGGGCAGCTTGACCCGGGCCAGCCCCTTCTCGATGTCTTCGACGACGGAGCCGATGTCGCGCCCCTCGACGTTCATCGTCACCTGCACGCGCCGCACCTGGTCCTCGCGCCTGATCGTGGCGGGGCCACGCTGGACGCGCACCGCCGCGATGTCGCCGAGCGGCACCTTCTGCCCCGTCGGCGCGTCGATCATCAGGGCGGCGATCTGCTCCGGTGTCGAGCGCCGCTCCTCGCTCAGGCGCACCACCACGGGGTACTCCTTGAGCTGGTCCTTGATGACGGTCGTCACCTGGCTTCCGCCCAGGAGCGCCTCGACCGAGTGGCCGATCTCGCTCGGGTTGAGGCCGAAGCGCGCGGCGCGCTCGCGGTCAACATTGATGATGACCTGCGGCACGCCTTCGAGCTGTTCGAGCCGCACGTCCACGACGCCGGGCACCTTCTCCACGACCTCCCTGACCTCCGCCCCCTTCTGCGCCAGCGTGTCGAGGTCCGAGCCGAACACCTTCACCGCGAGGGCCGCCGAGGTGCCTGAGATGGACTCGTCGATGCGCATGTTGAGCGGCGTGGTGATGGACGCCGACACGCCCGGCACCTTCTCCAGCCGCTCGCGAATCCACGCCTCGATCTCCGGGATGGAGTGCTCGCGCCGGTCGCGCGGCACGAGCTGGAGAATGTGTTCGGCGGTGGTCACGGGCATCGGGTCTTCAGACCCTTCCGCACGGCCCGTCGGCTGGATGATGGCCGCGATGTCGGGGCCGCCCTGGAGCACCTTCGTCACCTGCGAGGCGACGCGGTCGGTCTCGGCGAGGCTCGTCCCCGTGGGCGTGTTCATCTGAAGGAGGATCGCGCCCTCGTCCATCTTAGGCAGAAGCTCCGTGCCGAGGAACGGCAGCGTGACGAGCGACAGCACGAAGATCGCGCCCGCGAACCCCACCGCCAGCAGCGGCCGCCGCAAGGAGGCCCGGAGGACGGGCTCGTAGGCCCGCTCGCACTGCCGGGCGAGCCAGCTATCCTCCTTGAGCCGCGGCGCCACCTTCCGCAGGAGCGTGTAGCAGAGCGCCGGCGTCAGAGTCAGCGAGAGGACGAGGCCGACCGCCATCAGCACGACGACCGTCGTGGCGAACGGCGCGAGGATCTTCCCTTCGAGCCCCGACAGGAAGAGGATCGGCAGGAAGACGACGATGATGATCGCCGTCGAATAGGCCGCGGGCCTCCGCACCTCGCTCGCCCCGCGCAGCGTGGCGAGGAAGGCGTCGCCCGTGTTCTTCTTCAGGTGGCGGAAGATGTTCTCGGTGTCGACGATGGCCGCGTCGATCATGATGCCGAGACCGACGGCGAGGCCGCCGAGCGACATGATGTTGAGCGTGACTCCCACCGCCTTCAGGAAGATGAAGCTGATGAGCACGGCGGTCGGGATGGTGATCGCCGCGATTAGTGTCGAGCGGAAGTTGCCCAGGAAGAGGAAGATGATGAGGACGACCGCCGCGCCGCCGATCAGCAGCGCCTCTTCGAGCGTCTTCGTCGCCACGTGGATCAGCTCCGACTGGTCGAAGAAGGTCCGCATCACGACGCCCTCGGGCATGAAGGGCTGGAGTTCGGCGAGCGCCTTCTGCGCTCTCTCGCTGACGGTCAGGGTGTCGGCCCCGAACTGCTTGGCGACGGTCATGACGACCGCCTCCTGCTCGCCCACGCGCGCGATACCGCGGCGCACCATCGCCCCGTCGCGCACGGAGGCCACGTCGCGCACGAGCACGGGCACGCCCTCGCGCACGGCCACGACCACGCGCCCCACGTCTTCGAGCGAGTTGATGCGGCCGAGGCCGCGCACGTCCATCTCGGTCGCCGTCCCCGTGATGAAGCCGCCGGAGAAGTTCTCATTAGACGCGCCGAGCGCCTTGATAACATCGTCGAGCGAGACGTTGTAGGTGCGCATGCGGTCGGGGTCGAGCGCCACCTCGTACTGCCGTCGCTCGCCGCCATGAGAGGTGATGCGGATGATGCCCGGCACGGTCTGGAGCTTGTAACGGATCAGGTAGTCGGCCGTCTCCTTCAACTCCTTCTGGTCGGCCTCGCCGCCCTCCTTCGCCACGTAGAACTGCATCACCTCGCCGAGGCGTGAGGCGGCCGACGAGAGCACCGGAGGCGCGGTCCCGGCGGGGAAGTCGCGGGCGGCCGTGGCGAGCCGCTCGGCGAGGAGCTGGCGCGCTAGGTAGTAGTCGGTGCCAAAGCGGAACTCGGTGCGCACCGAGACGACGCCGATCTCCGACTCGGAGCGCACGCGCACCACGTTCGGCAGGCTGCGGAAAGCAGACTCCAGCGGCCGCGCGACCAGCGTCTCCCCCTCCTGGGCGGCGAGGCCCGGGTTCTCGACGATGACGATGATTACCGGCGACGCGAGGTCCGGGAACAGGTCAATCGCCATCGAGCGGTAGGACATCACGCCGAGCAGCGAGGCGAGGACGACGGCGAAGGCCACCAGCAGCCTGTTCCGCAGGGAGGCTTCGATGATGCGGTTCAAAAGACCGCCGCGCTCAGCCTTAGTGGTCGTCATGATGGCCCCCTTCCTCGCCGCCGCCCTTCTGCATGTTACGAAGCTGGTAGGCCCCCGCGACGACGACCTCTTCACCCTCCTCGACGCCGCTTAAGACCTCCGCCCACTGGTAGGTGACCGAGCCGACGGTGACGACCCGGCGCTCGTAGCGCTCCCCCTCCTTGACATAGACGACCTTCAGCCCCTCGTCGTCCACGAGCGCCGAGGCCGGGACCATCAGGGCGTCCTTGCGCCCGCCGATGACGAGCCGCACTTCGACGCCCATCTCGTGCTTGAGCGCGGAGCCGACGTTCCCCACGCGCGCGCGCACCGGCACCGTGCGCGTCTGCGGGTTGACGGTCTCACCTACCGCCTGGACAACACCCTCGAAGGCGCGGTCGGGCTGTCCGGGGACGCGCGCCACGAGGCGCTGACCCGCTCGCACGCGCCCGGCCTGCGCCTCGGGCACCTGCGCCTCGACGACGACGCTCGCCATGTTCATCACCGTCATCAGCTCCGACCCCTGTGTGACCGCCTGGCCGACCGAGACGTTCCGGTCGACGACCGTGCCCGCGATGGGGGAGGTGACCGTGACCGTGCCGCCCTGCCCGGCGAGGGATGCCCCCAGGGCTTCGAGCGACTGGCTGATGCGGGCGACGGAGGCGCGCACCTGCTCGACCTCGCTCGTCGCCTGCTGGCGCTCGCGCGTGATGGGGATCGTGGACTGGTAGTTGTACTCGGCCTGCGCGTTCTTAAACTCCAGTTCCGCCTCCTGCACCTCGCGTCCGGCCGCGATGCCGATCTCGGCGAGGCGCCGCTTCCGGTCAAGGGTCTTCTGGGCGGAGTCGAGCTTGTTCTTGGCCTGGATGATGGCCGCGCGGTTCTCGCCCCTCGCGCTGAGCGCGCTGGCCTGCTCGGCGAGCCTCAGCCGGGAGCGCGCCTCGGCGAGCTGCCCCCGCAGTTCGGCGACCTGGGTGCTGTCGATGACGACCACGGGCTGCCCGGCGCCGACGCGCTGGCCCGGCTCGGCCATGACCCTCACCGCGCGCCCGTCCACCTTCGCGCCGACGACGGCCTGCGCGTCCGGGGCGACGAGCACCCGCCCCGTAGTCGCCAGCGTGTCCTCGATCTCGCCCTTCGCCGCCGGCTCGACCTTGATGCCGACCAGCTCGGCCGTCTCGTCGCTAACCTCGATGGCCCCCTCCTGACTATGCTCGTCGCCGTGCTCGCCGCCCTCCTCGCCGGCGTGCTTCTCCGCCGTGGGCGGGGTCTCGACCGCGACATTCGTCTCCTCCCGGTGGCGCGGCCATAGCACGAAGGCGATGAGAGCGATTATGGCGACGGCCGCCACGGCCCCGACCGCCAGCGCCGCGTTCGACGGGCGGCGGCGCGCGGTCCTGTGTTCGGCCGTAACGGCCACTACGCTGTGGCCGGATGCGACCTCATCCCTGACTTCCGTCACGCGCGTCTCTTCGGTGACGGCCGAGTCGTCGGGCGGGGTGTTGGGGTTCTCTCTGTCCTTGCTCATTTCGGTTCGGCCTCACTGGTAAGTTGGGGGGCTCCGATGGCCTGCTGGAGGTCGGCCAGCGCGCGGTAGCGCTCGGTCAGCGCCTCGGTGAACTCCTTCTGGGAGTCGAGCAGCCTGCGCTGCTCGGCCAGCAGGTCGGTGACGCGGTACTCGCCGAGCTGGTAGGCCGCGCGGATGCTATTGACGTTCGCGTTGGAGCTGCCGATGACACCGGTCTCGAAGGTTCTGACGGCGCGTCCGGCGGCCTCGTAGCGAGCGTAGGCGCTCGCCACCTCGGAGCGCACCACTTGCTCGAGGAACTCGCGCCGCGTCCGCGCCTGCGCGATGGCGGCCGCGGCCTCCTCCTTGGCGCCCTGGTTCTTATTGAAGACGGGGATGCCGACCGAGACCCCGACGGTGAGGAGCCGGTCGCGGTCGCTAAGCGGGCCGACGGGCGTGTCGTCGAAGACCGACCGCTCGCGCGTGTAACGCACGGAGGCGGTCAGGTCGGGGCTCCCCTGCGCGCGGGCGAGCCTGAGGCCCGCCTGCGCCACCTCTTCGTTCAGACGCGCGAGGCGCAGGTCGGGGCGCGTCCGCAACGCGATATCTACCGCCGCCTCTAAGGACGCCGGGGGCTCGCGCAAGGTGGGGCCAGCGATGGCCTCGCGCAGCCGCAGAGGCTCCTCGACGGGGATGCCGGCGAGCCCCTTCAGGCGTAGCAGCGCCGACTGGAGTCGCCCCTCGACGAGGGCGCGGCGCGACCGCAGGCGCTCGACCTCCACCCTGAGCAGGCTCAGCTCGATGGGCGCCGACTCGCCCTCGTTGACGCGCGCCTGCACAAACTTCGTGGTCTGGAGGTCGATGTCGGTGAGCCCTTCCGTAATCTCCAACTCACGCAGGGCCGCCAGGGCCTCGGCGTGGGCGACGAGCACCTCGCCTGCGAGCCTGCGCTCGCGGTCGGCCACCTCGGCCTCGACCGCCTCCAGCTCCGCCCGGGCCAGCTCTATCCGCCGCCGCCGCCTGCCGCCCAGTTCGACCGGCAGCGAGACGCCGACGCTCGTCTCGCCCTCGCCCGGCGAGCCCGTCAGCCTCCCCGTCGTCTGCTCGAAGTCGAGGGTGGGGTTGGGGCGCAATCCCGCCTGCCGGACGCGCGCGCGGGCGCGCTCGACCTCGAGGCGCGCCGCGGCGAGTTCTCCGTTGGAGGCGAGTGCCCGCCTGACGAGGTCGGCCGAGGAGGTACCTTGCTGCGGGTGGAAGTATGGCGCGAGCGCGGGGTTCGCTGCCGACGACGCCGGAGTTGTCGCGCCCGCAGCGGCTTCTCCGCCGCCCGGCCCGCCGGCGCTGCGCGCGGCAGCCACCCCCTGCGCGGCGGCCGGCACGGAGCCAAGGATCAAAAACAGAAACAACGCTAATGAGGGCGTGGAGGGAGTGCCTTCCGCTCGCCGGGAGATGATCATCGCCGTAGCCTTTTTCGAGAGAGGTAGACGGGCCGCCGAGGGGCTCGCCCATTGACATGCCGCCCGCCTCCCCGCGCGGACACGGGTCCGCGCCGAGAACGACCGGGCGCCTGTCTAGGGTGTCGAAAAGGTTAGGCGGAGCGTGGAGGGTGGTAAGTGCCTGAGAGGGTCGGCGAAGGCTTATATACGTAACTCGTGGCCGCGTAAGGTAACTCCCGATCCTGGCCGTGGGGCACGCTGAAGTGAGTGCCGCTCAGGACGCGGGCGCAGGCGAAGCAGCAGTCTTCGCAGCCCGCATCCGTGTCGGAGTCCCGTTCCTGATCGCGCCCGGGGTCATCGGAGTCGCCGGCTATGACCGCGCCTTCGTCGGCGCCGGGTATCGAGGCCAAGGCCACACCGCCCGGGCTCGACGGCAGGTACCCGTCACCGCAGCAAAGGGGCTGGGCCGCCATGTCCACGAGGGTGAAGAACACGAAAAAGAGCGCCAGGCCGCGGAGCAGCGGCGCGCCCGATTTCGTCCTCGTGTTCATTCGGTGGTTCATGAGAGTAGCCCGCGAATCCGTGATTTTCACACAGCCGGTGAGGGCAGTCAAAGCCACGAGGTTAGTCGCCGGCGGTGCGTGACGAATGTTACTTACCACATTCCTCACTCTTCATCACGCCGCAAGAAGTTTACCCGGTTATGATCGAAATTTTCGCGGCCTCGGTCGTAGCGTATGATCGACTCCCGGTCCTTGTGCTTAGTCACCACCTGCACTTCACTAGCCCTAGACTGCGTTTGCACCTTTACGGCGCCGCGCGACGGCCGCGCTGTGGAGGTCACGCTTGACCGCGATGCGCTGCACGTAGACGGTCGTCGTGCTCAGGTTGGCGTGGTCTAACGCGTCCTGCGTCGCCGCCATCGAGCCGGTCTCCTCCGCCACGATGCGCCCGAAGGTGTGCCGGGTCTGGTGCAGGTGCACGTGCTCCAGCCCGGCTTCCTTCGCGTAGAGCTTCAGGTTGCGCGCGAAGGCGTGGGAGGTGAGGGCCTCACCCGCCAGCCTCGGGTGGTCGTGTCTGGTCCACACCGGCGCGTCGGTCTTCAGCACGTGCAGGCGCCCCGCCGCCGTCAGGTAGTCAATTAGCGCGGCCCTCGTCTCGGGGTCGCGCACCTCCCTCGCCCGGTAGCGCCCGCCTTTGACGCGCCCGCCGATGATGAGACCGTCCTCCGCCACCTGAATGTCACGCCCCCGCAAGCCGATAACTTCTTCGCGCCGCAGCCCCGTGCTCGTGTACATCAGGAGGAGTGCCAAGTCGCGTTTGCCGACCACGTCGCCGCCCGTCGCGCGCGCGGCGATGACCGAGGTGATCCGGCGCAGTTCCTCGTCCGTCCACGACTTCGTCGACTCCGTCTGGTACGGCTTCGGCGCTTTGGGCCTGGCGAGCAGCGCCGGGTTGGCACGCAGCCCCAGCTCCCGTTGCGCCCACGTATAGAAAGAGGAGAGGAAAGAGACCCGCGCGTACAGGGTCGCGGCCGCCGGGCGTTGGCCGTCTTCCCTTCGCATCCCGTCGCACCACGTCTGCACGTCCAGGGGCGTCACCTCGCCGGGGTCCTTGCCAATTTTCTCGAAGAAGCTTTCGACCACCTTTCGCTTCTTGGCGATTAGTTCCTCGCGCCGGCGCGTGGTCCCGCTCGTCGAACTTCCCGCCCACACTTCGACCGCAGTGCGCAGCGCCACGCCGCCCCTGTCGGCGACGGCGAGGGCCGTCTGTTCGACGACTTGGGCCTCACTCATCATCGTACTTGCTGACATATAACTCGCCGTCGTGCTCGATGAGGCACAGACGTAGCTGGTCGATGAAGCCGAGCCTGCCGAGCACGCTTCTTTTAATATTTTCGTCGGCCGCGAAGTAGACCATCACGTCGAATTGGAGGCCGAGCGCCGTCATCGTCAGCCGGTGGCCGAAAGCCTGAAACGTGCCGTTGGCGGTGGAGACGAGCGCCGGGGTCCCGCCCCCCACGTCCAGGCCCAGCATCTCCCCGTAGGTGCGCTCGAAGATGCAGAAGCTCGCGCCCGTATCCAGCTTGGGGGTAATCTGTACGACCTTCAGGCCGTCGCTCAACTCTACGGGGATGGTGATGCCGATCTTCGTCGTGTCGTAGCTGTGTTTGGTGCGGAAGGTGAAAGTGTGTGCCATTGGCCTCACCATCCCGCGAACGGCAGTTCGTCCGCCGGCTCGACCCTGGTGACGAAGGGGCGCTCGTCGCCCGCCGCGCGCGCCGCCTCGTAGACCTCGCGCCCGTCGGGGCCGCTGCTGAGCAGGCGGTCGCCGCGCACGGCGACCCACTGCCCGGCGTACTCCGCGCGGTGCTCCTCGATCCAGCGCAACTCGCGGGAAAGGTCAACGTCGTGGTCGCTCGGCCGGACGCTGGCCCGATCTTCGTGGTCGAGCGCCTCGCGCAGTCGCCTCTTCTCGTCCGGCGGGAGTCGCCGCACTTCTTCAATGATTCTTTCCACGTCTGCGGATGCCACGGCCTTCTCACCCTCCCCTGAAGTAGTCCTGCCGGCTGAAAACGGACTATATCACACTTCTTTCACCTGTTTACAGAAATGGTGAATTCCTGTAAGCCATATACAAAAACCGTAAAATATTACTTATTCTAAATGTAGTATGGAGTTCCGTGTCACATTATTCAGGCTCGGAGGTGTTGTCAGACATTGAGGGCTACACGACGCCGGCAGCGTAAAGCCGACCCACTCGCCTCGCCCGCCTCGGTCCGCTCCGTGTTCGAGAGACTGCGCTCCACGCTCCCCGACCTCATCCCACACGAGGATAAAGAGTTGGTGCGCCTGCTTCGCGCCGCCAGGCACGCCCAACGCTACCCCGCTACGGACACGAAACGCGGCCGCCCCGGTAGATGGAAACGGGAGGACCTACTCCGTGTGGCGGCACGCCTTGGGGACATCTTGGATCGTGAAACGTCCTCGCAAATCTCTTTCGCCAGCTTCGCCGACCACTACCTGCGTCTGCTCGACTTCCCTCCCGACGTGGTCGAGGCACTTGAGAATGGGTATATAAATCTCTTCGAGGCAGAGCAGCTCGCGCGTGTCATCGCCGGACGGCTCGGGGCCACACCCGGCCGGGCGAAGCGCACACGCGCCGCACTCCTCTCATCTCATCTGCAAACAAAGGCTTCGGGCAGCCGCCTCCGGCAACGGGTCAACGAACTTCTTAGCGCTCCCGCGGCCGAATCAGGCGAAACAGACGCCGAATCGGCCGCCGAGCCGGAGGATTTAGAGGACTTCGACCCTTACGACTCTACGCACCTGTTCTGGGAACAGCTCAAACAGCTAGGTTTCGCCTTCAGGGAGGTGAGGCGCGAGGACGTGACGGACGAGGAGATCGAGGAACTACTGAAGGCGAGCGAGCCGATTCTAGCGATTTTAAGTAGGATTCGGCGTCGCAGAGAGCAGACGAAAGTTATCAAAGTGAGGCCCTGAAGGGGTGGCCGTCCAGTAAAATATCTGAAGATTTCGGGACAGCCAGTTCCCTCTGACGTAAGGTCGGGACTAAAACGGAGTGTCTGGTCGACATCTCTTCACGAACGAAATTTCTGAAAGTTCTCACCACCCCGGATAAATTATGATTTCCTGTCATTCGGCCGAGAGAGCCTGAATCCAGAATTTCTGCGTGTGGGTAGGGTTTTTGTTATTGTAATAAACCCTACCCATGTGTAGAATGCGCCGGATGAACCGGCAATATCTGAAAACCCGACAAGTCGCGAAAATCCTCGGGGTCTCTCTAAATACGCTCTACAGGTGGCTGAAGGCTGAGAAAATCAGTGAGCCTAACCGTGATCCTGTCAACAATTACCGGTTATGGACGGCCGACGACGTTGATCGGATCCGCCGGCAGCTAGTTACGGAGTACGAATGATACGGTTAGTAATTGCCAACCAGAGGGGCGGTGTCGGAAAGACTACCGCGGCGGTGAATTATTCCTGGTACCTCGCGAACAAGGGTTATCGTACCCTCCTCATTGACACCGACAGCCAAGGCTCCGTCGGCGTCATGCTGAACCTCAAGCCGAAACACTTCTTCAGCCATTTTCTAGTCAATAAGTTCCATTTAGACGAGTGCATCATCAAGGCGGGCGAAAATTTCCACGTCCTGTGCGGGAATAAGGATACGGTGCAGGCGGAATCCGCGCTGGCGGGGGCCGTCGTTCGTGAGCTCGCCCTGAAGCTGATGCTCGAGCCCTACGAAAGCCAGTACGACGCTGTGGTCATCGACGTCTCCCCGTCGATCAATCTGCTACAGACCTGCGCGATGGTCTACGCGCGCAACGTGATCATTCCGGTCAACATGGACCTGCTCAGCCTCAACGGCGCTAACGCCGCGTACGACATGATCCGCCTGCTCAACGACCTGATTAAAGCCGAGATCAACCCCATCGGACTCATGCCCTGTCAGGTCGACCAGCGTTTATCCGTCACGGCCCTGGTCCAGCAGGGGCTCGAGAAGATGTCGGAGATGTTCAAAATCCCCATCCTCCCCGCAATCCGCACGGACCAGAGCGTCAACAAGGCGTTTCGCGCGCGCAAAGCCCTCCTCGACTTCGACCCGAATTCGAAAGCTTCGCAGGATTACCTGGCGGCGTTCGAGAAGATAACCAGCGTGATCGAAGGTGCGAACAATGGCGGGAAATCGTAGGCGAAAGGTCGAAGATTTCGACGTTTCTGAATTCCTGCGTCCGAGCGACGAGGACATGAAGAGCGCGCTTTCAAGCATTCTGCGCTCCGCCCCCGAACCTCCCCCCGAAACCGAAGTCGACGCCGCGGACGCGGGCGGCGCGGCTCCCCTGGAGTCCCACGCTTCCGGGCGGGAAGGCGACACGACCGGGCCGAATCAACCCGTCCCCTTCCCCCATCCCGCGCAGCCGCCGGGCGGCGAATTAGAAGAAACGGCTGCACCTCCGGCCGTCACGGCCGCCAAGGAACGACTGCAAGCCGATGATCACCCGAAGACCAGAGTCCACAGGCGCGGCATCACACCCGTCGACAGGTCTTTCGACCTTTCTCTTCACCTGCGGACGGCCAAATCCTTATTTAAATTGAACCGTACGGAGTTGGCCCTGTACGAGATGTTTCTTAAATGGACCCACGCGGTAGGGTCTACCACCTGCCAAGCGACCAACAGAAAGATCTGCGAGACGAGTGGTATCGAACTCAAAACGGTCCGGCGCAATCTCTCTTCGTTAAGAGCGCGAAACCTCCTCGTTCAAATTAGCGCCTACGACCCACGCTCTCATGAGCCCGCCCTTTATGAAGTCAACCTGCCAACCCTGGTTCTACCCTCCATCTAAATAACTGAAAAGGTTAGCTGAATCTTATTTTCTGGGAGCCTCCCACATTATTAGGAGGCTCCCAAGATTCCGGGAGCCTCCCTATATTTTTTCCCCCTCCCAGGATTCTGGGAGCCTCCCTTTTTATTGGGAGAGTCCCAATAAAGTAACCCCCTCCCAGAAATCTGGAAGAGTCCCAGATTTCTGGGAGCTTCCTGTAAATCTGGGAGGCTCCCAATACGTAGGGAGCCTCCCACATAAATTACCCCCTCCCGGATTTTTGGGAGGGTCCCGAAAAACTGGGAGACGCCCGAAAAATTGTCAGATTCCCAGCCAGTAAAATATGTGCTCTCATAACTTCTCGAGAGTGCAAATCAGGTGGAGGGTTGAGGAAGGCTAAAAGCACCGGCCGGGTAATTGTTCTGGCAGGGGATTCGACACTCCGAAAATAACATGACCTGAGGCGTTCGGTCCGACCAACTTGGCGCCTCAGGTCACGACTTCAACTCGCTTGGCGGGCGAGCCGGTCTTTGTGTGTCTAATCCTGACGCACATTATAGGTAGGCTGCGGATCGCTGTCAAGCCTTTTGTTTTCAGGAATTTGGCTTATGACCGCACAACTTCTGACGGGCCCTCGCTTTGTCCGTAAGACGCAGCTCGGGCCGGGCGAATACCGCAAAAACTTCCGGCAGCTCGACGGCGACGTCATCACGGCCGTCACCTCACCGGAGGCCGATCGCGTGACGCCGCTCATGAGCAAGGTATATCTGCGGCTCGTCCACGCCCCGGCCCAATATTGGGAGCGCGACGGCGTGCTGCGCTTCGAGGCCGAGTTGCGAGGCGACAGCCACATCACAGCGTGGGCGGCACTCTGTGAGGCGGTCGGGGTCGCTTCGGCCACGGCCCGCAAGGCGCTGCGGTGGATGCACGAAGAGGGGATCATCGGCTACTTCTCGGGCAAGAATGGTGTGGGGATACGCATCTTCCTCAACCGCGCCGCGTCTTCGATCGGCGCCAAGGGGGGTCAAAAAATTTTGGATTTTCCCCGTACTTCATCCAGTGAGTCCCGTGCTTCACGGGATGAAGCAGCCTTTAGTGACAGCTTCGCTGATTTAGAAGTTTTAGACACAGATGGAAATCCCCGCGCGCCGAAAAGCGGCGCGGGACAAGCCGAGATGGTTAAACCAGCCCCCGACCCGAACCCGATCTGCCCGCGACTCCCCCCGCAGGAAGTCGGCTCGGACAACGGGCCGGCGCCGCGAACAGCGCTTCGAATCGAGGTTCCGGTCGAGGAGATTGTCTCGCGGCTGAGGCGCGAGTTGGAGCCTTCACTCCGATTGGCGGCGAGTCAGGCGGCGGCCCGGGAGCACGAGCGGACGCGCGAGTGGTTGGAGAGTAGGGGACTGCCGAAGGCTGCCCGCGTCGCGCAGCACGAGGCTTACAACGTGCTCAGGAGTCACGGCCTCATCGGCACCGCGGCCGGTCGCGCCCGCGCCGGCCTTGAAGTCGGCCGCGGCAGCGACGCCCGTGCGACGGCGGCGAGGCCGCTCACCCCGGAGGAGGTCGCCGAGGCGGCCGAGACGTGCGTGGCGCTCTTCGAGGCTCAGGGTAAGTCGGTCGACGTGACGCTCTCGGAGATCAGCTCGGAGGGCCGGGGCTGGCTCCTACCGGAGGACGCGCCGCGGGTGCGCGAGGCCGCGCGTGAGTTGCTCGGCAAGAGGTGCGAAAGGAGGTAGCTGAAAACCACCGTCACCGATTCGACATGTAGCTGGCCGGATATAAGCAGTGGCAGACTTATATCGCTGTTGCAACATCGTCTTACCAGTCATACAATGTAATGATAATCGGTCGCCTTATATCGCCGACGGGAGGGTATAGTTCTACTACGGTCGAATGGATTGATTGAGATGTTAAATAGGCCGAACCCCGTCGAACGAGACAAGCGCGCAACCGGATTGGGGTCCTCGGAGGTAAACGATGTGGTCTGACAACGAGACGACGGTCGATCAGATAGGTTTCCGGGTTCACGCCGCGCTGGTTCGCAGCGTCGTCACCGACCAGAGTCTGTTGCCCGTCGTGCTGGGACTGTTCGGGGACTGGGGGAGCGGGAAGTCGAGCATCATGCGCATGCTCCAGCAGGACTTCAATTCCCCAGAGTACGGTAAGGTCGCATGCCTCTACTTCAACGGGTGGATGTTCGAAGGGTACGAGGACGCGAAGACGGCACTGCTCTCCTCGATCCTGTTGCAGCTCGGCGAGCACGAGCGCTTCGGCGAGAAGGTTAAGGGCAAGGTTGTCGGACTCCTGAAGCGGGTCAAGTGGATGGAGGCAGCGAAGCTTGGGGTAAAGCACCTCGGCGCGCCCCTCATCGCGGGACTCCTGACGGGGGGCGTCGGCGCGCTGCCCGCACTCTTGGCCGCACTCATCCCGGGGCCCGAAACCGACGGGGCGGATTCCGACGCGTCGAAAAAGAAAGGCTCCGGCAAAAAAAGTAAAGACGGCGAAGGAAACTGGCTCGATCTGATAAAGGACGACCCGAGCAAGCCTGACTTGCTCGAAATCAGGAAGTTCCGGGAAGACTTCGCCGACATGCTGGACAAGAGTGATATAGAGTCGCTCGTGATCCTCATCGACGACCTCGACAGGTGTCTGCCCGAGCGCATTATCGAGACGCTCGAAGCCATCAAGCTGTTCGTCCTCGTCCCGCGCACGGCGTTCGTCATTGGCGCCGACCCGCGCATCGTGCGCCACGCTATCGGCACGCGCTACGTCAAGCGGCAGATCGGCGAGGATGATTCGACGAAGCAGGAAGAATACGACTTAGTCAAGGACTACCTCGAAAAACTGATTCAGATACCCTATCACCTGCCGCGGCTGTCGCCCGCGGAGGTGGAGACCTACGTCAACCTTCTCGCCTGCCAGAAGTTCTTACGCGACGGGGAGGACTACCGCCGGGTGCTCGAAGACTGGTCGGCGAAGCGCAGCCGCAACTTCTACGCCGCCTATCAGCACGGGGCGATCAGGGAGGCTCTGGGCGGGAAAGACTTGCCGGAGGCGCTCGCGGGACAGCTTACTTGGAGCAACGCGATCGCGCTGGTGATAACTGAAGGGCTAAAGGGCAACCCGCGGCAGGTCAAGAGAATGCTCAACGCGATGCTTCTGCGGAAGAAGCTGGCGGGCGTGGCCCGGATCGAAATCAAAGACGAGGTGCTAGCGAAGCTGATGGTGCTCGAGTACACGCACCTCAACCGCTTCCAGCAACTCAACAACTGGCAGGCGCGGGAGAACGGGTTCCCCGCCGAGCTGAAGAGACTGGAGGAGCACGAACTCGAAGTCGAGGGCGCAGAGCCCGTGCCTGAGGAGGTCGCGAGAGAGTGGCTGACGCCGTCGCTGAGGAACTGGCTGCGGATGCAGCCTTCGTTGAGAGACGTTGACCTGCGCGACTACTTCTGGCTGGCGCGCGACCGCACGAGTTCCACGCTCGCCGGGGTGCAGATGGTCTCCTCCCTCGTGCGCAGGCTGTTCGACAGTCTGACCGGCGAGAACGAGGGGGAGCGCCACGTCGCGGCCAGCGAGGTAAGGCTGCTTAACGAGACGGAGCTTGAGGCGCTGCTCGGCCTCCTCCGGCAGCACGTCGAGCGGTATCCGGGCCAGACCGCGTCGGTGGACGCGCTGATCCTGCTGGCCGAAGAGAAGGTGGAGGGCGCGTCGTCGACCGCCCTCAGCGCGATTCGCAACGCGGCGCCCGCCAGCCTCGAGCCGAGCGTCGCGTATAAGGTTAAGACCATCGGGGCGATTGACGAAAGGTTGGCTGACGAAGCACGCGCGACGCTCGAACAGTTGCGAAAGCAAAAGGATACGCCGATCGCGGCGGCCGCCGAAGTCGTGCTCGAAGAATCGAGGGAGTAGTCATGGGAACCTCGACCGGTTACGACATGCCGAAGGGCGGCGACTGGACGCCGCTGAAACATGAGGCGACTAAATTCGTAAAGGACGACGGCGCCCCGGGCGGTAGTCCAAACCCCGTCCAGCCGGAGGCGTTACTTTCTAACTTCATTAGGACTTGCGTCACCGGCGGAGGGAACGCCAGAGTCGGGTCAGGCGGCGGGGCCGGAGGCGGAGGGACGGCGGCAAGCGGCGGAGGTGGCGGGGGCGGAGGCGGGAGAAGTTTCGGGCGCGCGGCACGCGGCACCGGAGGGGCGCTCGGCGGCTTCCTCTCTAGAGTCGAGACCGTCGGCCTGGACGAGGCGCTGCGCGAGGCGGGACTGGAGAATCTCATCGGCCGCTCGGTGGCTGAGGTCATGGCCGGGCTGCTCAACGCTTTAGCCGCCCCGGCGGGAACGCTCGACGAGCACGCCGCACGCAAAGCGCTGGAAGTGATTAACGCCGAAATGATCGGCGGCGCGAAAAACTATGCCGAAGTCAAAGGTGCTTTGAAGAGTGCTTTGGACAAGCAGGGTCTGGAGCGCATCGTGGTAAATTTCTTCGGGGAGTATCTTTATCAAAACTTCTTGCGGAGCGTCTACAAGGATTGGGCGAAGAAGGTCGGGGCGGACCAAGCGGGTCGCCGGCTCAAAAGCATTCGGGACTGCATCACCTCGGCGCTAAAATCTAAATTCGTCAACCGCGACATTTCCAAAGTCCGCTGGAAGGGGCGCGAGGGGCGAAAGATCATCGATCAGGTGTGGCGGGGCACGCTGAAGATTTTCGGGGTGGCACCGTGAACGTCGAAGTCCGGCTAGATGATTCCGACAGACACAGGGACGGCTCGGCGAAACTCGTCGTCGAAATTCCCGAGACGGGGGTACTGCGCGAGCTCGACCTGTCTTTCGGAGAGTTGCGTGACCGCTGCGGAATTCCCGATCCACTAACGCTCGACTTATTACTCGTCGCAAGTCTCTGTTACGTCATAGACAAATCCGTAAAGCGCGCGCCTTCCTTAGACGGGTGGACGCGAGAACTCGAAGTGGAACTCCCGGTGTCCTCTCCCAAACGTTGGGAGCGTGTCGCGAGCCAGCTAAACCGCACTTTGGGTTTCCTCACCGGGGACGAATGGAGTTTGTCGTTCCGCGAAATGGGAACTGTCTTCTTCAAAGAGCCTGAGAGGAGACGACGAAAGAAGGAGCCGGCGAAGAAAGAAGTCACTCACGTCTGTCTTTTCTCCGGCGGGTTGGACTCGCTCACAGGCGTGATTGACCTGCTGGCGGGTGACAACACATCGCGGCTACGCCTCGTCGGACACTACGACGCAGCTGGGGCCGCGTCGGCGCAAGGCGTACTGTTCAGGACGCTTGACGAAAGCTACCCCGGGCGCTGCGACCTGTTACAAATGCGCGTCAGTCACAGGCCCCTGGAAGCCGAAGAGAGTACGCTACGAAGCAGGTCGCTCGTCTTCATGGCGCTCGGTATTTACGCCGCGCGCGCGGCGGGCAAAGACGTTCCGCTTTACGCGCCGGAGAACGGACTGATCGCCATCAACGTCCCGCTCGACCCTTCCCGCAGCGGGTCGTGCAGCACGCGCACGATGCACCCGTATTTTCTGAATAACCTGAGAGAGGTGCTGGGAAGGCTGGGCGTTGAAAACCCGATCGTCAACCCGTTCGAGCTGAAGACTAAAGGCGAGTGCCTGGCCGAATGCTCGGACGCTGAACTTCTCGCCGCGCTCGCGACCTCCACCGTTTCCTGTTCGCACCCGACGAGGAAGCAGTTCTGGCACCGCCGGGGCAGGGAAGTCAGGAATTGCGGTTACTGCGTGCCCTGCCTCATCCGCAGGGCGTCGCTGCATCGCGTCGGCCTCGACGCGGGGAATCAATACGGACTCGACGTTTGCGCCGGCGAGGTGGACATCAACCACAACATGAACGACAGCGCGGACGACTTTCGAGCCGTACTCGACATGCTCAACAGCCGTAAGACTGCCGACGACTTCGTGCAAGATATTCTGTCCGTCGCGCCAGTAGACCGAATCCGCGAGCGGGCCGAAATGGTCGAGCGGGGCTTCGGCGAGATCCGTTCTCTACTCGAGGCCAAAGCGGTCGGCGCGGCACGGCGTGCGGCCGGCGTAGCCTGATGATTGACACTCACTGCCATGTCGACCTCTACCCGCGCCCGACCGAAGTCGCCGCCGGCGCGGACCGGGCCGGAATCCTGACCGTCATCGTCACCAATCTGCCGTCGGCGTTCGAGCGGGCACTCCCTTTCGTGCAGCCGTTGAGGAACATCAGGCTCGCCCTCGGACTTCACCCCCTCGTGGCCGAGCAGCACGGGGCCGAAAGGGGGATGTTTGCCGAGCTGGTTGATAAAACGTCGTACATCGGGGAGGTGGGGCTGGACTTCTCGCGCGCTGGGTACTCTACGAAAGAGCTTCAAATTGAGTCCTTCAGGTTCGTTCTACGGGCGCTGCGCGGTAAGCCCAAGTTCATCACTCTCCATTCCCGCCGAGCAGAGTCTACGGTGCTCGACATCCTGGAAGAGGAGGGGCGGGCACCAGTAGTTTTTCACTGGTACAGCGGCGCGCTCGCCGACCTGAAGCGCGCCCTAGATCTGGGGCACTTCTTCTCGGTTAATCCGGCAATGTTCGACAGCCCTAACGGTCGGAAAATTGTTGCCTCACTGCCGCCGGAGCGTGTCCTCACCGAGAGCGACGGCCCTTTCGTGAAAGTCCGAGGCAGGGCGGCGGTGCCGGCCGACGTGTCCTTCGCCGAGGAGGGGCTCGCGAGCCTGTGGAAGATAGAGAGGCGTGAGGTGACGGCGAAGATTAGACAGAACTTTCTGGAGTTGATTCGCCCGCTTCGTCAGAGTCCCCAATTGTGAGGCGGTAGGATGCCTCTGGCGTACAGCTCCTGTGTCTATGATTAATTAAGGGTAACTTTTTGACCCTACCGGAGGTTTTGGCGAATGGCCAAGAAAAGTTCCATCCCAATCTGGACGACCGCAACGCCGGAGAGCGCTAAGGCAGCGCTGCCAAGACTCGGCGGGGCGATAGCGGCGGGCGCTACGGAGGTGGTGTCGGTCAGCGTCGAGACTGTTAAAAAGAACCTCGACGCATTTCTCGAACAGATCGGCCCCCTGCTGGAATCCTCGCGGGAGGCTTTGAAGGGGTACGAAATTGAGGAGATAGAGCTGAGCTTGGCCGTCAACGGGTCAGGGGGAATCGAACTCGTAGGGAAGCTCGAAGCCGGCGCCCAGGCTGGGATGAAAATCAAACTGAAGCGTAAACAGGTGGGTAAATGACCCGGGCGGGACGTAATCCAAGCGGGACGGCTAAACCCAAATATTCTTCACCGCGCGAGTATATCGAAGAAAGGCGGCACCACTTCGACCCCAGGCCCGCTAGGCGGAAAGAGGTGATGGTGCCGTACTGCGACCCGGAGGAGTTGGAGAGGCGTAATTTTGACGACGATGGGGACTTCGCCGAATATCTGCTGGTTCGCCTCAAGCCGCGCCTCCCGGAGTTCCTTATCGAAATTCTCGACAGCGGGAAAGTCGCCGTCGGCTTAGTCAATGACCCCTCCCCGAACGCCTTCTTGGTCTCCCTCGACTGCGGCTACGCCGTCGTTTTTAACGCCGGGTTGATGGAGTTCATCTACCGCGTCACGCGCGCGCTCTCGACCAAGTTCGTCACGCCCGAGGACGACGTTGCAGCCGGCCTGCCGACGGCGGAAACCTCCCGGATAATTTTCGAGATCTTCGACTGGTACGTCGGGTCGTGGCGACGAACCGGCAAAGAGCACGCCGCCGGCCCGCACTACAACGTCAGCCGCAAGCAGTTCTTCCTGGCCAACAAGCTGGCCTTCGAAGCCGAGAGCTTCTTCCTCGCTCACGAACTAGGACACCTATTGTGCGAACTATCACGGGCGTCCCAACTGGACCTCAGCGCCCTGAAGGGTGAGGACGAGGACGAAGAGATCTTCGCCGATAAGTTTGCCCTCTGGGTGATCATGAGCGCCTGGCATGACCCTCGGTCAAAAGAGTATCACGCAGACTTGGCCTTCGCCGGCGCGTTCACCGCCCTCAGAATGTTCGAGGCGCTCCACGGGTATTGTGAAAGCGCCTACGGGGAAAAGTTCGGCGGTCCGCACCCGGACGCCGGCCAGCGCGTCGTGAACCTCATCAACCGGACATGGGAGTTGTGCCGAGGTAATGAAGAGGCGTTCGGGCGTGTGACCAAGCTCGCGTCGATGATTGATTTCACCCTCACGGCCGTTCAGTACGCGTTCGAGTTTCCCGAATTTGAGGAGCATTACGCGCGGGGCGCGGCGGAGGTGGTTAGCGAACTCGAAGAGCTACTTACCGACTGTACATCAGACGAGCATATTTCAGATCATGTGAAGTTTAGGGAGAGGGCGCACCCGTTACTCAGTCGAGGTTACCCGACTTTTCTGATGGATCGGGTCGCGCGGGATATAGTCGAACCGCTGCTATCAGCTGTGGGGTCATCGAAGGAGGAGTTCACGGCTCTCACCGGTGAGCAGAAGGCGAACGCGCGGAGGAAGATGAGGAAGCTGTTATTGCTCTTCGGCCTAGCCAAAGAGCTACGGGAGCCGTACGAGTCGGTGTGGCTGCAAGTCTTGAGTATTGATCCCAACTGCCGGCTGATTGTGTGTGAAGAGTGCGGCCGGGACTATTTACGCGAGCCAGTCGAACATGACGGCACACGATAATGAAGGCTTTGCTCTACTCAGGAGAGCCATTGCCGGTATAATGTGAGGGATTCGGTTCAAGCGACAGACGGTGCGGATGGCATTCTGCGGTGGGGTAATTAAACTGATGAGTAAAGAGTACGTCGAGCAGCGTGACGGCGGCTACTGGATCGCGGGCAAGCGCATCTCGCTCGCCTCGGTGGTTTACGAGTTCCGTAACGGCGCGGCACCGGAGAGCATCATGCGCTCGTTCCCGCTGCTAACGCTCGAAGAGGTTTACGGTGCGATCACCTTCTACCTGTCTCATCAAGCAGAGGTCGACGCATACCTCGCTGGGCGCGAGGCAGAGTTCGAGGAGCAGCGGCGGCGTCAGCGTGATGAGAACCCGGAGTTCTTCAGACGTTTTGATGAAAGGGCGGCGGCGTTGAGACAAGGCGATGTGCTCCGCTCGGACCGATGAAGATCCGCTTCCAGGCCGACGCCGATTTTAACGAGGACATACTCTTCGGCGTCATCCGCGCAGAGCCCGCGGTAGATTTCCAGACAGCCGCAGCAATCGGGCTGCGCGGCCTGCGGGTGCCTGACGACCGAGTGCTGGAGTTGGCGGCCGGGGAAGGGCGCGTACTCGTCTCCCATGACTGGGAGACGATGCCTTATTACTTCGCGGAGTTTATTACCGCGCACACAAGTCACGGCCTCCTGATAGTCCCGCAGCATTTGGGCGTGCGCCTAGCGATAGAGCAACTGGTCATGATCTGGGGAGCATCGGAGGCGGAGGAATACGTCAATCGAATCGTCCGCCTTCCTCTTTAGTTATTCAGATACCCGATAACCTACCCTTGGCAGCGTCCGATAACACCGCGCCTTAACTTGGCAATTCGTACCGCCCTGTGCATCCACCCTCCGCCTGACCTGTACCCTGCCCCAAGACCCTGTGTGTTGTCTTCGCGCCTGCACCACGCGTTTCGAACGTGCTGTGTGTCACGAGGCGCGAAGGCCCATTTTACGCGGCACGCCCGCACAGCGCACACAGAGTTTTAGAGTCACTTCATTAACCACGCCGGCGCGCACCCACAGGGTTTTAAAAAGTGCGCCGCTCCTGCTCATGACCCGATCCACAGGGCTTAGTAGAGCCCCCTTAACTTTGCTGGTAAATGTTATGGCTTGTCGCGGCCCCACTTAGCATCTCCGGCACATTACCAACTTTATAGACAAAGCATATCGTTAATGTGATGTTAGTTAATTACTCTGGGTCTTCTAGATTCTTCTCCGCATCAATTCTGTCTATTATGTATTTGCGAATCGGTGCGACCGGTTTTATTTCGACATAGTCAATAGCAAAGGTCAGGAAATTAATAGGGAATTCGATATTACCAAAGTAATCCTTTCGTTTAAGTCTATCTACCAGAGATTGTAGCGTGCCTCGAGCCGCTTCCGCTTTATCACCGTTCACACAGCTCTCAACATTCTCTATAATTCTTCCGATAACGTAAGCCACTTGATCGGTAGTGTCGGGCCTTTCCTCAGCATCGGCGAACTGTCTTATGGTTTCCATCACACGCCAGAAGGCGAACACTAACGCCTGCTCGAACATTTCAGCTGCGGTTTCTGCTTCCCCCTCATCGAGGTTGACCTCGCCCGCCATAGTCAGGAACTTGATAAGATTTTCGTAGTGCCCCAGCTTGTCGGCGCGCTCCGCGGCCCTCTTGAACTCCTCCTCAAAGCTCTCAAATGTTCCGAGTTCTCTGTGTGCCTGGGCGAGCGAGAGGACGCAACCTTCTTCCATGACGGCGTCGTCGGCTGCGCGGGCTGCGCTCAAGGCTTTCTCGTAATAGCCCTTGGCCTCCCCGGGCCGGTCTCTCACGAGACAAAAGTTACCGACGCTGATTAGAGTGTTGGCTTCATCACGTTTCAGAGAATGTAAGCGGCAGATGGATACGGCTTCGTGCCAACAACTAAGCGCCTCCGCCTCCCGCTCCATCTCGTCGTAGGCGAGACCGAGATTGTTCAAAGTGTGAACGATTCCGCCTGGATCATTCTTCTCCCTCTCCTGAGATAGGACACTCGCCAACAACTCTACCGCCTCATCAAGCCGCCCCTGGCGACGAAAAACCTCTCCGAGATTGTGCCGCACCATCTGCAAAAAGTGGTCATGGCCCGAATCCGGACCGTGCATTTCGGCCTCGCGGTAGCTGGCCTCCGCCTGCGCATACAACTCAAGCTCCGCGTAACAGTTACCCCGGTTGTACAGGATAATGCCGACAATGTCCGATAGGTTATGCTCACGCGCCTCTTTCAAAGCCTCACCCGTGATTGAAAGCGCGTCGGGGTAACGGCCGGCTCTCTCAAATACTGCCCCCAAATTAATCTGCGCCGTCACCAACTCCCTCTCGCGACCGAGTTCATCGAGAAGTGCGATCTCGCGACGGAAGCAGGCGGTCGCCGCCCTCCCACGCTCCAGAACATCTATATAGATATCGCCGAGCGCGCCGTACACACTCGCCAACGCGAACGAAGCCCCCCGTGCAGCCAACCTGGTTTTCAAATTCTTTATCGCGCGGACGAGTTCGCGAATCCCCGTCTGGCCTCTTAACTTGTCGGCCATCACGTGGATGTTGTTGAGGTACAACTCAATCTGTCGCTCTTCGCCGAAATGTTCGAACAACCCGATACCTTTGAGATACCAGTCGAGCGCCGACTGCCGGTCGTCCTTGCGTAGGTAAAAGGTTCCAATGTCGAAGTGGATGGCCGCGAGTTTCGACCTCTGTTGGAATCTCTCGTAGATGCCGGCTACCAGCATGAAGTAAGTGATGGCTTGATCAAAATCCCCGGCGTCGCCACACAGCCTTCCGAGCGCGATGTATGCCAGCTCCTGGAGCTCGTCGAGCTCGTAGCGGTCGGCCGTCTCCTGAACGCCCAGAAACTTCTCGCGGGCCGCTTCAACGTTCCCCCGCTCGTGTTCGTGCTTGCCGAGGTTAAAATTGCTTTTAGCGATGTCATAAGGAGACCCCAACTCTTCCGAGACGCGCAGGGCCTCGTTGCTGTACTTAAACGCCTCAGCCCACTGCTCCTGCCTCGCGTATAGGATTCCTAAATTGCTGTAGAGTTCAATGTAAAGCCACTCGGGTGACTCTATCCGGCGGCGCAACTCAAGCCCCCTTTCAAGCTCCGCGGCCGCCTTCGGGAAGTCACCGCGGCTGCTGTAGATCGAGCCCAAATTGTTATGAATTTGCGCCTGTCCCTCTTCGTCACCCAACTCCTCTTTCAGGGCCAGACACTGACGGTAAAATTCCTCAGAGCGCACGTCGTTATCCAGATCGTTGGCGAGCACGCCGAGCCGTTGCAGGGCGAGCGCCTCGCCGTACTTGCTCCCAAGCTCCCTTGCCAGTTCCAGCATCTCCGAGTAGCGCTCTTCCGCCTCGGCGTACTGGCGCGAGTGATGCGCTACCAGACCTTTATCGCCCAGTAGCCACATCCACCGCTCCCGGCTTAATGACTGTTCCTTAAATATGGACAGCACCGTTTCGGCCCTTTCGAGTTCGTAGGGCACGAACCGGCGGTAAATCAATTCGCCGGCCACTTCGGCGGCGCGATCCCAGTCTTCCGCGTCTTTGTAAAGGAGAAGTGCTTCCAGATTGGCTATGTAATCGTCGGGTGAGTCGGCCAGAAGGTGCTCGGCTAAACTTCCGCGAAGCGCCTTCAAATCTTTGTCCGTGTTGGCTAGCGCTGCGGCGCAGACTACCTCGTGGACTTGATAGTAATCCGGCTCTGACGCGGGGGTGAGGCAAGAGCGGCGGCGCAGTGTGACGAAGCTCCCGGCGGCGTTGCCGCCGAATAAAAATTGGTGCGCACCTAACAGCCTGCTTTTCCTAAACGGAAATTTTAACAACGAGGCGGCCGTGAGCAACTCCCTGTCTATCGGGGAGAGCCGCGTGTAAAGCTCCTCGAACAATTGCTCTATGACTTTCTCGCGAACCGCGTCGGCTTGCGCAAGCAACTGGGCCTCGCCATCCGCTTCGCCCGCCAGCGCCGTGAGCAGTTCCAGCGCGAGCGGCATACCCTCGAAGCTTCGATCAAGCTTTTCGGCACCTTCGATGCTGAGGGTTATGCCTCTGCTCCGGAAATACTCGACGACCTCAACCTCGGTCAGCCCGGTGAGCGGAATGACTCGCGCCACCAGCTTAGCTTCATCTAGAGGCGTGATAAACCCGGGCTTGGAGCGGGAGGCGAGATACACCTTTCCCTTCTTGAGCCGCCCTTTTAGCGCGCCGAAAAAGCTTTCAAGAGGGGCGTTCCCTTCCACTAGATCAACCCGGTCGAAGAATAGATAACAGCCGACCCTATTCATCTCGCCTATCAACAAACTTACTTTGTCGTTGGCGGATAGTTCCGGTGCATTTATGAGGCGGTTAAAGGTAGTTCGACCTGAGATGGAATCGAGGTACCGTCCGAGGCGTGTAAGCACATCATCGAGAGTTGTGAACCCGGGGGTGAATTCGTGCCAGAATAAGGGAACGGCTTCGAGCCGAGCAGCCGCAGCTTGGAGTAGGGCCGTCTTACCAATGCCAAGGACGCCAGTAATGGCGACCATCACGGCGTTTTCTCCGGTATTCACCAGCCCATCTATTTCATCACTCCGACCGGTAAAGTCAGCAGGAGGGCTCGGCGGCAGATGGGTTCGAAGCAGATCTCCGACTAAAGTGATGGGTATGACTTGCCGCCCCTCTGACTGTGACGACGCAAACGCATGGGCGGGCGAGTGGAAAACAATTAATTGAAGTTCTTCGCCGCCGGATCGTTCAGACGTTCGCGCGTCGCCCCCCGGCCTTATCGAAGGCAATTTCGTGTCATCGAAGCTCTGCTCACTCGGGACACCTCCAAGCTCGACCTCGCGCGACCGGATCTGCCCTTTTAATTCACTGATCTGATGCTCTAATTTTGCCTGTTGTCGTGGGTCGCTTTCGAGGCGCAGTGCGTCCTCGCACTTCTTTAGGAGGTCATAATCCTTCGATAGATGCTCCTCTATGTCCTTCAGCCGTCTCGGAGAGAGTTCCATTACTCACTTCCTGCGAAACTTGTCGGCCAAGCGATTCCAGACGCTTTCCAGGTTCACCCCACTGCCTAGCTCCACCTCTCCCTCGTACTCGAGCAGCAGGGGAACGATCGGGATGGAGAATTTCAGCTTGTGCTTTACGTCGAGATGCGGAGCGGAAATTGTCTCCTCCAACTCGGCGTGTTCGGGTAAGGCTGCGCCGCGCTGCCTCATCTCAGTCAAAGTCTGCTGTATGGCTCCAATCGCCTCGGCCATCTCAGCTTCGTTGAGCTGATTTTTCTCGACGGCATTGAGTATCGTCTGCACAGTCTCAGCTTGGGTCTGATTCAGCCGCTCCGTGATGCTATCTATGATGTGCCGTTCGCCGGCGTCATAACGGCTCAAAATAGCTTGACGCAGGTTATACAAACCGAGATTAATGTCAGACTGCCCGGCCAACAGCGCATCTAACTTGACATGGATCTGCCGCAACTCAGACCTCTCATTTTGAGACGCTTCGAGCGGCCTGCCCGCGACCTGCGCCTCTAACTCCTCATACTCCCGCTCATACGCCGTGGCTGACGTTTTCAGCCTATCAATCTCTCGTTGGTACCTGGCGCGACGGCGTGGATCGTCCTCAAGCCGCAACGCATCTTCGTATTCTTTTAGCAGTACGTAGTCCTGAGCGATGTTGTCTGAAAGGTCATGTAACCGCGCTCGTATCGCGTCAGGCCTTTTGTGGCTGGGCATACCTATCGCATTGGCTTTGGGGCTCCCGAGTTGATGATGCGATTCCGACTTTTGATAAACGTCGATCGCTCCTGGTGATGCTAGACTTTCTTCATTCTCATCTAACATACTTTTAAGAAGTTGGCCCACAGTCTCATAAGTGAAGAAGCCCGCAAAAGCCTGTTCCGTGATATTGATTGTTTTCCAAGCGTCAGCCCCGTAAATAATCCCCGAGTTGTGAAACACGCCGAGGAAGGACAGTCTGTACAGAGCTTCTGCCACTTCCTTCTCCGGGATATCCACCAGTCGTGTGAGGTCGGAGACGTCCGCAGCTGCGGCGTCGGGATTGACGGATAGAAACTCGCGGATGGCTCGCAAGACTTCGTCGGCATTAGCAACCAGTTCGCTCTGCGGATTTACAGACGCAATTCCGAGAAGGGTGATGTTGGTCCCGCCGCGCAGCAGGCGCGAATCAATCCGTGATGGGTCGAAGCCCGGGGGCAGTTTGCCCCGCAACTCAGTCATCAACGACCTCGCGCTTATCGGATCACCCTTCTTGGCTTTAAAGTACAAAGTCTCCAGCCACAACCGCTGTGATCCTGTCAATTTTATCTTTCTTAATTCGCTCATCTATCCTGAATGCAGTCGCTTTAGCTAACGGATTGGCAGGGAAATTATCGGACGCAATACTGAATTTGATAATATCTACCATTAAATTATCAAGTTCAGTATTCTGCCTACTCTCCGAATGTTAATAAATCTTACGGCCCGCCTTGCATCTAGTAATGACTGATATTTTATCAAATTATGTTGCGACGGCAGAACAAATCGCCGAAAATGAAACGCATTGTCACGGGGTGACGTCAGAATAGCGTTTGACTTTACAAAGTGGCAGGGACGGCAGCTGTTTTTTCCGACACTGATATGTTAGGAGCAGTATGACCACCGGTTATCGTCTGCTTAAATCACTTGGTCGCGGTTCGTTCGGAGAGGTGTGGCTCGCCGAGACGGAGGCGGACGGCTCATACGTTGCCATAAAGTATCTCCACGACGTAACAGAGGGCGCGTTGAACCGCTTCAGGCGCGAGGTGCGACTGTTGTCGGAGCACATAAATAACAGATTCGTCGTAGACATTAAGGGCTACGACTTGAGCGCCTCACCGCCGTACTTCGTGATGGAATACTGCGAGGGCGGCTCCCTCCGCCAGTTCGTGGGGAAACCGTGGCCGTGGCAAGCGGCCGCGCGTGCGCTCTCGTGCGCGGTGCAGGGGTTGACGGGTCTTCACCGCGTCGTCGGCTACCACCGTGACATCAAACCGGACAACCTACTCCGCGCGAAAGACGGACAAGGCCGGTGGCTCGTCAAAGTTTCGGACTTCGGCTTGGGGCGCACACCCAACCCCGGGTCTTCGACGATGACCAATTCGCCGGGCGGCACGTTCGGCTACATGGCACCTGAACTCGTCTCCGGGGGAGCCTACACGCCGGCGGCCGACGTTTACTCGCTTGGCGTGACAATCATCGAACTGTTAACAAGTCGGCGAGGGAGCGTGCTTCTCCCGTCGCCCCAAGTGCCGGACGCGTTCACCTCACTGTTGAATGACATGACGAGCACGGATCCGCAAAAGCGTCCGCCGCTAATGATGATCAGCATCAGGCTGCATAACGTCCTCAAGCTTGTCGGGCAGCCGACAGCTCAAGCGACCACACCCCAGCCCGCGCAGGCACAAGCTGCCGCCGCGGTGCCGCAGGCTAAAGGCGGAGCGGGGTGGGTCATTGCCGGGGGGCTGGCGCTGCTTGCTTTGCTCGCCGGGGGCGATGATAAGGAGTGGGACTCACAGGTCGGTCGTTACCGCGGTAAGGACGGTCGTTTCAAGTCCGGGTGAGAATCATGTCGGACAAGAATTACGACTGGCAACGCTACTGGCACCCGAGAGACGAGGGCATTAATTTTGACGAAGACGGGTTTCCGTATGAGCCCGGGTATCTCAACCAGAACCTGGTTACCTTTAGCTCACTCAACAGCATCCCCTGCCTAATCCTCCTCGGCGAGCCTGGCGCCGGCAAATCAACCATCTTGGAGGACGAGCACCAAGCCGCGTCCGCGAGAACCGCCGCGGAAGGTAACGTCGCAATCTTCCACGACCTCGCCTTATACAACACAGACGTCGGGCTCACGCGCGACCTGTTCGAAGACCCCGCCTTTCTCTCTTGGGCCGCCAGCACCCACTTTCTCGACCTATTCCTCGACGGTCTCGACGAGTGTCGCTTGCGCATCGAGAGCGTAGACGCCCTACTCCTCTCCAAGCTTAAACATTACGGCACGACGCGTCTCCGCCTGCGCATAGGCTGTCGCTCAGCAGACTGGACGAAGCTGCTCGACAAGGGTTTGACGAAATTGTGGAAGGAGGGTGAAGTCAGAGCGTACCAACTTGCGCCGCTCGGTCGGGAACAGGTACGCATCGCGGCCGAAGCCGAAGGGTTCGACCCGGATGAATTTCTGAGCGAGGTCGTGCGCAAAGGAGTCGCGCCCTTCGCGGTTAAGCCGCTGACCTTGCAGATGCTGCTCGCCATCTACCGAATCGAGCGGCGACTCCCTCAGACACAGGCAGAGATCTATAGGCAAGGCTGCCTGCTGCTATGCGGCGAGAGTAGCGAGAGCCGCGCGGCGTCCGGGCGCACTGGCGGTTACACGCCTGAGCAGCGTATGGCCGTAGCCGGACGAATAGCAGCCCTTTGCGTTCTCTCGAATCGGGCCGTCGTATTTAAGGGGCACATTCCAATCGCAGCCGAACGGGAAGATTTGACCTTCGCCGACATAAGGGGCGGCCGTGAGGTTGCGGGCGGTGAAACCTTCGAGGTGACAGACGCGGTCGTCGAAGAGACGCTCGGAACGAGCTTGTTCGCGGCCGCGCCCGGTACGGGCCGCATCAGGTGGGCACATCAGGCGTACGTCGAGCACCTCGCGGCGTGGTATCTCACCTCGCGCCGGCGGACGCCAGAGCAGATAACGCGCCTCCTCGTCCACCCGGACGACCCGGAAGGGCGGCTCGTTCCTCAGTTGCACGAGACGACGGCCCGCGCGGCATCTCTGATGCCGGCTCTAATCGAGCCGGTCATGAGGCGCGACCCGGACGTGCTGCTCCGAAGCGACCTGACTTTAACCTCGGCCGAAACCCGAGCTGACGTTGTCGCCGCGCTGTTGAAATTCTACGCGGACGAGCGCGCCTACGAGAGGTTTCGGCGCGGGAGCTTTAGCCACCTGGCTTACCCGGGAATCGCAGAGCAGTTGCGGCCCTACATAACAGAGCGGCAGTGGAATGTAGACGTGCGGCGGCTGGCGATCAGTATCACAGAGGATTGTCAGGTCACCGAATTACAGAACGTAATCTGCCATGTGGTTTTGGATAAAAGTGAGCCGCAAGCGGTTCGTGTCAGGGCCGCGCTCGCGGTCAGCAGATACGCCGACGGGCAGACCAGGGCCCGGCTGAAGCCTCTCGCGTTGCGGGGCAGCCCGGGCGACCGGAACGATGAGCTCAAAGGCTACGGGCTTCAGGCGATATGGCCAAACAATCTGACCGTCGAAGAGCTGTTCACTTCTCTGACCGAGCCCAGAGAGAGCTATACCGGCTCGTACAAGACGTTCATCTTGTACGACCTTGTCCCGGGACTCCGTCCGGAAGACATGCTTACCGCGCTGCGGTGGGTCGCCCGGAGAGGGGGAAGGCAGGGTAACCATTCCGCCTTCGACAGGCTCTGCGACGAGATCATGCTTCGGGCGTGGGAGGCGCTCGACTCGAGTGACGTTGCGGACGCATTCGCCGAGGCCATGGTCGCGATGCTCAAACGCCATGAGGATGTCGTCGAGCGCCCGCAGCGGCAACAGGCGGGCTCGCTCTTTCTCGGCGACGACTCGAAACGCCGCCGTGTCCTGGAGCGCGTGATCGTCCGCATCGAAAACGCGGAAGATGACTGGGTGTTACTCATCCAGTCACAAGTGCTCTCACTGACCGAACACGACATGGCTTGGCTCATCGAGCAGTGCGAGGCGACAGAGTCACCGGAGATGCAACGGGCGCTAGCGAAGGCAATTAAATACTTCCTGTGGAGGGGCGTCCCCGAGCACCTCTCCCTAGTACATTCTGCATGCCCGCGAAACAAAATTCTCTCAGACGAAGTCTCAGAGCTGATTGCGCCCGTACAGCGTGAGTCACCTGCCGCCGATGCGATGCGCGCCCGTCATGAAAGGGAGCAGAGTTTAACAGCGCCCAGAGAAGAGCGTCGCACGCTGAAGCCGCCGGCCGAACTTGTCCAAACACGACTCGAACGTATCGAAGCGGGAGAGGTGGCGGAGTGGGTGTGGCTCAATGTGGAGATGACCCTTGAGCCGAACAGCGCCTATTACGAGCACGAAGACAGACTAGACCTGACCACGCTCCCGGGGTGGCTATCCGCCGAGGAGGAAACTCGCTCAAGAATCGTCGGCGCCGCTAAGAGGTACGTGCTTGAACATGAGCCCGACGAACGCGAATGGCTCGCCGACGCGCCCCCGTTTCGTCTCTTATACGCCGGCAGACGGGCGTGGCTTCTGTTGACGTGGCAGGCCCCCGAGTTTATTACCGGTCTACCCACCGAAGTCTGGAAGAGGTGGGCGCACGTCCTGGTTTTGAACCCTCCCTCGGACAACACAGAGTCGGTAGCGAGCAGTTACCCTACACTTATCGCCACCGCACACCGACATGCCGCCGGCGAAATCGCAGAGAAGATAACGGTCAAGATCGAAACCGATAACAGGGTGCGTGGTCACACGGCCATTTCGCGCAACGTCAAAACTTACTGGAGCGAGCAGCTCGCGGGAAGGTTGCTTGAGATGGTGCAGGATGAGTCGCTGACCCCTTCGGTGACGGGGGATCTACTGGGGTGGCTACTCGCACACGGCGTGGAAGAGGTACGAATCTATGCGGAAACGCTGATACCCTCCCCGCCCCCCCGCACGCCCACGGCTCGCAAGCGGGCGCTAACGGCTGCACACGCCTTAATGCTGCACAGCGATGACGCCGGCTGGCCGGTGGTCTGGCGTGCCATCCAGACAGACGCGAAGTTCGGACGTCGGCTGTTATTGAACTTTGCGCACTCAAACGAAGAGCACGGAAAATCCGTCGCCGAGCGGTTAAGTGAGGAGCAGGCGGCCGATCTATATGTCTGGCTCGTCCGGCAGTTTCCACATGCCGAAGACCCGGAGCACGAGGGCGTGTATTCGCCCACGCCCAGAGATTCTATACAGGGGTGGCGGGATGGCCTGCTGTGGCAACTGCAACAACGCGGCACGCCTAAGGCGTGCGCCGCGGTCGAACACATCATGCGTGAGTTCCCCGAACTCGATTGGTTGAGGCGGGTGCTTATCGACGCGCGCAACGTCACACGTCGGAACACGTGGACGCCGCTCCGGCCAGGAGAGGTTTGTGAAATTTTAACCGACGAGGAAAAGCGGGCCGTTCAGAACGGCGACCAACTCCTTGAGGTGCTCGTCGAATCTCTCCGTCGGCTGGAAGCCAAGCTCCAGGGAGAGACTCCGGCGGTGATAGATTTGTGGAACGAGGTACGCGCGACCGGCAACGCCTACACCTACATCCCCAAAGACGAGGAGCGATTCTCCGACTACGTCAAAAGACATCTGGAAGAGGACCTCAAAGCTCGCGGCGTCATCGTCAACCGCGAAGTCGAGATCCGGCGCGGCACGGGCGCGGGCGACGGTGAGCGCACAGACATACACGTCCACGCCTTGATACCCGCTCCTAGATTGGAAGTGTATGACGCCGTCAGAGTGATAATCGAAACGAAGGGCTGCTGGCACCGCGAATTGCTTACGGCTATGGAGACGCAATTAGCCGGCCGCTACCTGCGAGACAATTCCTGTCAGCACGGCTTGTATCTGGTCGGATGGTTCGCCTGTGACAGGTGGAGTGACGGTGACCGCCGCAAGACGCAAATCTCTCAGCTAAGTCGGGAGGAAGTGCGGGGGCAGTTAGAGCGGCAAGCGTCTGAGCTCTCGCGGGACGGCGTACATATAAAGGCGTTCGTTCTGAACACCGCACTACGCTAGAGACGGGCGATACGAGATGCAAGAAACTATGCTTCCGAATAGCTCGTGTGACGAGTCAAGCCGCCTCGCCGGCCTCGCCGGCCTGCTTCTGTGCGAATAGTTGATTTATCAGGTCGCAACAAAGGCTGAAAGTGAGGTACACGCCGTGAGAGAGTGTGCTACTGCCGTGTGCGTAACCATTCCGCATCGGAGGGAAAGTTTCGGCCAGCACTCGGCAATAGCCCTGCGGGTCGGGCGGCTCAGCTTCTGTTGGCTCAACCCCGGTAAGCTCCTGCATTATCTCGTCGAACTCGATTGCCCTCTGCCTCAGGTGCTGGTAGTGCCGGAACCCTGTGTCCTGAATGAGGGCGTCCTTTATCGCTAGGTCGAACAGCCGCCTCAGCCCGGGGCGCTGACCCGCCGCGGCACCGATCCGCTCTCGCAGGGCGTACTCCGCGGACGCGTAAGCCTGCATCTCTGCGGGGGAGATGAAGTTGTGAACAAACCACGAGTAGAGGAGCAGATTTTTGGCGACCTCGAAGTGGGTCTGGATTTTATCGGGCACAGATTCGGATAAGGCAAATACTTTAACCCTGGCGTAGTGGTCTTCAAGCGTTTTCGGGCGTGTCTCCCCGGTTTGCATGTTCACTACGACTAAGGGGCGCTGCCTCACGTCAGGGAGCCCCGTTTCCGCGGGAGTCCTTAACCGGTCTGCTTTATTAACCATCGCCTCACCCTTTCCAGTTGCGTATGTATGCTTCCCCCTCCCGAATTAGCTGATCAACGTACCCGACTTCTTCCGGTCTGTTCAACTGCCGGGCAGGATTGCCGGCATCGCTCAAATAGTTTTCGGCGAGCGTCGAAAGTCGTCGCCCCGCCGCCGCGCCCCACGGAGACTCGAAAATCATCGACAGGGGAGACGCGGCCGATGGCTCCTCCGGTGGCTCGTCCGTCAGCAGTCTGGCGAATTCGACGAGCTTGCGATCCAGTGAGGAGAGCCTCGAGAGTTCGTTTCGCTGCACCTGTTCTTGCACCCTGACGAGCCAATCACTCAGTAGGGTCAGGTTCCACGCCGCGTTTCGCACGCCGCCGACGGCCCACTCTCGATCGGGCGACCGCACACATTTAAGAAATCCTTTGCGGTCTCTAAGACTGTTTGTGAGGGTTGCATGCCTTTACCTCTGCACCAATTTTAACGCGGCGAAAGCACCGGCGTCGGTCGTTAATAGGCACTCAGTATCTTACATTTACCGCCGACTTTTTTGGCAACGCCTACGGTCTGACTCCGAAATCGATCCGGCACCACCCGCTACGCGCCCGCCGAGCCGGCGAGCGCCGCCGCCTGCATCACCTCGTCGAACGCGGGCTTCATCAGCGACATCAGCCTCGCCGAGTCCACCTCGCTCCCGGTAAAGACCTCATCGTAGCTGCCGATCAGCAACTCGCGCGGCAGGAGATCATCTCTCTCAATAGCGCGCCCGGCCACCTGCCCGTGCTCCCCGGTCAATACGATGTGCCCGGAGACCCCGATCAGGCCCAGCATGACATAGAAGGGCGGCTCGACGCCGAGTCGCCTTTGCGCCGTGAGGATGCCTGCCAGGGCATGAACGATCTCCCGCTCATAGCTCTGGTTCTCGTGGACGGGGATGTATGGTTTTTCGGCGTGGTACGGCGCCCTCACCGCCTCGGCGATCCCGTCCCTGAATAGTTGCGCGTAGGAGTAGGGCCCACCAAGGCCGTTGGCGAATGCGGCGAAGCCGTCCGGGTTATGTTCGACGGTAAAGACGGCAGAGCCGCTCGTAGCGACGATGGGGATCAGCCCCGCGTTGTGCGGACGCAACTCCGTGAGATCGACCCGCGCGTCCGGCTCGAGGGCCTCGGCGGGTATGACGTGAAGGACGAATCGCGCCGGGAGCCCCAGTCTCACCGATGTATCGCCCGACTTGATCGCGCCGAGGCGCTCCCGTCGGTAACTCACCGCCTTCTCCCTAGCCGACTGGGCGGCGTGCTGCTTCGAGAGGCGTTCGAGGTGACGGATGACGTGTTCGAAAGCCTCGCGGAGGTGTCCGACCGCCGCCGCCGTATGGGCGTCCGCAGAGAGCGAGGCCTCCTTCACGGCGCCTTCCGCCGCCTCCTTCAGTTCCCACAGCTCGGACGTGTTGACGCGGGGCGACCCGCAATTCTCACAAGGCCGGTTCATCGACTCCTGCCCGTGACCGCACTTGAGGCAAACGTAAGTTTCAGCCATTCATCCCTCCTCGGCCCGCAGACGCTAGACACGCGTCGAGGGCGTCGCACTTCATTATCACGGCACCCAGGCACGCCCGGCAAGACGCCGATGTGCGACCTCGTGCGCTCGCCGCCCGCCGACGGCGGGAGATAAAATAAGGTGGGTTGAATTATCTCCCTGCGGGCCATGGGGAAGGTGACGATGCAGCCACGTGTCATCGGAAAATGTATCTACTGCGGGTCGGAGGAGGGGCTCACGAAGGAGCACATCGTCCCGTTCGGCCTCGACGGTATGAGGGTGCTGCTGCGGGCGAGTTGCAGGTCGTGCGCCGCCGTCACCGGCGCCTTCGAGAGGGACGTCCTGCGCGAATCACTGGGACCTGCCCGCAGCGTCATGGGCATCAGCTCGCGGAAGAAGAAGGACAGGCCGACGCACTACCCGATGCGTATGGAGCGGGACGGCAGGAAGTTTATCCGCAACGTCCCCGTCGAGGAGTACATCCCGCTGCTGCCGGTGCTCCACGTCGGGCTGCCCGGCTACATCACGGAGGGTCGTCGCCACCAGGTCAGCGACGGCTCCCGGGACGTGACCATGGTCGGGAAGGCGATGCTCCGCTCCGAAGACCACGCCGAGAGGCTGATGAGGAAGTACGGGGCTACGAAGCTCACCCTCAAGTACACCTTCTACCCCGTGGACTTCGCGCGCATGCTCGCCAAGATTGCTTACTGCCTGGCCGTGGAGCAGTTCGGCCTCGTGGGGATCGCCGAACCGTACGTCGTGCCGGCCATCCTCGGCAAGTCCGAGGACATCTGGCACTTCGTCGGCGGCGACCGGAATTACCCTTACAGGAGGAACACGCCGCAGAAGATCGACGCGCTGCTGTGGGTGGACATGGACGTCATCGGCGGCGACGTGATGGCGAGGCTCAGGCTGTTCCCGCACGCCTCGATGCCGGTGTACGTGGTCGTCGTCGGCAGGGCCCACGACGGGCTGCGGAGCTTATTCCAAAGCGTGGGGCGGCGCCACTCGTAAGCACGCCGTAGGTAAAACTTCCGTCCCTTCCGTGAGGCTATCCGATGTCGCTTTGGTCTCCTTCCGGCGCGGCGGTCACGGCGCTCACGGTTATAATAGCGGCGGGTATGAGTGAAGACCTGCCCATCAACGCGGCCGCGCGTAACTGCGTCTGGGCCCACCCGCGCCTGGTCCCGCCGCGCTTCCGCGGCGCGCCGACCGTCATCGAGACGAGGCGCTCGCACGAGATGCCGGACGTGCTCGCGCTGCCCGAGGGCGCTGACGTGAGCGTCGAGTTCTATGGCGGCGCATACTCTGTCTGGCTCGAAGGCGAGAAGCGGCGGGTCTACGTCCGACGCTTCGAGTACGTCTCGTTCGCGTCGGAGGAGGAGGCGCGCCACGCCTTCCTCACGCTCTGGCGCGATGTAGAGTGGCTAGAGTCGGCCGCCGAGGTCGAGCGGGCGGCCGGGCAGTGGCTGGAGCGGCGAAGGCTGCGGGACTGAGGACGACCGTGATGGCGAAGGGCATCAGCGAAATCGTGGGCGAGGCCGACGGCGCGGGGGGCTCCGGCGTGACTGTCTACCGCGCGCTCAGGCAGCTCTTCTGCGCCGCGTGCGGCGCCACAATTCGTGAAGGCGACCTGTTCACGCGGCGCGCGCTGTCAGGACAAGGGCTGCGGATCTTACCGCGATGCAGTGGCTGCGAGCCCTTCACTCCGCCCGGCGCCGCGGGGGCCAGGTCGGCTTTGATCGAGGCGCTGTTAACGCCCCCGGCGGGGGAGGCAAATGCCGAAAAGTAAGTCCCGTGCGACGTGATGAGGTCGTCCGGGCCGTAATGAATCGGCTGGGACCAGCCCTCAGCCACGCGCGGAAAGGGAAGTGATTCGAACTTATGGGTATCACGGAGTTGTTCGCCGTTCTGCCTTACTTAAAGACCTCGGGGCCGGTCGACGTTCGGGGCATCCGATTCCGCAGCAGCAAAGACCTGGAGGCCCTCCCCGACCAGACTAAGGAGCACCTGACCGGCCTATTTTCGCTCTTCTTCCTGCGCGCCAACCACAGAATCAGCGAGATGACGTACGCGCACTTGGACTTCAGCGCCGCCGCGGAAGGGTTCGACGACGCACTGATGAGGCTGCGGCAGGCGCACGCGCTCATCGGCTATTTGTACTCTTCACCGCAGACCGGGACTGAGAGGCCGGTGCTGGATCTGGAACATTCCAGCCTGTACCTGTTCAACGTGACGAGCGTGTCGAACGCTTTGCTCTGGCCGAGCGCAGGCACGGAGGAAGTGACCGGGCGGCCGCCCCTTTCGTTCGAGGAGCAGTACGGCTGGGTGGAGGGGTACGCGGGGCTGCGCGACTGGAGGTCGCACCTGTGGGTCTCCAAAGAGAGCCTCCTCTTCCCGCCGCACCCGAACTTTTCGCTAAACCTGTCGCAGGACATGGCTCAGGATTTCGGCACGCTCTCGCGCCTCAAACACTACTGGGCACTCCAAGACATCATCGAAGGCACCGGGAAGGACGGCGGCCCGCTGGAGAAGCGGCTCTTCACCGCCATCGAGTGGCACAACAGGAGCTACTCCGCCGACGTGGCCGAAGAGGTGGAACTCATCTACTTGGCCATCGCCTTCGAATGCCTCCTCAACCTGGACCAGGGCTCCGCCTTGTCGGAGAGGTTCAAGGAGACCGTCCTCACCCTGCTCGGTCCCGTGCCGCGGCTCGACAGTTGGCTCGAACAGTTCTACAAGGCGCGCTCTGGCATCGTCCACGAAGGGCACTGGCCGCACCTGAAGTTTTTCGCCGTCGAGAAGGACGACCGCCTCGGAAAAATCTATAAGGGTAAGGAGTCAGGGGTCATTTACCGGTCGCTGGTTTCGTACGGCCGGCGCGTCTTCAGGGCCTGCCTGACCGCGATCCTCTCGGGCGCGCAGCTCGCGCACCAGACGCAGCTGTCGTCGCTATTCGTGCATAATCAAGAGCGGCTCGAGCGGATGTGCTCGAAGCTGGACCAGACTGGCACGCCTCCCGTGGAGCGAATCCGCTCCGTCCGCCGGGACGTGGCGGCTCTCAACAACTCGTGGTTCGATGGAGAGCACTTGGTCAGGGGTGAGACGGTCTTGGGCGTGGCCAAGCGGTTGGCTAAAACCTACTTGGACACAGGCCCTGCGATCCCAGAGGAAGTCCTGGAGTTGCTGAGAGGCTCGGCTCAGACTGAGCCCGGCTTTTCATACGATCAGTTCGAAAGGTATATGGATTTTCACCGGCTCGTCCGTGACTGGAGGGGCAATATTTCACGGTCGGGGCTTGAGAATTCCGACGACCCGTTAGACATCATACTGTCGTTCGTCGGGTACATGGTTACACATCGAATCATTAATAGGGAGCGGAAGGCCGAAAAATGAAGAGGCCCCGGATTTGCAAATCCTACCCCTTGGCTTATTGTCTTTGCTTGTCTCTTGAGGTGAGTTGATTTGAGAGAAGTTATGGGATGCGATGCCGATGGGTGCTCAATAGAGAGAACCTGATGAGTACTTCGACGGGTGGCGGGGCTGCCACACAGGCAGGAATAAATTATCAGAACCGCGTGGCCGCGTGGCTGGCAGTCCGTATCCTCGCCGAGCAGGACGCCTCACCTCTCTGGGGACTGTCTGCGTCGAGCGCGCTCGAGTTTATCAGGTGTGAGACCGAGCAGCCGGTGGACGATATCATGGTCGGCACGTCCGAGGGCGGGCACGCGTTCATCCAGGTGAAGCGCTCGCTAAGCATGGAGTCGTCGGACGATTCTGCCCTAGCTTCTACCATTAACCAGTTCGTACGCCAGTTCCTCACCTATCGGGGCACCGCCACGGGGTCTCGTCCGTGGGAGCGGTCCTTAGAGGCGGGACGGGACAGGCTCGTACTCATCACCTCCGGCAGAAGCCCTGCTTCTGTCAGGGAGCAGTTGCGCTCAGTCCTGCGCCGGCTACGTGCATTGACGCCGGGGCAAGCGATCGAAGACGGCGCGACCAACGCTCTGGAGCGCAACGTCCTTAACGCGCTCTTGGCCCACATCAGGCAGTCGTGGCAAAGCGCGACTGGGGACGGGCCGTCTGACGCCGACGTCCGGGAAATCATTCGTCTTCTGCGGGTCCAGGTTCTTGACGTGGAAGAAGAGGGTGACGCGCAGCGCGAAGCCAAAGACCTATTACGCCACTCGGTAGTCAGGGACGCGACGCAGACGGACGGCGCTTGGAACGCTTTGGTGGAAGCGTGTGCGCGCTTCGCGACGTCCCGAGGCGGCGCAGACCGGGGGCAACTCCAGCGCGTACTCGCATCAGAAGAGATAGCCCTCAACGTCCCTCGAAGCTATCGCAACGACATAGATCGTCTGCGGGAGTACACGCAGGCCACGCTCGTGTCAGTTGCCGACCTCTCTAAATTGCGTGTCGGCGACAGCGGCGAGGTGAAGATCGCGAGGCCTTCGACGCGCGTGCTGCGAGACGCGGTCGAAGAAGGCCCGGTGGTGGTCGTGGGCGATCCGGGGGCCGGTAAATCGGGGGCCATTCACGACCTGGTAGAAGCTTTGCAGGCGGAGGGCCGGGACGTGGTTTTCTTCGCCGTCGACCGACTGGAAGCTAGGAGTCTCGGCGCCCTCAGGGACGAACTTGGGCTGGCGCACGACATCGAGGAAATACTACGGAACTGGCCGGGCGAACGGCCGGCGTTTTTAGTTACCGATGCGCTCGACGCCGCGCGCAACGACCAGGCCGCACAGACCCTGCGCAATTTATTAACAGACACTCTCGGCCAAGCGGGTCGCTGGCGGGTGGTCGCCTCGATCCGTAAATTCGACCTGCGGCACGACGTGCATCTTCAAAAGTTGTTCGCGGGTGTTCCCGTCAGCGAAGAGTTTCGGGATCAGGATTTCTGGAACATCCGTCACCTGAACGTCCCCGTCTTGAGCCCCGAAGAGATTGCCGATGCCTGCCGGCAGTCCCCGGAACTTTTGGCGCTCATCACCTCGATCCGCGACGGCGGACACTACGCGCTTTTCGCACTACTCCGAAATCCGTTCAACCTGCGACTGGTAGGGGAGCTTCTCGGCTCGGGCATCGGCCTCGAACTACTCACGCCCATCAAGACGCAACTCGAACTACTCGACCGCTACTGGCAAGAGCGGGTCTTGACCTCTCGCGCCGCATCCCACGCGGATACGCGCGAGGCCGTGCTGCGACGTGCCGCCGAGAGGATGGTGGAGGCGCGGTCGCTACGGGCGGACCGGGCCGAGGTCGCGGGCGACCACCCGGCTGATGTTGCACTCCGAGACCTTCAGAGTTCTCACATTCTGGCGGACTGGCGTCCGGCGCCGGACATCGCCCCCAACCGTTACGTTCTCACCTTCGCCCACCACATACTGTTCGACTACGCCGTGGCTCGCCTTATGCTGCGGGGCGACCCGGCAAGAGTGGTCACGCGCTTTGAGCGAGACGAGGAACTCGTCGTGGCTATTCGCCCGAGCCTCATCCTTCATTTTCAGCACGAGTGGGAAGGTCAGCCGGAGCGCCGTCTTTTTTGGGACTTAGTTTTCCGGATCATGCGCGCGTCGATCCCGGAGGTGGGGAAGTTGATCGGCCCCTCGGTGGCAGCAGAGTTGATCGGGCGCGTCGAGGATTTCCAGCCCCTGATCGGGCGTTTGGAGAGTGGCGATACCGACGCGCGCCGACACGGCGAACAAGCATTGCGCCATCTGACGAGAGCCGTTCTCGTCGCGCAGGGGAATCCTGCCAGGCCCTTAGTCGGCCCCTCCGCCCCCCCTTGGCCGGAACTCTTGGAGCAGGCGACGCGCCGGGTCGAGGACGTCGCATATACGATCCGCCCGCTGCTGATGAGGCTCTGCGACCTCTCGGAATATCTGACTACTGAGCAGCGGGCAGCGACCGGATTAGCCGCCAGACGCCTCCTTGAGTTCGCCTGGGCGAAAGAGGGCGCGCCGGACCAGTGGCTCGTCGGTCACGCGATACAAGCCGTCTGCCGCACGTTTGAGAGTGATCCGTCGGCGTCCGCCGCGCTTTTGCACCGATGCTTTGAGCCGTCGCACCTGGCGAATTTCGGGTATATCGAGATGCCCCTACTTGCCTCAGAAGTAGAACGTCTCGTCGGCCATGACCCGCAGCTCGTCGAGGTCCTATATTCGACGGCCTTCACCTATCGGGAAGAGAGTACCGAGCAGACCGACATCAGCGGGAGTCGAATCTTAGCGCTCAGTTCCAATCGCTCACAGGATTATAAGCACGCGTTGTGGGTACTGGCCGCGAATTACCGTCGCTTCCTGGAAAGCGCGCCTCAGCCTGCGCTGCGGGCGCTGCTCGCCGCGTTGAGCACCTATGTGACCGAACGCCAGTCGAGAAGGAGGACAGTCGCGGAGGAAGAGCGGTTCGATTTCGGCGGGCGCGAGGCGGTGATAACAACGGACTACAGTGAAATCTGGGACTCTGGCGGGACTTTTCGTGATGACGAGCCCCTCAGCATGCTCGACGCTTTCGTCGAATACCTTAAACGCCTCAGCGATAGTGGGGCACGGGCGGACGAGCGCGTCGAACTGCTCGACATCATTGTGGAACGTAACCGTCACGCGGTGATCTGGAGGCGGCTGCTCGAGTGTGGGGCTGAGTCGCCTGACACTCTCGGGCGAGAGCTTCGATATCTCGCTTGGGCAAGGCCCGTTCTTATGAGCTACGACACGACGCGCGTGGTCGGAGAATATCTTAAAAATGTCTTCGGCATACTCGACGTGGAAGATCGTGAGCGCATAGAGCACGCTATTTTGTCGATACCGGAGGGGGCTGAAGACGAACAGCGAGAGGCCGTGGAGCGCATGCGCAACCGCCTATTGTATTGCCTGCACTTCGAGTCGCTAGTGACGGAGGAGGCAAGACGGGTTGCTCGCGAGGTTGAGGCGCAAGGCGGCGCCCCGCCAAACGAGCGGCTCACCCGCATCACGGGGGGTTGGGTGGGGCGTCCGACGGACGAAGAATTCCTGGCAGAACAAGGCGTTCCCGTCGAAGCGGAGCCGAACCGGCGCATGCAGGAGCTCACGCGGCCCGTCCAAGTGTTTGCATCGAGTCACCAGAACACGACGCCGTCGGCGAGTGAGATCACCGAAGTGATGCCGAGCCTGCGAACCCTTCGTGACGCGATAGCCCGCGCCGACCAGGAAGGCGTTCACCCGAAACAGAGAGACAACGCCGCGGACTACTTGATCGAGGCATGTGAGGTGATCACAAAATCGGATGAGTTCGCCAACTGCTTTGAAGAGACGGGCGCTTTCATAAGAGAGGTGCTTCTCGAAGGCGCCGAGAATCCGAGGCCGGCCTACCATCCGGAGAATGACCCGCACTTCGACGAGCACCCGAGCTGGGGCATCCCCGCCCCGCGCGTCGACGCCGCCGGGGGGCTGGTATGGTTGGCGCGGGAGGCGTCTTGCGCGAATCAGCAACTACTCGAAACCATAGACAGGTTGAGCCGTGACGATGTGCCTGCGGTGAGGTTCCAAATCGCGTCGCGGCTGAACGCGCTTTATCACACGGCCCCCGACCTGATGTGGGGGTTGATCGAGCGGATGTGCCGGGGGGAGCGGAGCCGGGGAGTCCTGCAAGGGTTGTTGCAGAGTCCCCTCAGCCTGCTCGCAGGCCCACACGCTGATCGCGTCGCCGACCTGACACGAATCATCTTCGAGCGTGTCGTGGACGGGAGTGGCGCCCATGAGGTCCGCGACCTCTGCGTCGAGATGTTTACCGGACTCTACGTCTGGCGTGACCATCAGCTGGCTCGGGAAATGGTTTTCACCATCGCGGACGACCCTTCCAGGTATACGGACGAGGCCCACAAGATAGCATTCGAATTGCGCGGCCCTCTCACAAAAGGCTACGCCGACACGCCTAACCCCGAGGAGGACGAGATCCGCGCCCGCGCGTTCGCGCTGATGGGCCGCATCTTGCGCGCGACGAGCGGGAAGCTCAACGGCCTCCAGTCTAAGAATCAGGGTCTCGCCCAGTGGCCCGCGGAGGAGCAGGAGGAGGCAAAACACTTACTTCATCTCGCAGACTCGATCGCCAGGGAGCTCTATTTCGCTTCGGGAGCGTTCGACAAGGAGAGGGAGGAGACGGATTCCTCGAACCCACCGCTGGGGGACGCGGAGAAGCGCCGCTTCCTCCGCGAGGCCGCCCCCCTTCTCGACGAACTCGCCGACCTGGGCTTGGCGAGCATCGCGCATAATCTGGTTAAAACACTCGAATACCTGCTCGAGTTCGACCCGGCGGACGTGTTCCTCCGGATCGCCCGGGTGGTGCGCGCCGGCAGGGCCGGTCACTACCAATACGAGTCCATGGCCGTGGACGTGATCGTGCGGTTAGTCAGCCGCTTCATCGCCGAGTACCAGTCCGTGTTGCGTGAGAGAGAGGACTGCCGGCGCGCGCTGATCGAAACGCTCGACGCCTTCGTGGAGGCGGGGTGGCCTGCCGCGCTCGAGCTGACTTACCGGCTGGAGGACATCTACCGGTGAGACGCGTCCGCAACGCGACGGAATTCTCACACAGGCTCCACCGTGCGCGCGAGGACTACGAAAGTTTCTACCGCCGGCAGGTGGAAGAGGTCCGCGCGCGGTACGCCGATAACCCGACGGGGGAAGCTCCGCCCGAAATCGACGAGTCCCTTGAAGCTCACCTGCGCCAGTATTTCGTCAACGGTTTCCTGAACGCGCTGAACTGGCGGCTAGACCTCTCGCCAGATGAAGGACTGCCCAACCTCATCCCCGAATCGCCGATAGCCTCCCTGAACAGGGGGACCGTCCGTTTTCTCGATTACCTGGGGATGGAAGGGGAGGATTACCAGCCCCTGCTGATCGTAGAGACCAAACGCCCGAGTAGCAGCCTTCCGAAAAGGAAGAAAGCGCTGGTCAAATACGAGAGAGAAACGCCGGGTGAACTTATCTGCGCCGGCCTCGGCGGGGATGATCTCGGGGCGGAATGGAACGAATGGCTGGCGACGCTTAGAGATTACGTCCGCTCCGTTCACGCACGGTCCGGTCGTGCGCCGCGCCGGGTCGTCATTACCAACGGGCGCTGGCTCGTTTTGTTCGCCGACCCTGCGGACAGCTTTCTCGAAGCCGGCGCCCGCTCCCCGGGGAGTGTTTTTGTCTACCGCGAGAGTGGCGACGAGAAGCGACCGGACGAGATCGAAGATCGCGCCGAAGAGCTCTTCGACCTGCTGGAACACCAGCGTGTTTTGAACAAGACACCGCCGCTCGTCGCAGGAGAGGTCGCCTTCCACGTCCGCCCGGAGCTGATCGACCGCGCGCTGCACGGGCTACGCCTGAAGTACATTGAACAAGAAGGCATCTATTCGGTCTCTCCAGTGATTCAAGTGTCGCCCGTGTTGTTTCTGAGCTCACGCTTCGGGGCTTGGACGTGGGTTGAGAGCCGGTGGACTGATGACATCCCGCACGCGGCGGAACAACTGCCGGGGCACCTAGAGCGCATCAGGGCGGCGGCCTCCAGGCTCCTGGGAGACGTAAACGGGTGGTTGGGTGCGGAGCATACGCCGGCCTCGCTCGAAAGCCATTACGCCGACGCTGAAAGGTTCGAGGCTCTGCGGGGTGTGACCGAGATACGGCGCGGCGCACAAATTGACAAGTCACAAGAGTTTCTGGTCGTCACCGGGGCTGACACCCACTATCTTCTGGAAGAGCCGACAGTCCCCGACTGCCCTTACCATGATTGGGTCCGGAGCAGGAGCGACGGGTACGAGACCGGTGACGCCGGAATCAATAGGAGGAGCACCGTGCCCCGCTCATTCTTCATCTCTGGTGAGCCGCACCACTGTGCGCACCGCGACGTGGCGGCGGCTAAAGCAAGCCAGATCACGCGGGCCAACCGCGAGAGATGCGGCCTTCGCAGCGGGAAAGATTTGGAGGCGTTTTGCGAGATCTGGCGCTTTGAGGAGCACCTGTGCTGCCGCATCTGTGCTTTCCAAGACGTGTGTACTAAGGCACAGGTCTTTACACTACCGTGCAGGCGCCCGGCCGATGGTCTGTAAAGGCTGCTTCGCGGTCCGGGTATTAACCCCGCCCTTGACCAGAGGGAGCGCGGCTCACTCTGGACTCACACACTTTCTGTTCGGCGACCTCGTAGCAAGCTGCGAGGAATTGCAGATTAAAATGATAATCCATTATAATTCGCCTTGTCCGTCACTAAAGGCGCGAGGCATAACGGGCTTTTTGATGCCGTGGGGCCGGGGACGTGAAGCTGTTGGCATTAACGCAGCACATGAAAATGAATGCCCAGAACAGAATAAGTGTTAGCGTGCGCGTGTCCGTGCCTACAAAGCCGCGACCCCGGCGGGGAGGTGTATACTCGCGGACGTAGCCGGCATTAAACCCGACACCCGTTAAGATAGTCGGGCTTCAAGAGCGAAACAGGTTGCCGTCCCGAGACGAAAAGTCCGGGGCGGCTTTCTTATTTCCATCCGAGCGGGCGCGAGGTCGGGAATTCGGAGACGGGAGGGCGGTAATGAATAAGAAGAGCGGCGGCGAAAAGACTCGAAAGCAGCGGAGCGTGAAGGACGAGATCGGGGAGAAGTTTTTAAGTCTAATGCCGGGGCTTCCGCAGCGGATGGCCAAGGTCTGGCGCGAGGTCGAGCGTTTCGACGGGCGGCGCGCGGCGACCCTGATGGCGAAGATGCAGGCCGCGGGGGAAGGTTATGTGCCGAGACGGACGGGGCGTGAAGCCGAAACGCTCGAAGAGATCCGTCAGCTCCTCGCGCAGCCCGCCGCGGCGGAGGAGATGAGGAGGGATTTCAAAGAGTTGATCGCCGACGCCAAGCGTCGGGCTTTCGCCGACGGCCGCGCCTCCTTGCTGCTGCGACTCATCAGCAAAGCCGACGAACGACTGCCGCTCGTCTCGCTAGCGTTGCTCCTGGATCACGGTCACCCCCTCAAATCTTTCCGCCAGCAGAGTGAGCCCGTCGACCTTATTGCGGAGGCGCAATCGAGCCGCGGGGAACAGCGGGCGCGCGCCGTCGTCAGGGCGTACCGCGAGGTGGCCGAGTGGCTGTACGACCCGTACGCGCGCACCCTGTGGAAGCTGGCATGCCTCGCCAAGAACGAGTGGCAGGAGGAGCCGAAGAAGTTCGGAAACCTCGTGACGCAGCTCGCTCGCAAGCTGGCCGACTACCCGGGCCTGGTCGAGGCGGACGCTGGGCGGCGGCGGAACGCGGCGGCACACGGGCACTGGGAGTACGTGCGCGCCGACACCCTGAAGATGTGGGACGAGCGTCACCCGCCCGAGGAGATCGCGGTGGATGAGCTTTACTCTAAGGTGGAAGGGATGTTCAGGATCGCCGGGCCGACGCTTTCGCACGTGGCGCAACTTTACTTGGTGCGAAACGTCGGCGCGTACACGGGTCTCGCCGACGCCCTCTTCGACAACCTGCCGCGCTTCGTCTCGACCGAGGAGTCGGTGCGCGCCGCCGCCGAGCGGGAGATGGCGGCCAAGGTGGGCGAGGTTTTCGGCCCGCTCCGGTCCTTTTTGGACTCACGGGGTCAGCCGCCGTCGGGAGCCGCCGCCGGTGTTTGATGAGATGGAGGGAAAGGGGCGACGAAGGGGAGGCTCGCCGTCAACTTAGACGTACGGGGTAGAGGGAAGATGTCGAACGGTAAGGTCGTCAAGACGGCTTACAAGCACACGATCTTCTGGGTCAACGCGACAGGCGCGCTCGCCAAGTCGGTCGCGTTCCGCTCCATGGCCTTGCAGTCCTTGAAGGGCAATGATCGTGTCGGCGCGACCATCTCGGCGTATTACTCGCTTCTGCACCTCGCGATCGCGCTGATGTACCTCCGCCCGGACAAGGTGGAAGATAAACTGCGCGAGATGTTGCTGCGGGCACACAACGGTGGCGCCGAGGACCCTTCCAAGCTGATCCAGCACCGGGACGCGCTCGGCTTCATCGAGGAGTGTCTCAAAGACGGGTTGGACGTAAAGTTCTTCGAGCAACTCACCTCCGCCAAGGAGCTGCGAGAACACGTCAACTACGGGCCGAGGGTCACGTGGGGCGCCGACGTGATTTACGTCGGCCCCTGCAGCTTCAGGCCCGAAGCTTGCGATCAGCTCGTCACGTCTCTGGACGAGGTCATCCAGTACTCGGTCGCCTGGGCGCACGAACACAGCGCGGACGGCGGGAGGTGGAGTACGATGGCGGTGATCGCCTGCCAGCAATACTTCTACAAGCCTGATCTCTTCTACGCCGGATGGTGTTCGGAAAGTTGTATCGCTTCCGCCAGAGAGTTCCTGAAGCGACTGAAAGGTTATATAGACGTGGAGGAGTTTCAAGGGGCGGCCGGTAGCCTTAACGAGGAGAGCGGATGACCCGCACCGCTTCGAGCGGTATGGGCTTTCCATTCGATTGGGTGACGAATCGGCCTTGCAACATCCCTCCATTTCGTTCGTCTCTTATAACGCATGACCTAGTATCAGATGGCACGAACCCGTCTGCCGGGCTTCAAGGTGTCGGGCGAGCCGCCGCCGTGGCAATAATTCCGCCAGGTTTGCTATGATTGTTAAGGCGTACGACGCCTTATAACGGGCGTGGCTTTCGCTACCGCAACGCCGCCTCATCCATATCGTAGCTTGGTGTTGCATCAATCATCCGGGCGGTCGCTCGCCTGTTCTACCGGGCACGTATAGCCGTTCCGCCTGCAAGCAGGTCCTCGGACGTTCGGCGATTCCAACCCCAGTTATCGAGAGGTTTTCAAGACACCATGAAGACGTTCCCTCGCATCCGGTTAGCCTGCCTCACCCTACTGGTTTTCATTTCGGCGATCGCGGCCGTCGCGTCGCCGGTCGGCCCCTTCGCGCTCCCGGGGCAGGAGGGTGCGACGGCGACGGCGTCCCCATCCCCGACAGAGTTCGAGACGAAGCCGATTACCGAGTGGGCGGGCGAGCGATTCGTCTTCCTCGGCCGCGACCCGTCGCTGCGGAAATACGGCTACCAGCTCATCTACCCCGCCGACAGGACGATCGGCACCCTCCCTTACGACGGGTACGTCGGCAAGGTCGTCCGCGTCACGGGCGTTGTGCCGTCGTCCACGCGCGTGAGCGGGTCGTACAACGTCGAGATGGTGGTCGAAGAGACTGGGGAGCGGCTGCGCGCGCTGGCCTCGGGGGGCACCGTCCGCGGGCTCGGCCCCGTGGCCGACGTCGAGCGGGCGCGCGCGCTTTACGTCGGCAAGACCCTCTGGCGCGAGGCCGGCTCCATGCAGACGGTTGACGAGCGAAGCGGCAAAACTTCCTTCATCGGCGTCGGACCGTTCGACTCGCTCAAGGTCGTGGCGGTGACCGCCGGCTGGGACGATTCGGCCCCCGTGCGGATCGTCGTCCGCACGCCGGCGGGCGAGGAGGGGTTCGTCGACGTGAACTTCAGCGGGACCAACGTGGCCGGCATCCTGCGGAACCACCACAGATTTGACAAGGAGTTCCAGTTGGTCGCGCCGGCGAGGGAATCGAACGCCGAAGCCGCCAGGTCGTACAAGCCCACGTCCGAGGTGCTCGCCCGCGCCGCTTCCGGCAAAGACGTGCTCGGGTGGCAGCAGGGCTGGTGGGGGATGACGGCCGACGAGCTGCTACAGACGTTCGGGTCTCAGCTTCAAAAACTGCCCAAGCGGGACCTCTACAGGGGCACGTATGCCGAATACGTCATCCCGAACTACAGGGTGGACAATGACCCCTACACGGTGATCTTCCAGATGGACAACCGGACGAACCGTCTCGCGCAAGTCATCGTCCGCTCGGAAGAGTACCCGAAGGAGTCCCCGCATCCGAGCGCCTTCGACCGGCTCGAAGCTCTGCTCTCCCAGAAGTACGGATCGGTGCGCTACCGGAAGGACGATGACGAAGGGCGGTTCGTGAGGCGCGAGCGCCAGTGGGTCTTCCCGACCACCACGATCGATCTTTCTTACTCGTTCATGCAGGGCATCTCGAACGGGGTGACGATCCGTTACTACCCGACGGCTTCGAGCGACGCTAACAAGCTGTAGGGCGGGCGAGGTAAAGGTGACACGTATTCGCAGTCGGGAGGGAACACAGTGAGGTTAATGGGCAGGATTCTTTTAGTCACTGCGCTGGTCTATCTCGTGTCGGCGTGTGCCGTCAACGCGCAGTCGGTAAGAGACGAGGCGGAGACGACGGTCGTCGAGACCGCTTACCACGTCGTGCCGTCCTACGGAGGAAAGTTCAAAGTCGGCGTCGCCGTCGTGGCCGTCAACCCTTACGAGGACAAGTTCGCCTCGCGCCCGACGGTGCGGGTCACCCTGAGGGCCGCCGACGGTTCGGTCATCACGACGCGGGAGGTGAGTTCCGCGGGGATACCCCCCAAGCAGCGGATCGCGTTTTGCGAAGAGCTGTACGCCGACGAGATGCCGGCGAAGGTAGACTTCCGCCCCCTCGGCGCGGGCTACGAGGCGACCGTGTATCGGGCTTCCGATTTCCTCCCGTTCGAACTCGTGGGCGTGCGGGCGCGCGACGACGGCGGCAGGCTGCGGGTCACAGGCGAGATTAAGAACCCTTACCCCGGTGAGACGGGGGCGTGGATCACGTTCCTGTTCAGGGATCAGGCCGGGAAGCTACTCGGGGGACATACGAAGTACGAGTCGACGATCCCCGCGGGCGACCCCACGCCGTTCGAGATGTACATCGACGCCGACGAGATCTCGGCCGCGACCAAGTCGACCGAGAGGGTGGTCTTCAACCACAACAACTATCAGACCTCGTGGCATAAACTATTGAGGCACTGACTCGACATTCCGAACGAGCGCCGGAGAATGAATCCCGTCTCCGACCCTCCGGGTAAAGGGAAGCGTTCAATGAGAATGAGTCGTGTCGGCAAACTCCTCGTTTTGTTACTTCTCTCCGTCGTGACTTTCACGGACGGGCGCGCCGGCGCGCGGGCGCAGCGTGAAAGGGGGAAGCCCTTCGACAAGAGCATTACCACCGTCGCCGGGGAGCTCACGATCAGAGAGACCGACGAGACCTGTGCTTTTGAAGTGAGGCTTGCGGGTAAGCTCCTGCTCAAGACAGACTGTCAGGACGAAAAGAACCCTTACGCCGGGACGCCGCTGCCCGTCATCTACAGCTACTTTCCCGGCGACCAGATAGAACCGTTCGACGAGGTGGTGCTCCTCCAGTTCAACATGTTCGGCAACGCCTGCAACGGCGGCCCGCTGCACTTCCTCGGGTTGAAGGAAGACGGGACGTATCAGCTCTCCGACGAGATCGACTTCTGCGGCGGCCACAGGCCCGTCGTGACGTGGGGCGGCAACAAGGCGACCGTCCTGCTGCCGGGAGGACCGCCGAACAGGGGCACGGGCTACATCCCGTCGGAGATCTGGGTCTACCAGGGCGGGAAAGTCAGACGCTTAACCACGAAGGCGCGCCGACGGTAGCATTTGCCGTCAAGAGCTATCGCTGCATCTCAACGGTTAGTGTGTAGGAGTTAACTGATAAGCGGGAGCGACGAGCCTAATTCCACGCCGAGGCACCTTTACGAAAGCACCTTGAAGAGAAATTAGGGCAGAATTAGAATTCGCTTCTTTGTGATATAAATTACTTTTTGACATAAACTTTATTATAGGACGCGCACTCAAAGTGAGTAATCACAAGTCTCCCGCGTGAGAGCAACACTATTCGCGGTCGGGTGCAGGCCGTTGTCAGGGCGCGCCGGGTAAATCGTAAGAGACCTTAGAGCCCTCGACCTTCACAAAGCCGCGGGTGCAGAGTGCCGCCAACAGCTGGGAAATCTGTTGCTCCGAAAGCTCTTTTTTGAAGAGCGCGTGTAGCGTGCTGATGAGAGTCTTTTTTGTGCGAGGTCTGGCCGCCTTGCGGCGTCTGAGGTCTGCTACGGCGGCCTCGACCTGGGCTTCGGGGGCGGCCGGGAGGGCCGGCTTAAAGTAAGGCATCTCCGCAATACATGTGGATCGTTGCGCGAAGATCTTTCGCCGCTTGAGGTGCTTTATCAGTGGGTCAAAGCCGCTATCTTTGGAGATGATGTGGAAGTAGGCCGTGGGGTCTTCGGACGACAGGACGCCCACGTAGTAGGCGATGTGGAAATCCACGGCGTTATTCCCGGCCGTTTCCAGAAGCACATATTCGGCATTGCCGCCCAGGGGTTGAAGGGCCTCCGCGAGGGCCACCGGGATCTTGGACTGCTTCGGCCCCAGAAACACCTTGACCTTGAACGGCCCTCCCTGTAGCAACCCGATATCTTTGGGCTGAACGTTCTCGTAATCTACAAGGACAAAGTTCGTTCGCATCGCGCCTCCCTGCGCGAAATATAGGGCGCCCTAACTTTCTAATTAGACCCAAGAATCTTCCGTCCACTTCGGTTATAGCTGTGAAGGCCGCCCGGCCTTCCGCCCCCACATTCTACGCCACTCGTCCCATCGCTTGACATTATTTTTCCCGCCGCCGTGTCCATGTCACAGTAACCCGCTCTTCCATACCTGTCATTGGTAACCAACCACGCCAAGTTCCTGGAGAGGAAGTACCCGAACGTGACGAAAGAATGGCGCTGACAGTCGCGTCTTCCTATCCCCGGTGCTGAGCCCAGACAGGCGGACTGGAGAAGTCTGCTGCTTGCACGCGGCCGAGAGCGGCTTGCAGAAGGCCGCGCATCAGTGTTGTGGGCGCAACGTCATACGAACCGTCTTCGCCGTCATTAGGGCGCAGCCCCGCCGCCTTTAACCTCACCCATAAAATTGCTATCATCGAAGTGGCCTCACACGCCAGCGCTCGCCTGCTACTTCAGGCACGTCACCTTCCCGCAAATTCGGTACTTACGCATGGGAACTTACAAGATTAAAAATCGACGGAAGAAAAAAGCCCTCGACGTGTCTCAGCAAAGCAACCTGATCGTCAATCAGGTGCGATCCGGCGCGGCCGACATTCTCGCCGACCCAGGCTCTCTTCAAACAGGGCCGGCCCCCGGGCCGCCGACCGGCAAGCTCAGGGCGCTACTCGCCAGGGTTATTAAACCTTCGGCCCGACCGGCACGAGTTTCAGACTCCCCGCGGGCGTGGCTCTACACTTTAATGTCTCGATGTTTCGCGCTCTCGGACGACATCACGAAGCGGATGGGCACCGAAGTGCTAGCCTGCAATAAGGGCTGCTCCTGGTGCTGCTCACTGGAGGTCAGGGTCACGGCCCCGGAGGTATTCGCCATCACCGATTACCTCCGCGACACACTTTCTCCCGAGGAGCTGCAGGGTTTGCGCGTACGACTCGCGGATCTCGCCCCGCGGGCGCGTGAAGCCTCGCCGACGGCGCGTCAGAGACTCCGCATCCGGTGCCCCCTGTTGGTCGACAACCGGTGCTCTGTATACCGCGTGCGCCCGGTGGCATGCCGCGGCTGGAACTCGACCGACGCGCGCGCTTGCGAGATCAGCTACGACAGCTTCTACCTGAAGAATGTCCCCTTCAGCGTCACGATGCGCGACCAGATTGTCGCCATCAGGGAAGGACTGTCTCTGGGCGCGGAGGACGCCGGACTGCAAGGCGATAAACTAGAGCTCATCAGCGCGCTGCACGTGGCGCTCGAGACGCACGAAGTAGAAGCCAGGTGGCTGGCGGGCGAGCGCGTCTTCTAGTAGTAGCGGCTTATTACCAGGTGCTCGAAACTCTGTTAAGGGAGACGGAGACTTAAGACTCGTTCGGCCCGAGGCCCCGCACTCGACCTGGCGGGATTCTTCGCCGGCGCGGGTCGGATGCCGCGGCACGGCGCGATCTAATTTGGGTGCCGGGCGCTCGCTTTAATACCGAAGCTCGTAAGACACTCGGCCCGGAGGAGACGGACATGGAAAGTCGGAGAAGGTATTCGGCACTGGCCCTGCTCGCCCTGTTATTTTTCTCGGGCGTGCCTTCGCTAGCCCAGAGACGGCCTAAGTCTCGAACACCCCCACCCGCTCCGGTCCGCGCCCTTAGTGAGAAAGACGGCGCTTTGGCACGGAACGCCCTCGCGAAGCTGCGTGTGCTGAGGGACGGCTGGAGGGATGTCGACCCCGAACTCATCTGGCGCAACAACGTGATGGGCGCCAAGACGGACCGGGATTATGAGCTGCACCTGCTCGAGGCGAAGGACGCCGTCGGCGAGGCACTGGGGGCCTTACCCGAAGGCCCGCTGAAGGAAGCGATCGGCTCGGCGATGGACGTGTTCCTGGATCTGGAAGAGGTACACAGGGTATTCAATAAGGGCCTCGCCGGCATCACCACCTCGGCCAAGGTGTCGGACATCTATCCTTACGTGAAAAAGTATTCGATCCCTTACCAGGAGAACGACATCCACAAGGATCGGGTGTACTCCGTCATCCTGCCGATCAGGCGCGAGCGCGTGAACCGGATCATAACTCTGCTGGGCGGCACGCCCGACCCCGTCCCGGTCGACGAGCGGCTGGTCGAACTGAAATTCTGGAACTCCATCGCGAAGGGCGCGAACCCCGAAGACTTCGAATCGTACCTGGCGAAGTATCCGAACGGGCGCTTCGCCGCCGAGGCGAGGGCGCGCACGACGGAGGGCCGGCGCATCCTCAAAGAGCTGACGCCGGTCATCAGCCAACTCATCCAAGCCAGGTGGTACGGGAAAAAGGAGCTGCTCGACAGCCTGCTCGACGGCGACTACAGGGGGAACCGCGGCACCCAGACTAAGGCCCAAGTTCTGGCGGAGGCTAAGCCCGACACCGGCGTCAGGTCATACGAGATCGAGGACGTCAGGCTCGGCTTCAAAGGCGAAATGCCGGTCGTCACTTTTACGGTCAAGTACGTATCGCTCGACTCCCGAGTCGCCAGGTTCGTCAACACTTGCACCTTCGTGACGAGGCAAGGGCGGTGGAGAGTGCTCAACTGGGAAGCGGGAAGGTATTAACCCGAAGACCCGTCGGCCGTGATTCCCCCAGGCGGGGCCAGCCGGCCGACAGGTTAGCTTGACCAACGCCGTGACGGTCTACGGGGGCGCGGCCGTCGTACCCCGTCGGTGAGCTGTTTGCGGATTCTGAGTTTAAGCAGGCGTCGTCGTCCCGGACGCTGCCGCCGAGGTTACTTCCGACGCCTATCGGAAAGCCGGAAGGGTGAGCCCCCTTCACCAGCACCGGCGCGCCCGAGTCGGAGCATCAGACGACAGTCCTCAAGTGAAAGCGCGCAAAGAATGCGAGCTCGGCGTGCGAAATTCCCTTTCGTGTCTCGCCGGTCATTATTTCGCGGTCGTCCGCGGCGCCGCGCGGGCTACCGGTCGAAGTCTAAGCCCCCTCCCATGTCCGGCTGCTCTACCTGGCTCCGCCCAGGGTCATCAGGGCCGCCCTGCCGGTCGCGATCCGCGACCGCCTGCGTCACCCGCTGTAGGTTCTCAACCGACAGGCGCTCGCGGCCGGCGGCGAGTTCACTCCTGCTCAGTTCCGCGAGATTCTCTCCCGTCGCGCCCGGCAAGAGGAACTCGAACGTATTCTCGGCGCGGGCCGCCGCGACGGCGGCGCGTTCCCTCTCGTCCTTCTGCTTCTGCGACTGCGCGCAGTCCGACACCCACCTCTCGCTGCGGGCACCGTTCACCGTGCCGGCGTGGGCGCGCACCTCCTCCATCTTCTCACGCGAGAGCTCCGGCACCGCCTGCACGTAGTAGCCGAACTGCATGCCCAGTTCGCGACACCCGCGCGCGATCTCACGCGCGGCGTCGTGGAACTCTTCCCTCCCCTGTGCTTCGGCGCGCAGGTGGTCGAGGTACGCATCCTTCGTCTCGAGAAGCTGCTCGCGGAGGCGGCGCCTCCCACCGGACTCGACTAGCCTGCCGATTGTCGCCACGATGCCTTTGCGCGCGCCCGCCTGCTCGAGCGTGGTGACCGTGTAGCGTTCGGCTTCGTCGGTCGCCGGGAGCAGCGTCTTGTCAGGCTCTTTCGTATCCCTGGCCAACGCCGCCCTACTCCTGTCGGCGCGCACCTCCGCCACGAGCAGCACGCCGGCGTACCGCTCCTCCAGCAGCCGCACCGGCTCGCCACTTCCGCTCTCCTTCGCCTCGCGCAGTGCCTGGTCACGCTCGTCCTTGTAGACGCGCAGGAGTTGGCTCGCGTCGCGCGCGGCCTCGGCGTACGCTAAAAGCTCGCGCAGCTCTTCGGCCGATGGGGCGGCGTCCGGCATCTCATCACCCAGCTTTGTGCGCGCCGCCTTCTCACGGAGCAGGCGCTCCTTAAGGGGATGCACCTCGGCCTCGGCCATCCGCCGCCGCGTCGTCAACCGGACGCGCTCCGTCGGCAGCTCGCGGCGGACCTGCTCCGCGGCCTCGCGCAACTCACTGACATCCACATCACGTTCGAGCCCGCGGGCAATCTTCTCCTCAAAGCCGGCCAGCGAGTCTTTATGCCTGGTCGAGACCCAGCGGTGGGGGGCCGCGTTGAAGTCCTGTTCGGCGACGCTCAGTGCGCGAGCGCGCGCCGCCGCTAACTCATATTGAACCGTTAGCCGCCGGACCTCGTCGTCCGGCGTTTTGAGCTGGGCGGCGCGGGCGGTCTCCGCCGTCCCGTCCGGAATGGGACGCGCCGTCAAGACGTCCTCGGGTGCCGGCTCCTCGCGCTTCGTGTCGGCCGTTTCGACGCCAGGTGGTACGTCCGCGTCCGTCCTTGACGATTCGGCCTTCGACGGCGCCGGGCGGGAAACCTCGGCGGGCGGCGCGGGTTCATGCGCCGGGCGGGGCGGGGCGTCTTCCTCATGGTCCGTAATGATCTCCGCGCGGGCCACCGCCGCTTCGATTCGTATCCGCAGACTATCGCCCACCCGCCCGGACATGAAGTCGAGGTAGCGGCGCTCGTCGTCTTTCAGCCGGCACGGCGGCTCGTCCGCCCCCGACGCGGTTAAGAGGGAGCGGTGGCGCCCCGCCTCCTCGCTTGCACGCGCGTGCTCGCGACGGTCCTCGATCAACTGCTCCTTCAGCCGCCGCCGCTCCTTGGCAGACCTCTCCGCGCTCAGGCTGGCTTCGGTGTGGGCCAGCCTGACCTCGGCCATCAGCTCTAGCCCGAAACTGCGCGCCGCCTCGCGCTCCGAAGCCGTCGCGTCTGCGGCCGCGGCCGACGGAGCTTCAGTGCTCGCACGCTCACGCGCGGGCGGCTTCCGCCCGGGGTCGGCTTGCGGTTGTTCAGGGCCCGGCACACGCGACGGGCTGGTCGGCTCTTGAAAGTCGAAGCCGAGCTGTGCGTCCGGTGACGAGGATTCGTCGAACCGGAGCGCCCCTTGTTCGAAGGTCAGCTCCGGGGCGGACTTCTTCCGGCGGGCGCTTCTGCCCTTCTCGGCCTTCAGGATGTCGCGCTCGTAACGGAGCAATTCGCGCTGCTCCGAGATGGTAATGACCTCGGCGGGCAGCGCGCGCTTGGATTCACTTTTACTCTTCCCCCTCTTCGCCGCGGCCTCGTCGAGCCTGGTGCGCAGCATCTGGGCCTCATCGCGTGCGACGGCGAGGTTCTCAGGCCGCGCCTTCGCGGCCTCCAACCATTTGACGCGAGTCTCGGCGACCCTCGTTTGCGCCTGGAGCCGCCCGCACCAGCGGTCGTCGAAGGGGCGGAAGACGAGCACCGTGTCGTGGTGGTCGCCCCACCGGTCGGGCTTCGGCGGCAGGGGCTTGCCCGCCTCCCTGGCCTTCTCGGCGCGCTCGCTCCACCCACGCGTTTCCTCCTTCAACTTGACGTGCTGCTTGTAGATCTCAGGGTCATTAAGGTGCTTCGAACAGATCTCCATCCAGCTCTCGTCGAGGCGGAAGTAGTCCTGCCCGAGCGAGACGCGGCGGTTATCGAGCTGCCGCGCATGGACGTAGACGTGGGCGTGGCGGTGCTGGGTGTCGTCATGGACGGCTACGAAGGCGGGGCAGAGCGGGAAGTTCGCGCGGAGGAACTCGTTGACCATCGCCTTCAGCTCGCCGACCGAGACCTCCGGCCCCACGGTCAGGATGATTCGGAAGTGTGAGAGACCCTTCCGCCGCTCCTCGAAGTCGGCCATCGCGCTGAAGTGCGCGATCAGGTTCTCGCGCTTCTCCGCGACCGAGAGCTTCGCGGCCGAGGGTGGCGCGGGACCCAGGCCGAGGTGTCGTGCCGGCATCGCGAGCGACCTGCTCTCTAAGAGTGTTCTCCCCTCCTCCGTCTCCCAGACGCCGTGGCCGTCGCCGGTGACGAACCAGGGGACGTTCCAGCTCCAGACCGGGTCGTCCTCGCTTACTCTGGCGGCCCGCCCCCGCGCAGGCTCCGCATCCCCTTCGCGCATCTCCGCCACGAGCTCCCCGCGCCCGACGATAATCTCTTCGCCGGGCTGCGGCTCCGCCTCCCGCGACCGCTCCTCCTGCGGGCGCCCGATGTAGGCCGCGTTCTCCGCGCCGCCCGCGGTGTGGGCCGTGGCCTTGGCTACCGCGCGCGCCATGTCGCTCCGAGGCGTTTGAGTGTGGTGGCGACCTCGGCCAGAGCTTCGTCGAGCCGGGCGAGGCCGGGCGCTCCGGTCTGCGGGTCGAGCTCCTCCCTGAGGCGTTTCAGTTGGTGGCCGACCCGGCGCACCTGCATGACGGCCTCCGCGCGCGACTGCCATAGCAGCCCGCCGACGTGGACGACGGCGCGCAGTTCCTCCTCCGTCCGAAACTCGGCCAGCAGCAGCGCGGCAGTAACCATCAGGCGGGCCTCGGAGAGCCCGGCGCCCTTCGCCAGCTTTTTGATCATGTTCCTCTCGGCAGAACTCCTCCGGACCGGGAGGGGCTGCATTACCCCGCGTCTCTTAGCGCCGCCTGTTTTTTCTGGCATGTAAGTTCTTCTGTGGAAATCGTTTAGCGATAGGTTCGGGATAAGCGATATCACTCACCCATATCTGGCTTTGAATTTTATTGCACAACAAGTGAAAAGAAAAGTAAAAAGTTTTGGGCACGAAAAGTTCTATTGCTCGTCAGGGAGTTAGGCGCAGGTGAGGCGTTGAAAAGTGAAATTACAGTGCCGCCGTTCCGGAGATAAAGGCGAGTTGCGGGCCTGTGGAAAACTTCGAGACCGCGGACGCTGAAACCCGGCTGAAGGTCTGTTCGCGGCGCGCGAGAGGATGGGTTAGTTGGTGCGGAATCAGGGTGCCGACCCGAATAGGATTAGGGTAGCCGGGCGGGCGGTCAGTACGAGATGTGGCAGTAGGGGAGCGCGGCTTGCAGTTCTTTGACGCCGTCGTGGCTGATCCCGGTGTAGCGGACGTCCAGTTCGCGCAGGCACGTTAACCGGCGGAGGTGAGGGACGGCGTCGTCGCCGATGTCGTTGCTGTGCACATCCAGCTCCTCGAGCGCCGGCAGGCGGGCGACGAGGTGCTCCAGCCCGCCGTCCGTCAGTTCTAAGTTGAGGCTGAGTGTGAGCCGGCGCAGGTGCGGCAACTCGGGCAGATGAGACAACCCGGCCGGGGTAAGGTCTGTGCCCCAGAGGTCGAGCTGTTCGAGCAGTCGCATCCCGCCGAGGTGAACGAGCCCGGTCCCGGTGACGTTAGAGGACACGAGGTCGAGCCACTCGAGCCAGGTGAGGTGCGGGAGGTGGGCGAGGGCGTCGTCCGCCGCGCCGCTCGACATGAGGCTCACCATCTGGAGGTCGCGGGGGCCGAGGCCGGCGAGGGGCGACAGGTCGCGCGCCCTGTTCTCACTCACCTCGAGCAGGAGCTTTGCGCCCGCCGGGACGGTGACCTTGCCGCGCGCCGGACCGAGCTTCCTGCCGAACATTGACGCCCCCCCGAAGACCGAGGCAGTCTTCACGTAGAGCGTCCCGAGCGTGCGCTTCCACGAGAACCTCACCACCCGAGGCTTCGGCCATGCGGGTGGGGCTAAGTTCCAGGCCGCGGCGCCCGCCGCCTCGCCGGCGGCGCGTGGGGTGATAGGGAATGCGGGTGCGGGCGGGCGGCCGCCGCCCCTCAGTCTTTCGCCCATGAGTTCGTCGGAAGCCTCCCCTTCAGTCCTGCCGCGTGTGCTCGCGCCAGAGCACTTCGGACAGCTCCCTCAGCGTGGTGTCGTCAGTAACGCCGTCGGCCGCGTGCTCGCGTCCGAGAGCGTCGAGCATGGGCTGCCAGTCTGCCGCCCGCGGCCGCGTCGCGCCGTCCCTCACGCGCCGGGAGAGCCCGGCTAAAGCCGTCCGCGTCTCCGCGCCGGCGAGTTCGGTGAGCGGGGAGAAGTAGTCGAGGAGCGGCCCGTGCAGAAACGCCGGCGCATCTTCCAGCTTCACCCGGAACCGGCCTAGTGTTATCTGGCCGTCTTCGAGCCAGGCGAGCGCCTCGCGCCCGCGCCGACTCTCCGGCAGCGAGGGCTGACGGCGCGCGTCTCCGCCCGCCGTGTTGGGTTCGTCATTGATCATTCTGTGTACTCCTTATTATTGAGAGGGTGCCCGGCCACCGAAATCTTGACGCGTCGCGTTGCGAGACGGTCGAACGTCGGCAGAGCAGGCTGATGGATGAAGAGACTATTTTATTCGAGGTCTGTCGCGGCGGGAGACGGGATTGGCGGCGCGGCGGGGGCGCCGCCGAGTTACGGAGGTGCCGGCGCGCCCACGCGCCCTTACACTTTCAGCATAAACGGCGGGGCGGGTGAAATTCAAGCCCCCGACTGGCGGGGCCAGTACGCGTCCGGCATCGTCGTCGGATGACGCTGGGGGTCTTTACGCGGCGGGCGGGGTTGTTCGATCATCCTGAGACCGGGTCGCCAGCCCCGACGCCGCCACGGTGATCCAGCGGTGGTGGTAGGCCTGCGTGTCGCGGGCGGAGACCTCGCCGGGCCCGCGCCTCTTGAGCCTGCGGCGCGCCTCGTCGAGGCCGCACTGCACGGCTTTGACTTCGACCTCATAACCGAGCGCGAGCGCCGCGTCGATGACCGCCTCGACCTCTTCAATGCGGTCGCCGATCATCTCCGTGACGACGTCGCGCCTCTCCTTCAGCGCGCGGTACGCGACGAAGCCGCCGAGGAGGTCGAGCGGCTCCCCGAAGATCGTGCCGAACTGGTGGCGCTCGCCGCGGCTGAGGCTCCTGAATATCTCCGCCGCGTCGACGACCACGTACCCCTTCGAGTAGTCGCGCCTGCGCACGAACGTCTTGCCGCTACAGACGGGGCCCAGCAGCAGAACCAGCTTCGGGTCTCTGCCCCTCGGGACGGAGGAGTCGTCGAAGAATTTTTCGACCTCCTTCCTCATGTCGAATAAGAATAACTTCTCGTCCATGTCACATGATTCCTTAACGATGCCCTGCCGAATTTCCGGGCGACCGCGGGGCCAGAACACAGCATACCTCAAACACCGCCGCTCGCGCTCTCGGGTGGACCGCCCTCCCCGTCATCCGCGTCCAGGAAGCTCATCCGGTAAAAGCTCTCGCGGACCAGCTCGACGTCCCGCATGCAGTAGTCGGCGATCTCCTGGTGGCAGCCCTCGCAGAAGCGGTCGTAGACGAGGCGGCCGTCAATCCCCTGCCCCTTCGAGCTTTCGAGCCCCAGAACCTTCGCCAACCGGTCGAGCGAGACGAATTTGCGCGGCGACCACTTGTTCCACTGATGCATGGTGTCAAAGACGGGGCGTGAGCGGTAGCGGGTGAAGGGCAGTTCGACCGAAGGGCGGACTCTCTGGATGACGCTCCGCTTGTAGAGGAAGGGCAGATCGAAATCGAAGACGTTGTGGCCGACGATCAGGTCCCGGTTGATATTAAAGCCCCTGAGCAGCCTCCAGAAGCCGCGCAGCGTACGCACCTCGTCGAGGTGGAACATCATCGTCTGGCGCTCGCGCCCGAGCAGCCCGCGGTGGGTCACCTGGTCGTCCTGCTCGACGATGACGCCTATCGTCAGGACGCGCCCGAAGTCGCCGTCGAGGGCGAGCCGACGGAACTCTTCTTCAGAGCACGAGCCAAGCACCTCCTGAACGCCGCTCGCGCAACTGCCCTTATCCGGGGGAAGGGTTTCGATATCTACAAAAATCCTCCTGACCATTTAACCCGGTGCCACGCTCGTAAGATAGTTGGCGTACTACGCATTAAACTTTGTTGCGACATTGCAACGAAACTGCGCGCATCATACCTCAACTTCAGGCCGTAAGGTATATATATTTCTAGCTAAAGATGAGAATACATTTTAGGGGTACAGCTACTCCTTAGTTCTGGCAGTCTTGGACCGCTTCCTCCTGAGCACACCGCGCTGCGGGTCGGCGGGCAGTTTCTCGGGCAGGTCCAAGTCGTCGTCTATGAGAGCTTCGAGGAACTCGCCGTGCCCGGTCGTTGAGATCACCCGGGCGTAGCGCAATAGCAGGCCGAGCGGGGGCTCTCCGCCGATTCCACGCTCGAAGCGCGAGACGTCTTCACGCAGCAGCTGACCCTCGAGACCGAGCCGCCTGACCATCTCGTTCTGCGAGAGACCGAGGGCGGCCCGGATGCGGACTAACTTCTCACTCAACCTTCGCGGTCGCTGACGCGCGGCTCTTCCCATCAGGTCGATGCCCTCCCCGATGAGTCACAGCCACGTATGTCAATTCCAGACTTGCAACTAGAAATATTTATTTCTAGTATGGCACCGAATCTAATTGCCGCCGGCGGCTCAAACCTGACGAATCCGCCGACGGCCCCCGTCATGCGTTTGGTGGGGCCACTTCAGACAAGGCTCATAGACAAGGATGTAAGCAGGGTGTACGAACAGCGCCGCCGTCAAAAAACTTCAGCAAGTTATGCGTCACATAGAGCAACGCTTAGCGCGTTGTGCCGGCCGGCGACTCAAATCTTCTTCCTCTTCTTCGAGGTTGTCATAGCCTTGACCACCCCGTGCATCGGGTCGCTGGCCAGCTTCTTCGGCAAGTCCATGTCGTCATCAATCAGCACGTCCACGGTTACGCCGGCGGTCCGCGCGTACCGCAACAGGTGGGGCAGTGCCGGCTCTCTCGTTCCCAACTCGAAGGAGCTGACGTCCGCCTGCACTAATTCGTCCTCCAGCCCGAGCCGTCTGATCATGCCGTTCTGCGACAGGTCGTATGCCTTGCGAATTTGCACCAACTTCTCGGCGAGGCGTTGCGGCTTGGGCCGCGATCTCTTCCCCATCAGGTTGCCCTCCTGACGGGAAAAGTCGCAGCACAGATGAAGACTGCGCTAAAAGTATTTACTTTCCTTTTGACTGTAAATACTTTTAAAATGTCGTCGGTCTGCGATGCCGCCGGAAGTCCGAAATGTCGGAGCCTCCGGGCGCGCGTCATCGCGGATGTTGTGACACGAACCTAAACAAGATTCACAGACCGAGGAGTCGCAGCGCCTGCCGCGCGACCGACCACGCCGATAATAGAGTCTTCGGCGAATTATTCAAGGGCAAAGTGGGCGGCCGCGGCAGGTTGTCGCCGACGTAGTGGTAAGTAATTCCGGAATCATGATGAATCGCCCACCCGTCATCAGCCTGTTACTTTACGCCGTCTGCCGACTCCTGCTGCTCGCCTGTCCGGTCGTCACGGCCGCACAGCCCCGGCAAGAGTGGAGCACGTTCACGGGGCCGGACGGAGACTTCACCGTCCAAATGCCCGCCGCGCCCACCCGGGAGACGAAGGTCACGCCGCAGCGATATTTCACCGGGCAGCCGATCACCATCTATTCGGCCTCCGCGGGCGAAGGCCATCTGTACACGGTGAACTACAAGGACCTGCCGGCGAGGGCGATCTCTGTCGACCGGCAGCTCATCCTGGCGGAGTACGAGCGCGGGCTGTTCATCGATGCGTGGAGCGTGGTCGGCAGGGAGCAGTTACCCGACGGTGGCCGGCAGTACGAGGCGGTTACGCCCCTCCAGGTCGGGAGTTACAGGAGCCCCCCGAGGGCGCGGCTGCGGACGCGCGTCTACTTCCGGGGCGGCAGGATGTACACGCTCGCCGTCCTCTCCCGCGACCCGAACAGTTCCGCCGACGAGGCGCAACGCTTCTTCTCGACGCTCCGCTTTCTGAAGCCCCCGCCACAGCCCCCAGCCCCGCGCAGACGGGCGCTGACCCCGCACGAGACGGCGGCCGCACGCGGCGCGCTCAAGTCCCTGCGCAGGTTAGCAGCCGCCGAGTCGGTCACTCCTGAGTATGACGAGTACACGAAACTGCTCTTGGAAGTGAAGGGCGATGTAGATGATTACCTCTCCGACGTAGGCCCCGGCGAGGTGAGGGATGAGATCGGGCTCGCGCTGGAGGCGTACACCGACCTCCGCGCGGCGTGGAACGCGACGAGGGGCTTCCTAGCGGTGCCGGCTGCGCTCTACCAGCCGCAGCGGACGCTGATCGCCAAGTACGGCATCCCCATCGTAGTGCGCGGCGAGGTGCCGATGATGGACTCCGAGGGGGCGGTCTCCGCCATCTTCAAGGCGGCGCGCGAGCACATCGACCGCGCCTCGTCACTGCTGACGCGGTAGCCGCTTTCAATTCGCTTCACGGAGGAGAGGAACACATGAGAGCAATCATCTGCGTCGCCAACGTCGCCCGCGGGGTGGGCAAGACGACCACCGCGGTCTCGCTGGCCACGGAGTTGGCGCTAAGCGGCTTCGAGACGTTACTTGTTGACGCCGACCCGCAGGCTGATGCGACGGCCTGCCTCGTAGACCCGGTAAGGGTCGGGCTCTCCGTCGCCGACCTCCTGTTAGCGCCCGACCCGGGCGGGCGGTTGGCCAATGGCGAGGCCCCTCGCTTCGGGCTGGAGGACGTGGTGGTACCGACCTCCGTCCCGCGACTACGCCTCGCGCCGTCGAGCATCGGGTTGGCGGCCGCCGAGGGCGACCCGCCGCTCGGCCGAAACGCCTTGGACTTACACCTCGGTGCGTACGAACGCCCGTGCGACTTCGCCGTCATCGACGCTCCGTCGTCTCTAGGCCCCATCACCGCGGGCTGTGTGTTCGCCTCGACGCACCTGCTCGTGCCGGTCGCGCCGAATACACAGGGTGCATTGGGTCTGCGCTGCTTAGTCGACTTCCTGGGGAACATGCCCTGCGGCCGCGGACGTGGTGAGCTGCTCGGCGTCCTCTGCAACCTGTTCGACTGCCGCAGCCACAGCTCCGGGGAGTTCTACGAATCCCTGAAGGACGAGTGGGGGGAGAAGGTCCTGAGGACTATCGTCCACCGCGACGACCTGATTGGGGCGTGTGCGGGCCAACACCTGCCGGTGCAGGCGTGCGCGCCGACGTCCGCCGCGGCGACCATTTACGCCGAGCTGGCGGGCGAGGTCATGCTGTGCTTAGGCGTTACGGAGTTCCTGCGCACATCCGCCACGTAGCAGCTTTATCTCCTGCCCGCCGGATGTTTGATCTTCTCAGGCGGTGCAGCCCTAATGAATGCGACATACGGTCTGCCATATCCCGGAGGTAAGTCGCCGCGTGGTATCCGGAGGGTTGAAATGAGTGATCAGGACGCGGCCGAGCGGCTCCGGGCCAAGGTGGAGCAATACTACGGCCCGGCAGTAGCGCTAGTACTCTTCCCTCCGGCGACCGGCGTGGAGGGAGAGGTTGGTGATACCGAGTTCATGTCGGAGGCCGTGACTCAGTTGCTGAGCGGAGGGGGCGATGCTCCCCCTCCCGGCGAGGCCGAGCGCCTCGTCATGGCGGCGCTCCTCGTCCTGCTTCACGAGGGCGGTGGCGGTCACAAAGTCACTTTCATGTTGCCCGAGCTGCTGGGACTGCTCGGCTGGCCTCTCTCGGAGCCGTCGGGGGAGGCCGTCGAGCGGGCGCTGGATTTTTACATGCGGCTCGTACGGCGCGTGTATACAGTCCCACCGACTTCGGCCGGCCGGGGCCGGGAGGTGAGAGTCACTTCCAGCCGGAGACTAATTGGCGGCCACGAGTACTGCGAGGAGAGCGAGATCGGCGCCCCCGAGTCCGTAAGACTGGCGGGGCGGCAGGTCACGGTCACCTTCAACCCTGACGTACCGCTCGGGGCGAGGGCGGCAGAGCTCAAGTCCGGCGCCGAAGGATTCTGAAAGCGTCATGCGCGAGAGGCGGCTGTCTCTGCTCTTGACGCCCGAGCGACGGCCGCGGGGAGTGCCGCCTGCGCAAACACCGCCCGCCCGTCAGACCCGGCCGGTACACTATCAGCCTTTTGTGCCGTCATTCCGTAACCCCAGGCGTGGGATTTCTAGCTTGGCTCGAACACTGCTCGCGCTAATTTTTATGCAAAGCCTTGTAAGTCTAATGAACCCGTAATTGTAACGAAAACAAATTATTGATTTAGGGGTTGCGCGGGTTTAATCTCACCTTCTCGCGCCTCCGCGCCGGACTCCTTGCACTCTCGGCTATTCCGGCGTGAAGTCCCGATCTGATACTGACACACGAATACTAGGCCGCCGATTCTTTAAGTCGCGGCAGCTTGTTTTCTTTGGAGCTGAGCGGGCTGCCTAGAAGAGAGACAGCACGCTCTGGAGCAGGCTCAACGCGATCTCCGTCGCCGAGTCCGCTGCGGTAGCCTCACTGCTACCCGTCTCCTCTTGCCCTGTCAGGCCGATTTCCATTTCACCGTTCGCCGTAGCCGTTTGAGCGGGCTGCGACGGCGGCGTCGTCGGGCTGCCGATATGCATTTCGCCCGCGAAGGCTGGAATGGCAAGCGCGAGAGTAAACACCACCACGGCGCAGAGCTGACGCAAGGTCTTCATGTTGTTCTCCTGAATGTTGGCTTACCTGTTGTGAGATGGGCGACCAGAGGGCAATCCGGCCGCCCGCGACGAGTTACGACGGCGAATCTTAACACCTGACCTGTTCGGAGATGACCCGTGAGAAGCAACCCTCATGCGATTCACAGCCAGCTTCTTCAACAAATATCCGACCCGAAACTCTCCAAAGACGAGCGCGCGCGGCTCAGGTGCCAACTCGCCAAAGGGCTTGAGGATGTGGGGAGCTACGAGACGGCGCGCGAGGCGATGGGCGAGCTGTGGGCGGGCGTCGGCGAGCCTCCCGACTTAGCCGAACTGGAGGAGGCGACGGCAGCGGAAGTGCTCCTGCGTTCCGGGACGCTCACGGGGTGGCTCGGCAGCGCGAAGCAGATCGAGGGATCGCAGGAGGCGGCCAAGAACCTCATCACCGAAAGCATCACGAGATTTGAGGCGTTAGAGGATGCGGGGAAGGTGGCGGAGGCGCAAACGGAGGTCGCCTTTTGCTACTGGCGGCAGGGCTCGTATGACGACGCGCGGGTGTGGCTGCAAGAGGCGCTCGGCCGTCTGCCTCCTGGCGCGAACGACGAGGTGAGAGCCGTAGCGTTGCACAGGCTCGCCATCGTCGAGATGTCGGCGAAGAGGTTTCACGACGCCCTGCGGATTCATGTAGACTACGCGCCTTTATTCGAGAGCATCGGGAGTGACGCGCTCAAAGGGAAGCGCCATCACGAGTTCGCCTTCCTTCTACGGAATCTTGGGGCGACAGAAAAACGTCCCGATTACATAGACCGCGCCCTCATCGAGTACACCGCCGCCAGCTACCATTTCGAGCAGGCCGGCGCAGCCCCACGCTATCAAGGCTGTGTCGAGAACAACCTCGGATATTTGTATAGCACCATCGGCAAGTTCAGCGAGGCCCACGAACACCTCGACCGAGCGCAGGCACTCTTTACCAGCATGAAGGACATGTCCCGCACGGCAGGAGTGGACGAAACGCGCGCCAAGGTGCTGTTGGCCGAAGGCCGTATTAACGAAGCCGAAAGGCTCGCCCGCTCGGCCGTCCTGACTCTCGAACGCGGCGGCGAGCAATCGCTACTGGCCGAAGCCCTGACCACGCACGGGATCGCGCTCGCCCGCGGCGGGAATGTGAAAGACGCCCTCCCGACGCTCCAACGCGCCGTCGAAGTCGCCGATAACGCAGGCGACATTGAGAGCGCGGGGCTGGCCGTGCTCACCATCCTCGAAGAGCTGGGCGATCATCTGCCGGCGGACGACCTGACCGCCGCCTACGACCGCGCCGCTGACCTGCTCTCGCGCTCGGGCAATCAGGAGTATAAAGACCGGCTGCTTGCTGCCTCCCGCAACGTGCTGTTCCTCATCGGCGCACACCCTACGCCACCAACATGGAAGGGTTTTGACTTCAACAAGGCCGTGCTGCGGTTCGAGGCTCGGATAATCAAGCTGGCGCTAATGGAAACGGGCGGTATTGTCGCTCGCGCGGCCACGCTGCTCGGCCTCAAGCGGCAGGCTTTGGACTCGATGCTCAAGGGCAGCGGGCGTCACACGGCGCTCGCGAAGATGCGAGCGCCGATCAGACCTCGCCTAAAGAGTTTGATGTTTCGCGATGAAGTGGACTGCCCGGATATGCGAGCCGTTGTCGTCCTGCATGTGGAAGATGATGTCACTATCTTAGAGCCGGTAAGCATGGCGCTGCATGATGAAGGTTGGTCGGTCGAGACTTGCGCCACCGGGGCCGCGGCGCTGGAGAAGCTCAGAGGTGGCGAGCGATTCGACGTGCTGATCTTCGACAACAGGTTGCCCGACACGACCGGCATCGAGTTGACAAAGCAGACGCGGGCACTGGCGCACCGGCAGCAAACGCCGATCATCATGCTGTCGGGCGACGAGGTAGAGGCGGAAGCCTACCGCGCTGGTGCTAATGAGTTCTTGCGGAAGCCCGGCGACGTGGGTGCGATTCCTGAGACGGTCGCGCGCCTCCTGGCGCGCAAGAAGAGAATGGAATTGGGCGCCTAGTAATAGGCTTGAGGGGGCGGGCGTTCGTCTCCTTGCGCCCGTCCAGTTGGCACGCTCGCCCAGGCGGGTGCGAGCTGTGCCGTTGAGCGAGGCCGCCGCGGGTGGAGGAGAGGAGGCGCGGCGGCCTCGTCGAATTGAACAGAGGCGGGTGCGAGAGCGAGATCGTCTCACGCCGGCACGTTCGCTTTGGGGAGGCGGGCTGTGCTGCGTCGGCCGCCGCGTGTGGGGTAGACGGAAGGGGCGCGGCGGCCTCCTTTGATAACTAGGGCATGGAGTGGGTGCTCGGCTCAATGCGGGAACTGCGTTCATCCTGGGGTCTCGGTCTGCTGGAGAAGTGGCAGAGCAAGCATGAGGCCGCTGCGTTCTGTCGCGGATGCGGCGATCCCACTCTTTGGAAAGTACGAAGCCCACGAAGCGAAGATGCGGAGTGTTTCGCGACTCCCAATGACTTCACCCAACAGCGCAAAGGTGCGGCGGCTACACGTGGGGCGACGCGCTTCAAATGTTGCACAGGCGCGTAAGTCTAATGCTTAGGTTTGCAGGGGGCTAAAATAATTGTTGACGGAGGGGTATGTTAGTTATATGTTCCGCCCCGTCGAACGTAAACAGGCTGGTAGTTAAAAGCCCTGTTGGCGAAATTCTCAGCGGATTCCGTCAACCTCACAGTTCCTTTAAATCACGCTGAAGCGCAACTCCGCCCCTCCGGCGTCACCGGCAGGCCGAGCGGGCCGCACAAGAACCTTCTACTCACTTGAGGTACCCGCCGTGGAAAATATCAAGGGCAAGATCGAAGTCGCAGCCAACGTCGCCATCATCGTGGTCGCGGTACTGCTCTGCGTCGTGCTGTTGAAGTCCTACGTCATCCCCGCACCTGCCGCGCGGCAGTCCGTGGGCGGGCCTGCCGGCACGAGAGGAATAATCAAAAGTGGTGATGCGGTCGCCGTCTCGGGAGTGGATTGGGAGAAGAATGGGAAGACGCTGTTGCTGGTGCTATCCACAACCTGTCACTTCTGCACGCAGAGCGGCCCGTTCTACCAGCGGCTGGTTAAGGAGCACGGCGACGCGAAGCTGGTCGGCTTAGTCCCGCAGTCTGCGAGCGAAGGACAGTCCTACCTGAAAGGGCTGGGCGTGGAGGTTGACGACGTAAGACAGGCTTCGCTCGGGGACCTCGGCGTAAGCGGCACGCCCACGCTTATCCTTGTGGACGGTAAAGGGGTCGCGGCCGACATCTGGGTGGGCGCGCTGAGCCCTAACAGGGAGAATGAGGTAGTCAGCCGCTTGAGCACTGAGCGCGCGAGCAGATGAGCGCGTAAGGGATCGTCATGTTAAAGGATGGGAACCAAAAACTGGCCCTGAGATGTTTCGCCCTGATGCTTCTCGTCCCGGGACTGTTCCTTCTTACGAAAGACTCGACGAGGGCGTCATTATCACCGACACAGGGGCGTCCGCAGCTACCCGTCGCCTCCATCGCGCCGCAGGACGACGCGCCCCTCCGCATCATCAATACATTCCTCGAATCCGGGCCGGAGGGCGTCACGCTCAAAGTGATGGCGCAGAATCAGAGCGGGAAGCGGATTCGCGCCTACGCCCTCGTCGCCGACGGCGGGGGCGTCTCCATGGTTGATTTCGCCAACCTGACGACAGCTGCCAGGCTCCTGCGGCCAACTCAGATAGAGACGTTCGGCTTCTCCTACGGCGAGGACATCACACCCCGGAGCGTGACCCTGTCCGTTGACTTCGTTGAATTTGAAGACGGCAGCGTCTGGGGGCGCGACGCGCACAACTCCCGCGACAGGCTGGCCGGGCAGCGCGAAGGGGCCAAGGCGGAACGGCAGCGGCTGAAGGCCATACTGAAGTCCGGCGGCCCTTCCGCCGTCTTCAGCGCGGTGCGTGAGGAAGTCCCCGACGGGTTGGAAGTCAACGCCTCTAGGAAGCGCACCGGAGAATGGATCGAAGGTTACCGCAACGGCGTGGCGTCGATGCGGAACCGCCTGCGGCGGAACCTACAGTCGAGTGACCCGGCCGACGTGGAACGCGAGCTGGCGCGGCCGTTCGATCAGACGGAGACGAAGCCATGACAAGTAGCCGTCTCGTGCTGCTCTTGACCGTCTCTCCACCTTACTGGTTCAGGCACCAAATTCCGTGACTAAGAAGCGAGGAGGAAGATATGTCTCACCTTAGTTCGAGCAGGCTTGTTCTCAAGCTTGCCGCCCTGTGTTTACTCGTCACCTGCCTCGTCTATTTTACAAACCGTGCGTCTTCTACCCGCCGGGGCGCGGCGACCGTGCAGCTGCTAACGGTGCAGGTAGAGCCACAGCCGGAATCGCCGCTCCAAATCACAGCGACAAAAGTTCTCTCTTCCGACCCGTTCAGCCCTCAGATCGAGTTCAAGGTGACTAACACTGGGGGGAAAGGCATACGCGCGTACACGGTCAGCCGCGAGTTGGTGACGGACGAGGGGAGCCAAACGGCCGCGACCCTCACGACTCTGACGACCCAGAGAAAAATTCTACAGCCGCGGCAGTCAACGTCAGCCGTCGTGAACGAGCCCTCTTCGTTCGTCCCCATTCAGACCATCACCCTGTCGGTCGATTTCGTCGAATTCGTCAACGGGGAGACCTGGGGTAATGACACGTATAACTCGGCCGACCGCCTGGCGGGTCAACGGGCCGGAGGGCGCGCGGCCTACGAGCATTTCCGCCGGCTGCTGACGCAGAAAGGGTTTCCGTCCCTGTCAGAGGCGGTCGCGTCGGAAGGGGAAGAGGTCGCCCCGCCGCAGCAAAATTCGCCGGAGTGGCGGGACGGCTTCAGGAGGGGGTTCAGTCTCGTCCGCATCCGACTCAACAGGGCTAAGAAAGAAGGGGGGCTGAAAAAGGTCGAGCTGGAGCTGCAAGGCTCGTACGACACGTCAGAAGGGAGGCCGGAATAATGCGCCGCCATCAAACATACCTGTTGGTAGCCCTCGGGCTGCTGCTCGTAACAGGCGTCGCCCTCGCCCGGCAGCAATCCCTCGGGACTCCGGTGTGTAACGTAGACGCAGACGGCAGTTGCGCTTTCGTATTCTGTTCAGGCTCCTTCCCCTCAGGTTGCACTCCCGAGCCGGTCATGCAAAGGACTCAGTTGTGCAGGTCGCAAGTCCCGTCGGGGTGCACCAGAACGAGCGGCCCGGCGTGCGCCGACCTCTCCACGTCGAGTCCGGCCGTAACTCTGGGCTACACCTGCGACGGGGGGGAGACTGAGGCGGCCGAAATTAGAAGAATAACCTGCCCGGTCTCCTGCCCATGCCCGAGACCTACCAGCCCGCGGCCTTGCAGGAGGGCGGTCTGGATTGCGGCGCAGTGCCGCTGGGACGACACTAGGTGCCGCCAAGTCGCCGACGCTTGTACTACGCCAGGCTTTAACGGGGGGTGCCTCGCCCCGATGGTTGAGGACGACACTGGCGCATGTTGTCTGGCCGACGACCCTGAAATCTGTGATGAACTCGGCCTCTTCTGGAACGCGGCCGAACAGGTCTGCCGCAACCTCCTCGGCGGCGGCTTCGGCAATTGCCCCGACCCGCCGCCAACATTTTACTGCGGCCAGATCATGCCTGAGATCAGCCCGGACTGTATGGCCTACTACATGACCACCGGCACCTGCTACTCGCCCGTCCTCGTCGATGTCAACGGCGACGGCTTCTCCCTCACCAGCGCCGCCAACGGTGTGCTCTTCGACCTCGACGGCAACCCTGACGCCGTCAAAGAGAAGTTGTCGTGGACGGCTGCGGGCTCCGACGACGCGTGGCTGGCGTTTGACCGCAACCGCAACGGGACGATTGACAGCGGGCGGGAGCTGTTCGGCAACGTCACTCCGCAGCCACAGAACAACGTCGAGGCCAACGGCTTCAATGCCCTCTCCTCCTTCGACCGGCCGGAGCGGGGCGGCGACAGCAACGGCGTTATCAATAAGCGCGATACGATCTTCGCCTACCTCCGTCTCTGGCAGGACACGAACCACGACGGCATCTCGCAGCCTGAGGAGTTGCACACGCTGCCGGAACTCGGGTTGAAGTCCATCGACCTCGACTACAAGGAGTCGAAGCGGACAGACCAGTACGGCAACCAGTTCCGCTATCGGGCGAGAGTGAAGGATACTCGGGACGCGCAACTCGGGCGTTGGGCGTGGGATGTGTTCCTCGTCCCCGGTCAGTAATTCGATAGCCAACGTTCGGAAGGCGCCAGCGCACGGCTACAATAAGGCCGCCGTGCGCTGGCGTGTAGAGATAATTGACACTCCCTTGAGGCATAGCAGGCGGGCCGCAAACAGAGTCTGGCCGGTTGTCCCACGTCTCGGGCAACGCCGTACGGGCTTACTCGTACCAGGGGGCGCACCATCACCTCGCCAACACCCGGCCGGTCGGCTGTCCTCCCTGTAAGGTCGGCCGCCTTAGCAAAGGAGAATCGGACGTGAGAAGAATTCCAAGCACCCTCCTGACTCGGCTCCTCCTGCTCTGCGCCATGCTCGTCACGCTCGGGTTGACCACCCGACGCGCGCAGGCGGATGCCGTCATCTGCACCTATATCGAGTATGACTTCGTAGAGATAATAGAGACCTACGATGTCCTCTGCGGAGTCAGCATAAAGCGCTCGTCATGCGGCGGTGCCGATAGGTACGAATGGGAGTGCATGAATCTTCAGTGAGCGACGGGGCCGTCTGTAATCTTCGACCCGTCAAGTTGTTTCGGCAGGAGGCGGTACCGCCTCGGACCGGGGCGGCCGTTATGAACTTTTCGCACGGGAGGTAAGTCTCTCGCCAGACCCTGCGGGCGAAATTTCAGTTGTCCGCGACCGCCGGCAGGCGTAGGCTTATGACCCGCGGCGGAAAGTTCATAACGGCGCTCCGACGGAGGTGTCTAACATGAGAATCAGGTTGGTGCTGCTGATACTCGCATCCCTGTCCCCGCTACCCCACTCGGCCGTACACGCGCAGGGCACCGCCCGACGCACCGAAGCCACGACCCGGGCCGCCGGAAAGACGCCCCGCGAGCCGGGCGGCGTCCCGCCGGCTGGCCCGTCGGAGCAGGAGCAGCGAGTGCTGTCACTGCTTCAGCAGGCCGCGTATGAAGCCAGGAACATGGAGCGGCCGGGCTTCTCCGTCGTGGCGTCGGCCAACGTCGCGGACGCCCTGTGGGGGCTCGACGAGGAGGCCGCGCGCGCCCTGTTCGAGGAATGTTTCCGCCGGACCTTCACGATCTCCGAAGGCAGACAGGAGCGCGTCAACTCCTTCACGAACATTTCGGCCAAGGCACGCCTGCGCCGCGAGGTCGTCGGCCTGATCGCGCGGCACGACCTCCGACTGGCGCGCTCGCTGATCGAGTCAACGGCCTTCACGCAGGAAGAGACCGAAGCGGGCGGCCTGACAACGGGGAGACATAGCGAGCAAGCCTCGCTCTACCTCGGCGCGGCCGGCGGCGTGGCCGAAAGTGACCCGCGCCTCTCCGCCAACCTGGCCAGGGCGAGTATCGACGCCGAGATCAACAGCATAGAACTGGTAAGAGTTCTCTCCGCCTTGAGGCGGAGAGACGCCGCGCTGGCCGACGAGACGTTCAGGTACGCCCTGACAAAATCCCTGGCGGGCATCAGGAACCCCGCCCTCTCCCTCAGGTTCCTCGCGCCTTACGTCTTCCCCGACTTCAGCCCCGGGGCGGCGGCGCAGGCCGCCAACGGCGACGCGTCCGGCGCCGGCCCAGACGCGCAACTCAGGGGGCTTTTCCTCGACTTCGTTTACAACGAGGTCATGGCCCAGTTGAACGCCCGGCAGGGCGGACGGCCCGCATACCCATCCCTGACGTATTCCACGGTCAGGATGTTCGTCCCGTATTTCGACCGATACCGCCCGAATCTGTCCACGCCTTTCCGCCTCATGGTGAACCGCCTGGCCGGCTCGGTCGGCGGCCCGGCGCTGGAAGTGTTGGAGTCGGACACAGACGCCCCCCTGACTGCCGAACAGATGTTAGGCAGGGCAGAAAAGTCCGGCCTGCCGTTCAAGGACGTGTGGTACCAGAGGGCCGCGGCGGCGCTGATGCGGGAGGGCAAGACCGAGCAGGCTTTCGCGGCGGCGGAGAAGATCGGCGACGGGCAGATGAGGCTGATGGTCGAGTCGGGACTCGGCTCGCAGTTGGTGACCTCCGCGCTCCGGAAGGGCGACTACGACGCCGCCTGCGTCTACGCCGGCGAGATTCCCTTGTTGCAACAGAGGGCCTTGATGTTTGCCGAGGTGGCGGGCGCGCTTTTCAAAGCCAGGAAGGTCGAGGAGGGAAAGGGGGTCATCGCCAAAGCGAGAGAGTCATTCGTTAAAACGGACGACACGCCGGAGAAGGCGGTTGCGCTGCTGACGCTCGCGGAGGCGGCGGTCCGCCTCGACGTCGAAGGCGGATTCCAGGTGATGAAGGACGCGGTCGAGGCGATTAACCGCGGCGGCACCGACACGGCGCCCGACGGCTCTCTGGTGATTCGCGGCAAGTCCGGCGCAGACGAACGTCCGCCCGGCGCGTCGGAAAGTGTGACGGCCAGGCTGGTCGCCGGCTTCATACTGTTAGGCAGCGCAGACCTGGAGCGGGCGCTGAGTTTAGCGGGGGCGCTGGAGAGCAAAGAGGCATCGCTGTTGGCCCGCGTGAGCGCGTGCCGCGCGGCGCTCCGCCCTGACAGACGGAAGGCGAAGGTGAACAAACCCTCTGGCGGGGCAGATGAAGGCGGCCGGAAATCTCCGACCCGAGTCAAACCCTGAACGGCGACTGAGAACCTCCCGGCCCGCCGAGCAGAAGTGGCTGCTTTCGAAGAACCCGGCCCTCAACGAAGAGTTAATCCGCAGGGCCACGGCGCAGAAGCCCGGGCCGTAGATCCCACTTGGTGTGGATGCGTATAACCGTAAAGGCGCAGATGCATTTTAAGGCGATGCTTGCTATGTAAGGTGATAGCGCCAAGCGTCGGGCACGGTCAATTTAATGAAGCTAAACCGGACCATACTAAAGGGGGCCGATGGTCAGCCTTCAGTAAAGGAGTTAATGCTAATCCACGGCATCTACAAGCAGCCGTAGGCCGAAACGCCCAGGGCTTACAAGGGGCTCTGACACGTTTATCCTCCCCGGCCTCTGTTCGGCCGCCGTCTTGCCCCGCGCCGGAATTTCACATACCATTCTACCAACCGGGCAGCGGGTGAATCCTGCTGCTCACCGATTGCAGGGGTGAGGACTGTGATCGGACCCGAGCGGGGATGCCGCCCCCAAGGCTGGCGTCCCCGCTCACTCTTTAGCTTAGAATGCCGGGAGCGAACCCGGCGCGCGCTCCTGCAATGCTACCTCACCCACGGGTGACGACCTAGAACTCATCCCAAAACCTCGAAAACCGCATAAAAAGCGGGTCAAAAAGTAGGTTTTGGGATGGCTTCTAGTACTACAGTTGTAGATGCTTGAGTCGCACCACTCGTCGTTTATAGTGGCAGCGTTTAGCTTGCGCCTGATGCCTGCGCCGCCACCCTGACCAACTCACGACCTCCTCGTCTGTCGGGAGCCTGCGCCCGGGTTTTCATGCGTCGCCGCTCGTCCTCCCGGGTGACGAATGGTGAACGTCGTTACCGTCGAGTTGTCGAAGACTACGGTGGGTTAACCGGCGGGATTATTCTGCGTTCCTCTGAGCGCGAAGGCCGTCACCGTCATAAGAACAATCATCACCATACCGAAGATCACCTGCGGCTCCTGGTCCAAAGTCACGAAGAGCAGTCCGAAACCGAGCGTCAGCAGGTTGGCCACGTAACAAAAGATTCTGACGAGGCGATCACGCCCCACATCGCGGCTCAGCGTGAGATTGAGGAGGCCGACGAAGATCATCGCCAAGCCCGAGCCGGCGAACCACAGCGCGCCCATCGTGAACCTTCCGTAGAAGACGGGCGTCAGGGCGGTGTGCACGACCCCGAGGGCGGCGAGTAAGGCGGAGCTGATCTTGTGCAGAGTCCTCAGCATGTCTTCGGTAGGAATGGTAAGCGCCGAATCTCCTTACCTTAACCGGGCGGCTGCGTGTCGCAGGATTCCGTGCCGCAGCACGCGGGGGCTTTCGGCTTCGTCCCTCGGCCCTTTCTGGGCGGCCTCGCCGTGGCGCGGTAGCCGATGCCGTTAATGGCCTCGCGCAAGCGGGCGGCGGTCACTGTCCGGTCGTCATACTTCACGACGGCCTCCCCGCGCTCGAAGCTCACGCGCACCTCACCGACCCCTTCGGTGTTCTTCAGCACCTGCTCGATAGAGATGGCGCAGCCGGCGCAGGTCATGCCTGTCACATAAATGGTGGTGGTGCGCGTGGCGGCCGACGCCGCGTCCGCACAGACGACCAGCACGAGGGCCGTCACCGCGGCGGCGAGCACCCGTCTTTTGCTCATCTCCTTCTCACCTCTCGGGTAATTACTTTGTCTGCTGAAGCAGTCTCTTCATCTCGGCGGCGAGCTTGTCGCCGTCGAGCGGCTGCCCGCCGGGAAGGCCGACTTGATCCATGAAGAAGCCGGGCGCAGGCGGCTCGCCGCTCCACTCCGCATCGCGGCCGTAGACGTAGTAAACGTCCCACGCGGTCTCGTCGTCGCCGAGCTTCAGCACGCGGCCGTAAGCTTTGACCAATTCGCCCTCGCCGTCCCAATAGTGGCTGACGCGCTCGTCGGGCAGATGCTTCGTCGCGCGGCCGACGGCTATCTCGAAGTCGGACTTGAGGATCGAGGCCCAGACGGTGTACACACGCACGTCCGGGTCTTTAATCTCCGCGAGCACGCTTTCGACTTCGGAGGCCCCCCGAAGACAGCCCGGTCAGGTCGGCGAGAGCACCATGAGGAGCCGCACCTTGCCCCTGTCCTGGTTGAACTGCGCCCGCAGGCCGTTCAGGTCGGACGAGTAGCTTCTGCCGCCGCTCAGGAGCAGGTAGCCCCCGGCGAGGAGCAGGGCCAACACCACGAGACCCGCGACCAATACTCTTGTGCGTCCGCCCTTCATGCCCTTAGTCACCTACTGGAGCAGCTTGTTCATCTCTTCCGCCAGTCTGTCGCCGTCGAGCATCCGCTCGGGCGGGAGGCTGCGCAGTTGGTGCATGTAGTAGTCGGGGACAGGCGGCAGCTCTCCCGTCCACTCCACCCCTCGACGGTAGACGTAATACACGTCCCACGCGAGTTCACTCATCTTCAGCGCCTTGTGATAAGCGACCTTCAGCGCGCCTTTCTCGTCCCAATAATGGCTAGCGCGCTCGTCGGGTATTTTGGCGGTCGCCGCTGGCACCTTGCTCTCGCCGTCCGCCGGCAGCGACGGCACCCACACAACGTAGACGCGCACGTCGTCGCCCTTGATCCGGCCGAGCACTTTGTTCTGGACTTCGGAGGCCCCCCGAACGACGCAGGCCGGTCAGGTAGGCGAGAGCAGCGTCACCAGTCGCACCTTCCCCTTGTCGCGGTTGAAGGCGGCGCGCAGTTCCCCCAGGTCTTTCGAGTAGGGGCGCGGACTCTGCGCGGGTGTCGGCGTCGGCGAGGCGGCTTCGGTCATCTTTCGCTCCCCGTTAGCGGCCTTCTGTCCGGTGGTCGCGCCGGAGCAGCCGAACCACAGGGTAAGGCTCAGGAGTAAGAGCCAAGGGTACGTGCGCTTCATGGCGAACCTCCGACCGTGGGATCACGCCGTCTGATTTGCGTGGGCGGCTTCCGCCAGGAGCCGCTTTATCGCCCTGTTCACTTCGCCGAGGCAGCACGCGCCCGACGGGTTTCTTTCCGCGCAAGCGCACATCCCCTGCCTGATGAGCGCCGAGATGCGCTGAGAAATGGTGCTCCGCCCCGTGCTCGAAATTTCCCCGCGGGCGTCCGCCTCGTCAAAGCCGAAGCAGTAGCAGAGCGGGATGGGGTCTGCCTTCTCCTTCAGCCCCACGCGGACACGCAGATCGTCGGTCGTAAAACTCGCACCCGTGCCCTCCGTGAAGTACACCACGCGGCATTCCGAGTCGGCGCAGAAGCGGTACTCGCCGTCGGCCACCGCGTCGAAGCGTTCGGCTCTGAGCATGAGCAGCATGGTCTTGCGCATCACCGGGCGGCTGCCGCCTCCGCAACTGACGCACGCACGCCGAGGGTCGTCTTCGGGGGCGGGAGCGTCCCCCGGGCCGGACGCCGACGAGCCGGCCACGTCCGCCGATACAGTCCGCGAGCAACAATCTGGCTGGTTCATTTCGGCAGTTCGCACGTGTAGCCGGTCTCGTTAATCGCTTCGCGCAGCTTGTCCACCGTCGTCGCGTTCGGGTCGTACTCGACGGTCGCCTCGCCCCGGTCGTAGCTCACCTCGGCGCTCCGCACGCCCGGCGTCTGTTCGAGCGCGAGCTTGATGGTCGCCTCGCAGCCGGCGCAGGTCATGCCGCTGACCTTGAGGGTCGTCCGTGCCGTCGTCGGTTGCCGCGCGGGGGCCTCTGTAGGTGCGCCCGCGCCGAGCTGCCGCGCGAGCGTGCCCGCGTAATAGGGCGAGAGCGCGAAGACCAGCACCGCCAGGGACGCGAGCCACAGGCTGACTCTGGCCGCGCGGCCGGCCGGTCTCGTCGCGCACGCCTCGCCGGGCGCGCACGCCTCACGTCGAAAATAGGTGCGGTAAAAGCCGAAGGCCAGCGCCAGCGCCGCGACCGCCAGCAGGTATGGTCGCAGCGGCGCGAAGGCCGTGGCCGCGCCGAGCGCGCCGACCCCGAAGACGACGAACAGGAGCGGCCCGATGCAGCAGAGGCTCGCGCCGATGGCGGTCAGCACCGCGCCGCCCACCGCTATGTTTTCTCTCTTCACTTCTTACCACCCTTACTTCCTAAAGCTTTCGGCTCACGGGTGATGTGTGTGATCTCCACCACCACCGGGCATGACGCCTCCTTACCGTGGGACTGCAACTCTTCCTCGCAGGCCGCGAGGTGCCGTCCGAGCGTGCGGCGAAATTCCCTCATCCGTCCTATCCGCCCGTCAAGCTCCGTGAGCTTGGAGCGCAGAAGGTCTCTCATCCTCCGGCACTCGTCGGCGCCGCCGCCGGTCGCCAGCAGTTGCCCGATCTCCTCCAGCGAAAGGCCGATGTCCTGCGCCTGCTTGATGAACTGCACACGCTCGACCGTCCCGGCGGCGAAGAGTCGGAATCCGCCTCCCGTGCGCGGGGCGCGCGGCAGCAGCCGGCGCTTTTCGTAGTAGCGCACGGTGTCAACGCTCACGCCGGCGCGGGCGGCGACTTCGCCTATGCGCAGCTCTGACCGAGCCATGAACGGATTTTACACCCTTGAGCTAAGTCCAGAGTCAAGGAGAAACTATAGGCGGCTATTGAGGGTGCGGGAGTCGTTTGCTCACGGCAAGGCTCAGACAACCCACATGTAGGTCGTAGATGAATAGGAATACTGCAACGGTAGCTGATCACTCACTTGACTAATCCGAACAGCTTCAGCGTGCCGCTTTCGATGATGATGTAGACGCCTAAGCCGACGAGCACGAAAGGCACTATGAGGTGGCCGTAGCGCTCCAGCGCCCTCTTAACTGCCCGGTGGCTGCCGATGACGAACCCCGCCGCACACCACACCGCCAACATGACGAAGAAGACGGCCAGCACGACGAGCAGAGAGGCGAGGTCGCTGGCGGCGAAGAGCGGCGTGTAAATGCCGATGTTATCGCCGCCGTTGGCGAACGTCACCGCCGCCACCGAGAAGACGCCCCCCGCCGCGCGCCCGGCTTCCTGCTTCTCATCTTCCCCCTTATCACGCCCGAGGAAGTGACGCACGCCTATGGCTATCGGCAGAAGTCCGAGCAGACCTATCCACTCGTGCGGCACGATCAACCGGGCGAAGTACCCGACGAGACTGGTGGCGACGAGAGCCGAGAAGCCGAGGTATTGACCCGCGACGACGTGCCGAACCTTTAACCCCCGGCCCAGCCGCCCGAAGAAGAGCGCCAGCACGAAGATGTCGTCGATATTGGTCGCGGCGAAACTGACCACTCCCGCCGTGACGGCTTTCAGGAGCCAGCCCATACCCTCACGATAACACGGGCGGCCATACTATAATTCCGGTTTACATGTGGTTGTGGGTTAAGTCTGGGGCGAACGCAGGAGGAGTATGGAGTTCTTTTCCGAGACCTTTTCTCTCGACTGGCGCATGACGCCAATCGCAAAGAAGGTGAGCAACGGACAGGGCGGAAATGACGCGGCATCGGACTCGGACGGACGTTATGCGTCATAACTTTTAACATAGCCAGACATTCATCGGCGTGTCGCTCCGACGACCTGACGGATGGCATCTATGACGAGGTCGGGTTGGTCAAACTGGATGTAATGACCGCTCTTCTCCGCGATGATTTGTCTCCCGCTCGATGAGCGGCGAGCCAGGTCCGCCTGTAGCTCCGCCCACGCCTGCTCCGCCTGTTCGGCCTCCTCGGGTGAGCCCATATTACTCGCTTCCTTCATCCCGCGGGTCAAGACTATCAAGGGCTTGTCGCCCAGCCGCATCGGGGCCGCGCGGAGCTGCTCCATGCTGACGGGGATGGCGGATATCTCGTCGGCATACGAGTACATGCTCCGCGTGTGCGAATAGATGGCCGCACGCTCCGCCCCGACCCCGTGCGGCATGTTCGCGGAAGGCGTGCCGACTAAGTCCATGAGACGGACGACGCCGAACGGCGAGACCGCCTTTATCAGCGGCGGATAGAAGGACGGTATTGCTGTCATCCCTTTCCGGCTGAGTTGATCTTCGTGTGACGAATCAACCAACACAAGCCCCGCGACTTCGTCCGGGTACCGGCCGGCGTAGAGCTGCACGTGGATGCCTGAGATTGAGTGACCGACTAAGACGTAAGGCGCTCGCTCACCGGCGTTACCCAGCAGGGCGTGCAACTCTGCTACGACCTGCCGGCTCGTGCGCGGCCCGACGCCCGAGTCGCTCCAGGCCATGCCGGCGCGGTCGTAGGTGCAGACGCGCGCGAACTTTGAGACCTCTGGCTGAACCGTACTCCAATCCAGCACGCCGCCGCCCAGCCCTGCGTCCAACACCACGGTCGGCGTCCCTTCTCCCACACAGTACAGGTGTAAGCGATAGCCGCCTACGTCAACCAGTCTGCCGGGCGGGGGATATTTTCTTTCGTCAATTTTCGTGGTGATGAATTGGTAAGTCGCCCCCGTAAGCAATAGTAGGGCGACGAGCCCAGCGACTCCAGCGAGTACGCGCTTCGTCCATCGCCACAGCCGACTCCGCTTCTGTGTGTGGGAAGATCCTCGCTCCCTCGCAAACTTCATCATCGTCTTCGTCCCGCCCTGTGCGTAGTGCGTTCCGTCGATGGGGCCATCTTCATCCTGCTAGGGTGGAGGCGGAATAAGATCTCATGAATCATCTGCGCCCCTCCCAAATTAACCTACGATTCATTATAAAGTTTGTAGTCCACTATAGAGTCAAGCGCCTTTTCAAAAAAACGTTATGGAGCCCCTTGACCCTGGAATTGATTCCGGAGTTTAGAATGCTTTACCGTCGCCTTTATGGAGAAGAAGGCGTCCATCAGGGCCGGCGAGCTGGCGAAAGCTGCCGGGGTGAGTACGGACACCCTGCGCCATTACGAGCGCAAGGGCGTGCTGCCGCGGCCGAGGCGCGGTGCGAACGGCTACCGGCAGTACCCGCCCGAGGCACTCGACAGGGTGCTGCTCGTGCGGAGGGCGCTCGCAGTCGGCTTCACGCTCGACGAGCTGGCGCGCGTTCTGTCAGTCAGGGACCGCGGCGCGGCACCGTGCAGGGAGGTGCGAGAACTCGCCGCTGCGAAGCTGGCGGAGGTCGATGAGCGGCTCGCCCAACTGGCCGAGCTGCGCGTGGAGTTGCGCGCGACCCTGGAGGAATGGGACGAGCGGCTCGCCCGAACCTCCGACGGCGGCCGGGCAGGGCTGCTGGAGTCTCTCGCCGCGGGGGGCGGACGGGGCAAGGTCGGGGCGGCCAAAATCGGACTGAGAAGAAAGAGGAGAACACTCGATGAAGAATAAGTCATTGATGACGGCGGCAATCGCCGCCGCGTTAATAACAGCGACGGCCGCCGTGGGCGTCTCCGCACGGCAAGACGGGCAGCACCCGACGCAGGGACACGGGCACGACGGACACTCGAAAGGTGTGAACGAGCGCGGCGACCGCGTGATGGGCTTCGACCATGAGAAGACGAAGCATCAGTTCCTGCTCTACGCGGACGGCGGCGTCATCGAAGTCACGGCGAACGAGGCTGACGATAAAGAGAGTCGTGACCAGATCAGGAAGCACCTTGGGCACATCGCGAAGATGTTCGCCGAGGGGAACTTCAAAGCCCCAATGCTCATCCATGACCGGACGCCACCGGGCGTCCCTGTCCTACAGCGACTGAAGGCGGAAATCAGGTACGAGTACGAAGAGACGGAGCGCGGGGCGCGTGTGCGCATCAAGACGGCGAACGCGGAGGCTCTCGCGGCCGTCCACGACTTCCTTCGCTTCCAGATCGAGGACCACAAGACGGGTGATTCCACGGAGGTGAAAGCGCCGGCAGAGTAAGTGTGACGCCGCCGTTCAGAGCCGATCAGCTACGGCGGTGAGGAAGTCACGTATCGTCGGGGCGAATGCCCGTGCGAAGTCGTCGGCCGAGCGAAGGTCGGCCGAGAGTGTCACCGGCGCGAGGCGGCCCTGCGGCAGGGTGCGGGCGAGGGCTTCGGCCAGGGCGGTCGGGTGTCGCTCGTCCATCCCGGGAATGATCAGGGTCGGCGCGGTGATGGCCGCGAGCTCGTCGACGCTGCGGAAAGAGCGGTCGCGTCCGATGGCCGCCGCGGCGGCGATGCTGGCGGGGTCGGAGCGGGGGATGGCGTCCCGCACCATTACGCCGATGATCGGCGCGAGGTCCTTCAGGATCGGCTCCCAGGCCGCCTCGATGCCTTCGGCCCGGACGCGGGCGGCGAAGGCGTCGAGGAACTCGATCTCGGCCTCCTTCTTCTCGTCGTCCTCGATGTCTTCGACGCTGATCAGCACCAGGGCGCTGACCCGGCCGGGGTGTGCGAGAGCAGCGCGCAGGGTGATGGTCGTCCCGATGCCGGCCCCGCCCACGACGGCGCGGCGCACGCCGAGGTGGTCCAGGAGGGCGATGACGTCGTCGGCGTACTGAGCCCAGGTGTGGCGGGCCGGGTCGCGGCAGACCGAACGGCCATAGCCGCGCACGTCGGGCAGCACCACGGCGTAGCGGTCGGCGAGTAGTCGGGCTAGGGGCACGAGACTGTGGTGGTCGGGGCCGCCGCCGTGGAGCAGGACGAGCACCGGGTTTTCCCCGCCCGCCGCCTGCCCGCCGGCGGAGTTCACGGTGGCCGCGTACAGCGGCCAGCCGTCGCCGCCCTGGTAGGTGAACCCGGTCATAGCAAGGGACCTTTCTCGGGACGAGATCTGACGAGGGTTACCGGTGGGTTTCCGTCATGCCTCACCATTCGGCCGAGCCTGTTTCTGCCTTCATACTCTCGCCCCCTTCACCGCTTCTCCCGGACGTCGTACAGCAGAGCCTTGAGCGCCAGCGCCCACACCGCCGTCATGAAGATGCGGCGGAGCCACCGGTCACCCATGCGCACCGCCACGCGTCCGCCCACTAAAGCTCCGGCGAACATCGCCGCCCCCAGGATGACCCCGAGCCGGTAGTCCACGAGCCCCTGCCACATGAAGATCAGGGTCGCGACGAGCGACGAGAAGACGTTGACGAGCTTGGTCGTCGCCACGGCCTCGACGAACGTCGCGCCGAGCAGCCCCACGTAGACGGCCGTCAGCAGGGTCACGTACCCGCCGCTGAAGAACCCCCCGTAGATGCCGAGCAGGAAGGTCAGCGCGTAGGCCGCGTACTCGGCCGCCCGCGTGGGCGCTTCCGCGGGTCGGGAGACCCCAGCGTCGCGGTAGAAGGTCGAGAAGACAGCGACGCCGATCATGGCCGCCGCGACGACCAGCGGCACCGCCCGCGCCGGAACGAGCAGGACCAGCAGCGCCCCAAGTACGGAGCCGCAGACCGTCAGGGCGATGAGCGCCGGGAGACGCCGGCGGTCGAGCGCGGGGGAGCGCAGAAACGGCACCGTCCCCCCGGCGCTCATCCACGTGAGCGCGAACATGTTGGTGGCGAGGGCCGTGCGCGGCTCGACGCCGAACTGGAGCAGCAGCGGCACCGTAAGCAGCGAGGTGCTGCCGGTGACCACGCTGACGGCGCTGATTAAGAAGAAGGCGGCCGCCAGGGCTGATATTTCCATGTTCGTCATGACTACATCTTTAACGCCACACAAGGTATGTGAGAGGCGTGCCGGTGTGGACGGGCGCAGGCCGTTGTCATGCCGTGCCGCGTAAGTCCGTGTCCCCTCGCCTGGTCGATGCCAGCACGGCGCCGGCCATGACCAGATCAAAGCTGACACAGAGCCATGGGTACCAATGCGGCATGTATTCAGCTCCAGCGCCGCTCAGGTGTAAGAGCACATCCCAGGCAACGTGTGCGGCCCAGCCCAGCGCGAGTAACCAAAGGCGGCCCCGGAGCCCGCCCCAGGCTGCGGCGCCGTAGAGGAGGACGCCGAGGATTTCAAGCGCCAGCCACGGTGCGCTCGCCCCGCCGGCCACCCCGAAGCCGACGTAGACGAGGGCGGCTATCACGATGCCGACGGCATAGACACGTCTTTCCCTTCCCGGCGGATACCTGCGTGCCAGACCGACGAGGGCAAGAGAAAGGAAGCCTCCCACAAGGAGCGCGATTACTGGGATCAAGAGGATGAATCCTTCCGCTGCTTACGGGTATGGAAAAGCACCACGCCAGGCATAACCCGAGCCCCAAGACATCTTCAATGAGAGGCACGCCGTCGCGGGTCGGGTGCGCGCCGTTGGTAGGCGCGTCTTAGATCACACCTTTCGAGCGCATATACTCTCTCACTCTATTCGTCAGGTTCGCCGTCTGATTTAAGACGGCCGCCTCTTTATCAAGACAGACTCCAACCTGAACCATTTTATTGAAGCTCTTACCTGTGGGTTGAACTATTTCTATAAAAACAATTCCAACGTCATCATGTAAACTTTCCCTCTGAGGAAACTCATATATTCGCTTGAGCGTTTCCGGCGTCGGGCCGCGAAACAACACGTTGCTCCCTGTTCTTTTTCTGCCGTAAGCCTTGATGATTATCACCAGGTAGTTTTTATAAAATCCGAGCTTATCTCTCTGCTTATTAGCCTGGAGCACGGCCTCCTTTATGTCGGGAATTTTATTAACGTCATCTTCATCCTGATCAAAGGCCACGACCGATACCGGCTTACATTGGAAAGCAATGGCGTGTTCGGGGCTTTGTGCCTCGCAAATCAAAATATCAATGTCGCCAGGTTTTTCCTGTGTGTTCTCTATAATCGGCCGCGTAACAGACCAGGCAATAAAAGAATCCTCGTCGACGGACAATTCGTCCAGGAGCAAGTTCTTCGCGGGTGAGTTCATCAGCCATTTGATAACGTCTTCCTCCCGCTTTTTCTTCTCGGTAATCAGCTCTTCCTCTTGAGGGTGACTAGGGTTATAAGCTCTAAATTTATCTCCTTCAGACAGTACAGTCCCCGCCGGAAATAGGAGCGTATCAACGCTGATTGTTCTGAATGCTAAAACCGTTCTCATTAGATTTGTAAAACGGAGCACGTAACGCCCGACCTCACCCGCGCCCCTATGCAAGATCATAAAAGGCGAGCTGATGGGCACCGGGTGCGTGCCGTTGGGAGGCTCGGCGTTGTTGTAATTATCTAGCCCTTTCCGCCTGGACGGTACTGTATTTTTTCCCACCCGAGTCCATTTTCAATGCCGCCACATCTTTGAACTCAACTCCGTTGAAATTACCTGCCCAGCGGTCGGCAAGTGGGGCTTTGATTTTTGCCGCCGCGCCTTTCACATCAATACCCGCCATCAACAGAGCTTCTTCGGGGGTGTCTGCCGGGCTGGGTAAGTCGAAGGTAAAATGGATCGCTTGCCCTTGATAAAAGCGAACCATTAAGCCCTCTTGCGTGACATTCCCCGTCGTATTCTCAATCTTGTAATCACGGTACTCCCCGGGCATCATTTCGGGGTCGTTAGTGATTTTCGTGACGGCTACGGGTTTACCTAAGACCTTATCCAGTTCGGCCGGCGCTCTGCCGACCAACTGAGGGATGTCAACGACGGATTTGATAGCGGGTTGACTTGGCTTACCGCTATTTGAATTTACAGATCGCTGTGAATCGGACTGGTTGCCGGTATTAGCACACCCCAGAATTAGACCGAGCCATATCGTGAAGAGAAAAATTAAGTTGAAGACTGCCGGCTTTCTCTGCACGTGAGCCCCTCCTATTCAAAAACTAGTTTAGCCGCCGCGAAGCGCCTGCCTGTCATTGTGTCGAATGATTCGACCTACCCCCATGACGGGGCATGGATAGTCGAAAGGGCTTCCGCCACGCCTGTATGTTGCCCCTCCGCAGCAATAGCGGCAAGAAAATCTTTGCGCCGCAATCACCCCATGCCGGATTCGGACGTGTCCGGGGCGGCGGCGGGGCGGGTGTTAGAATCCTCCGCGATGAACGAGAGGCAGCAGGCCCACATCGACTTTTACCTGGAGCGCCTCGAATACTGGAAAGGGCTCAAGCCGCAGGGTTCGACCGCCAGACTGCTGGCCGCCAGGGACGCGGACGAGGCTCATCCCCCGCGGACGGAAGAGGAGGCCAAGGAGGTCGTCGAGTACCTATGGCAGTTGGAGCGGGAGCAGGCCGCCGGCGCCTAACGAAAAAGGGCGGGTGTAGGTCCCGCCCTCGGGGCGGCTGAAGCGCCGCCCCTTCCTCTCAACCACATCTGGAGCGCTTATAAGGTCGCGTCTAACGTGATAAGCCTGCCCATGAGTGTTTCCCTTGCTTTCGGGCCAGTGCCTTACCGGACGATGAGTTTCCCCTTGTACATGTTCATCCCGCAAGTGAACTCGTACTCGCCGGGAGCTTGCGGCGTAACCTCAATCCCCACCGTCGTGTTCTCCGGCAGGTGGGCGCGCTTTCCGAACTCAGGCAGCACGACCTCCTCGCCGCACAGCGAAGCCTCGCGCCGCGTGAAGTTCAGGCGCAGCGGCTGGCCGGCTTTCGCCTCGATGGCGGCGGGTTGGTAGCCGCCCTTCACCGTCACGTCCACCTCCTGAATCCCCCCGGCGCCGACCTCGGCCGCCACTGTCTCGCCCTTCCAGAGCCAGAAGTACCAGACGATCCAGCCGATGGCCCCGAGGCCCACCAGCGTGACTATGATCTGAGTCGTGTTCATGACCTTACCCCCTTCGCCGGCTGCGGCTCGAAGAACCGCAGCCGGTTCGCGTTCGTCACCACGGTGATGCTCGACGCGGCCATCGCCGCCCCCGCGATGATCGGCGAGAGCAGCAAGCCCAGAATGGGGAAGAGCGCCCCGGCCGCCACCGGTATGCCGAGCACGTTGTAGATGAACGCGCCGAACAGGTTCTGCTTGATGTTCCGAAGCGTCGCCCGTGAGACCTCGATGGCCGTCACCACACCGCGTAAGCTTCCGCCGACGAGGGTGACGTCCGCGGCCTCGATGGCCACGTCCGTCCCCGTGCCGATGGCGAAGCCCACGTCGGCCTGCGCGAGCGCGGGCGCGTCGTTGATGCCGTCGCCCACCATCCCGACCAGGCGCGCTCCCCTGCCCCCGCGCTCCTTGTGCGACAGACCTTCCGCCTGCAACTTCTCGACCTGCCGCGCCTTCTCCTCGGGCAGCACTTCGGCCAGCACTCGCGTGATGCCGGCCTGGCGGGCGATGGCCTTCGCCGTGCGCTCGTTGTCGCCGGTCATCATCACCACGTCGATGCCCAATCGTTGCAGGGCGCGGACGGCCTCGACCGAGTCCTCCTTGAGTGTGTCGGCGACCCCGATGATTCCGGCGGGTCTGCCGTCTACGGAGACGAACATTGGCGTCTTACCCTCGTCGGCGAGCCCCGCGGCCGCCCGCTCGAAGGCGGAGGCGTCCACGCCGACTTTTGCCATCAGCTTCCGGTTGCCGACGGCCACGCGGCGGCCCTCGACCGTCGCCTCGACGCCGTGGCCCGGCACGGCGCCAAAGTCCTCCGGCTCGCCGAGCTCCGCGCCGCGCGTGCGAGCGCCGCTGACGATGGCCTCGGCCAGCGGGTGCTCGCTCCGCCGGTCGGCGACAGCGGCGAGGCGTAGCAGCTCCTCCTCGCCGAAGCCTTCGAGCGGCAGCACGTCCGTGAGTTCGGGCTTGCCCTTGGTGATGGTGCCCGTCTTGTCGAGCACCACGGTCGTTAGCTTCGAGGCCGTCTCCAACGCCTCGCCGTTGCGGATGAGCACGCCGTGCTCGGCGGCCTTCCCCACCCCGACCATCAGGCTGATGGGTGTCGCCAGGCCCAGCGCGCAGGGGCACGCGATGACGAGCACGGCCACCATCGTCACCACCGCGTGATTGACCGCCGGCTCGGGGCCGAAGTTGAACCAGGCGAGGAAGGTCAGGATCGCGACGATCATCACCGTCGGGACGAAGTAGGAGCTGACCTTGTCCACGAGCCTGCCGATAGGCGGCTTCGAACTCTGCGCCTGCTCGACCATCTGGACGATGCGCGCCAGAGCCGTGTCGGCGCCGACCTTCGTCGCGCGGAAGGTGAAGGCGCCCGTCTTGTTGACGCTGGAGCCGATGACCCCGTCGCCCGGCCGCTTGTCCACGGGCACCGACTCGCCCGTCACGATAGACTCGTCCACCGCCGACTCGCCTTCGAGGATGATCCCGTCAACCGGCACCTTCTCGCCGGGGCGCACGAGCACCGTGTCTCCGACGACGACCTCTTCAATAGGCACGTCAATCTCTTTGCCGTCACGGACGACGCGCGCGGTCTTGGCCTGCAACTCCAGAAGTTTCTTGAGCGCCGCGCTCGAACGGCTCTTGGCCCTCAGCTCAAGCGCCTGCCCGAGCAGGATTAGGGCGATGACGATGACGGCCACCTCGAAGTACATCCCCGTCGTGCCGGCCGGGAAGAGCTGTGGCGCCAGCACGGCCACCGTGGAATAGACCCAGGCCGCGCCGGTGCCGAGCGCGACCAGCGTGTCCATGTTCGTGTTGTGGTTGCGCAGCCCATTCCATGCGCTCTCGAAGAACTGCCGGCCAGACCACGCGAGCACGGGCAGCGTCACGACCGCGGAGACGATGCCGATCAGGCGGTGGTAGTGCATGAGCGCGTGACGCCAACCGGGCACGAACTCCGCGAACATCAAGAGGAGGAGCGGGATGCCGACCGCGGTCGCGAACCAGAACTTGCGCATCATCGTGCGGTAGCTCTGTGCCTGCGCCTCCTCCGCACCGTCGGCCTGCGAGGCGACATGGATAGGCTGCGGCGCGCCACCGACATGACCGTGGTGTGCGTGGTCTTCCTGCGCGGGTCGGGCGCCCAGGGCCGCGTCCGCGAATCCGCCCCGCCCGTCGGCCATCGTACGGGCTGCCGACAACTGCACGGGTGCGGCCGCAGTGGCGCCTCCACAACAGCCCGCCTCAGACTGCGGCGCGGCGGCCGGCTGTGAACCGATCTGCGCGGGCGCGCAGCAGCTCGCTGCGGGGCGAGACTCGCCCCCGCCTGCGGCGTCGAACTTCTCCTTACATCCGGTCGAGCAGAAGTAGTACCGCACGCCGTCGCGCTCGCTCGTCCCGGCCGCCCGGCCCGGGTCCACCGTCATCCCGCAAACGGGATCGACGAACTCCTCTTTTATCGCCGCCGTCGCTTCCATAGACACCCCCTTCACGCGCGCCGCGCCTTACCCCTTGTCCTCTTGAGCCCCTCCGCCTTGTGGTGGTGGGCGTGTCCGACCTCCGAGCCCTCGATGAGCCCGCAGATGTGGCCGGGCGCGCGGCCGACCTTGTCCCATTCTTCGAGCGTGCTTTTCAATTCCTTGCGGTAGCAGTGCAACTCGCGCAGGCGCTCGTCGAGTTCTTCCATCCGCCTCCTGACGATCTCGCGCACCTCGTCGCAGGGGCTCTGCCCCTTACGGGCGTCATCCACGATCTGCCTGATCTCGTCGAGTGAGAAGCCGAGCGCCTGCGCCCGCTTGATGAACTCAAGGCGCTCCAACACCTCCTCGCCGTAGACGCGGTAGCCGCTGAAGGTGCGCGACGGACTGTCCAGGAGTCCACCCCTCTCGTAGAAGCGGAGCGCCTCGATTCCGACGCCGCTCCTTTTGGAGACCTCGCCGATCTTCAGCATCCGGCGCCCCTCCTCCTCGCCGACCACCCGCGCGCCACGTTTCGTCTCCCGCATCACCAATCACCTCCAGAATGACCTACGCGCACAATATAAAGTCTGCATCCGACTACAGAGTCAAGCGATATTTTTAACCCCTCGTAGAGCCCCCTGTCGGCCCCCGCTCAGGCGGCCACAGCCCCGGTCAGTCATGGCCTCACGCCACGGTCCCTCCGTGCGGTAAAGGGCAGCAGGGCGGAGGTGGCGACGGCCAGGATGACCCGCCCTCCGGAGTAGATGCCGCCCGAGGGTCGTTTCCGGCGCTGTGGGGCACGCGTGCCGCTCCCTCGCACGCCGGCGCGGAGCCTCCTCCGGCTCTTTCAGCTATTCGCCCTGCCCCGCGGCGCCACCCTCGCCGTCCGCGTACCGCGCCGGCTCCTGGTCGAACTTGGACTTACACATCGTGCTACAGAAGTAGTAAGTCCGGCCCTCGTATTCCGAATTGCCCGCCGCGCCGTTCTCCTCGACCTGCATCCCGCAGACCGGATCCCTGTGTGTCGCCATCTCTTTCACCTCTTTTCGTCTGGTCAGTGGCGGCCTCGGCCGCCACTGACTACGTATCGTAAACCCTGCACACGAATACAGAGTCAAGCGTGAGTAGTCCGCCCGCCGCGAGGACGTGCGACCGGTGCGGCACGCCCGGGCTTAACAAAAAACTACGGCGGGGGGTATGATGCTCGAATAAAGTTTACCCCCGTAGGGTATGGGAGGGAAGGGATGAGAACATACGTACTGACGGCGGCTCTCGCCGTAAGCTTTCTCGCGGCCGGCTGCTCTTCGGCGGACAACTCGAACGCCAACCGCAACGCTAACACTGCGAACACCGCCAACACGGCGGCGACTCCCGTGGCGACACCTGCCGCGAGCCCGGCGGCGACCGCGGCTAACGCGAACGCCGGCAACGCGAACGCGAACGTGCACGGCAACATGAACGCCCGCGACCACGCCAACATGAACATGAACGGGAACGCCCACGGCAACGGGAACCACAACCGGAAGCAGTAGCCCACTCACCGGAAGCGCTTCGTGGCAGTTCGGGCGCGCCGTCAGTACCCGACACTGACGACCGCCCAGGCCACCGCCGCGTAGCGCAGCCCCTTACCCAGCACCACCCAGACGGAGAAGCCGAAGAAGGGCGCTCCGACCGCGCCCGCCGCAGCCACGAGCGCGTCGCCCAGCACCGGCACCCACGAAAGCAGCAGCGCGGCCCCCCCGTAGCGTGCGAGCAGGCGCGCCGCCTTCCCCTCCCTGAACGTCTCCCGCCCCCCGCCCCCGAGAGCACTTGAAGCCCGCCGGCCGAGCCAGTAGGTGGTGCACGCCCCGAGGTAGTTGCCGGCCGTCGCCGCCAGCACGGGCGCGACCATTCGCCCTTCCGCCCGCACCAGTGCGGCCAGCGGCACTTCCGAACTGAGCGGGAGCACCGTGGCGGCGAGGAAGCTCCAGGCGAAGAGCCCCGCATAAGCTAATAAGAGGACAGACACCTTACCTCGCTGCGGCGAGCCGCTCTCGGACGCGCGGGTCGCGGGGGCCAGCCGGGGAATTGCTAAATTCCATTATACCGGCCGGGGGTATGTAGGATGTGTATGATGCGTCAAGTTTCTGTAATGAGCAGAGCCGAAGCGTACTGAAACGTGCTTTAATGTGCGGGCGGCCGGGTGTTGTGAGCACCCGGCCGCCCGTGAGACGGCCGCCGGCACCCCGAAGGATACAGGTGGCCTCCCACCCGCTACCCCCATACCGTGGAAGGAGGCAGCAAGCTCAAATGGGTCGTTCCAGCAAGGCACACGGAGGTGTGTCCGTCGACCACACCAAACAACTCCCGCGGCTCAGGCGCATCGAGGGCCAGGTCCGCGGTCTCCAGCAGATGATCGAGTCCGAGCGCAACTGCGTCGAAATCGCCCATCAGATCAACGCCGTCGTCGCTGCCCTCAGGCGAGTGGAGGGCGACATGCTGCGCGATCACCTCGCGGCCCTCGCAGAGGCGACCGTCTCCGGCGGCCTCTCTGCGGCCGAGCGGCGCCGCCTCGCCGACGAGTTCGGGTCGCTCGTGGCCAAACTCAACCGCTAAGAGGACTCGTCACTCCCCAATCGGCTTTAATGCTTCTGCCCCGGCGACGGTGCGCGCCGCGGGGCGCTCGTGTGCCAGTGGACGATGCGCCACTCCTGCCCGCGCCTCTCCAGCACGGCCGTCCCGAGGCCGGAGACCTCAACGCGGCGCGCGGACGCGTCTCCCGAGAGGGCGTATTTGAACGTCGCCCAGGCGGTCGCGCCCGAGACCTTCGCGCGGACGTCGGAGATCGCGTACCTGACGTTCTTCATCTCCTTCAGCTCCGGCGCGAGGTGGCTGTCCCGGTAGTCGGCCCACCCGTAGTTGGCGTGCCCGCTCTCGAAGACCGTCACCGACGGGTCGTCCGCCCAAATCTTGTCGAGAGCCGCGAGATCTCCGCGCTCGAACGCGGCGGCGGTTCGCGCGAGCACCTCGCGGACGTGCTCCGCCGGGTCGTGCGCTGCGGCCGACTTGAAACCGAGGCCCGTCAAGGCCGCGGCGAGCGCGAGCACCGGCACGGCGGCCGCGAGTAAGCGCGGGTCAAACCGCGCGGCTAAACTTCGCATCGCTCCATCTCCTCCTCACGTGTTAACGGTGGAACTGCTCGTAAGCTCTGACTCGCCGACTCGCGCCTCCCGACCCCGACGACGAAGTCCCCGAAGAACCAGCCGGCGACGTTTTCGCCGACGGCGACGCCCTGCCGCTCCAACTCCGCCACGAACTCCCCGGCCGTGAACCAGCACTCCGGGGGCGGGTGCTTTAAGAACGTCCTGTAGAACCGGCGGGAGAGCGCCTGCCGCGTGACCTCCTCGAAGAGGAAGAGGCCGCCGGGCCGCAGCACCCGGCTCACCTCGGCGACGGCGCGCCGCCAGTCCGGGACGTGGTGGACGATGCCGAAATCGACCACGGCGTCGTAGAAGCCGTCCTCCGCCTCGACGGCCGCCGCGTCGCCGACGAAAAGCCGGAGGCGCTCTTGGGGATAAGCGGCGAGACGCCTGCGCGCCCTCGCCACCATGTCTGGGTCAAGGTCGAAGGCGTGAACCTCCCGCGCCCCGAATCGACCGAAGATGATCTCGGTGCCGACGCCGCACCCGCATCCAATCTCGAGCACGCGCATGCCGCCGAGACGCCCGCCGAGCCTCTCCATCAGGCGCGCCTCGTAGTGCCGCTGCACGAGCGCGCGGACGGGGTTGTTCATCAGCGCCTTCTCCACCCGGTTCAGTTTCACCCCGATCCCCCAGGCAAGATGCCTTTAACCGGCGCTCACAACTTGGAATACTCCGAGACGATGCGCTCGCGAATCTGCGGGCCGGTCAGCCCCTGCTCCTTGCGCATCCTGTAGGCGTCGAGCGCCTCCCTCACGCAGACGTCGCAGTGCGCGGCGTGGTCGTCGACGAAGCAGCTCTGAAGGCTCTTGTGGCCGAACCCCTTGTCGCAGTGGCAGTAGCAGGGCATCTGCGCGATCAACTCCGGCATCTCCCCAACCGCCCGGTACGCCTCGCGCGTCCTGCCCGTAAAACTTCCGGGCGGCAGGGTCGGCGCGAGATTCCCCTTCGCGGGTTCCGTCTCGTAGTGCGCGGGGACCTCGGGCTCCGCCGGGGGCTGCGGCGTCCGCGCCCGCGCCGCCTCTTTCCTGGCGGGCGGCGGTTGCTCCTGCCGGTTACATGCGACAAGTACCATCGCGGCCAGCACCATCAGTAAAACCGGTATGACTATTCCCTTTTTCATCTGACCTCTCACCTCTGTTCTTGAATGACTCCCGCCCCGGCGTTCGTCTGTTCCATCGCCGGGTGGTTGCGCGACGGCGTCATGAAGACGAGGAAGGCCGTGACGAGGAGCACCAGCACGCCGAGCGCGGCTTCGACCTTCACCGAGCGGCCGAACCCTCGCTCCACATCTGCCCGCCCCGCCTCGTCGCCTTCGCCGGCCAGGCGCCCGGCGCGGGGCCCGAAGCGGAAGCCGTTCACGGCGCCGAGGACGATCATCGCGAGGACGATCACGAGCTTGGCGACGAGCGTCCGCCCGTACGGCGTAACCCACAGCCCGCGCACTCCGCCGAGGTGCAGGTACGCGTTGTAGACCCCGGCCAGAGAGAGGACGCCCACACAGGGGAGCGCGACCTTCGTGAAGAGCGCGATCACGCGCGACAGTGCGCGTGCGCGTCGCCCCCCGTCGAGCTGACGCAGGGCGGGCGGCAGAGTCAGCGCGAGGTGGAAGAGGCCCCCGACCCACGCCCCGCCGGCGACGAGGTGCAGCCAGTCCGAAAGGACGGCCAGCGGGTAGTGTTTTGCCGCGACCACCGCGTGCCCCGTTAGGCTCGGCCCCACCATGAGCAGCGCCGAGGCGGCGAGCCCCGCCCACCACAGCCCCTTGTTCCGGCCCGCCGGATCCCTCCCGACCGCGCGGCCCACGAGGGCGACGACCAACAGGAGCGCGACGGCCCCGGCCGCCTGCACGAGCCACGACCTCCCGTAGCCTGTCCCGGCGATGACGCCGCCGAGGCGCGACGGCGCGAGCGCCTCCCCGAGCCCGACGCCGTGCACGGCCGCGGACTGCAACGCGAGCGCCGACAGGAGCGACAGGAAGAGAACCGCGACGCTCAACCAGAATAGTGAAAGAGAGCGGCGCGAGGAGGCGCTCTCGGCACGCCGCACCCCTTCCGGTTCACCGCGGCCGGCGCCAGCCTCGCGGAGCGCCGGGCCGAGCACGAACAGCCGCGAGGCGAAGCCGCCGAGGAGTGTCATCATCGCGAGGTAGCCGAGCCAGCGGACGAGGCTGTCGGCCGCCGTGATGGGCGACCCTTCTTCGCCCGCCGCTCCCTCCGTCGCGGCGCCGTCCCCTCCGCCGGGCGGCGGCGGCGTAGCCTGTTGCCGCACACCGGCTGGCGGCGCCGGCGTCGCCTCCGCCGCGGCCGGGGCGGCCGAAGCCTCGACGGTGAAGGTGAACTTCCCCCGCAGCGTGTGCTCGTCCGAGGAGAGCGCCTTCCACTCGACCGTGTACGCACCCGCCGGGAGGTCTCGCAGCTCGACCCGCGCACGCTTTCCGCCTTCGGCGAGCGTCACCTCGCCGCGGTCGAAGCGAATGCCCTGTGCGTCCTTCACCTCGATGGTGTTGAAGCCGGCCTCCAGCTCTTCGCTGAACCACAGCTCGACGGCCTGCGGCGGCCGCGGCAGACTGGACTTGGCCTTGGGCTCCGAGCGCAGGAGCTTGGCGTGGGCGAAGACGGCCTGCGGCGCGAGCAGCAGGATCGCGGCGATGAGTAACAGACGGGCCGCGCCGGGCGTCGCACCGCTCTGTCTTCCGGAATGAGTCATGGCCTGCTTCCGCCCTTCCTTTTTCGGACAATTCGGGCGGGCCGGCCCGTTCGGTCACGACGACCTACGGCGCCCGCCCCGCCCGCTTCCCGGTCAGCCCGTCAGTGGTCGTGGTGCCCCGCGTGAGCGGCGGGCTTCTTAGTCGCGGGCTTCTTCTTCGCCGCGGGCTTGTGCGCCGCGGTCTTCGCCGCCGGCCTGCCCCCGAGCGCCGCGTTGATGCGGTTCATCTCCGCGATCTCGCCCTGCTGCTTGGTGACGGTCTTGCGCGCCAAGTCCTTGATCTCCGCGTGCTCCGCTTTGGTCATCGCCTCCTTCGACATGTCGACGGCCATCTTGTGGTGGTGCGTCATCGTGTCGAGGAAGAGGCGGTCGAAAGCGCGCCCCTCGGCCGCCTGCAACTTCCGCATGTCTTCCTCGGGATCCATCTTCATATTCTGGTGGCCGGGCATGCTCTGCATGTGCGCCATCATCAGCGCGTGATCCATCTGCGGGCGGTCGGAGTACCAGTGCTGGCGGTGCCCCCTCAGCATCAGGATGTCCCGCTGCTGGTCGTCGGCGGTCTTCTTGGCGAAGGCCTTGACGCGCGCGTCCGCGCCCTTCTCCTGGGCGAGGCGCGCCATCTCGACGCCCTGCTCGTGGTGCATGATCGTCATGTCGATGTAGTGCAGGTCGTAAGGCATGTCGGCCGTCTGCCCGTGGCCGTTGTGGCCCGTCTGCTGCTGCTGCCCGGTCTGTCCCGCGTGTCCCGTGTGGTCCTGCGCCGCCGCCGTGACGACACTCAGGGCGACGAGAGACGCGGCCGCGAATGTGCCCGCCAACGTCCGCTTGATTCGATTCAACTTCATAATTGCTCCTTGCTTGCTCGCCGCCCTGACTCGGGGCGGTCCCTTATGCGTTTATGAACTGCCGGCGCGGGACGCGCCCCCCGCGCCCGCGCCGGCCGCCCCTTTCGGTGATTACTCGTGCTTGTGCTGCTGACCCGCGGGCGGCCCCTGCGGGGCCTCGACGACGCCTTCCCTGATGCGGCGCTGGACTTCGTCGTACATGTCCGGCGGGAGCACCCTGACCATCGTCATCATCCCCATAAAGGAGCCCGTCCAACCGGGCGGCAGCCCGTAGGTCTCCGGCTTGGCGACCTCCTTGTCCATGAACATCACCATGTCCTGCGGGTAGCCGGGCACGCGCTTACGCCGCGCCGTGTCGTCGGCGTTGCCGACCTGCCCGAGCCGCTCTGTCTGGCCGGGCTGCACCTGCGTCCCCTTACCCTGCTCGGGCGAAGGCTGCTGAGCGTGCCCCTGGTGTTGCTGCTGCGGCCCGACCGCGTTCGAGATGTTGCGCTCCTGGGTCGTCATGCCCATGCCGCGGCCCATGCCGGGGGCCATGTCCTCGGAGAGCGCGTGCCCTCCGGTGACGACGCCCATGCCCTCCTCCATGCCCTTGCCCGTCTGCGAGCCCATGCCGGCGTGACCCATCGGGCCGACCATCGAGGTCATCTGGTTCATCATGTGGTGCGGCAGGTGGCAGTGGAGCATCCAGTCGCCGACGTAGACGGCGTCGAACTCCACGTCGCGCGCCTGCGCCACGCCGACGAGCACGGTGTTGCCGGGGTACCACGCCGTCTCGGGTATGCGCCCGCCCTCGGTGCCGGTGACGTAGAACTGGTTGCCGTGGACGTGCATCGGGTGGTGGTCCATGCCGAGGTTCACCATGCGGATGCGGACGCGCTCGCCCTGCCGGACGATCATCGGCGTCGAGTGCGGGCCGGCCTTGCCGTTGATGGTCAGCCAGTTGAACTCCATCGCCAGAGAGTTCGGGATGGGGTTGTTCGGCAGCAGCGCCCACTCCTGGAGGATGAGGCCGAAGTCCTTATCGACCCGCGGGGCGTACGGACGCTTTGGGTGGACGATGAAGAAGCCGATCATCCCCATCATCTCCTGCATCGCCATGTGCGAGTGGTAGAAGAAGGTCCCGTTTTGGTGGAGCGTGAACTCGTAGGTGAAGGTCTGCCCCGGCTCGATCAAAGGCTGGTTGAGGAACGGCACGCCGTCCATCGCGGGCGGCACCTCCAGCCCGTGCCAGTGCATCGACGTTCCTTCGGGCAGCCGGTTCGTGACGATGATGCGGACGCGGTCGCCCTCGTTGACCTCGATGGTGGGCCCCGGCACGCTCCCGTTATAGCCCCAGCCGATGATCTCCTTGCCGGGGATGAGCTGCCACTTGACTACCTCGGGGACGAGGCGGAAGACCTTGACGCCGCCCTCCATCGTCCACGGGAGCCGTGGCACGTCGGGGACGTGAACGGGGACGACCCCGCCTTCGGAAGTCGGGGGCCGGTTATCCGTCTTGGGCGGGGCCTGTTGCTGCGGCGCCGTGTGCCCCTCGTGCTGCGCGCGCGCACTCTTCGAGCCGGCCGCCACCGCGCCCGCGGCCCCGAGGATGGAGGCCCGCCTCAGAAAATTGCGTCTGCTGTTGTCCATTTCTCAACTCCTGTTCTGATAAAAAACTTTCTTGATGCCGCGGCCTCAGCGGTCGTCAGAATCTCCGGAGGCGTCGCCGGCCGACCTCAGCCTGAAGCCTTCGGTGCGCTCCCCGCCCTCGCCCGGGCGGCCGACCGGATCGAGCCCGCCTTCGAGCAGGAAGCCGCGCAGGGAGGCGGCGCTCCGCTTCAGCTCCACGAGCGCGCGGGCGTACTCGACCTCGACCTGGAAGAGGGTGCGTTGCGCGATCAAAACCTGCGGGTAAGCGGCCGCCATCTGGCGGAAGTTCCCGAGGTACATCTCGTACGCCTGGCGGGCGCGCGGGACGACCTGCGTGCGGTACTTCTCGACCACCGTCCGGGCGCTCCGGTACTCGCGAAAGGAGGAGGCCATCCGCGTGCGCAAGGACAGTTGCAGACGGTCGAGCTCCCGCTCGGCGATGGCGAGTTCGGCCTCGGCGGCCGCGATGCCGCCCCGGTTACGGTTGAAGATGGGGACGTTGACGCCCACCTCGATCCGCCCCTCGGCGCCGGTCTTCCTGCCGTCGCGGTCGAGTATCTCGTTGTTGTAGCCGACGCCGCCGTTGACGAAGAGGTCGGGGATGCGCTCGGCCCTCTGCCGCGAGACGACGGCGCGGGCGCGCTCGACGCCGGCGCGCGCCGCCCTGATCTCGGGGCTGTCGCGCAGAAGGGTCGTGAGCAGCTGCTCCTGGTCGAGCGCCGCTTCCGCCGCGTCGAGGCTCCCGGCCAGGCGCGCGGGCCGCAGGGAAGGGTTGTTGACCATCGCCCCGATGGCGCGCCACGCCTGCTCCCAGTCGCCCTGCGCGCGCAGCATCTCGATCTCGGCCCGCTCGGCCTCGATCTCGATCTCCAACTGGTCGGGGCGGTCGGCCTGCCCGACGTTGTAAAGCTCTTTCGTAATCTCGACAGCCTCGCGCGCGAGGTCGGCGAGGTCGGCGCGGAGTTCGACCAACTGCTGCGCGCCCAGCGCCTCGAAGTAGAGCGCGCGGACGGAGTTCGTCACGCGCAGGGCTTGCGCCTCGGCGAGGGCTTCGGCCTGCTCACGCTCGCGCTCGAAGATGCGCTTGGACTTGCCCAGCTTCCCGCCCAGCGGGATCGTCTGCTCGACGAAGACGCCGTGCTCGCTCGTCTCGCCGGCAGCGCGGAAGGCCAGTTCCTCGCCGAAGTAGCCGACGACGGGGTTCGGGAAGGCGCCCGCCTGTCGGCGACGGCCTTCGGCGGCCTGGATCGAGGACTGGGCCTGCGCGAGCGTCGGGTTCCCGGCAGAAGCCATCCTCTCCAGCTCTTCCAGCGTCACCACCGGCCCTTCAGGGATGAGCCCCTCGCGCGCACGCCTCTTCACCGGCTCCTGCGGCGTGGCGGTCTGGTGCGTGCTGTGATCCACCGCCGGTGCCGGCTGCCGGACTGGCGTCGGCGCGGGCGTCGGCTGCTGCGGGGTCGGCTGCATCATGTGGCCCGCGTGCGGGTCCGGCGTCGCCGTCGGCATCGGGGTGGGCGTGGCCTGCTGCATGTTATGGCCGGCGTGCGGGTCTGCGGGCTGCGCAGTCCCGGCCGGGCTCGCCGCGGGCCGTGCCGCTGCCGGCCGGGCGGTCCTGCGCGACGGGCGCCGGGGCGTGCTTCTGCGCGCGGCCGCCCTTTTTTGTGTCTGCCTCCTGACCGGCTTCTTAGCTTTCGGCTTGGCAGGCGCGGGCATGGTGTGCCCCTCGTGCTGCGCCAGCGCGGGCGGCCCCGCCGAGGCGAGCACAGACACGGCGACGAGCGCGGCGAAGACGTTGCGCGCGAGCGCCCTGAGGCGCCGAGAGTGGTACATGACATTCCTCCCCTGTGGGTAACAAAAGCAGCCCGCGCGTGCGCATCACCGGGGACGCGTCGCGGCTACTGAAGAGCAGTTGTATTTGAGATTTTTAGGCGCGGGACGCGCCGGGACGGCACACTTCGGCCGGAGCCCGCGGGCGGGTTCTAAATGCGGAAGACGTTGAGGAGGAGGAGATGCCTGTCTTGACTGCCGGGGGGCGCGTGCTGCGCCGGCGTGATCTCCCGGACGAAGAAGGCGGCCGGAGTCAGGGACTGTCCGGCAGAGTGGGCCGCGGCTACCTTCCCCGACTTCTTGGCGGAGTTAGTCTGCCACTCAAAGCTCGACGACGGCGGCGCGTCGGGGCGGCCCACGCAGTGCGTGCAGGAGGAGTCGTGCCGGCCGGACTTGACGCCCCTCATCTCAACGGACTCAGGCGGGAGTTGCTCCCGGACAGTCTGCCCGGCCGTGTGCCCCGGATGAACGTCGGCGTGAGCCGAGTGATCTTCCGCGCCGGCCGCCTCAAAGCTTTGACCCGGCGAGTGACCGTCGTGGGCGGCAACGTGTTCCGGCCCTGCGGCCGCAGTCTCGCACCCCAGGTGGGGGCAGGCCGCGGCGGCGAGTACGCCGCCCCAGCAGCCCAGGACCAGGGTCCAGGCGAGACAAAAATTTAAAAGCTTTCGCGCCAAGGTTTTTAACTTTGCCGGTTTATTAACACACCGGGGAACGTCTTGTCCATACGCCAGCGCACCGATACGCCCGCCGGGTATCCGCGGGCTCCGAGTTAGATGCCATCAACCCGCCTTCAAGCCGCACGACCCTCCGGGGCAGATGGGGATTAGGATAAGCCCTGTAGTCGTGTACAGAGTCAAGGGGTATTTTGTCCGCCCCCGCCCTCGGCTGCGGCGGGCCGTAGTCTTCGTTTTGATGCGGCTGACGTGTGGCCGCGGTTCTGCATCCCTTCGGCTCGACCACCGATTGAAAGAAGCCGGTTGGCGTCGTGGAGAAATTGTTTGCGGCGGCGACGGGCGTGGCGTAAACTTCCCGCCGCAAAGGAGGTCAGCGGCCATGCCCCTCGCGGCCAAACGCATTCTTTCGCTCATCTCCCTCTCCCTTCTCTTCTTCCTCCTTGCTCCGAGCGCCAGCGCGACGGTCTTCCGCGACCGAGCGGCCTTCGAGGCCGCCTCGCAGAACCTGCACACCCTCGATTTCGAGTCGGTGGGCCAGTTCGATTGGTGGCGCGACACCATCGACGGGCTGCACTTCGGTATCATTGGTTTTGGGGGCAGAGTCAGCACGTGGCCGGGCGTGCCGGGCAAGGTGCTGGTCTCCGTCGGCGTGCCCGAGATCACACTCTTACGCATCGACCTGCCGCCGGGGACGACCGCCGTCGGCTGTGACCAGTTCGCGCGCCCGATGGAGGTCATCACCTCGGCGGGCGAGAAGGTGCTGATGACCCAGGGGGACGGCTCGAACTTCGTCGGCTTCGTCTCCGACGCCCCCATCGCGTGGCTGCTCGTCACGCTCGACTCGCCGGAGCCGGTTCCGCCCGCCGGCGTCGACAACCTCACCTACGGGCAGAAGCGCGCGGGCAATGATCCGCCCAAGCCCCTACTGCTCACCGTAGGCGCGACGGGGCGCGCCGCCGCGTTCGAGTCCGTCGCGCTGACGCCCGAACCCTTCACCGTGAACACCCCCACGACGCGCAACCTGAGCGCCGACGGCCGCACGCGCGTCACGCTCCTCGTCGCGGGCGTCAGACTCGACGCGCCCGGCGAGGCCGGCTTCGTCACGGCGCGCGCCGTCGACTCGCAGCAGCGTGTCTTCAACCTGCCGGTCGAGAGCGTAGGCCCCGCTCAGAACCTGAGCTGGCTTGAGCAGGTCAACGTCCTCCTCCCGGCGGAACTAGCCGGCGCTGGAGACCTGAGCGTCACCGTCACCGTCCGCGGCGTCGAGAGCAACGCCGCGACGCTGCGCGTGAACTGACCTTCCACCGTCAATTCATTAAGAATAGACTGGCGCGCGCATCTCACCTGAAAGCGCTAACATCGGCCGTCGCCGTGCGAACCTGCGGAGGCTTGCCGAACTGGGTCCAGGCGAAGTGCACCACGTCCCCCTGGCGCGCCATGCGGGGGAAGCCGCTGGAGCGGGAGACGTCCGTGCTACTGATGACCGCGACGGGGCCGACCGTGCCGTCGGGCCGGACGCGTCTCACCTTGTTGGCCCCGCCCTCCGGGCCGCCCGACATCCAGCAGACGAGCGCCGAGCCGTCCGCCAGCAGCACGACGTCCACGCGTCCGAGCGTCCCGCCGTCGTCCACTCGCGTGGGCTGCCCGAAGGTCGCGCCGGCATCCCCCGAGAAGGCCACTTGCACCTTCGCCGTCTCACCCTCGCCCGTGTACCAGGCGAGCGCCACGCGCCGGCCGTCGGCCGCGACGGAAGGGCCGTTGACCGGGCAGGCGTTGATCTGCCAGTTGTCGGCGTGGACGGGGCGCGGCGCGCTCCAGCCCGCAGCCCCCCCGCGCACAAATTGGATGTCGCGCACCTCCTGGTCGGAGCGGTCGCGGTAGGCGGCTATGGGGCCGTCGGAGGTCATCGCGGCCGAGGTCTGGCAGCACTCGCAGATGCGCTCGTCGAGCACGGCCTCTTCGGAGAGTTTGCCGTCGGCGCCCAGGGCCGCGTATCGGAGTTGCATGCTGACGGGGAGCGGCCCCTCTTCCTCGTGCCCCTGCTTGACGTCTTTGGTCGCCCTTCCGTCCACCCACACCGCGCCGAGCCGCCCGTCCTGTAGCGGCAGCAGCGAGACGAACCCGTGCTCGGTCTTCGTCCCGTCCGTGTGCGGGACGACGGGGCGGGACCAGGTCTTGCCCCCGTCATTCGAGCGCGAGATGTTCACGTCGTAGGCGTACGTGCTCGGGCCGCTCTTGACCAGCCAGTGCGCGGCGAGCGACCCGTCGGCGAGCGCCACGACCGAGGGGAAGTCAGCCCAGTTGACGAACCAGTTGTCCCCCTCGGCGGCGGTGCGCGCCTCAGACCAGCGGGCAGCGTCGCGCACGGCGAACCGCAGCGCGTGCTGCTTCTCACCCGTCTTCTCGACCCAGCTCAGTATCACCCTGCCGTCGGTCGTCGCGAACAGTTCCGGCTCGCGGGTGTCGGGCCCCGACGGGGACTGGCTTTCGCTTATCACCAGCGCTGGGCCCGCGGGGGTCGGGCCGGCCGGCGTCGCCTGGGAAGGCGAGCGACCGCCACCGTCACCGCGGCCGCATCCTGAAAGGAGGGCCGCCGCGAGGAACAAAAGCAATCGGACGTTACGTGTGAGCAGCATCGTTTGTAGAATACCCCCGGTCGGTATGTGACGAACGGCTCAGAAATATACCCGTTTTACCTCCCGAGGGCGAGTGGAGAGCAGAACGACGGAAGCGGAGTCTGCCTACCGCGGTTATTCGCTAGCCGAGCCAGTCCTCGCCCGATGTCCCCACGCGGCGCCGGAGCAAGTTGAATTTTGAGTACTGGCGAACGTACTTGCCGTCCTTGCGGTCAGAGACGAGTCCCGCCCGCCGCAGGTAGGCGAGGTGGCGACTGATCTTGGGCTGGTTGGTCTTCAGGACTTCGACGAAGAAGCAGACGCACAACTCGTCGGCGCCCATCAGGTTAATGAGGCGCAGGCGCGTGCGGTCGGCCAGCGCCGCAAAGAACAGCTCTATGTCGAACCCTTTATCCCCCACCCGAGCCCCCTCGAAAAAATTTTTCATATACGCCTTGACAAATATGAAACGCCGACGTATGCTCCCGACGTATTCGGCTAAGCGAATATGATTCTAGCGCGGGAGAGGAGATAAGGTAATGACGACGGCGACGGAAGTGAAGGTTTTGAAGGCGCACCTGGCGCTCAACGTGAAGGATGTCGAGCGGAGCATCGAGTTCTACAAGAAGATGCTGGGGATCGAGCCCTCGAAGGTGAGGACGGGCTACGCGAAGTTCGACGTGCAGAACCCGCCCTTAAACTTAACGCTCAACCAACACACGTTCAACGAGCAGGGAGCGCTCTCGCACCTCGGGCTCCAGGTCGCCTCGACCGAGGACGTGCTGGCCGTGCGCGAGCGCTGGGCCGAGGCCGGACTTATCACGCGCGACGAGATGAACACCAACTGTTGCTACGCCAAGCAGGACAAGACTTGGGTGCATGACCCGGACGGCTACGAGTGGGAGGTCTTCGTCGTGCTCGAAGACAACCTGGCAGAGACCTCGATGTGCTGCGTCACGGCCGAGCCGATACGGCTGGGCGCCGCGGGTGCCGAAGCGCAGGCAGCCGGGTCGTGCGCGACCTCTCCGGCGGAGGCCACGGCAGCCTCCGGTTCGTGCGGCTGCACGGCCGCGCCCCCGGCGGCCGGTCAGGCTCCCTGCTGCAACACGCAGGCGGCCGCGTTCAACATCACGCGGTAAAGGGGTCGCCGGTGAACTGCGAAGGGTTGAACATCAAGCCGGCCACGGGCGCCGACCTCGGCGACATCCTGGCGCTGCTCACTGCGGTCGATCTGCCGCACGAGGGCGTCGAGGAACACCTGGCAGGCTTCCTGGTGGCACGGGACGCTGAGGGGCGGCTGCAAGGCACCATCGGGCTGGAGCGCCACGGCGAGGTGGGACTGCTGAGGTCTGCGGCTGTCTCTCCGAGCCTCCAGCACTCGGGAGTAGGCTCCTGCCTCACCTCGGCGCTGGTCGGGCGCGCGGCCGGAGATGGGGTCGAGAAGGTAGTGCTCCTGACGACGACGGCGCGTGACTTCTTCGCGCGCCGTTTCGGCTTCGAGGAGGCGGAGCGCGGCGAGTTCGACTCCCGTCTCTCCGCCTCCCCGGAGTGGACACTTCCGCGGTGCTCGACCGCGGTCTGCATGGCTTTAGAGTTGAAAGAGGTGAGGTCATGACGGAACACGTGATGAGCGCGGCGACGGCCCTCCTGATACTGTTCGGCGTGGTGGCGGCGGTGGACGGCCTCTACCTCCACCTCTGGAAGTACAGGCTCTACGCGCGCCCTGAATCGCGCCGCGAGCACAAGCTGCACACGGTACAGGGAGTTCTTTTCATCCCCGTGATCTTCTTCCTCTTCTACCAGGACTTCGGCGGGTGGGCGCTCTGGGCCGGTGTGCTCTTCCTTGCCGCCGAGCAGGTCATCGAAATCTGGGATGTGCTCGATGAGCGGGACAGTCGCGCGAGTCTCGGCGGCCTCTCCTCGATGGAGTACGCGGCGCACGTCATCGCCATCACGGCACGGACAGCGGCCGTCGCGCTCGCGCTGGCGGCGAAGCCGCTTTCAGCGTGGAGCCTCGACGCGCCTCTTGTGACGGGGCCGGGGCACGTCTGGGCCAGTTCTGTGGCCCTCCAGATGATCGTCGGCAACGTGCTCGTCGTGGGGCTGCACGTGTGGCTCATGCTCCTTCGCTACGAGGATCGGCCCAACGCTGGGCCCGCGGGGGCGTGCTGCGCGGCGTGAGGCACTCCGGCGGCGGCGCCGGTGACGGGCTACGCGACACCTTCCTAAGCGCGTGAAAAGCTACGGGCGGTCCCGGCTCCTGATGAGCCGGGGCCGCCCGTAGTCTTTCAGGCGACCTTAGTCAGCTATGACAACAGCCGGCGAGCGAGATGCTGTAGCCGACGTTCGGCATACTTTTGACGCTGATGCCGAACGGACTTAATCGCTTGCGCACGCGGTACATCTGTACGTGCAGGCTGTCGGGGTTATAGGGCCTCGTGTCGCCGAAGACGTGCTGCCACAGCTCCTCGGATTTCACGACGCGGTCGGGGTTGCGGACGAGCCGCGAGAGGAGCAGGAACTCGGCGCGCGTGAATTGCATCCGCCCGCCGCGGCAGGTCGCGTAGTAGTTGTTGTGCTCCACCCGCAGGCACCCGTCGTCGTAGACCTCTTCCTCAGCTCCCCCCACCTGGTAAGAGTTCGCCCCTTCCGCGCCATGTGTCGTCCTGACTGTCATCGGCGTCTGTTGGATCATGAAGGTGTGGGTATGCGTCAGGGGCACCCGGACAGGTTCTGTCGGATGCCCCTGACGCGTGTTCAGAGTCCCGCCGCCCTAGAACTTCAGCTTGAGACCGAACTGCATCACGCGCGGGCCGCCGACCGTGTCGGTGATCTTGCCGAAGTCGCTGCCCGCCTCGCCGATGACGTTGTTGGGGGTCGCGAAGTTGACGTTGTTGAAGACGTTGAAGACATCCCACCGCAGCTCAAGTCCGACGCGCTCGGTGAGGTTGGTCTTCTTCGCGAGACCCATGTCGAAGCGCTTCTGCCACAGGCCGCGCAGGACGTTGCGGCCGAGGTTGCCGAAGCCGCGGTTGTTCGGGTAGCCGCCCGCCAGAGACAGCGGCGAGCAGAGCACAGAGGCGTCGAACGCCTGCTCGGTCGGGTCGGCGCCCCCCTGACGCAGTTGGTCGAGCGAGCCGCAGAGGCTCGGCCGCCCGAAGGCGAGGCGATAGAGGCCGCCCGAGCCGAGCCGCGTGTTGGCGTACTGGGCGGCCGTGCCGACTGTCACCTCGGGAGAGAAGATCGAGTAGGGCACGCCCGACTGCATCTGCGCGAACCCGGAGAGCTGCCAGCCCGTCAGGAACTTCGAGGTCGAGCCGAAGGTCGGCACGTCGAAGACGAAGCTCGCGCTGAAGCGGTGCGGGCGGTCGAAGTCCGAGACGGCGCGGTTCGAGCTGAGATCGAAGGCGTTGCCCGGCGCGGTGAAGCCGACGTTGGGCAGGTCGGGCTTGCCGCCGCCGGCCGTCGAGCCCGGGTCGGCCGAGCCGGTGTCGATGGACTTCGACCAAGTGTAGGCGGCGTTGAATTGCGTCCCGCGCGAGAACCGCTTGGTCAGGCTGAACTGGCCGGAGTGGTAGATTGAGTCGGCGTTGTTGCCGAGTTGGATGGCCTCGGGCACGTCGAAGCCGAGGAAGGGCGAGCGCGCCTCGAAGCTGATGACCGCGCCCGCGGCGTTCGCCAGGTTGTAGTCGAGCAGGCCGCCCAAAGCGGAGTTGGCGAAGCCGAAGGCGCGACCACGCCCCCGCTCGCGCGCCGTCGAGCCCGAGTTGAGCGGCCCGTTGGGGCTACCCGCCGCGACGTAAGCCTGGTTGAAGCGCTCGAAGATAGAGTCGGGCGTCGAGGGGTCGTTCAGGTCGAAGCCTTGTGCGAAGGAGATGGCCTGCAAGAGCCGGTCGCCTTTGGTGCCGACGTAGCGCGCCTCGAAGAGGAGGTTTTTCGCCAACTCGTACTGCACGCCGACATTCCACTGGTGGACGAAGGGCGTCTTGAGGTTGCGGTCGATGGCGCGGAACTCGAACGTCTCGGCGATGTTGCCGAGCGTGGGCTGCCCCGTCGCCGGGTCTACGGGGTTGAGCGTGCCGTCTGCGCCGCGCGTGACGTTAGTGCCGTCGCGGAGCTGGTACGTGCCGCCGGCCCCGGCCGTGCGGACGATGCGGTTCGGCAGGTATCGGTTGAACGGGAAGTTCGGGTCCTGCTGCGAGAAGGCTGTCGTGAGGGGGACGGCGCTGCCGGGGAACGTCACCTCGACCTCGCGCAGGAACGGGTAGTTGCTGAAGACCGTGTTGATGAAGGCCGCGCTGGGTCGGTCGTAGAAGAGGCCGTAACCGCCGCGGATGACCATCCGGCTGTCCCCGAAGGGCGAGTAGGCGACGCCGATGCGGGGCGCAAAGTTGTTGAAGTCCTGTCCGTTGAGCGTGTGCTTCGTCCCGGCCGACGCCGTGGCCGCGATGGCGGAATCGACGGAGGCGAAGCCGGTCGGCTGCGCGTTCGAGGCGACGATGAAGCCGTTCAGAGGGTTGCTGAGGTCGGTGACGCGCGCGGGGTCGAAGTTGCCGATGCGCCCGTTCTTCTCCTCCGGCCAGCCGAACCACTCCCAGCGCAGGCCGAGGTTGAGCGTCACCTTGCGCCCCAGCTTCCAGTCGTCGGCGACGTAAGCCGAGAGGTCGCGGAAGCGGAACTGCTTCTCCGTGATGCCGAACTGCGTGTCGGCCTCGGTGGCGACGCCGCGCAGGAGCTGCGTGAAGTTGTCGTACTTCTCGAACTCGGTCGCCTGCTCCTCCGGCAGGCTCGTGTCGTAGCTGTGGCGCTTGAACTCGGCTCCGAAGCGGAGCGTGTGGTCGCCGAGGCTGGCCGTCATGTTGTCGGCGAGGCTGAAGGTCTTCTGCAAGCGCTCGTTGAAAGAGTCGTTCGGGCCGCCGAAGGAGAAGCGCTCCATGATGGTGCCGGGGCGGCCGACGTAGTGGCCGAGGCGGAGCGTCGAGGGGCTTGAGTCGAAGGCCACGGCCGGGTTCGGGATGCCGACCGACTCGTTGGTGAGCGCGAGGAATGGGTCGTCGAGCCGGCGCGTGTTGTCGAGCAGGAAGTAGCCGAACCGCACGTCGTTGATGAATCGGGGGCCGAAGATATGCTGGTCGGAGACGGCCAGCGTGCGGTTGCGGTCGGCGCGCCGGAGGACGAACGGCGAGGCGAGGCTGCCCGGGTCGGGGAACGGGTCGAAGCCCGGGAAGTCAGACCAGAAGAGAGTCCCTGTCAGAGAATTCTTGCCGCTGAGACGCCCGTCGAGTCGGACGGTGAACTGATCCTGCTGGAACTGTGCGGGGAAGACGTTGCGCTGGCGGATGAAGGGGTTGCCGCCGACCGAGCCCGCGACGTTCGCGTCGCGGCCGACGACGTTGGAGCCGCGCGGCGCTCCGATGATGAAGTCGCCCGTGGCCGGGTTCCGCAGGTTGAGCAGCCTGATCGCCACGTCGGAGATGGCATTAGCATTCGGAATTGACGCCGTGATGCCGGGGTTGAGTGTGCGGAAGGCGTTGAAGACGTTCTCCTTCGTGCGCTCCCCGCTGATGAGAGTGAGCGCCTGCGGCAGCACCGTGATCGAAGACGCCGTCGGGACGAAGCCTGTGTCGGCCGTCGTGCGCTGGTAGCCGCCGAAGAAGAAGAAGCGTTCTTTGACGATGGGGCCGCCGATGGTGAAGCCGCCCTCATTGCGCCGTGCTTTGGGTCGGTCGATGCCGTCCTTGTTGAAGAAGAAGTCGTTGGCGTTGAACTTCTCGTTCTGGAGGTAGAAGTAGCCCGAGCCGTGGAACCCGTTGTCGCCGCTCTTGGTGATGAGCTGGAAGTTGCCGCCGCCCGAGCGGCCCGTGGAGGCGTCGTAGAGCGAGGTCTGGAGTTTCACCTCGGAGAGCGTCTCCGGCGCGGGCGCGATGTTGTTGTTGAGCGAGCCCTCGTTCGACGTGATGTTGGTCGCGTCCACGCCGTTGAAGGAGAGGCTCGTCGAGGTCGTGCGCGTGCCGTTGACCGAAGGGCTCTGGTTGCCGTTGCCGTTCGTCAGCACCGGCGAGAGGTCGGTGTTGACGCCCGCCTCGGCCGAGAGGAGCTGCGTGAAGCTGCGGGTCGAGGTGGGCACGGCGACGAGCTGCTCGGCCGAGATTTGCCGGGCGACCGCCGAAGTGTCGGGGGTCGCGAGCGCCGCGCCGCCTTCGACCACCGTGACCGTCTCGCCGGCCACGCCGGCCACTTCGAGTCGGTCTTCGAGCGTGCGCGGCACGGCCGCCTCCACCGCTACGTTCGTCCGCTTCAGGGATTTGAAGCTCGCGACCTCGTAGGTCAGTTCGTAGGTGCCGACGGGCAGCGCCGGGAACGTCCAGCGCCCTTCGTCGTTCGTCGTGGTATTGCGGGTCAGTCCCGTGCCCGCGTTCCTGATCGTCACCTGGACGCCGGGCAGCACCGCGCCGTTCGGGTCCTGGACGGTGCCGGTCAAAGTGCCGGTCGTGCCGGACTGTGCCGCTGCCGGCGTCGGGGCCAGCATCAAGCCGAGCCCGAGGCAAAGTAGCAGCAACTGGATGCCCGCCGCCCTCACGCGACGCACCTCCGGGTAGGCTCGTTGACTGGTTCGCATAGTCGTCTCCTGTGAATTCATGGGTAAGCCGAAATTTTTGACAGGTTCAGATGTAGAGTCGGACACCGCACGCGAGGGTCTCCGCCGGGGATTGCATGAACGGGCGCGCTCTCAAGCACGTAAGCCCGTCGTGATATGCGGTATCGCGAATATGACTATACGGGAAGCGGTTTACAGGGCAGTGAATGGAGGGTTAAATGAGTGTTACAAGGCACCGAATGTGAGATGAGGCGGCAATGAAATAACAGGCGGGGTGGGCGTCACCTGGTGAGTGCCGCGCCGGAGTTCGGCCGCGGTTCTCGCACTTCACCGACCGCGTCGGCGTCCCACATGAGCCAGACGCGTCTCTTCCTGTTCGACGATGGATCATGACGGTCGAAGGCCAGGCGCACGTATTTCGTCTTGAAGTCGCTGCGCTCCTGGCCCGGGAGGGGCGTGAAGAAGTAGCTCGCGCGCTCGGCGGCCCCGACCTCACGGCGCATCAGGTTGACGAACGTCTCGCACGGGCCCGCCTCGTGAAGGGCGTGGGCATCGTCCAACCCGCGGACGACATGGGCGACCTCGTGGAGCAGCGCCCAGCCCGCGTTGAAGGCGTCGCGCGCCGCCCTGTCGCCCCGCAGGTGGGCGAAGTCCGCAAAGTCGAGCAGGAGGACGTGCGCGGGCGGCTCACCCTCCCGGCCGTCGCTCCATCTCCCCGGCACGACGCGGGCGAAGACCACGTCGGCGCGGCGGCTCGCGTCTTCGACGATGATGAGATCGCGGGCCTGAGCCGAGGCGGTCAACAGTTCGCGCGCCGTGCGCGAGCCCCCACCCGCCTCCCCGCCCGCGAGCAGCGCACACCCGTCGCCGAAACTGAGTTCGGTCCAGCCGGTGATCCTGCGCAGCTCTTTCGCCAAGCGTGAGCGGTGCGTGTGGGCAAGTTCCTGGCGGCAGACGACGTTCGTGCGGAATGAGTCAGCCCGCGCTCGGGTGGGCGCGCAGCACAGACACAGCACGGCCGCGCTCAGAAGCGTGAGAGTGCGCAGACGTTCGCCGCCGGACGACCTCCGAGAACTGGCGGGCTGATATTCGCCTACGCGCATGTCGGCGGAGTCTATGCCCGACCCTGATATATGTCAACGCATATTTCACACGGGTGGTGAGTATGGTTAGCCGACGATTAGAATGTTTCGGTACTCGTACGGGTCCAGATAAACCTCGTTTTGTATCTCTGAAGTAAGTTCGTTCACGTCGGCTTCGGTGAGGCTCGGGTACCATTTCCTTAGCCGTTCCCGATTGATCCTGCTATTAAACATCAACATGGTAGTCAGGTCTCGGCCCTTAAAGAGGCGGTTCAGCGCTGCCATCTCTCTTTCGGTTAACTTTCTGCCTTCACGTATTTCCTGACGTTTCCTTCGCGCGTATTCAGTAAAAGTGAATGGGACCTGTTGTTCTTTAGGGAGAGAGGCATCGACGAGTTTCCACTCGAACACTCCCCGGGGCTTAGACGGATTAATTTCGCCGTCGTGCTTCTTCCACAGTCGATAGACCAGAGAGTCCGTATTTTCGGGTGGCGCCCCGTCACGTTGAGCATTTAGAGCAATTTTTTCTTCGGTAGTTAAACCGTTCCAGTCCTCGCTGATTTTCCGCAGGTCTCGTTTTAGCTCGTCACCATTTACGAGACTTTGGTCGGGTCGTATGAGCGCGGCCATCAGCCGTCGCTGCTTCTTATCTCTCGTCGCGAAAATAAGTGTGTTCGGCAGATAGTAGCAGTAGTCTAAATCCTTCCTGTCGTTCTTGTCCGGCTTGAAGAGGTTGGGGTTGGTGAGACTGAGGTGCCACAAAAAATTAGCCTTCAGGCAGAAGAACGCGTACGGGGCAAATTCCTCGAATGGTTTTCGGCCTTCTTCGTGCCAGCGCTTTATGATTGCGTCGATGGAACTAGGGGGAACCCCAAAATCCTGCGCCAGGATCGCAAAAAGTCGGGGCAACATCTTCCTGTCAGCCAACAAGTCGTTAACCGACTTAATCAACTCTTCGTCGGACTGAGGAGTGTTAAAGGAAAGGCCCGCCTTTTCAATGTTATCGAGGTAGAGGTGCGTATTAAGTGGCCGTTCCGTCTGTTGTCGAAACCGCCGCGCCCAGACTCGTTCCTCATCCGTAAACTCACGACGTTCCCACCTGGCCAAGATTTCGTCCTCTAAAGGAGTTTCCACAATAGTGGCCAGGGAGCCACTCGCGGTTATAACTATTGTCTCGCGTGACGCCAGGAACCGCCCATCCATCGGAGTTTCGATTCCGAGTAGAGAGTTGGCGAGGCGTGTTCGATAGTGGAGGGTGAGGCCGTGGTTACCGCTGATGCGGTAAGTGTGGGCGGCAATTTTGTTGTGAATCTTCGGGTCTGATTCCTTAGTCAGGTCTGCGAGGATTTCATGGACAAGGATAGAGGGTACGACCTGGAAGAAGTACCTATCCAGTGAGTCAACTTCTTCATTGTGTAGTCCGTAAACGGCGGACTTATCTAAAGTAATGTGTAGGCGCCTCATTGAACATAGGTTACTCAAACATGATTCGCCCCATCAACCGAGGTGATAGCGCCCGAATGCGTACGGGTTGAGCGATAGAACTTGGAGCAACACAGATTTACCCCACTACTTTCACGCGAGGGTATGCGACGGCTCCGCATACGCCCCGGACGCGTCCGGGGCGTTAACCTCGCGTTAATCTGTTTCTGTTATGAAGATGCTTAGGTGGTCGGGCTTTGGCCCGACGGGCATCCTGTCTTAACAGGTCGAGGACTGACCGCAGACGGCCGTGGGACGTGGTGCGCCCTGGAGGAGAGGCGGCGGATCCGGGGCGCAGCACACTTTAACCAATTGCTTGTGCTCCCGCTTCATAGCCGGATCCTTTGCCAGCCACTTGCGCACCTCCCCGAACAGATGGGCGGCGTCCGGGTCGGCAGGCACGACGATGCGGTAGTGAACCCACTTCGCGACGCGCCTTGAGCTGACGAGGCCGGCGCGACGCAGGTAGGCGAGGTGGCGCGAGACCTTCGGCTGGCTGGTCTGCAATATCTCGACGAAGTAGCAGACGCAGACCTCCTGGTTCCCGATCAGGTTCAGCAGCCGCAGGCGCGTCATGTCGGCGAGCGCGCTGAAGAACAGCTCCATGTCGAATGCTTTACTCTTCCCGGCCATCGCCCCCGATGTTAGCACGGGGCGCGGCGAATCTTTTTGACAAGAATCTTAACTTTAAGTACCCTCCTGATATTCGTTAAAGCGAATATCAGAGACGGTCGAAGGCTGATCCATGAACTTAGCGCGACGGGCGGTGGCCGAAGGCGTAGGGACGGCGATGCTGCTGGCGACGGTGGTCGGCAGTGGAATCATGGGCGAGCGGCTCTCGGGCGGGAATGTCGCCGTCGCCCTGCTCGCCAACACCGTGGCGACCGGCGCGGCTCTGGTAGCCTTGATCATGACCTTCGGCCCCATCTCTGGCGCACACTTCAACCCGGCGGTGACGCTCGCCGACGCCTGGCAGGGCGGCTTAGCGTGGGGTGAGGTTCCAGCCTACCTCGTGGCACAGGTTATCGGAGCGTTCGCCGGGGTGGCCGCGGCGGACGTGATGTTCGAGCTGCCGGTCTTTTTCGCCTCGCAGAAGGCCCGCCACGGCGGGGCGCAGCTCTTCAGCGAATTCGTCGCCACCTTCGGCCTGCTGGCGGTCATCTGGGGCTGCGTCAAACTGAAGCAGAAGACGGTCGTGCCCTTCGCCGTCGGAGCGTACATCACCGCCGCCTACTGGTTCACCTCCTCCACCTCGTTCGCTAATCCAGCCGTCACGCTGGCGCGCTCGGCCTCCGACACCTTCGCCGGCATCCGTCCGGTGGACGTGCCCGGCTTCATCGTCGCGCAGCTCCTGGGTGCAGCCGCGGCGACGCTCCTGTTTCGCTGGCTCGTCCCCTCGCTCGGTGAAGACGCGAAAGAAGTCGTCGTCCCGCATGACGGTGAAAGGGCAGGACGCCATGAAAGTGCTTTTAGTGATTGACGAGGAAGCCTGCTCCGAGGAGGCCGTCAACGAAGTGGGCGGGCGGGCCTGGGAGGCGGGCACGGTCGTCAGGGTGCTGCGTGTGGTCGGCAACTTCGTGCCGCCCGCGCAGGAACTCTGGTACGACGCTGGCGGCAACCTGGACCGAGCGCACGAGGAGATAAAGCACCGCTCCGACGAGCTGGTGGAGCGCACGTGCGACTGGCTGCGGGAGCAGGGACTGAACGCGGAGGGGGCGGTGCGCGACGGCGAGGCGGGCCCGACCATCGTCGAAGAGGCGAAGGAGTGGGGCGCGAACTTGGTTGTGGTCGGCTCGCGCGGCCATACCGGCTTGCGGCGGCTGCTCGAAGGAAGCGTGTCCCGCTACGTGGTCGATCACGCGCCCTGCCCCGTCGAGGTCGTCCACTGCAAACAGGGCGAAGATCAAAGTGAATGACGAGGCACGCCACAGGTTGGTGTGGGGCTGGCTGCGGGTGCTGCTCGGCTGGGCGCAGATGGTGCTGGCGGCTGCCGCCGTCGTCGCGCTCCTTGCCGTCGGATTCCACCCGGTAACTTGGGTCTTAGCCGCCGGGGCAGTTGTCACAACTATTACGAGCCGCCTCATCTACCGGGGTGAGTCAGGCCCGAACCCGAAAGAGAGCAAATAACGGTGGGCGATACGAAGCGAGTGCTGATCCTCTGCACGGGTAACTCGGCGCGGAGCCAGATGGCCGAAGGGATACTGAGGCACGACGGCGGGGGGAGATTTGAAGTGGAGAGCGCCGGCGTCAACCCGAACCGCGTGCGCCCGGAGGCGGTCGAGGCGATGCGCGAGATCGGCATCGACATCTCTTCGCACCGCTCAAAGTCGGCGGACGAGTTCGTCGGGCAGGACTTCGATTACATCATCACGGTCTGCGATAACGCCCGCGAGACCTGCCCCGTCTTCCCCGGCCACGCCGAGCGTATTCACCATAGCTTCGAGGACCCGCCCGCGCCCGGAGCGGCCGACCCTGAGACGACGATGGACGTCTTCCGCCGCGTCCGCGACGAGATACGCGCGTGGGCGGGCGAGTTCATCAGAGAGCACTGACAGGAGGGGCCATGAACAACGGCGACGAGCCCTACAAGATTCTCTTCCTCTGCACGGGTAACTCGGCCCGCAGCATCTTCGGCGAGTACCTGATCAGGCGCATCGGCGGCACACGCTTTCAGTCTTACAGCGCCGGCTCTTACCCTACGGGGAGGGTGAATCCTTACGCGCTACGGGTGCTCAAAGAGGTCTACCACATAGACGCTTCGGAGGCTCGGAGCAAAGGCTGCGAGGAGTTCCAAGAAGTCAAGTTCGACTTCGTCATCACGGTCTGCGACAAGGCGCGTGAAACCTGCCCCGTGTGGCCCGGGCAGCCCATCATCGCCCACTGGGGGTCGCCTGACCCGGCGGCGGCCGAAGGGGCGGATGCGGAGGTCTACCGGCAGTTCAGGCAGGTGGCGATGATGATCCAGCGGCGGATCGAGCTGTTCTGCGCGCTACCCTTCGAGAAGCTCGACCGGTTAAAGCTGGAGGCGCTGACACGCGAGATAGGGACGAAGGGCGGCGAAGAGGTGGGCAGGGCGGGCGTGTAGTCGGAAGGTTAAAGGTCGTTCGGCGAGATGTGATTCGCGGCGCGGCCCTCATTCGGGCACTAGATCACAGAACCAGAACGAGTCTCTGAAGACCTTCTCGCCGACGGAGAACCTTATCCCCTCCTTGAACGACGGTCCGTCGAAGACGAAGGAGTGGAACTCCCCGTTCTCCCCGCACGGGTCTACGCCCGGCGGCAGCGAGGCGAGGAACTCCTCGTCGATCAGCCTGCCGGCGAACGACCCGTCGAGCGCCTCCGAGCTGACGCAGGTGACGATGGCCTTAAAGCCGAGCGCGATGAACTCCCTGACGAACTCCCCCGTCTCACGCAGCCAGACGGGGTAGAGCCCGCGCATCTCGTGTCGGGCGAGGAACTGTTCGCGGTAGGCGCGCACGTCTGCGAGGAACAGGTCGCCGAAGACGACCGTGTTGATGCCGCCCTCGCGGTACTCCGAGAAAGCCCCGGCCATCTCCCGCTCGTACTCTTCGTTGGACGCGCCCTTCGAGATGAGCACCTGGCGCAGCGGCAGCCCGAGGCTCGCGGCCTGGCGTTCGAGCAGCACCCGCCGGACGCCGTGCATGCTGACGCGGTCATAATCCCGCGTCACGGTTGTCAGCAGCGCGGCCGCGCGATGGGCACCCGCCTGCTGTAGTTCGTACAGGGCGAGGCAGCTATCTTTGCCGCCGCTCCACGAGACGAGTACGTCTTCCATAACGGGATTACCGCGGGCGCCGCTACTCCTTGCCGATGATGCCGTCAACTTCTCCTGATCGCCAGCCGGGCTCCTAACACTGTCAATGCCATCACCATCACGATCCCCACTATGCCCACCACCCTGTCTACGACCGTCACACCCGTCCACTGTAAATAATGTACCTTGTAGAGCAGGTCTATCCTGTCGGTGTCTCTGCCCCTCTGCTGCAAGCTCAGCCTGTCCCAATCGACAATTACCTCGACGCCCGTGTCGGTGCTCGCCGTGTCGCCTGATACCCTGGAGACACTGCCGTACCTCTTGGGGTTTGCCGAGAACGCGTCTTTCAACAACGTCCTGATCTCGTCCTCCGAGGGCTTGACCTTCGGCCGCCCGTCCGCCGGGTTCAGGTGTGACCACCCCGCGGCGGTGCGCACGATGAGGTGCTCTCCCAGGACGGTCTTGAAGCAGCGGAACTCCAGCCAGGAGGGATCGGGGCTGATCGTCACCGCCCGGTCGAGAGGGTACGTCTTCGGGCTCAGGACTTCGTAAGCGCCTTCGTAGCCCGGCTTGATAAAAAAGACGAGGCCGGTCAGTGCCCAGCCGAAGAAAGGGAGCAGCAGAATAATGCCGAGGACCCTGTGTAAGGTTCTGGTCTTCATACCTCCCGCACGCCTTTTCACCTCGACCAGTTCGGCGAGAGCTTCTTAATCCAGAGGCTGCCCACGACCTGCACTATGATCAGAATAAGATGAGCGCCCATCAGCAGCCACGCCGGCACAGGAGCCCACGGCGGGACGCAGAGCACGAGCGCCGAGACGACCTCGGCGAAGCTGATGTGTCGCTTGGCGAGACGATGATGTAGCAGGTGCAGGGCCTGCACGGCGAGTAAGGCGATGTATGTGGTCTGCGGCGTCAGCATCGGCAAGCATCTTACTCTTACCGCCGCGGCTCACCGAAGTAAAGGTTTAATCTTCTCCTCGAACTCTTCGGGCAGCAGAATTCCCTCGATGCGCTCCCGGACGTTGCCTTCACGGTCGATCACCACCGTCACGGGTAGTGTCTCGCCTTCGATGAAGAGCGCTTTGGTATTGCGTGCGCCGAGCAGGACGGGGTAGTTGACCTTGAAGCGGCGGACGAACCGGCGCACGGCCGTCAGGTTCGTAGGCGGGTACGTGACGCCCACCACCTTTAGCCCCCGGCTTTCATACTCCCGCTGCCACCTGACCAGGTCGGGCACCTCGGCGCGGCACGGCGGGCACCACGTCGCCCAAAAGTTCAGCAGCACCACCTTCCCCTTGTAATTACTCAGGCGGACGGTACGCCCCCGCAAGTCTTTCAGCTCCAGCGCGGGGGCCTTCTCCGCCTGGCCGAGGGAGGGCGGTGGGACGGCGAGCAGGAGCAGCAGGGCTATCGCTTTCACAACGGCGTCACCTCAGAACAGATATCTGACGCCGAGGAGGACGTTCCTGTCGTTAAGCAGCACGAGCGGCCCGGTGTTGCGGACGACGGGCAACTGCACGCTCCCTTCTACGACGAAGCGCGGGTGCGCGGCGTACTGGAGCCCCGGCGCGAGGTAATACTCGGTCGAGTTGCTCCCCGCCACCTCGGCGCCGCCCACCCGACCCCTGCCGCGGTGGACGAAGCTCGATTCGAGGATGAGGAACAGTTCCCCGCCCGGCTGGTCGTAATCGAAGGGCAGCAGCACGTATTCCAGGTCGGTGTTGACCCTCACCTCGTGGCCCATGCGGAAGCCGTCGCGCTCGGAGCGCAAGATGGCCTCGACGTTGCCGCCGAAGATGAAGCGTCCGCCCGCCTGCGAGAAGCTCAAGTCCAGATGCGGCGAGAGGCCGCCCGAGATGGGCGTGAGCTGCTGCCGCACGAAAGCAGGTGCGTTGACCTCCGCGGCGGTGGGGGCGTCCTTCTTGCCGGTCGGTAGCTCCAGCCCGAAGCGCGCCGACGCCTGACGGTCGCCGTAGGTCTTCACCTTCCTGAAGAAGCGGTACTTGCCCCACAGGGTGACGTTGCCCAAGCCCACCGCCGACCCGGATGCGGGGCCGTCGTCGAAAGACGTGCGCGAGACCGGCACTTCTACCTCAAGCTGCGTCCTCTGTGTCGGGGTGTAAGAGACGCTCAACTGGAAGACCTGACGGCTCACCTCCAAGCCGCCGAGGTGCTGCTCGACGAGGTAGAGGCGCGGCACGACTGCGCCCCCCTTGTAGACGGTCAGCCCCGGCGAGGTCACGCGGATCGGGGCCGCGGGCGCCGCCTTCGTCGCGGGCCCAGCACGTACGAGAGAGCCGGAGAAGGGGGCTGAAGGCGGCGCGGAGAAGCCTGCGGCCACGAACTTCACGGCCTGTGCCTGTGAATACTCCGACTCTCCCGAGGCTGCCGCCTTGTTCTCTCCCTCCGCCTTTTTCACCTCGCGGGGCGTGACTACTTCGCGCGCGGTCGTGCCCTCCCCCACTGTCTTCCAATCGCCCGTGACCTCGACGTGCGCGTCCGGGGCGTACCCTGCCAGCGCCTTTTCCACGTTCGGGCCTTCGAGCACGAAACGCTGGCCCGAAGACTCGGCGACGAGCCACCAAGTTTTCCCCTCGCGCCCGAGCACCCCCGAGACGGTGATGTCGGCGGAGTCAAGTGCGTACCCTGCCTTCTTCAGGGCGTTCTTTAGGGCGGCGAAGGAGACCGCTCTATCGAGCTTCGGCGTGAAGACGCCGAGACCGCGCTTGATGTCGGTGATCTCAATGTCCTTCAGCTTCGGTGCGTAGTCGAGACGGCTCACGGCCTTCTGGATGTTGAAGACTCAATTGCCGCAGAGGTAGCCCCCGATCCGCATCTGGACGCGCTTGACCTCAGCGCGGGAAGTACTAGCCCCGCCGAAGAGGATGATTAAGCCGAGCAGTGCCGTATGTGTTCTTCTCATCTCTTTTCTAAACCCTTCCCCTACTGGCGACCGGCTACGGCAGCGGCGCGCCCACGCCCGCGGCCCGCAAGGTAGCCTCGTCAACTCCCCGCCCGGCGCAGCAGTCCGCGAGCCTGCCGTCGATCACCACCGCCGGGACGCTGCGGACGCCATACTGCCCGGCCCTCGCCGCGACCTCCGGCTGGTGCATGTCTAACACTTCGACCTCGC
>DASVGG010000171.1:0-25550 GCA_036379655.1 Pyrinomonadaceae bacterium
CGATAGTGATGGTCTTCATGGTTTACGCAGCCTTCAGCGGCTTGATCCGCTCATATTCCTGCTTGTTGGCCTCCTGTGCGTCCCATAGGTCTACGTCCTGCTGGAGCCCCAGCCACACGTCCGGGGAGGTGCCTAGCACGCGCGCGAGCCGGTGCGCCATGTCCACCGTCACGGGGCGCTTCTCCTGCAAAATCTCGTTGACGGTGCGCCTCGACACGCCCAGCATGCGGGCGAACTCGCCCTGCGTGACCCCGGTCTCGGGCAGCACGTCCTCGCGTAATATTTCGCCCGGGTGCGTCGGGCGACGCTTCCTTCCGTTCAGCATGTTTGCTCTGACCTCCGTCAGTGAGATTAACCGTCAGTGATAATCTTCGAGGTCTACGTCGAAGGCGTCGCCTTCGCTGAAAGTGAAGGTGAGCCGCCAGTTGCCGCTGACCGTCACGCTCCACGTCCCCTTCCGCTCGCCTTTAAGCTCGTGCAGGCGAAAGCCCGGCAGGTTCATGTCCGCGGGTAACACGGCGCGGTTCAGAAAATCCAGTTGCCGGATAAGACGCCTCTGGAGGTCGGCGGCGACCGCGCGGGACCTACCAATTTCGAAGAGCTGTCTGAGCCCCTTGTGGCGGAATGTTCTAATCATGCGCGCCTGTTACCTGCGGTGTAACAGTGTGAGTGTAACGTAATGCGTAACAGACGGCAAGAGGATTTTTGGTAGAGCCGGGAAGATTAGACGCGAGCGGATTTGCCGACTTTGCGGCCTCCGCGCACGCCGCTTGAGCGGGGTTTCGGCGGGCACCCCCGCCCCTGTTATTTCCCTGTTAGCAGGGGCAGATTTCCTAGCACAACGCCGACCGTTTTGGACGACTCGCCGTCCCTCCCATCGTAGCGCTGGCGCCCGGCTTGATAGAGTGCGCGACCGTTCCACCAGTAGCCGAGTATCCGAATGCGAATATTCACAGACCGGCTAAGAGCGAGGCCGACGCCAGCGCCGGACGGAAGGGCGATATAGGCGGTACGGGTCTACGTCCGAGGCGGGCGGGCGGCTGTAGTAGCGCGGGGGGAAGGTTGTCTCAGAGGATACAGGTTCGGGCTCAAGCTCTCCCGCGTGCGTTGACGTGTCAACCTGTGTCAACTCTTCTTCGCGCGCGTTGACGTGTTGCGTGTGTTGCGTAGCGCCAGGCGTACCCTCCGCGTCACACCGCAGCATGTCGGCGAACGACGACGCGAGAACGGGTGGGCTGAGAACGGCGGCGGCGGCCCCTCTTTTCTCTGAGCGAATCCGCGCGCGTGCCGCCCGGCGCTCCTCATCCTCCCGCGCTGCCAGCTCTCCGCGCTCGCCCGCCCCGCAGTAGATCGACCGACAGCGCGAGCGACCCTGCTCGTCCGTGTACCACTCCTTACGATAGTAGAAAAGCCCCGCTCTGCGCTTCTCCCAGCCCATCGACTCGGCCGCCCTTCACCGCCTGTTTTCCGCCTGCATAACAGACGGTGGCGTGAGTCTAGCACAACGAGCAGCGCGTCTCGGACTTCCATCTCAAAACGTTTTGAGAGCGCCCCCGCTCGCGCGGGGCAGTCGGCAGGGGCCGCACCGCAGAGCAGGCGCGCGCCCGACGAAGATTGAGGTAAGACCGTAGGCGCTGGCGCGCCGGGTTGACCTTGACCCCACAGGCTCACAGGAGTATTAACCGCAGCTATGAGAATAGCGATCCTCTGCGCCCTGCTACTGCTCACGGCCTCACAGTGGCGCCTCGTCGGGGAGACGACGCAGGAGCGGTTCTACGTCTCGGACGAGCGCACCGACCGCGACGGCGACCGCGTGAAGCGTTGGGAGAAGATTGAGCCCTCGACCGAGGCGCGACGCCTTGAGTACGTCCGCCTGCTCGCGGGGTTTGTCGGCGAGAAGAAGGCCGCCGTGTTCAGCCACGACCTCGCGCGGCGAGAGTACGACTGTCCGCGGGGCGAAGCGCGCACCGTGCAGCAGCTCTACCAGGATGGGCGCGGGCGGCTCATCTACGAGACGCCAGCCGAGGACCTCGGCCGCTGGCGCTCACCCGCGCCCGACTCGGCAGAAGAGACGTTGATGCTCGACGCGTGCAAACGACCCATTGAGCAGAATTGAATCGAAAGCCCGCCGCCGCGTTTTCGTCTTTTCGGACTTTCCCGCCAGAGTGCCGCGACCAACTCGCAAACCTCATCACAGAAGGCGTACCAGCGCGCCCAGGTTGAGACGTAGCCGCAAGACTCGACCGAGATCATGTTGAGTTAGTGAGGGGGGAGGGAAGGGAAGGTTTTAAGGCGAGGAGTGCCGAGCCGTCGGGACAATCGTCAGCCCTCCGGGCCTCCCGGCACTCTTCGCCGCGTCGGAGCGCGCGCGCCCTCCGTCCGCATCACACAGTCAGCGACGACCTTTCCGCGCGCCCTTCGGCCCCGGCTTCTCAGGCTCGAAGCCATCCACGTCCGCAGCGTAGACGTGCGGCTTACCGCCCACCTTGATTGACCGGAGCCGCCCACGGCTCACAAGGTCAGCGATTGCCGCCCGCGACACTCCGCGCCTCTCCGCGGCCTGCGTCAGACTCAAAAGCTCATCCATCTCTTCAGCGCCTTTCTTCGATGCCTTCTTAGTCAACTGGACGCCTCCGATTATAGCGCAGAATTGTCTTACGAAATAGCAGAGAATTATCTTGACTCTGCCGCAGCCGGGGTTATAATTGTCTTACGTTTCGTTAGTTGATAAGCGGGCACGGTCAGAAGGGAAGCGACCCGCCCCGCCGACAGGCTCCCCGACGCATAACATTAAATAGCAGTAACCGCCCGGGCGGCAAAGCCGCAGCAAGGGGGCATTTGACCTCCGTTGTCTTCTCATCATATCCCCTCGTCAACTGCGCCAAAGAACGGCGCAGTCCTTCGCTCCGCTACGGCCGCTGCGCGGTGACTTTCGGGGAATATGATGTTCGACAACTTCGGCCTCTCGACGGGCCGGGGTTGTCCAGACCCAGGCGGAAACAGTCTCTACTTTGTGAAGGAGAAACCATCATGTTAGCTACGACTCCCGAAAGAATCGAGCAGGTAGCTCAAGAGGCGTTCGACGCGTGCCAGGGCAAACGTCTCGGAGACCGCTGGCAGCGCGCCATAGCTAAGGCGAAGCGCCAGCTCACAGACAATCCTTACATCCACTTCACGGGCGCGTCACTGCTCATCCTCTCGCCCGACTCATTCAACATCTATGAGGCGAACGGCGTTTGCCAGTGCAAGGCTTACCGGCAGGGCTGGCCGTGCTGGCATCGGGCAGCGTACAGGCTCGCCGTCCGCACCACGTCGCACTAAAAGTTAAAGGCGAGGTCAGGTCTCGACACCCGGCCTCGCCCTCTACTTTGTAACGTCCCTCCAAACCATCACGAAAGGATGAACGTCATGCAGTATGGTACTCAGAACAAGTCTCCGCGTCAAGGTTTCTCGCCCGAGATAGCCGACGCCATCCACACTGTCCGCGCCGTCCACACCGCCACGTTACAGGAAGGGGGCGCGGCACAATGAACACCTCCTCCACATCGACGCGCAAGGCGAACGCTGGCAGCTTCAGAAAGGGGGCTGACCCGCGCCGGCATCAGTTCACGCGCGCGGAGTGCGTCGAAGGAGGCCGCAGAGGCTTCTGGGCCGCGCTCGAATCTGTGACGGTCAGATACAACGACGACCGCGCGCGCACCTTCGGCAAGTTCCTCAGAAGGGAAGGGAGGTTCGCGTAAATCTGAGTTGACATCAACAGACCGTGGCTCGCGCCCACTCCGACCAAGAAGCAGCGCGAGCCCCGCCACACCACCGAAGGAGTGACCCAACGATGAAGCAGAAGAAGAATACCGCACCGCGGGCGCCCAAGCCCACGTCCGAGCAGCAGCAGACCGCGCGCACTCTCCAGTTACTCTACGCCGACGAGATCGAAGTTAGCCCCGGCACGCGGCGGAGGATTTCGCTTTACCTCAACCGCCTGTTACGCGACACCGGCACGCCGAAGAAAGGGCTCCCGCGGCACGAACTATATTTGCTGGCCGTCGCCAAGCCGGACGCGAATCTGACCTATGACAGTTGGGTGCAGCCGCTCTGCCGCGACGCGTGGCAGGAGCACGCCAACTCTACGCCGGAGCGAATCCGCAGCCACCTCTGCCTAACCTACACCGGCAGGCCGAACGCCTCTGACATGCAGATGATCGACGCGCTGCTCGCGCTCGCGCGCTTCCAGATGACGCTGCGCCCCGCCGGCCTCGACCTCGCGCAGACCATCTACAAGGCTTCGGTGCAGGCATGGCGCAAGAGCCGCGCAGCGTACAAGGACAACGAACTCCCCGGCATCCTCGCAGACGCGGCGCGTGTGCTGCACATCAAGGCCGTGCAGGTCGCCGACGGGAAGGTGCCGGGCACGGGTTACGTCCGCGACTTCTTCACCCGCGGCGAAACCAACCTCGCGCGCTGGTACGGCGAAGGCGAGGCGGGCGAGGCCGCCGCCGACGACGAGACACCTGCCGCGCACGCGGGGGGGACCTTCGAGTGCCAGGACGAAGCGCCAGCGCCGGTCGTTGACCTCTTGTGCTGGATTCAGTCACACCCGCGCACCGCCCGAAACCTTCTCTTTGCCGAGAAGCAATAACAACAAGGCAGGGGCTCGCGCCTATCCGTGGAAAGAGTGACGCGAGCTCCTTTCACACCCCGAAAGGAGACCTGACGAGATGCCAAACAAGTCTACAACACCGCGCACGCTCGCGCCGCACATTGAAGAGATAGCGCGCGCCATCCAAAAGAGAATTGACGGGAAGCCAGAAGAAGGTTTCGGCACGCCGAACCTGATAGTCAGGCGCACCTGCACGCGCCTCGCAAGGCTGGCCGGCACGCGCAGACTCACCAGTCACTCCGCGACCTTCAGACGCGCCCTCGCGGAGCTTCAGGAGAAGGAGTTGCCCCACGCCAGCCAGCGGCGCGAAGTCGAGGGCGCCGTGAGAGTGATAGCCGAATGGCTCGACCTCACGGGGCTCCTGCCCAAGCCGGCGCCGAAGCCCGCGAAGAAGCGGACGCCGCCCAAGCGCATTAAAGGCGTCAAGCGAATCCGCGTCGGTGGGAACTGGCTCGAAGAGTACGGCATTGAGATGAACGACCGGCTGCTCGTCGCCATGAACGGCGACATCAGGCCGGGGGAGTTCGGCTACTTCGAGGTTCATCAGGCGTACGACCACGGCGAAGGCACGCACCTGTGCCACTCGTCTTTCTTCTTCCTCGTCGAGCGCGACGATGCCTGCCATACGTATGAGTGGACGCCGCAGGAAGGCGTCTGTCTCCGAACCTTTGCCAGTAAGTGCGACGGGAAGCACAAAGGTAGCCGCGAGGAGCCCGTCATAGACGACTACGGCGGGTACGGGATTCAGAACTACGCGCACGCCTTCGGCCGCGTCATCGGCGCCGAGCGCGACGGCCAGCCCATCGAAACCACACTACCCATCCGGCCTTACGACGAGCGCGAGGAGCCTACGCCCACGCAGTTCAAGACGACCGTCGCCCCCGTGAGCGACGAGGAGCGCGAAACGCTGCTCGCGTCCGTGCGCGAGTTCGGCCCCGACGCCATCGGGGAGCTATTGAGACTCATCGCCGAGGGCAATCACAGCAAGAGCGAGATTCTGCGCCGCGTCCGCAAACTCATCAAGAAGCCTGAGGCGGGCAAGCGCATCGAGGAGCTGCGCGAGCGCCTGCGCGAGCTGAAGGATGAGGGCGAGGCTCACAACGAGTCCGGCATCTTCAAACTCGAACGCGAGATTTACGACCTTGAGCACCCCGAAGAGGCGAGCGACTGGAACGATTGGAGCAAGTGGGAGGAGTAAGACCCGAAACGAAGACGCGCGGGGCATGTGCTTCAGACACGCGCCCCGCGCCGGCCATCAACTCAATCAACCATCGAAGGAGACAGAGAGATGAACCGCAAACAGTCTACCAAGAAGGGCGGCACGAAGGGCAAGGCCGAAGGTAGTAAGAAGAAATTGACACGCGCGCAACGGGCGCGCATCGAGGCCGAGGCCGAGGCATTCAAGCAGGCCGCGCACGACTACGCGACGAAGGCTTACACCGCGGCGCTCGCCCACTTCGCGGCGACGAAAGGCAAGGAGCCCGGCGTGTTCGTCTGCTACCAGCCGTGGGAGACGGGCGTCGCCGAGTTCGAGCAGTACCAGCAGGACGGTCGATTCTTCGCCGCGATCCTCGCCGACCCGGCCTGCCCCGAGGGCTTCCGCAGGCTGTTCGATGCCGTGTGGTCGGACAACCTGCTCGGCAGCATCACGGGCCAACTCGGCGGCCCGTACCTGCTCCCGCTCGTCTACCCCATCGTCCGCGACGCGATGGACGCGAGCAACCTGTGCGGCACGGCCGAGGGCATCTACGACACGCTCATCAAGGCCGTCGAAGTCCTCGTGCCCGACGAGGTAGCAGACCGCGCGCGGGTCGTGATGAAGCAGGGCGAGGAAGGCGGCAAGCAGTGAACGACCTCTGCCAATTCGTCATCGAGCAGCACCGCGCAGATCTGCGGCGCCACCCCGAGCCCGTCAGGACGGGAAGGCCGCCGACGCTGCGCCGAATCATCAAGGGCATCTGGCGGTGTTTCAGGTAGCCAGGCCAAAACGTTTTAGGATGAGAAAGGGGCGAGCACTCCACGCGGGGGGCTCGCCCCTTTTCTTTTGGTCGGCCAAGAATGCGACCGGAATAATTATTCAAACTTATTCCTGCCCCTGACGCCCACCCAGCACACGCGAGGCTTAGGCCTGTCGAACGATTCAGCCCCGAGACGACCCGCAGCATACCCAAATTCAACACAGAGCGGTTTCTGCGCGAAGTTATGAAAGTGGAGTCGTGAACGCTGAACATTTGTCAGCGGGGCGTAAGTCTAATGTTGTCAATCCAGCCGCGTGAAGATAATCATTAATAGTTATTGAAAGGAAGAAGGACTTGTGATACAGGCCGCCACGCTGGAGATTTACCACCGCAATCACAACGGCACGCCTCGATGAAGTCCTCCGTGTCGCCTAAGAATGCGTTTGCGGAGTGACTGTAGGGGTCGCTGTAGAGGTTATCGAACGTATCCTGTGTGCCCAAGTTGGGCACAGCCCGTTGTCCCGAATTTGGGAGAGGCTCTTGATTGCCCAGAATGTGGGCAATGACCAGAATTTGAACATTGACCAGAATTTGAACATTGACCAGAATTTGACCACCGGCGCCGAGAATCCAGGCAATGGTCAAATTCTGGGCAGCCCCCTTCGAATCTTCAAAAGTTGAAGATTCTCCGGCCCGATCATCAACTTTTGAACATTCCAATCTGCAACTTTTGAACTTTCACCTCCCGCGTCCCACTTTTGGGCACACCGCCCCGGCGCTTAATGCGCCCCGACCAGCTGAGCCGGCGAGGCAGGGAAGCGACGAGCGGCGACGCCAACGTCCCTCTGCCTACACCGCCCAGCCTCGGCTTCACTTGTCACTCGTCACATATCACCCGTCACCTGATACCTGATATCGCCTACCGACCAGCTCGTCCGCACCCCGGCACTGAGCGCGTTTTTGTCATTCATGCCCTCACAATTTTTGTCACCCTCCCCACCACACTCTTCTGCTTTCCAATTTTTACTTCTTCGTTTTTTTCTACTCTGACCACCGACTGCCCGCCGATCTCTCTTCTTTTTCCACAGCCTCTTTTTTCGCCTTCCCGTCCGCAAATTTTCTTGCCGCCCCGTCCGAAAACACAGGCATAGCGATTGAAGGTCAGAGGCAAAGTGTTACCTATTACACTTTGCGCTACAAAGTAGAATTATCAAGGAGTGAATTGCCCCCATGCCTAAGTACGCCATTCTCGGCATCCATAAACAGAAAGGCGGCTCCATCACCCTCTCCGGCCGCCACAACGACCGCACGCAGCCGGTCCCCAACGCCGACCCGGAGCGCGCGCACCTTAACCGCGTCCTCGCCGGCGACGACCGCCCCACCCGCGAGCTCGTGACCGAAATCATCAAACAGCACGGCGGCAAGCCCAGGAAGGACTCCGTCGAGGCGGTCGAATACCTGTGCGAGGCGTCGCCGCAGTTCTTCAATGAAAAGGACCCGCAGAAGTACCAAGAGAAGGTGGACGCCTTCGTCGAGCAGGCGATGAAGTTCCTTCAGGATGAGCGCTCCGGCGGGAAGCTCGCCAAGGCCGTCCTGCACATGGACGAGCACACGCCCCATATTCACGCACACAAGGTGCCCATCGACCCGGCGGGAAACCTGAACAACAAACATTACCTGGGCGGCCGCGACAAGTGGGAGGGGATGCACGACCTCTACGCCGAATACATGAAGCCCCTGGGGCTCGAGCGGGGCGAGCGCCGCAGCCGCGCCACCCACGTGCGGATCGAGGACTTCTACAAGTCCATTGACGCGCCCGTCCGGCTGGAGGTGGATCACGACGAGATACCCGACCCGCCCAAGGTGATTCTTACGGAGGAGGCGCGCCGGAAATACAAAGACAAGGTTATCCGCGCCGTCCTGAAGGGGCTCGAAGAGCCGCACAAGATCATGCGCGACCAGGCCATGCTCGCCCGGCACGAGCGTGGGCAGCGGGAGGAGGCCGAGCGCAAGGCCGAGGAGCGGGTGCAGGCCACAGAGCGCGCCGCAAAGGAGAGGGTCGCCGAGGTCGAGCGCCTGGCGGACGACCGTTTCAAGAACCTGCTCCGATCGGCCCAGCAGCTCGTCGACGATAACCGGGGGCTGCGCCGCGAGAATCATGACCTGCTCACGGAGCGCAACGAATTGCACGAGTCCGTCATGAAGCTCAGGCTTGAGAAGCAGGAGTTTGAGCTAGAGGCTAAACAGTATCGCGAGCGGCTCTCAGACATCCCGATGCACGAGGTGATGGAGAGGATGGGCTACAAGGCCGAGCGGCAGGGCGAGGCGCACGTCTACCGCGACACCCGGGGCCAAGTCGCTATCAGGATTGAGGGGCAAAAAGCCGAGGACTACCACCGGCTGGAGACCAGCCGCAACTCGCTCGACCTCATCCTCCGAATGCGCCGGCATTACCAGGGCGTCGAAGGCTTCACCGAGGCGCAGGCGATTGAATTCCTGCGCGAGGAGTTTGGCGACGGCCGCGCCGCCGGGGCGGTCATGGCACATCGCGAGCAGACCGTGCTGGAGTTCTTCGAGCGAAGCCGGGAGGAGCGTGAGCGCAATCGCTTTCTCGTCCCCCAGCGTGGCGACGACCCGTGGCGCGGGTCCCAAGGCAGGGCAGAGGACCAAGGCCGCGGCTCGCGTGGGGGCGGTAGTGATGACCAGGGCGGCGGCCGAAGCTACCGCGGCGGCCGGTAGTTTCCATTATCTGAAATGGAACCTGGTGGGGCCGCGCTCTCAGGTTCTTAATACGTTTTTAGGAATCTAGGAGGGGAAGCGAGCAGGATTCCCGCTTAGCGAAAAGACGGCCGGCGGAGCCCACCCTTGCGCCCGCGCTGTTCAAGTGATACAGATATGCGCGGAGGCAAGTTATGGCTGGAAGAAAGACAACAGCGAAAAGCTCCGGCGGCGCCGGCAACGGGTCGAACGGACGCCACGCGAAAGCGGCGCCCGCGGGCAAACTCATCAAGAAGGATGAGGCGAAGCACGCGCAGCCGTCCGCCTACGAGCTGGGCCTGCGCGCCTGGCAGACGACCTACAAAAATAGTCGGAAGAGCAAAGCCGCCTGATGCCGCTCGTCACCTACGACACCTCGGTCTTCAAGAGTTATAAGCCGGAGGGATTTCCTTCCGGCTTTCTCTTTTCGGCGGTCGTCATTCAAGAGTTGATGGCGAGCGCGAACGATGACTCCGAGATAAAACGGTGGGCCGCCACGTGGCGCGCGGCCGAGAAGGAGGGCTGGCTGATTGTCCCCACCGCCGCGGACTGGCTGCTGGCGAGTAAGGTCCTCTACTGGCTGATGCAGAAGCGGAAGAAGCGTGCCGGGGGCAAATCTCCACCGCTGAAGACCGGCGCGAGCCAGCGCATGGCGCTCGACGCTCTCATCGCCGTGAGCGCACGCAGGCACAAGGCCACGGTCGTCACCGTCAACTGGAGTGACTTCGAGGCTATCCGATATTACTGTGACGTCAAGGTCATCAAAGCGTCGGACTACTTCAAACGGTAGTCTGATAACGAAGCCGCGATGCGTTCGCTATTCGTTCTTCCGCATTTCAAAATCAACCCGACCACAACATCTTGCGCCCGACCTTTGCCGCGCAAACCTCTCGACTCTTCAAACGCCACAAGATGAAGTGTGAGGAGTAAGGCCGAGCAGTATCATTTCAACGAGGCCGGACGTAAGTTCCGTTATAGGACGCAGGGCGTCAGCCGTCCCCGCCGGGCAAGTCAAAACGTTTTGGGATGAGTTACGCCGCCCTCCGCCCGCCGGCGCTCGCATCATCTACCGTGCTCGACGGAAATCTCGCCATCTCGATCAGCAGCGTCCGAATAGGCGCATCAAGACGGATGACCGGGATTCGTCTCTCCGGGTCCTCGTGCACTACAGACAGCCATTGATGATGGCCATCGGCTACATGATCATCGGAGCTGATAAGAATGCTGCGCTCCGGCCCCTCGAACCCGAGCGCGCGCTTTACCTTCTCGGGCGCCCACTCAGCCTGTGAGGCTTTGAGCGAGCCCGCCGGCACTGTCTCTTGCCTGTGAGTAATGCCGCGCCCCTGGAGGAAGCGCACGAGCGCGCCGCGGTGCTCAGATTTTATCTGAGGCATCGACATGCGCGGCATGTTCGTCGTGCCGCTTATCCCTTCAGGGAACTCTTGAAACGCCGGCTCCTCTTCAGGGTCGGCCGCGTCCACCGCGCGGCGGATCTCTTCATGTGCCGGACGCCGACCGGGAGCCACCACGCGCTCAGGCGGCGGCGTGAGGATGCCTCCCTCTTCAACCTCCGAGCGCACGGCCGCACCGTACCTGCCCGCGAGCGCGTCGCGCGCGAACTGTTCAGGCCGCAGACGCCGCTCCCACGCCAGCATGCGACGGACGGCCACGACCCCGGCCGCATCCGACGCGTCACTCGACCCGAGCGCGCCGGCAGCTCGCGCCCCATACTCAAAGGCTGCTGCGGCACCTTCGGCCGCAACGCCGAGACGCCCGTCGTCTGCGAGGTTCCGCGCGAAGCTCAGGAATCGCCGCTCGTCGAGCGAGTCGATCAGCAGCGCCGCGTCCGTCGCCTGCGCCTCCGTGACGGGCGACGGTCCCGCACGGCGTATCTCGGCGACGACGGGGTCGAACGGGCCTTCGGCGCGCACGTCCTCGACGTTCGTGCTCTCACGCACGCCCTCCAGCTTCAGCGTGCGGCCATGACCGGCCGCACCTTCGGCGGGCGCCGTGCGCTCACCGTCGAAGTTCATCAGGGGGTTGACTGTAGTAGCGCCACCGCCGCCCTCTGTGCCGAGCTTCAGCGTCTCGCCGGGCTTCAACTGCCGTGACCGCCCCTCAAGCTCGCGTTGGTACTCTTCGAGCCGTTCGTGCTCGCCGTAGTCGCGCTCGCGGGTCTGGAAATGGAATTGACCCCGCAGGCGTGTCTTCACACGGTCCACAGCCGCTTGCAGCGCGCCGCGCTTCACCTCGTCAGGTTGAGAGCCGAAGCCCTCGAAAGCCATCACGCGCTCGACCTCGGCTTGAGTCTCCCGCGCGAGCTGGCGGCGGTACTCTTCCAACTGCTCGGGCGTCTGCCCCAGGTGTTCACCTTTGAAGCCGACTGACTCGCCGGTAAAGACCCCGACCTTATGACCGGCGAACACCGGCTCGATGACGACGCCGAGACGCTCGACCTCTTCGGCCGCCGCGCCCGTAAGCTGTACCCGCTCCGCGTCTTTCGCACGCCCCGCGCTCTCAGCTCGCGCGGCCGAGGGCGCCCCTGCCTCCTTGCGCACACCCGCGATGATGTTTTCGAGAAACTTCTTTCGCGCGGCATCATTCATCCCCGACCAGCCGGGCCCCGACCTCGCACGCTCGACCGCCGCCGCGATCTCGCCCGACAAGGAAGCGTCCGAGTCAGAGAGAGAGACCCGCAGGCGCAGCAGATCGTCGCGCACTTCGGTGGGCGCGTCTTTCAGCACATCGGCCGTCCGCTCGCGCACGTGCGCCTTCTTCGATGCCTCACGCGCCGCCGCCCACTCGCGCTTTAGCTCCTCCCGGTCGCGTGTCCGCGTCGAGATGCCGAGGAAGGACGGGAGCGCCTTCACCGCGCCGAGCGGCCCCGACCCCTCGACCCAGCCCTCGTAGACATCCTGCGCGAAGCCCGGCGTGACTCTGCGCAGCACGCCCTCCGTCCAAGTGAAAGGTTTGTGATCGAAGGTCTCGCCCGTCACGGCATCGATGGGCAGCGAGGAAGACGGTGCGAGCTGGCTGCGTAAGAAGTGAGCGCCGATGCCCCAGGGCGTATCCTTATACTCGACCGACTCCCCCTTGCGGTAGGCATTCGCCGTGTGTCCCACCGAGTAGACGAGCTGAAAGACCGTGCGTAGCTTCCCGCCGACGCCGCCCGTCAGGTCGTACGTCGTGTTGCCGTAGCGCGCGTGCCCGAAATCACCCTTGAAGGGGTTCAAGCCAACCTCATCAGCGGTCAGGTAGGCTAGGCCGAAGACGCCGGCCATCTTCGCCGCCGCGGAGCCGAGCCGGCGCGCCGCCACCCTGCGCGCGGCGGGAGGCAGCTTCGCGTAGGTCAGTGGGTTCAGGATGGTGAAGCGGCTCTTGAGGAGCTTGGGGCTGAAGATGATCCGCCGCGTCACCGGGTAGATCGCCTGCCCGACGCGCCCCAACTCCGCGCGCCCCGAGGCTGTGTTGATGAGCTTGGCGACGGCCTTATAGTCCTCCGGGTGCGTCTCGGGCGTCACGCCCATCCTGCGCAACGAGCGCTCCCATGAGCGAGCGTTTTGAAGACGCACGGCGTCGAGCTGCGCCGTCATCAAGCGGTCTGAAGGCTTGACGACATAGTCGCCGTAGACGGGAACCTTCTCGGCCAGGCGCGACGTGAAGAACTCGTTATGCGTGCCCGAGCCCGTCATCGTGTCGAGATCGAGGCCGAAGTCTTGCCACATCTTTGCGTCGGGCTGAGAGTCGAGCCAGCGGGCAAAGTCCGAGTGATGACGCGCGACGACCGACGGCGCGCCCTCACGTAAGCCCTTGACCGTGGCGCGCGTGTCGAAGAGGAACGGAACGAAAGCCTGACGACCCGCGGCCGAGGCGTCGAGAGATGCGAACGCGCTCTTTGTAGCATCGAGAGCATCAAGCCCCGCATCCCACGCGCGACGCAGCGGTGACTTGACGCGAGCAGCGGCACCGGCAGCGGGTGCAGGAGCGGCTGAGACGTTCACCTCGATAAAGGCGGGCGCGCCGTCCTCACCGATCACCGCACGCTCAAGGTCAGCCATCTCTTCAGGCTCGACCCGCGCGCCGCGCTTCACTCTCTCGGCCACGTTCGAGACGCGCGCCTCGGCGGCCTCGTCCGCATACTCGCGCGCAAGGGCTTCGGCCTCCGCGCGTTGCGCTGGCGTGCTCGCACGCGCCGCCTCCTGAGTGTAGAACTCGGCGCGCTCGCGTGCGTGTGTAACGCGAATGTCTTCGGCCACGTCCGCAGCCGTGCGAGGACTCGACGAGGCGCGCGAAGCCTTGAACTCTTCGAAGTCGGGAACATCTTCGGCGACTCTGCTCTCGACCGCCTCACGCGCAGTTTGCGCCGCAGGGGGCGCGTCGAAGCCCTCTACGGTGTAGCCCTGACGCACGGCCTCGTCGCGTACCTCTTCGAGCGTCATATTGTGCTCGCGCGCCTTCCGCTCCAGACCGGCACGGTCGATGACTCTGCCGGCGCCGGGCCTCGCATCGGAAGTCAAAACATTTTGGGATGAGGCCCGCCCGCCGACGTAATCCGCGAAGTCGTCAAGCTCCGCGTCGTCGCGCATGAAGTTGACACGGCCGTCCGCGCCCGTAACCTTCCAGACCTCCGGCGCTTCACCCCCGGCCGCGCGGTTCGGCGCCGGCACGCGCTCGACCCTGTAACCTAAGCCTTCGAGCGCTTCCCTGCCCGCGCCGCGCTCGACCGCTCCGCCAGCCCTCGCAACGTCGGCCGCATCATCAACGACGCGCTCGACCGTCGCGAGCGCCTCCGCGACCTCTTCGGCTCCGCGAGCAGCACGAAAGGCCCTCACACCGTCGGCGAACTTGTCGGCCAGCTTCACGGCCCCGCCCACGGGTACGAAGTTTGTCGGGTCGGTCAGGAAGCGGGTCAGCACGCCGTAGGCTTTCCCGATGCGCGGGTTGAGCCGTGCCATGTCGCGCTCGACATCCTGCGCGACGAAGTTCTCCGCGTACGCGGGCAAGGGCTCGTCATTCCAGACCGCATCAGAGGCCGCGCGCGCCTGCTCGGGAGTGCCGCCGCCGAGCCGGGTCCACAACCGAGCAGAGAACATATCAAGCGGCTTCATCGCGCGGCGCGCCACGTCCGCGCCCTTCGAGAGAGCTGCCCCTGCGGGCTCCAACATCGCGCCCGCCGTGCCGACGAAGATCTCGCCAGGGTCGTGCGTGGAGAGAACTTCGGAGACGTTGCGCACGGCGCGCGTCGGAAGGTTGAGGCTCGCGGAGTAGTCGCGCCGGAGTTGGCCGACCATCTGAGGCGAGATCGTCGCGTAGCCTGTCGTCGATGAAGTAACGGGCTGGCCGGTCTGCGGGTCTTTGAGCTCCATGCGACCGAGCCAGCCGCGCACGAACTCGACCGGCGCGTCAACCTCTTTCGCCAAGTAGGAGGCCGCTGCGTCCGTGGCCTCCATCGCCGTGCCGCGCCCCACGGGGATACGATAGAACGCGCCGCCATCACGCTCGGCTCTGAGTGCAGCATCACGGCGCGCGCGGCGCGTCTGCGCGTCTACGGCAGGGGCGCCGCGCGAAGGAGGCGGGGCGGTCGAGATCGCTTCCCTGACGACCTCTTCGCCGGGCTGCAAATCGACGCCAGCGAGCGGGTCAGGCGTGGCCGCGCGTGAAGCCTTGAACGTGTCGAAGTCCGGAACATCACCGGCCGAGGCTCGACGCTCGCTCACAAAGCTGTCGAAGTCAGGGACGGGCGACGCCGCAGTCCCAGGGCTCAACGTAGAATCCCCGTCAAGCTGAAAATGCCCCGGGTCCGCTTGAACGCCGTTCCTCAACACGCCCCACTTCACTTTCACGGGCGCCTTCGGCGCGAGCGCACCATAGGCTTCACCGAGCGCAGCGTAAGCCGGGTGAGAGCCGTCCGTGATGTAATTGCCGCGCTCATCAAACGCCAGCACGTCCCGACCGCGCCCGTGCATGTGCGCGCTGTTGTAAGTCCAAGAGACGCCGCGCGCGACCTTCTCGGCTTGCTGCTCTGCCGTGCGCGACCCTTCCCCGAGTTTGTAGGTGTAGCCCGAACGGCGCGAGGCTTCCGGTATGACTTGACGCAGAATGAAATCATCAAGACGAGGGTCTACGGGAGGCAGAGAGGTGCGAGGCGCGCGAGCAGCCGGAGCGCGACGCTCACGCACGAAGCTGTCGAAGTCAGGGGGCGCCGTGCCCGCCGGGCGACGAGCACGCACGAACGTATCGAAGTCGGGAACCGTGCTCACCGCCTGCGCCTTCTCTGCTCCTCAATCGCCATCTGTGCCGCGTGGTAGTCTCCTGAAAAATGTGCATCAGCATAGGCGCGCACGTCAGGGTCTTCGCCCCACTCACCGGCAGGACGCGAGCGCTGTGCAGCAGGACGGGCGGGCGCAGGAGCGCTGCCACTGCTCGACATCGAGCCGAGGGCAGACGAGCGCGAGCCGTCGATCTGAGACGTGATGTCGTCACGCTCTCTCTCAAGCTCGCCGATGCGACGCTTTGCCTCGGCAGGGTCAACCGTGTACGCAGCCGCGCGCTTCGAGTAATCCTCGATCTGCTTCTCGACCGCACGGCGCCGCTCGAAGAGGCCACGCGTGGCCGTGGTGAACTCGCGGGCGGCACGCCCCGACAGGCCGTTGAGCATCTGCTCGTGCAGGCGGTCGGAGGAGAGGGCGAGCATTTGGGCTCGATAGTCCTGCGTGGCCTTGAAAGCACGGTCGCGGTCATTGTCCGTCTCGCGCTGGGTAGGCGTCCGGCCGTCGTCGCCGACGGGCTGCACGCGGTTCGTGACGAACGTCTCGCCGCCAGCCTGCGCCGGTGACCACTGGCGCGTGGCGCGGTCGTATTGCATCCGAATCTTTCGGATGTGCTGCGGGTCGGTCGGGTCGAGGACTTCGATAGTGAAAGGCTTCTGCGCGTCGCCGAAGCCCGCGCGGTTCATGTTCACGCCCACCTCCGCGGCGCGCTCCGCCAGGTCGGCGTCGTAGGCGTCGTTGTCGTCGAAGGGGCGAGGGTCGCGCAGGCGCTGCCCTATCTCGCGCTGGACGGCCTTCTGCTTCCGCTCAAGCGCCGTCGCGGTCAGCTTGTCGCGTTCGAGGTCGGGACGCTGCTCGTAGTAGGTGGCCTGCGCGTTGCGGGCGCGCACATCGGCGCGCCCGCCTTCGAGCTTCAGCCGCTCGCCCTCGCGCTGGTTCATCCCCGCGAGCGTGCCCCTCATCCGGTCGGCCGCGTCCATCTCCCCGAGCCGTTCGTCGAGCGATGTGTCCGCCGCCCCCAGGCCGAACCCCGCGGCAAAGGCCCCGACCGCCTGCGCGGGGCTTCCGCCCGAGGCGAGGATGCGGCTCGCAGCACGCGCGGCCGACCGCAACGCACCGCCCCACCGACCGTTGGAGTTCTGGCGCGTGGGGTTCTGTTCGATGTCGGTAATGCGCCGCTCTAAGAACTCGCGGGGACGAGCGACGCGGGCGCGCGAGTGAACGTCTCCGCCCTCCTCGTAGCCTCCGGCCGCCTCAATGCGCTCGCGCACGCGCGCGTCGTTCATATCCTCTTCACCGGGCGCGGGCCCCGCCTTGGCCTTGCCCATCACAGGCAGGCGCGAGGGCTCGAAATCCGCAGGAGCCCGAGCGTCGAGCGCGCGGCGGATTCTCTGCGCGTCATCACGCAGCCTGTCCGGATCTTCGGTTGCGCGCGCGAGCAAGTCGGGCCTCATAGTAGGAAGCGGCTCGCGCTGCGGCCTCATCACGGGCAGGCTCTCGGGCTTGGCTCCCGCGGGAACCAAAGCGCGCACAAGGTCGGGCCTCATAGTAGGAAGCGCGGCCGTAGCGGCCGGACGGAATTCGTGAACGTCGGAGAGCTGATCGCTCGTCTGTGCGGGGCGAAGGGTCGGAAGAGGGCCAGGCTCCGAAGGCGGGCGCGGAGGGGTAAAAGTTACGTTGGGGAGCGGCGGCTCGACATCAGGGGGCGGGGGCCCCGAGTCTTCCGTCAGCTTGCCGACGGCCGCGCCTCCCACCTTGCCGAGTGCTTCACCAATCACCCGGCCCCAACTGAGATCGCCCTCCTGCTGCGGCGGGCGGAAGGAGACCGGCGGGCTCGGCGCAGGCTTCAGGAACCGCTGCGCCGTCTCTTCTGCGTCGCGGACGATCTGCTCGGCGGCGGCGCGCTGTTTGGCTCGTCGATAACGCTCGACGGCTTCCTCATCCTCCGAACTCTCTGCCGGCGGCGCGAAGGCCAGGCGACGCAAATAATTTCTCGTCATAGTTACACTCCAACGTCTACCCGCGTCTCCATCCCAAAACGTTTTGACTTACCAACTACAAAGCAACGTGGCCGATTCGATGAGGCCCTGCCTCTCATCGAATCGGCCACGTCGTTAACTCCCAAAGGAGTGCGAACCGTTAGGCTCGAATCTTATTCAGTCCCCTTCTCGACCTCGCGCGAGGTCATCGCGCCCGGTGCCCCCTGGTTCAAATCGACCTCGACCTTGCCCGTTATCCTGCGCCCGATGATCTTCGCGAGGACGCGGCGCAGCTCGTCGCGGTGCTCGTCGAGATTATACCGCCGCACGCGCTCAAGCCTGTCACCATTTTCTTCGGCCGTCGCCATTCCTACCGCGCGCCCTCCAAAACGTTTTGGGATTAGACCTTGCCCCTGCGCACGCGGAGCCGTTCCTCTACCTCTCGCCGCTCTGACTCCACCAGCACATGAGAAAGTAGACTGCCGGGCTCAAGTATCCCATCCTCCTGCTCCTGCTTCGCCTCCGCAATTGCGGCCTTGATCCAGTTAGCAGCCGCCTGAGGGCTGACGCCCGCTAACCGCGCTGAGTCGCGCACACCCATGCAGCAGACGTAACTCGTCAGCACCACCTTCCGCTTGGCCTCGTCATGCCCCGCGGCCTTCGGCTCCGGCGTGTAGGAGTGGCCGCACGCCCGGCAGAGAAAGCGCTGACTCCCGGTCCGGTTGCGCCCGGCCCTGACCTGCATTTCGGAGAACTGGCAGCGTGGGCATGTACTCATTTCATCTGCGCGACGTTAGACAGTTGCGAAAAGGCCGGAAAAATCCGGACATTGCCCCACCAAAACCCGCCACGCTTTCACGACCTGTAACAACGCGGAGCCGGCGGTCTCTGTAAGAATCTCTCCCATGCGCCTCTCCTGCTTGTCACAGTATCCTGCGTGCGTTCATCGGTTTGTGGCGTAGCACCTTCGGCCGCGAAGGGCGTAGCACCCCGTAGCACCTTGGGGGCTTCGGAGTCTCTTTTCTCGGCCTCCCGGCGCTCCAAATCCTCGCGCTCGGCGGCCCGTCCGCGCTCGCCCGAGCCACAATAAATGCTCGTAACGCGCTTTCCGATGCGCTTTTTTCGGATGTAGACCATTCTTTGACCGTTTTTTCCGCGTCTTTCCCACCCCATCTTTGAGCCCTCAAGCCGCCTCAGACGTACGGATATAGTCCGGCCACTCCTCTTCCGCGGGTATATGCGCTGAAGTGCCGGGGGTCGCCGGGCAGGTCGCGCACGCTGAAGTAAGCCCCACAAACAGTGGCGATGTAATACACCCATTGGCCGAATTCTTCTCGTGCTTCGGGTGCGATGTGCCACGTCCGCGTTGTCACGTCGAAGGAGCGCAGGTCCGGAGAGACGTAGGCCCTGAAGCTCAGCTTCACATGCCGGTGGCTGAAGCTCCCGGGCTCGTCGGACACGATCCGCAGGAGGTTTCCGCCGTCGGGCGCGTCGATGCAGAGGACGTAGATCATGCCGGGCCCTCTTGAAGCTGTGCCGCCCGCCTCTTGGCGACGGTGTAATAGCCGACGCCCAAGCGTTCACGAGCAGGGAGAGCGCCGATCTCCTTCAGCGGGAGCGCCGCGAGACGCTCCCATAGCCCCGAAGGCTCGAAGGGCTTCGAGCCTTCGGCCATCGCGCGCAGGCGTTGAAGCTCGTCGCCCTCGATTCGAGACGTGCGCGCGCCGCCTCCGCTTCATCAGCGAGCAACGATTCGACCACCTGGTTAATGTCCCTTGGGTGCTCGCCCCGCCCGAGCCTCTCCTCGCGACGCGCGAACTCGGCCGCCTCCGACAGCAGGTCGGCGAGCGCGCCATCGAACTTCGCGGGCAGGTGGGCGAGCAGGTACATGAGGGACTTGGTGAGCGGCGTTAGTGGGGCGCGCCCGGCCGACGCATCGCGGCCGTTCTGGTAGGCGAGCGCCGCCACGTCCACGCCTTCTCGCTCCATTTCCTCCACGCCAGCCACGTACCCGGGGAAGAAGGTGCGGATGTAGACCTCCATCACCAAGTGCGCGTTGACCGAGCAGGTCGCGACCGGCGCGCCGGCAAGGTGCGCGTCGAAGGTCATGTGCCCGCCGTCCGTCAGCTCTGGGAAGTTGTGGGGGGCGCTCGTGTAGCGTCCCAAGCCGGTCAGATGTCGCTCCTTCAACTCTTTGAACGTGGTAATCGGCGACGGTAACCCGACTGTGTCTTGGACGGGATGTTTCGCAGGCAGCAGGGCAAGGAATCGCCCGAGAAGTCTGCGGAGATTCATCGGCTCACCCTCATATACCTGCGCGCGAACGCCCGCCGCGTCTCCGGGTCGTGCACCAACTCCTCAAAGCCGCGGGCGTTCTCCTCATCCAGTTCGCCCGCCTCAACGAGCATAGCTATCTTCTCGCGCACCTCCGTCTCGTCGGGCAAAGGCTGCGGGACGTTTGGGGTCACGGATTTCGTGACCCCAAATTCGATTTTTTCGTCATTTTCCGGCAGAATTTGAGGGGTCGCGGAAAAAAGTGTGCGGGCACTTTTGCCGGAGACGGGGTCGGAGGGAGTCGGATTTGTTGTACTACTCTTTTCTAAAGAAGTAGTACAACAAGACGGCGGCAGTGCGTCGGCGAACAGTTCCTCTAGGTGTGAGTGGGCCGCGGCCCTTAGCTCGTCGAGTTCTGCCTCAGTTGCGCCGGCGGCAATCTCGGCCTTGAGCACATCTCTCGTTAGCTTGCTTAGCTTGGCGATGAAGGCGGCGCGGCGGTTCGGGGGCGCCGCCTCCTGCACGCCGGGCCTTGGTGATGGATCGGACGTGGGCGTCCGCTGTACGAACCTCTCGGGGTCGCGCCTCACGATTTCGAGCTGCGCGCGCGCGGCGGCGGCGAAGCCCTCGAAACGTTTGCGGCCTCTGCGCTCGGGGCTGCGCTCGATCTCGGCCAAGTCCTGCGCGACGTAGACGTGCAGCTTCGAAGAGACGTTCTTACCGTTTCGGCGCTCGCCGTGCCGACGCCTCGCGGAGTAGACGCCGACGCGCTCCTGCTCGGCCTGGAAGACGGCGAAGGCGTCGGTCCATGCCTTCGCCAGCGCCCGCTTCTCACTCCCCTTCCCCGGCAGCGGCGCGACGCGCGCGAACTCCTCGGGGGTGCCGCCACGCAGGTAGAATCCCATCATCCAGTCGGGCCTGCTGACCTCGAAGTCGGCGCCGCCGGCCGCGGCGACCGATACGGAGAGGACGTTGTAAGACTTCTCCATGTCGTAGCCGCACGCCTCGATCCAGCACCGGAGGGCGAGGATGCCGTTGGCGTGATGTACGCGCGCCGGCTCATCCGATTTGCGCCGCCAGCGCTCCATGCTGGCGAGCCGCTGCGGCGCCTCCTCGTCCTCGCGCCGCAGCTCGACCGCGCGCTCGGAAAGTGCCGCGGCCGAGCGCTCCCGCCGTTCGCGTATCGACGTGCTCATGTGAGTACCTCGACTTTCAAACCGGCGTGCTCAAGGGGTTTCACGAACGGCCCGGGCTCCGCCAGATCGAGGTTTACGGCGCGCAAGGATGGCAGGGTCTCGCGCAACTGGATAATGACCGAGGAGGGTGGGAGGCCGTTGACGGCGACGACGGGGATGACGCCACCGAGGGCTATGGCTTCGGCCTCCAGTGGGTGGACGACGAGTTGGATGACGCCGAGTGAGAGTGCGCGGTGGGGGTTTGTGACGTGGACGCTCGCCTGTGCCTTCGAGCCGCCGGGGGCGTGCGCCGAGGTGACCCAGCGAGGTGAGGTGTCGGAGGCGCTGCGGTAGTGCATCCACGCGCGGCAGTAGTCCCGCCACACCGGGAAGATGATCCCATAAGACGGCGTGTGCAGGCGCAGGTGCTCGCCGTCGAAGCTGAACGGCGCCGGCCACCTCTTGAGCCACCCGAAGCGCTCGGCTACGCCGTGCAGGGCGAACAGGACGTGCGTGGGCGTTGGCGCGGCGCGCAGGCCAATGGACTCACACGCCTGCCGGTCAAGCCCGTACTCGCTCTCGACGCGTGCGGCGTCCGCCTCGGCCAGAGTCGAGAAGTAGTTGACGAGAGTCCAGGTGAGCACGTACCCGGGGAGCGGCTCAGGAGTCACGGCCGTGGGAGACTGCCGCGGCAGGTCGGCGGGAAGTTGAGGGGGAGGCGCGAGTTGGGGGAAAGCGGTAGCCGCTATCATGCACCCCTCCCTTCCACCGACACGCCATGGGGGCGGCGCGCCCCTGCGAATTTCTTGGGGTTTTCAGTCCGTTGGGTGTATCCTCGCATCAGCTAAGCCTCGATCCGCTCGAAGCGGATTGTTCTGACGAAGCCCCGGGCCCTAATCCGGGGCTTCGTTGTGTTCCGCCAAAAGGTAAAGAGCCTGACGCATGTAGCGTCAGGCTCTTTACTACACCGAAGATTTGAAGCTGTCGTCCGCTTTATATAAAGCGAATAAAAATTGACCTCATCAATTTTTATTCGCCGAATAAAAATTGACCTCCGCCGGCTGTCCTCCATCCCAAAAAAAGTCCCTTAATGTGGGCCAATCGCTATTCAGGCCCCACTCTGTAGCTCTTTGCATCATGGCTGTCCCGCCCCGCTCATGAGAGCCAATTCCTAAGTACCTTGCGACCTCATTAGCCGTTACGTTACTGCGCTGCCGACCTTCACTTCTTAACCGGGTCACTTCTTCATGAACCCGACTCAATAGGGTTGTCAGCTTTTGTCTATCAGCTTCCGGGGTCCTACGCGGGCGACCAACACCGCGCTTAGTAGCCGATGCCGCCCCAGTACGTGATTTGGCACTCCATGCTTCAGCTAATGCAGAGCGCCGTTCTTCAGATCGACATTCTCGGCAATAAAACTTCGAGGTCAGCTTATTGCCCGAGCTGACAGTCATCATTTCTTTGTTGGCCTTGCACTTCGAACAGGTGACCTGAGCGCGACCCGGGTTATCCGGGTCGCGCTCATTCCAGTGAATAATTGCTCCCGAGGGTACCCACTCGTCGCCGCTGAGTTTGAAAAGTGCGCCGGGTTGACTCAGGCATTCGGAGCAAAGCCCCTTCCAGCTTGAGTTCCTGATGCTCTGTTTATTGATAAAACTTTTACCCTTGCATTGACGACAGGTGACGGCAATACCGTAATAACGGTCGTTCGGGTTGCGCTCGTCCCAATGAATGACTGAGCCGGAAGGATGGATTTCATCTCCGCGCAAGACCGGGCGCGGCCGGCTCAAACCGGAGCACTCCGTGCAAAAGCCTGACCAGCCTGACAACTTCGCACCGCGAGGGACGGGGGCGTAACGGGTGGCTTTACAGGCTCCACAAGTCACCAACCGCCGATTAGACTTTTGGTCATTCGGGTCGCGCTCGTCCCAGTGAATAATCGAGCCGGAGGTAAGTGTCTGGTCGCCGAGGTGCTTTCTGGGTTGGCAGAGACAGTGACGACAGAGACCTCTGTACTTCGGGTCACTATCCTGCCACTCAGTCACTGTGCGCACCTTGACCATACGCTTCGAAGCGCATGTGCCGCAGGTGATTGGCACGTGATTCTTATGCCGCTCCGGCCAGTGAATGATCGAGTTGGAGGCAAGAATCTCGTCGGCGTCCTTACTGTCGTTGGGATCGGGGCACCTCTTACAGAAGCCCGACCAGCCCGGCCTTTCTGTGTATGGCCGGGTAAAGCGGCGCGCACCGCACCGCCCGCAAGTCACGCTACACCGCCGCTGGTTATCCGGGTCGCGCTCGCCCCAGTGAACGACCGAGCCGGAGGGCAATACCTGGTCAGCGGAATAGCTGCTCGGCTGTGAGCACTTACGACAAAGCCCGCTGTAAGTGAAGTTCCCAACCTTTCCTGAAACCACCTTGCTAGTCGCAACGACGACACGCGTAACTCTGCACTTTCCGCACGTGACAGGCACGCGCACGTTATCGCGCTCTGACCAACGAATGACGGAGCCACTAGGAAGCATCTCGTCTAAACGGATTTGATTAGTTGCACTCATCTTTCACGGTCTCAGTCAGGCCAGCCTGCATCCCAAAACGTTTTGACTTCCCCGCCATTAAGCCCTGTGTCATTTCCCTCTCTTCGGCGCGGCCTGCGCCAGCGCTGTACTCCGCACCGTCGCCCAATCCACCACGTGCATGGTCGGTGCAAACCGCCCCTCGATCTCTTCGATGGACTGCCCTTCCCCGAGGAGGTCGGCGACAGTCGCCGTGAAGGATTGGATTTCATCCGGCGTCAGCCGGTTAATCCCCTTTTTAGAGTTTTCTTTTAAGTCTTTTCTTTTATTGTGTGTCTCCGTGATATGCCTAGTCTCCCTGACATGGCTTGTCTGTGTGACAAGGCTTGTCGGATAGAAGAGCCTAAACCGGAAGCCCTGCTCCTTGCCCCGGCCGAGGTCGAGGCCGAACTGCTCGGCCAGTCCTTCCCTTTTCAGCACTTTGCTCACGCGGTAGAGCGTGCTGCGGCTGAGCTTCGTCTTCTGCTCTAGCTTCGGCCAATTCAACTGCACGGTGTAGTTAGCCCGGCCCTCGCGGTAGCGGTTGAGGTGAACCCATAGGAGCTGGGCGTCGGACGGCAGGCGCGCGACGACGCTGTCGAAGAAGTCGTGGTTGATGCGCGCGTGCCCCTCCCCGTACTTCAGTGTCTCGGCGAGCGCGGCCAGAGTTTGGGTGTTCTCGCTGACATGGCTTGCCGGAAGGACATGGCTTGTCTCCGGGGCATGCCATGTCTCTGACACGGCATCTGGGGCACCGCTGACATGGCTAGTCTCAGGGGTATGGCTAGTCTCTGTGATATGCCGTGTCTCTGTGACATTGCTAGTCTCCGTGACCGGGCTTTCGGCGACCACCGGGGTCGGGGCGAGAGCAGGGGAGGGAGGTTGCGCCTTTTCCTGCTCAGGAGGCGAATACTCGTTCAGCAGCCCGTCCAGATTCGCCCCACGCCTGCGGGGCGGGGCAGGTGGATCGAGCACGCGGGATAAGTTACTTAGAATTGCTTCTCGGGACTTCTTGCTCATTCATTAACCCCTCTTCGACGAGCACGCCGAAGACTTCCGAGACCAGCTTATGGAAGGCGAAGGTCGCCTGGGAGTCCGGCTGCGACTCGACGACGGCCTGGAGCTGCGCCGTGGCCTCGCCGACGGCGACCAAGCGCGGGATCGTGGTGTTGAAAACGAAGTCGCTCCCGAACTTGGCGAGGACCTGCTCGCGCACGTCGCGGTCGAGTTTCTGCCGCGCGTTGTGGAGCGTCGAGAGCGCCATGATGATCTGCTGCGGCGCGTGCACCCTCCTGACCTGCCCAATCGTTCGGAGCATCTGCGTGATGCCGTGCAGGGCGAAGAGGGAAGTCTCGATGGGGATGATGACCAGGTCAGAGAGCGCGAGCGCGTTCAGCGTCGAAGTTTGAAGGTTCGGCGGCGTGTCGATGACACAGAAGTCGTAGACGCGCTTGGCGGGCGCGAGCTTCTGCTTGAGGAGCAGCTCACCGGCGACGCGCTGGGCGAGGAGCATCGACTCGGCGTCGGCGTCGAGGCACGCCGGCAGCAGGTCGAGCCGCGGCCGGGCGCCGCGGACGAAGGCCGAGTAGTCGTCGCGGTCGGAGAGCATCAGGCGGTGCGAGGTGAGCCGCGACTCCTCCAGCTCCTGGAGATCGGCGCCGAGCGAGAGAGAGAGATTGCCCTGCGGGTCGAGGTCTACAGCCAGCACGCGCGAGCCCTGCTTTGACAGCAGGACGGCCAGGTTGAGCGCCGTCGTCGTCTTCGCCACGCCCCCCTTGTGATTCGCGATAGTGATGGTCTTCATGGTTTACGCAGCCTTCAGCGGCTTGATCCGCTCATATTCCTGCTTGTTGGCCTCCTGTGCGTCCCATAGGTCTACGTCCTGCTGGAGCCCCAGCCACACGTCCGGGGAGGTGCCTAGCACGC
>DASVGG010000172.1:0-83387 GCA_036379655.1 Pyrinomonadaceae bacterium
TCCGGGCCGCAACCCGGCAACCCTTCAATCGGATAAAGAGGAAACGAACATGATGACGACGACGTTGAGAATCACCTTCCTGTTGGCGCTGGCTCTCGTCCTCGGCCTCGCGACTCTGCCCAACCGGACGGGCGGCACGACAGCCTCGGCGGCGACGGCGGTCAAGATCGACTCGCAGCTCGCGCGCCTGCTCACGCAACGCGCGACCGTCCCCGTCATCATCACCTACAACAGGAAGCCCGGCGCCCCCGAGTTCTCGCGCCTCCAACTCGCGGGCATCACCAGGGGCTTCGCCACGCGCGAACTGCCGATGGTCATCGCCGACCTGAGCGCCCTGCAACTCGCGGCCGTCAGTCGTCAGCCCGGCGTCGTCTCCATCTACTCGAACCGCTTGATGAAGACCTTCACCAACGCGAGCCGCACCTTCATCGGCGTCCCGCAGATGACGCGCGACGTACAGGTGACGAAGAACAACAAGTCGAACCCGGGCTTCCCCATCACGGGCAAGGGCATCGGCATTGGCTACATCGACACCGGCATCGACGCGACGCACAAGGATTTGACCTACGGCAAGAAGACCGTGCAGAACGTCATCCAGCCGCTCTCCGAAACCGTGGTCGGCGACGCCGGCCTCGTCCTCGGCGTCGGCGTCTCCATCGGCGACATCCTCCACGGCACGGGCTTCGTCCCGCCCATCTACTTAGAGAACCAGCAGCTATCGGACCTTGAGTCCGGCCACGGCACGCACGGCGCGGCCGTCGCCGCCGGCACGGGCGAGCAGTCGGGCGGCTTCTACGGCGGCGTCGCGCGCGGCGCGCACCTCGTCGGCGTCAACTCCGGCAACGAGATGGGCCTGCCCTCGGTCGCCATCATCGGCGCCTACGACTACCTGCTCGCGAACCAGTACGCATACAACATTCGCGTCATCAACAACTCTTGGGGCTCCTCGCTCAACGCCGAAGACCTCGACCCGAACAACCCCGTCAACGTCGCCACGCGCATCTCGCATGACCGCAACATCGCGGTCGTCTTCGCCGCTGGCAACGCGGGCGACACGCCGACCTCCATCAACCCTTACTCGACGATGCCCTGGACCATCTCGGTCGCCGCGGGCGTCAAGCAGGGACTCGGGAGCCCGGCCGACTTCAGCTCGCGCGGCGTCGATAACGGCACCGGCGTGGACGTGGCCGGCATGCCCGCCGATACGTCACTCGCGCCGAACCTCCGGCCCGACATCACCGCGCCCGGCGTTGACATCAAGAGCGCGCGCCTGCGCGGCGCGGGGCTGACGAACACACTCGGCACGGTGCCCGTCGTCGGCAACGATTTGACGACCATCGCGCCCGCTTATCTTCCGTACTACACGACCTCGCAGGGGACTAGCTTCGCGTGCCCGCACGTCTCGGGCGTCGTCGCGTTGATGCTTGAGGCGAACCCGCTGCTCACGCCGGACGACGTGGTTTCGATACTGAGGCAGACGGCCAACCCGATGCCGTTCGACGAGCGTGTCGTCGGCGCCGGCTACGTTGACGCGCATAACGCCGTGCGCGCCGCGATGGGTCTGACCGCGATTGACCACCCGTTCGATTTGATTCCCGACAGCGGCGGCGCTGAAATCATCGACCCCGCGGGCGACGCCTTCGGCACGGGCGCGCAGGACATACAGTCGGTTGACTTCGCCTACGACGCACAGCACCAGCAGATCGTCTACACGCTGACGCTCGCGAACGCGTCCGAGCGTTTGCAGAACAACGCGTGGACGGTCAGCTCGGCCTTCAACGGCGTAACGGTCTTCGTCTCGGCCAACGTCTCGGAGACGGGCGAGGTCGTCTACGAGTACGGCCACTACGAGACGTTGCCGAACGGGACGAACAACCAGGTCGGCGACGGCGCGCCCGACTCGGGCGAGGTCGTCGGCAACCAGATCGTGATTCGCGTCCCGGTCGCCAGCATCAACGCCATCGCCGGCACGAACGTCGTCGGCACGACTTCGACGGGCACGGGCGCGAACGCGCAGATACTGATCGGCACGTCGGTCTCGGGCGGGCTGCTCTTAAGCTCCGACACGGCGTCGGGCTCCGACTTCGTTGTGCAGTAACGCGGCTTGCCGTGGGCGCCGGGGCGGAGGGCAAGCCGTGCCGGACAAGGCCCGCGGTTCGGGCGCGGTTCGGGTGAAGCCCCCTCGGGGGAACGGGGCTTCACCCGAGCCGCCAACGGAAACGGCGCCGGGAGCGCGGGCATCCTGCCCGCCATGAGCGCGTAGCGCGAAAGCAGAGAGACGTTATGTCTCGACGTTGAGAGATAACGAATGACGGCTAAGCGTGCTGAAGCACGCTTTGGCGGGCAGGATGCCCGCGCTCCCGGGTTGTTTGATGAGATGGAAAGGGAGAGGCACTGATGAAGCGGCAGAGGTTCTTCAACATCGTCATCGCGGTCGCGCTCGGCGCCGTGTTCACGTTGAGCGCGCAGGCGGCGCCGAGGGTTGACGCGCAGTTGAAGGCGAAGCTGTTGTCTGCTAAGGCGGGCGACCTGTTCGGCGTCATCCTGACCTTCAAGGGCGAGCGCGTGACGGAGTCGCAGGTCTCGCGGGTGCTCGGGCTCGGCATCCGGGGCGGCTATCGCATGAACCGTCTGCCCGTCGTCGCCATCAACGCGACGGCCGCGCAAGTCAGGCAGTTGGCCGGGTGGGAGGAGTTGCGCTCCATCTACCTCAACGCTCCAGTTCAACTATACGACCACCAGAGCAACCCGCTCGTCGGCACCGAGCGCCTGCGCAACGACATCGACATCACGCGCGCCAACGGCGGCCTGCCCGTCTCGGGTAAGGGCATCACCATCGCCATCAACGACTCGGGCGTGGACGGGACGCATCAAGACCTGACCTACAACGTCGTGAACCCCAACGCGGGCAAGACCGTCCAGAACGTCATCATGAACATGAACGACAAGGACGGTCTCATCGTTAGGACGGGCACGCTCGGCAACGTCTTCGAGGGCATCATCCCGCCGTCATATCTTGAGAACCAGCCCAACTCCGACACGAACGGCGGGCACGGCACGCACGTCGCCTCCATCGCGGCCGGCACAGGTGTCGCCTCGGGCGGGCTCTACGCGGGCGTCGCGCCCGGCGCTTCCGTGCTCGGCATCGGCTCGGGCGGCGGCCTCTTCGTGTTGGGGCAGGTCGCGGCCTTCGACTACATCCTGACGAACCAACTCGCGTACAACATCCGCGTCGTCAACAACTCGTGGGGCAACTCGGCGACGGACTACGACCCGGACCATCCCGTGAACGTCGCGTCGAAGACGCTGCACGACAACAACATCGTCGTCGTCTTCGCCAACGGCAACGACGGCCCCGCGCCGAACACGCAGAACCGCTGGACGCCGTGGCCGTGGGTCATCACGGCGGGCGCGGCGACGAAGGACGGCCGTCTCGCGGGCTTCTCCTCGCGCGGCGTCTTCCTGAGCGAGAACGTCCACCCGACGATTTTGACGCCGGGCACGGGCGGCGGCGCGGGCAACACGAGCGCCATCATCGCCGCGCGCTCGCGCACGAACCTCGCCGCGAACGGGTTGGACGCGGACCTCGAAATCCCTTCTAACTACCTGCCGAACTACACGCAGATTTCGGGCACGTCGATGGCCGCGCCGCACCTCTCGGGCATCATCGCCAACATCCTCGAAGCGAACCGCAACCTGACGCCCGACGAGGTGCGCGAAGTGCTCGTGCGCACGGCGACGCCGCTCGCCACCTACGATGAGTTTGAGGCGGGCGCGGGGCTGGCGAACGTTCACGCCGCCGTTGACCTCGCGCAGAACCCGTCGAAGCCTTACGGCAACTTCGGCTTCGACGGCAAGGGGCTCGCGGTCGGCCGGCAGGACACGCCGCTGCAACAGGGCAGCGTCGCCGCGAACTCTTCGCGCACGCACACCATCACGGTGCCGGCCAACGCGCGCTTCACCTTCGTCGAGCTGAACTGGGGCGCGGCCGTCGGCGAGAACGAGGTCGTCGTCGATAACACGCAGTTGGTCATCAACGACCTGCGCCTGACGGTCCAGAAGAATGGACAGACGGTAGCGACTTCGGACGCCGTCAACCTTGGCGGGCTCTTCGGCGCGCGCGAGGGCGTGAAGCTTGAGTTCCCAGAGCCCGGCACGTACACCGTGCAGGTCTCGGCGGGCGTGGCGGGCTTCGGCGTCGTCGCCGAGCAGCCCTACTACGTGCTGACGCGCCACTACCTCTACAACCCTTCGGAGGTCGCGGACGTGTCGGCGCTCGACGCGGGCGCGCGGACGGGCGCGCTGCGACTCGTCTACGACCGCGTGATGTCGGCCGACGGCGGTCTCTTCCGTCCCGACGACGTGCTGACGCGCGCGGAGCTTGCGCGCGCGCTGATGTTGGGCGCGCGCGTCCCGCAGTACATCCCGAACAGGCCGAGCTTCACGGACCTTGTGACCGGAACGCCCGAAGCACTCTTCGCCGAGTCGCTTAGGAAAGAGGGCGTGATGGGCACGTCGGTGACGACCTTCGGCGGGTCGGCGCAGGTGAACAGGCTTGAGCAGGCCGTGGCGTTGGTGCGCGCGCTGCGACTCGACAAGGATGCGAAGGCGCTCGCGGGGACGACCGTGACGACGGGCGGCAAGGCGCTCACGGACAACGCCGACATCCCTTCGGCCATGCGCGGCTACGTGCAGCTCGCGTTAGACCGTGGACTGCTGCAAGCCTACCCGGCCGAGATCAGGCAACTCGGCCCCGGCCAGTTCGTCGCCGTGCCGGGTCCGCGCTTCGAGCCCGCGCGCACGGTCAGGCGCGGCGAGTTCGTCCCCGCGATGGTCAAGCTCATCGTCACGATGTTCGGTGAGTAGATTGGAAGTATGAACGATGAACGATGAACGATGAACTGTCGGGCGTCCGAGGTGAGGTGAAAGAAATGGGCTGCGGGACGATGGCGGGCGACTGAAAAAGTCTGGGAGGGTTCGGGCACGGTGGGGCACGCCTCTAGTCTCTCCCCGCCCTGCCGAGGGGCGCTCGCGGCGCGGGTCAGCGCGGGCGCCCCTACTATTTTTTGGTCGGGTCGGGGGCGGCGGGCTGGCACTGCGCGACGCGCGCGCGGCGGATGCGGACGGGGTTCTTCGGCTTCTCGCCGTCGAGTTCACCGGCGGCGACACGGTCCACGACCTCCATCCCCGCGCGGACGCGGCCGAAGGCGGCAAAGGTGCCGTCGAGGTGCGGCGAGTCGTTGAGCAGGATGAAGAAGTGCGTGGTGGCGGCGTTCGCCTCCGTCGGGCGCGCGAGCGAGACGACGCCGCGCAGGTGCTTGACCGGGTTCGGCTCGTCGGGCACTTTGCGCGAGGCGCGGCGGATGAGGTCGGCCGTCACCGTCTCGCGCGTCATCACGTTCCCGCCCTGCACGACGAAGTCCTTCACGACGCGGCTGAAGGTCGTCGTGTCGAACGCGCCGATGGAGACGAGGTTGAGGAAGTTGCGCGCGGACTCGGGCGCGGCCTCCGACAGCACCTCGATGACGATGTCGCCCGCCTCACTCTCAAGCGTCACGCAGCGCCCCGCCATCTGCTCCGGCGTCATCCTGTCGAACGGCTCGGCCGCCGCCAACTCTTCCACGGGCCGCGCGTTCTTCTTCGTCGCGGGCGGCTCGGGCTTCGGCTCCGGCGTCTGCTGCGCTATCACCGAACAGGCAAGAAGGCAGAAGAGGCCGCATAAAATTAAAGCTCTCAGTTTCATCGCTCTAAAAGACAATGATTGGAACGATGAACGATGAACGATGAACGATGAACTGTAAGACAGGCATCTTGTATTCAGTTCAGCGTTCAGCGTTCAGCGTTCATCGTTAACCCTTACGACGGGCCGGCGCCGGCCTTGAGCGACTCTTCGCGCTTGGCCTTGAACTCGGTGCCGGGCTTCCACTCGGGGAACTTGTCGCCCTGCGCGATGCGGTAGCCGACGGAGAGGAGGAACTGCGCGTCCTCGACGGCGCCGGAGAGGTCCCAGTCGGGTTTCACCTCGTCCGAGGGCTTGTGGTAGTCGTTGTTGGTGTACTCCTCGCGCTTCTGCGTGCTGAACTCGGGCGACTTGCCGATGTACTCGGTGCCCGTGTCGGCGTAGAAGGCGGGGATGCCGATCTTGGCGAACTCGAAGTGGTCGGAGCGGTAGTAGAAGCCCTTCTCGGTTTCGGGGTCGGGCTTGACGGTGCGCCCCTGCGCCGTCAGGACTTCGCGCGCGATGTCTTCGACGGTCGTGTTGCCTTCGCCGATGAAGACCACGTCCTTCGTGCGCCCCCACTGGTTGGCGCCGTCGATGTTCATGTTGGCGAGCGTCTTCGCGGGCGGATAGAGCGGGTGCTCGGCGTAGTACTTCGCGCCCAACAGCCCCTTCTCCTCGGCCGTCACCATCAGGAAGATTTGCGTGCGCTTGGGCGGCGTGGGCAGCTTCGTGAAAGCCTCCGCGAGTTCGAGCACCTGCGCGACGCCGGAGGCGTTGTCGATGGCGCCGTTGTAGATGCCGTCGCCCTGCGCCTTGTCGTCTTTCCCTAAGTGGTCCCAGTGCGCGGTGTAGATGACGTACTCGTTCTTCAGGGTCGGGTCCGAGCCTTCGAGCTTCGCCAAAACGTTCCGCGAGTCGATGGTGCGCAGCGTGTTCTTGATGTGGAAGGTCGCCTTCGCGTTGAGCGCGACGGGCTTGAACTCCTTCGTCGTCGCCTGCTTCTTCAACGCGTCGAAGTCCTGTCCCCCGGCGGCGAACAACTCCTTGGCCTTGTCCAGAGTTATCCACGACTCGACGCCGACGCGGCCGGCGTTCTTGTCGGGCGAGACGATGTCGAAGTTCTCGCGCCCCCAACTCCCCGAGACCACCTCGAAGGGATAGCCGGCGGGGCCGGTCTCGTGGACGATGATGGCGGCGGCGGCGCCGCGTCGCGTCGCCTCCTCGTACTTGTAGGTCCAGCGGCCGTAGTAGGTCATCGCCTTGCCCTTGAAGACGTTCGGGTCGGGCTCGTTCGGGTTTGAAGCCGAACGCACGTCCGGGTCGTTGATGAGCATGACGATGGTCTTGCCCTTCACGTCCACGTCCTTGTAGTCGTTCCAGCCGTACTCGTCAGCCTTCACGCCGTAGCCGACGAAGACGATGTCGGAGTCCACCACGTCCACCTGCGGCTCGTAGCGGCGCGAGACGGCGACGTAGTCCTTGAGGTTCTCAAGCTTCATCTCCTTGTCGCCGGCCTTGAAGGCGGCCTCGGGCTCGGCCTTGAAGCCGGCGAGCGGCACCTTCTGCACGAACGTGCCGTCGGGGTTGCCGGGCTTGAGGCCCATCTTCTGGAACTGCTCGGTGATGTACTTGACCGTCTTTTCCTCGCCCGGCGTGCCGGGGCCGCGCCCCTCGTAGGCGTCGGACGAAAGCTCCTTGATGTGGCGCAGGAGGTCGTCGGCGTTGACCGAGTCGAGCGCCGGCTTGATGTTGTTCGGCTCGGTGGTCATGCAAGCGCCCGCGCATGAGAGCAGGGCGGCGAGCGCGAAGGCGGCAAAGAAGCGTCTGTTCATCGTCCGTGTTGCCTCGCTTAAGAAGAGAAGTGTGTGCTGCCGAACGTTACGCCGCCCCCCGCTTTGAAGTCAAACGCCCGTGAGAAGGGACGCGGCCGGGCACGTTGGACTTAATCCAGAACAGCGGTCGCCACCTGTTACAACCGGCCGCGCGTGAGTTACAATCTCGGCCGTCGCGCGGCGGGTCGCCGCGCCCCTTAGTTCGCTACGAAGAGTCCGCGGCCGCAAATCCCCGGCGCCGCCTCCTCCTGGTAAGAAAGAAATGAAGTCCCCTACAACTCTCCGTCGCCTCACGACGCACATCTGCGTCGTACTCCTTGTGTTGAGTCTCGCGCCCGTGGGCGCCGCGCAGCGCCGTCGGCGCACGGCACCGGCGCCGCGCACGCAGACGCAGACGCCCGCGCGCCAGCCCAGAGTCTCGCCCACGCCCGCCGCCGCGCCGCCGCGGACGCAGACGGCCCGCCGCGCGGAGCCAGACCTCTCCGTCGAGGAGATGCTGGCCGCGGACAGCTACACGGTCTACATGGAGGTACGCAGGGTCGGGATGCTCGCGCGCACGGAGGAGGTCAAGTCGGCCGTCGCGTCGCTCAGGCTCATCGGCGGCGAGGAGGCGAAGCCGCTCGTCGAACTCTACGGCTTCCTCTTCGACAACTCGGAGGCGCTCGGCGAGTCGCGCGCGGTCGCGGCCTTCATGCCCGCGCGCGCGGAGGTGCCGCAGGTGTTGATGGCCGTCGAGCTTGAATCGCCGGAGAAGGCCGCCGCCTTCGAGCCGAAGCTGCGCCGCATGCTCGGCGAGAAGGTGCCGCAGGTGAAGAAGGCCATCACGGGCGCCGCGCCCGAGCCCGTCGTCCCCAAGCCCGAGGCGCGCGCCGTGGCCAGAGCCGGGGCGCCCTTCGCGCTCAAGCGCGTGGGCCGTTGGCTGCTCGCGGCCGACTCGTCCTTCACGCTCAAGCGTCTGCGCGGCGACGAGGAGCGGCCACGGCTCGCGGACAGCACGCGCTTCCAGACCGTGCGCGCGCGCTTCGCCAACGACTCGCTCTTCGTCTACGTGGACACGGACGTGGCGCAGCAGGGTTGGGCGCTTCAGATGCAGAAGGCGTCCGAAGGCCAGCAGGAAGGGCAGTACGGCGTTACCGTCACCACGTCCACCACGGGCGAGACCGCCGCCGTCGCCGAGACGGTGCCGTCCGAGGCGCAGCCGGTCAACCCCGAGATTCAGCCGGAACTCACGGGTCAGCCCGAAGAGACGGCGGCCTCGCCCGAGATGAGCGACGAGGAGCGCGCGGCCCTCGAAGTCGCTGGGGTGGAGGCGGCGCCCGGAGGTGAGCCGGAGAAGATCGAGCCGCCCCCGCCGCCGTCGGAGGAAGAGATTGCCGTGCGCGGCATGGGTCGCGTCTTCCGTGGCCTGTGGAGCGGCGTGCCGCGCATCCCCGGCGCGGTCGCGCTCGGCGCCTCGCTCGACCGTGGCGCGCTGGCCGTCCGCCTCGCCGTCGAGAACACGCCCGACGGCACCATCTCGCTCATCCCCTTCCTGCCGAACGTCGTCTCCGGCCCGCCCGTCACGGGCGAGACGGCCGCCGTCGCGCCGGCCGACGCGGAACTGTTCGTCGCGGGCTCGCTCGACTGGACGCGGATTTATAACTCGACTGTCGGCGCCGCCTCCGTTAACGCGCCGGGTCTGCTGACGGGCGGCACCATCGCCGAGATCGCGGGGGATTCGGAGGCCGAGCGGCAGCCGACCGTGGACGAGACCATCGCGGCGGTCGAAAAGCTCTTCGGCTTCAAGTTCAAGGAGGACTTGCTGCCCGCGCTCGGCAACGAGGTCGCCATCAGCATGCCGCTCAGCGGGAGCGACTTCGGGTTCAGGCGCCCGCGCGCGTCCGACGACAAGAAGGAGGAGCGCGACGCAGAGCCCGGCTTCCTCTATCTCGCCGCGCTCAACAACCCCGAGCGCGTGCGCGAGATTCTGCCGCGCGTCCTCGTCGTCTTCGGCTTCGCCTCGCTCAGCACCCCGCAGCGCGCCGAGAAGCGCAAGGGCTTCGACATTCACATCATGGGCGAGGGCTCCGGGTTCTCCTACACCATCATCAACAACTTCCTCGTCGCGGGCGAGTTGAAGGCCGTGCGCCACTGCGTTGACGCGTTCGACTCGCGGCAGACGCTCGCCTCCACGAACGTCTACCGCGACGCGGTCGCGTGGCAGGCCAGGCAGAAGCTCGCGCACCTCTACGTCGCCGACACCATCCTGAAAGACGTGGTCGAAGAGACGAGGAAGCGCTCGGGCGGGAGCACCGACCCGCTCGTGCGCGCGCTGCTCGCGCAGCTTGAGACGGCCGAGACGGCGCCCTCCTCCTACGAGGCCACCAACGAGGGCGACGTGGTGATGCACGCGACGCGCATCCCCGTCTCGCTCATCCGCTCCTACGCGCTCACGGTCGCGGTCGCGGCCAAGGACTACTCCGTCATCATGAACGAGAACATGGCCGTCTACGCGCTCAACCGCATCGCGGGGGCGCAGTCGGCCTACAAGGACGAGCGCCAGAAGGGGCGCTACGCCACGCTCGAAGAGCTGATCGCCGAGGAGCTGTTGGAGAAGACGTTCCTTGAGAACTCCGAGTACAACTTCGAGCTGGACGTGGCGACCGACAAGTTCGAAATCTCGGCCACGCCCAAGTCCTACGGCAAGACCGGCCGCCGCTCCTTCATCCTCGACCAGACCGGCACCGTTCGCGGCGCCGACCACAAGGGCGAGCCCGCCGCGACGGACGACCCGGCCGTCGAACAGTGAAGCGAGCGCACACGAAACCGGAAGGACGCGCCATGAATAAAACCCTCCTGACCCTCTGCCTGCTCGCCTGCCTCGTCGCCCAGTCGCGCGCGCAGGGCGGCGACCCGGCCGCGCGCGCCGAGATAGAGGGCCTCAACAAGACGGTCGTGAAGCTGTTCGGCGAGCGGAAGTTCGAGGAGGCGCTCGAACCCGCGAAGCGCGCGCAGAGTCTCAGCGAGAAGACGTTCGGCGACCGCGACGAGTTGGCGGCCGTCTCGCTGAACAACCTCGCGAAGGTCTACGCGGCCACGGGTCGCGCCGGCGACGCCGAGAAGCTCTACCGCCGCGCGCTCTCGATCTACGAGAAGCTGTTCGCGCCGGACGACCTCCGGGGCGCGCCCGTCCTCGACAGTCTCGGGTTCCTGGCGATGACCGTGGGGCAGGACCCCGACCGCGCCGCCGTGCTCTTCAAGCGGGCGCTCGAAATCAGGGTGAAGGCTCTGGGCGGTGAGCATGAAGAGGTGCTGCTGACGGTCGGCAACCTCGCGTCCGCCTACTCCGCCAGGCGGGACGCCGCGCGGGTCGAGCCGCTGTTGAAGTACGTCGTCGAGGCGCGCGAGAGGACGCTCTCGGCGGAGGACCCGAAACTCCTCGCCGCCTTGCAGACTTACTCCTGCTTCCTGCGCCAGACCGGGCGTGGCCCGGAGGCCGCGCGGGTCGAGGAGCGCGCCTTCTCCGCGCTGGCGGAGCAGGCCGGCGGCGGCCCCATCATGGTGCCGAGCGGCCTGGCCCTGTGCAGGGTCACGGCCATGCAAATCCCCGACTTCACCTCCCGCCTGATGAGCGGCGTGACCAGAGGCGGGACCGTGCGCGTCGAGGTGGTCGTGGACGAGACGGGCAAGGTCGTCAGCGCGAAGGCGCTCGACGGGCCGACCGACCTCCGCGCGTCCACGACGCAGGCGGCGTCGCGCACACGCTTCGCCCCGCTGCTGCTCAAGGGGAAGGCCGTCGTCTTCTCCACCGTTCTAACTTACACTCAAGGCCCGGTAGGCCGGGTCGAGGATGCCGGCGGCGTCGTCCGCTAGGACGATGACTTCGAGCGCGAATGTGATGGAGAGTCTGCAAGAGCTTTACGCGCCCGAGAGCGCGTGCTTCGGGTGCGGGCCGGCGAACGAGCGCGGCCTCCACGTCCGCAGTTTCCCGGAGGGCGAGGAGGTCGTCTGCGAGTGGCGCCCCGAAACGCAGTACGAGGCGTTCCCCGGCATGCTCAACGGCGGCATCATCGGTGCGCTGCTCGACTGCCACTCGAACTGGGCCGCCGCCTACCACCTCATGCGCCGCGCGGGGGCCGAGCGCCCGCCCTGCACCGTCACGGCCGACTACTCGATCAAACTGCTGCGCCCGACGCCGACCGACGGCCCCGTGCGCATCGTGGCCCGAGTGGTTGACTCGACCGACGAGCGCGCCGTCGTCGAGGCCGAACTCATCGCCAACGGTAAGACCTGCGCCACCTGCCGTGGCACCTTCGTCGCCGTCCGCCCCGGCCATCCTGCTTATCATCGCTGGTGAGCGGCCGTGGGCCTCCGCGTTTTAAGGAGTGACACGATGACTTCCACGCCTCGCACGGCCTTCAAGTTACTCGCGCTGCTCTGCTGTTCGCTGGCGGCCGCGCTCCCTTGCGCCGCGCAACAGGCCAGGTCGCTCGAACAGCTCCGCGAGGAGTACGCCGCGCGCTACTTCGAGCCCGAGACGCACATGGCGCTCGCGCGCCACTTCCGAGACGCGGGCCGGCCGCTGTTGGCCTTCAACATCCTTGAGGGCGCGCGTCGCGGCCGCTTCGAGCGGCAGGTGTTCGACCGCGCCTTCGAGACGCACTTCCTCGGCAAGAAGCCCTTCAACAACGACAGGGAGGCCGAGGCGAAACTGCTCGCGCAACTCGCGCGCGAGCCCGACTCGCCCGACGTGCTCTTCGGCCTCGCGGACATCTACATCTCGCGCGAAGAGTACGCGAAGGGAAAGCAGTACCTCGTCAAACTCATCGCGCTTGAGCCCGACGAGTTCCAACACGCGCAGGCGCTCGCGCGCGTCCTCTCGCACGAGGGCAAAGAGGCGGAGGCCGAGCGCGTCGCGCGCGAGTGGGTGAGCAAGCACCCCGGCACGCCCGAGAGCTACCGCGTCAGAATCAGTGACGTGATCGAGAAGGAGCCGCAGAAGGCCAAGGCGCTGCTCGCGGAGGCCGAGGCCAAGTTCCCCAGGGACGGCGCGTTCCCCTACTTCCTCGCGGGCATACACCTGAACGAGAAGAACCTGAAGGAGGCCGAGCGTCTCTACCTCAAGGCGGCCGAACTCTCCCCCGACTCGTCCGAGGTGCAGACGTGGGTCGGCCGTTTCTTCTTCAAGGCCAAGCCCGACGACCGCCGCGCGCTCGAACACTACCTGCGCGCATACCTGCTCGACCCGCACGCATACGAGACCGAGTTCGTCGAGTCGCGCATCCCCAAACTCGCCGGGCGCATGGCCGAGGCGCGTCTGCGTGAACTGCTCAAGGGCGGCGCGTCGTTGACGGCCGTCGTCGAAGACCCGGACCCCTTCCTCGTCCTCCTCGCGCTGGACGAGGTGGAGCAGAATTGGAAGCCCGCCTACACGCAGACCCTCGTTAACCTCATGGCGCACGACGACGGGGGCGTGCGTTGGAGGGCGACCGAACTGCTCAAGTCGAAGGCGGACGCCTCCTTCGACCCGATGCTCACGGCGCTGCTACAGGACAAGGACCCGCGCCGCCGTGGCCTCGCCGCATACCTCTTCGTCCACCGCCGGAAGGCCGCAAGCTTCGACCTCATGCGACAGTGGCTCCGCGAAGAGGCGCAACTCATACGCTTCGACGCCGTCTCCGCGCTCCTCATCGAAGGCGGCCCCGAGGGCCAACGCATCGCCTTCGAGCACGCCGCGCGCGAGCCTCATCCGTGGCTCAAAAAGCTACTTGAGACGGCGAAGCAGCAGCCGCCCCAATAACAGCCCGCCGGCCGTCAATCGGAAAATTTTCGGCCTACGAACTTCAACTATTTCCTCACTTAACGTTCTAAAAACCCTTCGCGTGGGACTATCTACGAAGATTTTCGTTGACACTACGAATTTCTTCGTAGTAGGGTGTTCGGCGACTTGAGTCTGTGGTGAGGTATTGCGCAATGCCTGAAACGGAACTGCCGCGCCCGACGGACGCGGAACTGGAAATCCTCAAGGTGCTCTGGCGACGCGGCCCCTGCACCGTGCGGGAAGTCTTCGAAACATTAGGCGAGAGCAAGACGACGGGTTACACGACCGTCCTCAAGACGATGCAGATCATGGCCGACAAGGGTTTAGTCGTGAGGGACGAGAGCGAGCGGGCGCACCGGTACGAGCCGGCCGCGCCCGAGGACGAGACGCAGCGGCGGCTCGTCGGCGACCTCCTGCGGAGGGCGTTCGACGGGCAGGCTGTGAAGCTCGTCATGCAGGCGCTCTCGACCGAGCGGGCCTCGGCCGAGGAGCTGTCGGAGATCAGGCACATGCTCGACGAGTTGGAAGGGAAGGAGCGCCCGTGATGGAAACGACGTTGACGCTCAAGCCTCTGCTCGACGCGGCCGGGTGGGCGCTCGTCCATTCGCTGTGGCAGGGGGCGCTCGTCGCGGCCCTGTACGCGTGCTTCGCGGCGCTCGTGCCGCGTCGCGCGGCCAACCTCCGCTACGCGGGAGGCGTGCTGGCGCTGCTCCTGCTGCTCCTGCTGCCTGTGCTGACGGCGGGGCTCTCCCCGCACACGCGGCGCGACCTCTTCGCGCGCGAGTCCGTCCGGCCGGAGGGGGCCTGGACGGACCCGGGTGGCGCGTCAGCGCGTGCGCCGCGAGCGGGCAACGTGCTCGCGGCGCACGCGCCGGACGGTTCGTCCGCATCGTCGGCGCACGCTTCGGCGACGTGGCGGGGGCTTGCGGAGGAGCGCCTGACGGCGCTGCTGCCGTGGCTCGTCTGCGCGTGGCTGTCGGGCGTGCTGCTGCTCGCGTCTCGCATGTTGGGCGCGTGGCTGCTGGTGCTCAGGCTTAAGAAGAGCGCGGTGGCCGTGCCCCACGGTTTCGAAGAACTTCTCGCGCGCGTGTCTGCACGGCTGCGCGTCAGGCGCGCGGTGCGCCTGTGCCGCTCGGCGCTCGTCGAAGTGCCGACGGTCGTCGGACATTTGAGGCCGGTCATACTGGTCCCGGCCGGCGCCCTTCTGGGGCTGACGCCGCAACAGTTGGAGGCCGTGCTCGCGCACGAGCTGGCGCACGTCCGCCGCTACGATTACGCGGTGAACCTGCTCCAGACGGCGGTCGAGACGCTCCTGTTCTACCACCCGGCGGCGTGGTGGCTCTCGGGGCGCGTCCGCGCCGAACGGGAGCACGCCTGCGACGACGCGGCGGTGGCGGCGACGGGCGACGCGCTCTCTTACGCGCGCGCGCTCGCCGCGCTCGAACAACTGCGCGGCGCGCGGACGCCCCCGGCGGCGCTGGCCTTAGCAGCCAACGGAGGTTCACTCATGCAGCGCATACAGAGACTCGTCCATCAAGACACACGCACGCACACGCGCCGTCCCTTCGCGGCGGCGGCCCTGCTCTTCGCACTTCTCTTCGGGGCGCTCGCCGCGCAGCGCGCGCTCACGCCGGCCGAGGCCAAGTCGGCCCCCGCCGCCCCGGCCACGGCGCCACGGCGCGAGGTCGCGGTGACGTTCGTCAACTTCCCCGGGTACTCCTACGACGCGCCCGTCGTCTCGAACCAGATGCGCAAGCTGCTGCGCTCGCTCAAGGAGAACGACGTGCGGGCGGTCGGTTTCGTCAACGAGGCGTCGCTGTACCGCGACGGCGTAGAGAGCGAGGCGCGCGTCGCGGCGCTGCGCGACTGGGTCGCCGCCGGCCACGAACTCGGCAACGAGACCGCGCACCACACGAACCTTTACAACACTTCGGTCGAGGAGTTTCAGGCCGATGTCGTGAGCGGCGACCAACTGCTCTCGAAGCTGGCGGCGGAGCGCGGAGGCAAGGTCCGTTACTTCAGCTACCCGTACCTGAACACGGGCTCGACGCCCGAGGTGAAGGCGGCGGTCGAGAAGTTTCTGGGCGAGCGCGGCTACCGCATCCACCCCGTCACCGTTGACAACATGGACTGGCTCTTCAACCGCGCCTACGCCGAGTTGATGACGCGCGAAGACGACGCGGGCGCCGCCTCTCTGCGCGCGGAGTACGTCGCCTACATGGAGCGCATGTTCGAGTTCTGCGAAAGCTACTCGCGCGAGGTCGTCGGGCGCGAGATACCGCAGGTGTTGATGCTGACCGGGGGCGTCCTCAACGCGCACAGCTTCGGAGACCTCGCGGCGATGTTGAAGCGGCGCGGCTACTCGTTCGTCACGCTCGACGAGGCGACGCGGGACGAAGCCTATCAACTTCCCGACACCTACACGGGCCGGCACGGCGACTCGTGGCTCTCCCGTTGGGCCGTGACGAAGGGGATGAAGCACAGGGATGTCGAGGAGGTCGAACTGCCCGACTCGATGAAACGCTACCTCGCCGAGCGTCAGCACGAGTGGAAGGCGAAGGCCAAGGTGAAGAAGTGATGATGAGCATGACACGGAAGAGAGTCGCGCGCGCCTTCCTCGCGTCGGCGCTGTTGGTATGGGTGCTCGCGGCGCAGGCCGTGGGGCAGGCGGGCGCGGCGCCGCGCCGGGAGGTCGCCGTCACGTTCGACGACCTCCCGGCGCCATACGGCGACCTCGAAAACATGCGCCGCGTCACGTCGCGGCTGTTGGAGAGCGTCAAGCGCAACAACGTGCCGGCGGTCGGCTTCGTCAACGAGCGGAAGCTTTACGTCAAGGGCGAGATGGACGCGCGCACGGACCTGCTGCGCGCGTGGCTCGACGCCGGGTTGGAGCTGGGCAATCACACCTTCTCGCACATCAGTTTGCAGAAGGCGTCGCTCGAAGAGTACAAGGACGACGTGGTGCGCGGCGAGACCGTCACGCGGATGCTGCTCGCCGAACGCGGCATGAAGCTGCGTTACTTCCGCCACCCCTTCCTCTGGACGGGGGCGACGCCCGAGTACAAGCGCGGGCTCGCGGAGTTTCTCGCGGCGCGCGGCTACACGGTCGCGCCCGTGACGGTGGACAACAGCGACTTCATCTTCGCCAAGGTCTACTACGACGCCAGGAAGCGCGGCGACGCGGAGACGGCGAAGCGCGTGGCCGACGCCTACGTGTCCTACATGGAGTCGGTCTTCGAGCACTTCGAGCGGCTCTCGGCCGAGACCTTCGGGCGCGAGGTGAAGCAGACTTTGCTGCTCCACGCCAACGAGCTCAACGCCGACCGCTTCGACGAAGTGGCCGCGATGTTGAAGCGGCGCGGCTATTCGTTCGTCACGCTCGAAGAGGCGTTGAAAGACCCGGCCTACGCCGAGCCCGACGCGCTCGCCAGGAACGGCCCCTCCTGGCTCCACCGCTGGCGCACGGCCAAAGGGCTCCCCGTCAAATGGGAACCCGACGTGCCCAGGTTCGTGGACGACCTTTTCAAGGCCGCGGGCAGTCGTTAAGGCGACGGCGGGGGAACGAAAGACCGCGCGGCCCTCATCAATGGTTGATGAGGGCCGCGCGGTCTTTGTCGTTTAACTTCAGTCTTACCGCTCGATGACCTCGATGCGGATGTCTGTGTCGGGGACGGCGACGACGGCCGTGCCGCCGTGTTGCAGGCGGCCGAAGAGAATCGCTTCGGCGAGGGGCGCCTTGATCTTCTCCTGAATCAATCTCGACATGGGGCGGGCGCCCATCTGCTTGTCGTAGCCGTGCTCGGCCAGCCAGTGGCGCGCGGGCTCGGTGAGCTTGAGTTCGACGTTCTTCTCGACGAGCTGCGCGCGCAGCTCGTTGATGAACTTGTCCACGACGCGCTCGATGGTCTCGAACGAGAGCGGCGCGAAGGCGATCCAGGCGTCGAGCCGGTTGCGAAACTCGGGGCTGAAGGTGCGCTCGATGGCGCCGCGCCCCTGCCCCTGCGATAAACCCTCCTGCCCTTTCTGGAAACCGATCTTGGCGTCCGACATCTCGCGCGCCCCGGCGTTGGTGGTCATGATGAGGATGACGTTGTGGAAGTCCGCGCGCTTGCCGTTGTTGTCGGTGAGCGTCGCGTGGTCCATCACCTGGAGGAGGATGTTGAAGAGGTTCGGGTGCGCCTTCTCTATCTCGTCGAGGACGACGACGGCGTAGGGCGTCTTGTTGACGGCGTCGGTCAGGAGCCCGCCCTGGTCGAAACCGACGTAGCCGGGCGGCGCGCCGATGAGGCGCGAGACCGTGTGCGGCTCGGCGTACTCCGACATGTCGTAGCGGATGAACTCGACGCCGAGCGCGAGCGCGAGTTGCTTCGCCAGTTCGGTCTTGCCGACGCCCGTCGGGCCGGAGAAGAGGAACGAGCCGATGGGCTTGTCCGGATGGCCGAGCCCCGAGCGCGAGAGCTTGATGGCGTTGACGATCTGCGCGATGGCGTGGTCCTGCCCGTAGATGACGCCCCTGAGCGCCGCGTCGAGACTTTGCAGACGGTCCTTCTCGGTGCCCTTGATGGTGCGCGGCGGAATCTTCGCCATGCGCGCGACGACCACTTCTATCTCGTGGACGCCTATCTCGGTGGGGCGCTCTGACGCGGGCATCAACTTGACCATCGCGCCGACCTCGTCGATCACGTCGATGGCCTTGTCGGGGAGGAAGCGGTCGTGGATGTGCTTGGCGGCGAGTTCGGCGGCGGCGCGCAATGCTTCCGTGGTGTAGACGACGCCGTGCGCCTCCTCGTAGAGCTTCTTCAAGCCTTCGAGAATCTTGATGCTGTCTTCGAGCGAGGGCTCCGAGACCTCTATCTTCTGGAAGCGGCGCGCGAGCGCGCGGTCGCGCTCGAAGGCGGCTTTGTATTCCGGGTAGGTAGTCGAGCCGATGCAGCGCATCTCGCCGGAGGCGAGCACCGGCTTGATGATGTTCGAAGCGTCCATCGTGCCGCCCGAGACGGCGCCCGCGCCGACGATGGTGTGTATCTCGTCGATGAAGAGGATGACGTTCTCCTTCTTCTTGAGCGCGTTGATGACGGCCTTGAGGCGTTGCTCGAACTCGCCGCGATACTTCGTGCCGGCGAGCAGCGCGCCCATGTCGAGCGAGTAGACCTCGGCGCCCTTGAGCGGGTCGGGCACCTCGCCGTTATTAATCTTTAAAGCCAAGCCTTCGGCGATGGCGGTCTTGCCGACGCCGGGGTCGCCGACGTAGATGGGGTTGTTCTTGCGGCGCCGGCAGAGGACTTGAATCGTGCGCGCGACTTCGGCTTCGCGGCCGATGAGCGGGTCGATCTTGCCTTCGGAGGCGCGCGCGACGAGGTCGGTGGCGAACGCCTTCAGAGGGTCGCGCGCCGCCTGTTCGGACTCGTAGTCTTCGCCCTCCGCCTCGGGCGCGAGTTCGCCCGTCCCGCCCTCGACCTTCGAGATGCCGTGCGCGAGATAGTTGAGGATGTCAAGCCGCGTGATGCCCTGCTTCTTGAGCAGGTAGACGGCGTGCGAGTTGGGCGACTGGTAGAGCGCGGCCAGCACGTTGCCGCCGTCAACCTCCTTCTGCCCGGAGCCTTCGGCCTGAAGGAGCGCGTACTCGACGGCGCGCTGGAAGGCGGCCGTGTACTCGGGCAGCGTGTCGGAGGAGGCGGGGACGCTCTCCAGGTTCTCCTTGAAGAACTGCTCCAACTCCCTGGTCAGCGCGTTCGCGTCGCCGCCGCACTGGCGGACGACCTTCGCGGCCGTGCGCTCGTGCAGCAGCGCGTAGAGCAGGTGTTCCAGCGTCACGTACTCATGTCGCCGCTTGATGGCCTCCATCGCGGCGAAGTTCAGGGTCTCTTGTAGCTCTTTGGTTATCATTCGGGCGCTTTCAGTTCAGAAACCCGTTTAGATGCGGTCAGTCGTCCTGGGGTTCTTCTTCGGCCGTGCAGAGCAGCGGGAACTCGCGGGCGCGGGCCATCTGCGTGACGCGCTCGACCTTCATCTCGGCGATCTCGTAGGTGTAGACGCCCGCGACGCCGACGCCCTGCGTGTGGACGGCCCACATGACGTGGAAGGCTTCGGCCTCCGACTTGCCGAAGACCTGCATCAGGACTTCGACGACGAAGTCCATCGTCGTGAAGTCGTCGTTGTGCAGCAGGACGCGGAAGAGCGGCGGCTTCTTCAGCCTCTCGCGGCTCTCGGTCGCGGTCTCCTCCTCGAACCCGTACTCGCGCTCCGGCATGTCGTAAGTTTAAAGGGGAAGGGGGAAGGGGTAAAGGGGCAGGGGCGGAAAGACGGCGGGCGGCGGCGGTGCCCGCGCGGGGCTTTTGCTTTATCATCTGCCGAAATGGCTGAGTCGCACTTCCCGGACCCGCGCGAGGCGACCGAGGACGGCATCGTCGCCGTCGGCGGCCGGCCCGAACCCGCGCTGCTCGAAGAGGCGTACGCGCGTGGCATCTTCCCGTGGCCGGTTGACGGCTACCCTCTGCTCTGGTTCAGCCCGCCGGAGCGCGGCGTCCTCTTCTTCGACGAATTGCACGTCCCGCGCAGCCTCGCGCGCGAGCGGCGCCGCACGCGGCTCACGTTCACCCTCGACCGCGCCTTCGAGCGCGTCATCCGCGCCTGCGCCGAGGTCGTGCGCGCGCACGAGAAGGGGACGTGGATCAAGCCGTGGGTCGTGCGCGGCTACTGCGAGTTCCATCGCAGGGGCGGCGCGCACAGCGTCGAGGCGTGGGAGGACGGCGAACTGGTCGGCGGCGTCTACGGCGTGGACGCGGGCGGCGCGTTCGCGGGCGAGAGCATGTTCCACCTGCGCCCCAACGCCTCGAAGCTCGCGCTGCTCTTCCTCGTCGAACACCTCCGCGCGCGCGGCCTCGACTGGCTCGACATACAGGTCATGACCCCGCACATGGAAGCCCTCGGCGCCCGCCTCATCCCCCGCGAAGAGTTTCTCCAACTCCTCGCCCGCACCCGCGCCCGCAGCCTCAAACTGTTCTAACGGAACGATGAACGATGAACGATGAACGATGAACTGAAAGCCCGGTGCCATCAGTTCAGCGTTCAGCGTTCATCGTTCATCGTTGAGGGTGCCGCGTCGTCGCTCAGCTCGCGCAGGAGGCGCGCGGTCGAAGCGGCGCGGGCGGCCCACCAGTCGGCGACGGGGCCGTGCGCGGCGCGGCGTCGTTGGTGGAGCGCGTGCCAGTCTTCGGCCTCGCGCGCGAGCCAGTTGAGGGTGCCGGCGGCGTCCTGCCCCATGAGCGAGCGCAGCGCGAACAAACGCTCGCCCGCGCGGACGCCCGTGCCGAGTTCGCGCGCGGCGCGCGCGAGGTCGTCGCGCACGAGGACGAGGCCGGAGCGCGCGGGCGCGAGCAGCGTCTTCAAGAACTCTTCCGGCGCGGACGCGCGCGGGTCCGCGAGCGCATCCGCCTCGCGCAGGTGCAGCGGCAGTGCTTCTTGTATCCCCAACTCTTCCGCTTCCGCGTCGAGCGCGGCCCTCAACGTCTCGGCCCAACGGCGATAGAACGGCGGGGCGACCCGTTCGACCTTGTCAAGGTAAACAGGGAGCCAACTCAACAGGTGCTCCCACAACATCGCGCGCCGCGCGCCCCGCACGCGCTCTCGCCTCCGCTGTTCCGGCTCGTCCCGCTCCGCCTCGCAGAGCCCCGCGTAAGCCCCGAGCAGCAGCGCGAGGTGGTCCGGCTCCGCCGGCACTTCATGCCCGAGCGTCGCCAGAAACCCCGCCACGCGGTCGCGCGCCTCGCCCCCCAGCATCCCCTCCGCCCCGACGTACACGGACGCGTAAGGGTAGAGCTGAAACACGAACAGCTCCGTGTACGCGCTCGCCTCCGGCACAGCCCCCACCCCCAGAGCCTCCGCCACGCGCGCCACGCCCGGCCGCCCCGGCGGCTCAACCAACACTGCGAGTGCGCGGAATAACTCCATAGAAATAATTAACAGGGATGGGCAGGATGAATAGGATTTGAGATTTGAAATTTCAAATCCTGCCTCTCATGTCCATCCCTGTTAATTCAGTCTGCTTTCACCGGCTCGGGCTCGGAGGGAAGTTTGTAGAACTCGCGCGCGGGTTTGAGGGGGCGCAGCAGCCAGTAGGGGCGGCGGGTGCCGTCGGGCGAGTTGGTGTCGGCGGGGCGCGTGAACTGGAGCCAGGTGCGGTAGACGGCGCGCGACTTCTCCGTGTCCACGTGGATGTCGCCGGGGCGGTCTGCCGTGTCGGCCTTACGGACGCGGACGGCCTGGTGCCAGCAGTGCATGCCGGAGACGGGGTCGGGGTGGACGGGGAAGGTGAGGTTCTGGTGGACGCCCACGTCGGCCCACCAGATGCGCGTCGTGTCGGGGTCGGAAGAGTTGTAGGCGTGCGTGCCGCGCTCGCGTTTGAGGTCCCACTCGGTGCCCTTGCGGTCGAGCGAGACGGTCTGCATCAGTTGACGTTGTCCTTCGCCTTCGTGCGCGAGCTTCCAGCGGCCCATGTGGTGGCTACACGCGACCACGTCGGGGCGTATGCCTTCGGTGACCCAGGCGCGGACGACGAAGTAGCCGGTCTCTGTCTCGACGCGCACGTTGTCTCCCGTCTTGATGCCGAGTTGTGCCGCGTGACGCGGGTGTATCCAGAGCGGGTTGGTGTGCGCGATCTCGTCGAGCCACTTGGCGTTCGCGCTGCGCGTGTGAATCTGCACGGGTAGGCGGAAGGTCGAGATGAGCACCGACTGGTCCGGGTTGAGGTTGTCGGGGTGGACGTGGCTCTTGATGTACGCGGGCACGGCGTACTCGTGCCAGCCCCAGTCGGCCAGCGTCTTCGAGTAGAACTCAAGGCGCCCCGAGGGCGTCGGGAAGCCGCGCCGGATGCGGCCGTCCACCTCGACGCCGACGAAGCGGCGCCCCTCGGCGTCGGCGTCGGGCGCGGGGATGGGCACGACGTTGGTGGACGCGGGCTTCGCCGCGCGCGTGTAGACGCGGCCGAAGCGGTCGGTGCGCGCGTCCTCCAACTCCTCCTCCGGCACGTCCTGTTCGTAGAGCGCGCCGGTCTTGCGACCTATCTCGAACGCGCCGTAACGGCGCATGAACTGAAGCGGCGTCAGACCCTCTTCGGCCGCGCGCTCGGGCAGGCCCGGGACGGAGTGCTGAAAGATGTAGCCGTAGTATTCGTCAACGCCGAGGCGCTCGCCCGGCCGCTCCTGCGACTCCGCGAACTTGCGAATCCCCAACGCGCCGTCGGGGTCGATGCGCCACGTCAGCTCAAGCCAGAACTCGTTCTCCTCCCAGACCTCGCCGGGGTTGACCTCGCGCGTGTCTTTGATTTCATCACCCAGGCGTTCGCGCGCGGCGCGCAGCACGGGTTGGCGGAAGCCGAGCCACTGCGCGTCGTGCGTCTCGTAGGAGTGTATGTCGTGGCGCTCCGAGCCGTGCCCCATCGGCAGGACGTAGTCGGCGAAGTAGGCCGTCTCGTTCCACGTCGGCGTCAGCGCGACGTAACAGCCGATTAAGTTTTCATCCTGCAAGACCTCGATCCAGGAGAAGCCGTCCGGGTTCGTCCACACGGGGTTGTAGACGCGCGTGAAGTACGTATCGACTTTGCCGCGCCCGTCCTTCAAAAAGTGCGGCAGCAGGAACGACAGCTCGTTCATCGCGAGCGGGTACTCGCGCGGCCACGTCAACTCGTTCCAGCGCGGCGGGTGCGGCGGCAGATAGATGGGTTTGGGGACGAACTTGTTCCACGCGTTCGGGAAGACGCCGCCCTCGGTCGCCACCGCGCCGAGCAGCGCGTTGACGAAGAAGAGCGTGCGCGCCACCTGCCAGCCGCCGCTGTTGCCCGCGGCGGCCGAGCGCCAGTTGTGGCTTGAGAAACGCGAGCCCGCCGTCGAAACGATCTTCGCGACCTCTTCGAGTTGACGCGCGTCCACGCCCGACTCGCGCGCCGCGTACTCGAAGGTGAACTCGGCGTAGAGATTTTTCAGCACCTCCTCGAAGCCGTCGAAGCTCGTCTCAAGCTCCGGGTGCTCGACCGCCATGTACTCCTCCCAGTTCCACCAGCGGCGCACGAACTCGCGGTCGTAGAGGTTGTTCTGAATTAAATAATTCGCGACCGCGAGCATGATGGCGGCTTCGGAGCCGGGGTAGGGCGAGACCCACACGTCCGCGTGCGTCGCCGTGTGCGACAGGCGCGTGTCGAAGACGATGAGCTTCGCCCCGCGCTGCTTCGCCTCCATCACGCGCTGCGCGTGCGGGTTGAAGTAGTGGCCCGCTTCGAGGTGCGAGCTGATGAGCAGGATCACGTCCGCGTTCGCGTGGTCAGGGCTCGGGCGGTCGAGCCCCATCCAGAACTGGTAGCCCGCGCGCGCCGACGAAGAGCAGATGTTCGTGTGCGAGTTGTGCCCGTCCACGCCCCACGCGGCGAGAATGCGCTCGGTGAACCCGTCCTCGCCGGGGCGGCCGACGTGGTACATCACCTCGTTGTGCCGGTTCTCCTCGATGGCCTTCCGGATGCGCGCGGCAAGGTCTTCGAGCGCCTCGTCCCAACTGACCTGCACCCACTTGCCCTCGCCCCGTTTGCCCGCGCGCTTCAACGGGTAGAGGATGCGGTCGGGGTCCGTGACCTGATTCAACGTCGCCGGCCCCTTCGCGCAGTTGCGTCCGCGCGAGCCCGGGTGCTCGGGGTTCCCCTCGAACTTGCGCACGCCGAACGTCTCTTTATCGACGTAGGCCAACAGCCCGCACGCCGACTCGCAGTTGAAGCAGGTCGTCGGGACGAGCATGTAGCGCCGCTCCACGCGCTCCGGCCAAGCCTTCGACTCTAACTCGACCCAATCGTCCCAACGCTCTCTCGGCGGGAACGCCGCCAGGTGCACGCGGCTCGGCCCCGGGTAAAAAGTCTCCCCCCGCGCCTCCGTCTCCTTGCGCGCCGCGCTCACGCGCTCGTTCAGCTCTTTGAGGTTCATCTCTTCAACTCTGAGGCGCAACGCGCGCCGTCACTTACGTATGTCGAGCGAGCTTAGAAGCTCGTCGTAGAGGCGCAGGTCGGGTTGGAACCGCGCGGGGGGGAGGCGTTCGAGTTTGCGGCGGACGCGTTCGACGTAGGCGCCGTAGCGCTGCCGTGCGAGCCGGGTGCCGATTTCGCGTGGGATCGTGTAGCCGTCGTGCGTGCCGGCGTCGCGGGTCGCGGCGAGGACGGGGGCGCCGACGGGGAAGGTGGCCGAGACGTAGAAGCGGCCGTCGTCGGTGAGGCCGCGAAACTCGTAGGTGACGTGCTGGTTGTTAAGCAACTCGTCGTCCTGCTGCGCCTGCGTGAGGAAGGCGACGCCGGAGCCGCCGCGAAAGCGCAGGTACTTGACGCGCGCGTGGAAGACCTCCGTCGCGTCGGGGAAGGGAAGCATGGGGACGTTGCCCTTGAGCGTCGGGGAGCGGCGGCGGATGAGACGGCGCAACTCGTTCAGGGTGCGCTTGGCATCACGAACGTATCGGGGCGAGACCGCGAAGGCTTTCAGGTACTCTTCCACCGGAGAGACGCGCACGATTGGCTCGTTGAAGGAGTCGGCGGGCGCGTTGGGCATGCCGACGAGGTTGAAGGCGACGTGCTCGGGGAAGACGCCGTCGGGCTTCTCGTCCGCGTTTTCGAGCGGCGCGGCGGGGACGGTGCGGCCCGTGGCCTCGCGCGCGAGCGTCACGTCGAAGGTGATGCTCACGCCGCCGTGCGTCGCCGTCCTCTTCGCGGGCACGGCGTTGAGCGGGCAGGCGAGGGCGATGATGAAGAGAAGCGGGACGAGCGTCGCGCGTGTGCTGTGCATCGTTCGTGTGCGGGTTTTCAACGCGGCTCCTTCCTGCCGGCGGCGAGCAACTCAATCGACTTCTCGATGCGGCGCTCGCGGGTCTCGGGCCTCCTGGCCTCTTCGATGTGCTCGACGTGTTCGCGTTGGTGCGTGTAGCTGAGTTTGTCCCACGTGGCGCGCGCCTCCTTGTTGCCTTTGAGGGCGCGCGCGAAGTCCGGGGGCGGTTCGATGACGCGCGGCTCGTCGTCGCGCTCCATCACGACGGGGACGGTCTCGCCGCCCGTGACGCCCGCCGCGTCGCGCATGCGGCGGTTGACGACCATGAAGTGGCAGTCGCCGCCCATCCTGAAGACCGAGCTGCGGAAGGGCGCGCCGTTGAGCGTGCCGCGCACGGAGATGCGGCCGCGCGCGCCGAAGGTCTGCTCCACGTCGAAGGGGATGTCGATGGAGCAGACATCGCCGCCCTCCTTGCGTTTGACCACGGCGCGGAAACGCTTGACGGGCGACTTCGCGGGCGCCTTGCTCGCAGACTTCTTGGCCGTCGTCTTACTCGTTGCCATACGTCTCTCCTTTCAAGAGGGCTTGTGACTTTCGTCTCCCCTTGTCGTGAACGTATGCGGGCGGCTCACGCGAGCGGCACGGCCTGGCCCGACTGGACGTATGCGTGCTCGTGGAGCGCGAGGCCGACGAGCGCGGGCGGGACGGCCGCCACCCCGAGCCACGGCGCGAAGACCGCGAGCAGCAACAGCACGACGCCCGCCCAGAAGAAGGCCCCGAAGCGCCCACGCGTCATCTCCCACACGGCGAGCCGCGCGTGCGCCGTCGGATGCGTGAGCGTCACTTCGCCCCAGACCATCAGCAGGTGAATGAGGCTCGACACGCCGAGCACCCAAGAGAGCGGCCCCGTCATGGCCGGCTCAAGCCAGAGCGCGAACGGGAGCAGCGCCGCCGAGCCGAGCAGCAGCGATTGCACGAGCAGGTGCGGCGGCAGCAGAGGGTTCTGCCAGAGGTCGCGCGCCTTCGCCTGCGCGAAGAGGTAGGCCGTGTAGACGGCCGTCAAGACTCCGAGCGGCAGCCCCGCCGCGATGAGCCACAACTGTTCGCGCTCTCTCCCAATCCAACTCGCGACGAAGTGCAGCGCGAGGACGAGCGAGTAGCCCGCGATGATGAACGCGCCCTTGACCAGCCAACTCCGCCACTGCGGCCGCGTGAAGATCAGGTAGAAGCGTTCGGGGTGTTCCAAATCCCAGATGAGCAGCGCGCCGGTGATCGCCAGAAACGCTCCCGAAAGGACCGGCGCGACCCACAGCCAGAGCGTGCCCGCGCCCTCGACGCGCGGCCAGCCCAAAGGCAGGCCGGGGTCGCTCCAGGCGATGAGGAGGGCAAAGAGGGCCGCGACGAGGTACGCGCCAGCGGCCACGCCCTTCGTCCAGGTGTAGAGGCTGACGCGCCAGTCCCACGGGAGCGAGTGCGGCACGTCGTAGGCGAGCAGGGCGGCGGCCGAAGAGTTGCGGAAGGCGGGATTGCCGGAGTTGACCGTGTCGGCGCCGGTCTTCTGCTCGCTCCACATGAAGAGGTCGCCGTCGGGGCGGCGCGCGGCCAGTGGGTCGAGCGTCGCCTGGTGCGCGCCCTTGTAGAAGACTTTCGGCAGCGTCTCCTTCTCGGGCCGGCGCACCTCGACGGGCTCGCGCCCGACGTAGGAAGCGATGAGCGAGTCGGGGTCGTTCATGTCGCCGACGATGATGGCCTCGACGGGGCAGACGACGACGCACGCGGGCTCCAACCCCGAGTCGATGCGATGCGCGCAGAAGTTGCACTTCTCGGCCGAGTGGTCTTCCGGGTTGATGAAGATGGCGTCGTAGGGGCAGGCGGCCATGCACGCCTTGCAGCCGATGCAGATGCGCTTGTCGAAATCGACGATGCCGTCCGGGCGCTGGAACATGGCCGAGGTCGGGCAGGCCGCGACGCACGGCGCGTGCGCGCACTGGTTGCAGCGCGTCACTTGATGCGCGCGCCGCGCCTGCGGCCACTGGCCCACATCGACGTGCTTGACGTAGGTGCGCGTCACGCCGAGCGGCACGAGGTTCTCGGACTTGCAGGCGGTCGTGCAGGCGTGGCAGCCGATGCAGCGCGTCTGGTCGAGTACCTTGCCCCACTTGGCGCGCGCCGGCTCTTCAGGTTGCATCTAGTCTCCTACGCCCGCTCCGGGGGCGGTTCTGGTTTGGCGTTCGGTTGAAGTATGCTTTTGCGGCCCGGCCGCAAAACGCTTCTACACTTTAAGGCAAGTCAAAGTCAATCGCGCCGTTCACTGTCAATGGAGGGAAGAGAGATGAGAACGTTCTTCGCGGCAGCCGTCCTGCTCGCGCTCGCCGCGCTCGCCGCGCCCGGAGCCTTCGCGCAGGTGCGCGAGCGCGAGTTGGAGCGCATCAACTGGATGGAGTTCAAAGAGACCGTGCCGTCGCAGGTGCGGACGGTGCTCCTGCCGACGGGGACTTTGGAGCCGCACGGCGTCGCCAACAACGGCGCCGACATCACCGCGCCCGTCGCGATGGCGCGCAAAATCGCGCCGCGCGTCAACGCCATGATCGCGCCCGTCGTCCCCTACGGCATCACCGGCAGCATGGAGGCGTACCCCGGCGCGTTCCAGATCACGGAGGCGGCCTACCGCCCGTTCATCAAACAGGTGCTCGAAGGCTTGGCGAAGAACGGCTTCAAGAACATCATCATCCTCAACGGCCACGGCGGGCCGCAGACGGCCGTGCTCAACTCGGTCGCGGCCGAGGTCGCGACCGAACGTCACGTCCGCACGCTCGTCATCAACTGGTGGTCGTTCGCCTCGGACATCACGAAAGAGGTCTTCGGCGAGGACGGCGGCCACGCCGGCTGGAACGAGACGGCCTACGTTCAAGCGGCCGACCCGACGCTCGTCCACCCCGAGCGTTACCGAGGCGCGGAGATGACCACCGCCTACCCCGCGCCGGGCACATGGTCGGCCACGCCCTTCCCCTCCTCCATCGGCCTCTACCAACCGGGGCAGGGCTACCCCCGCTTCGATCAGAAGAAGGCCGACGAATACTTCAACAAGGTCAACGACAAGGTCACGAACCTCATCAACGAGGTCGTGCGCAAGTGGGACATGGCCGGTTTGTGAAAGGAAGTAGGCAGTAGGCAGATGGCAGTAGGCAGTTGAAAGCACTGCCGTCTGAAACTCTGGCTTAACTCGTCAACACACTTAACGCGGAGCGACTGCCTACTGCCATCTGCCTACTGCCTACTGTTCTTCCGATGATTAAGCTCTTCCAGAAGCGTGTCGAGTGGAAGCCGCCGTTGGGGCTGTTCGAGCCGGCGGCGCGGGACGCGTTCCGCGTGCTGGGGCTGGCGGCGTCGGCGGCGCAGCCGGAGGTGTTCGACGCGGCGTCGTCTCTGCGTCTGGCGTTGAAGGTCGGCGTGCGGAAGACGTTCGAGGGGGACGCGGCGTGGCTGGGCGAGGTCGCGCGCAAGGAGTCGGACGTGCGCGACGCGGTCGGCCGTCTCTCCGAGCCGAGGCAGCGCGCGCGCGAGCGCCTCTACTGGTTCCAACTCCCCGCGCCGCGCGCGCACGTCTCGACCGTCGCGCAACTGACGGCCGCCGTCGAAGAGTTGCTCAAGCGCGTCCCCGTTCGCCCTTCCGACTCCGGCGAAGAGGGCGGCGCGCGGCTCGCGGACGAAGAGGCGGCGGCGCTGCACGACGCGGCGCTGCTCGCGCTGGCCGGCGTGGCGCGGCTCGACCCGACGTTGCGCGAGGGCGAGGCGTGGGCGCGCGCCTTCGCGTTGTGGCGGCGGCTGTTCGCGTGCGAGGAGTTCTGGTCGCTGCTGGTGGCGGCGGACTTGAAGGGCGACTACGAGCAGCCCGTCACCTTCGGCGAGGTGGCCGAGTTGCGGCGGGCCGCGCCGCGCGTCGTCTACGCGCACGCCGCCGGGCGCGCGCGCGACGCAGTGCTTAACGGAGAACTGCGCGAGGCCGCGCGCGCCTTCGCGTTGCTGCGCGGCGCCTCGATGCCCGCGACGTTGCTGCGCGAGTACGAGGAGGAGACGGTCGGGCCGGCCGAGGATAAGCTCACGGAGGAGTTGGACACGGCCTTCACGTGGGTGGGCGCGGGCTTCGATGACAAGACGGCGGCCGAGCGTCGCAACGTCTGTAACGCCGCGTGGCGCAGGTTCAGTCTCCTGCGTCCGCGCCTGGCGGACTTCGCGCGGCTGGCGGGCGCCGACTCGCCCTACGTTTTGCGGGTCTTCGAGCACGCGTCGTCGAAGCTCTTCAAACTGGCCGTCGAGTTCGAGCAGGCCGGGCGCCCGCCGGAGGCGCTCTTCGTCTGCCTCAAGGCGCGCGCGCTCGCGCCGCCGGAGACGTTGGAGCTGCCCGACATCGAGGCGAAGCTCGCCGCGCTCGGCGCGGTTGAAGGACTGGGAGAGAGGAGTCGCGGCGAGTACGCGACGGCGGTCGTGCGCGAGGTCGAGGACGCGCGCGTCCCGCCGAAACTTTTCAAGGACGACCCGAAGGGAGGGACGCCGCTCGAAAGCTACACGTCGAAGAGAGACGTGCCGGGGTGTCTGACGAGCGTGGCCTTCTGGGTGTTGATGGTCGTGGTCGGCGTCGGGCTAAGGGTCTGCGTCGGCGGCACGCGCACGTCGTACAGGCCCAACAACTTTCCGCAGACGCTCAACATCAGGCCGAACCTGAACTTCAACATCAACTACAACCTTCATACGGTCAACCTGCCGCCGCTCGTCTCGCCCACGCCTCCGACGGTACGGCCGCGCGACAGGCGACGCCGCGCGCCGACGAACGCCAACGCCACGCCCGCGCGCGAATGAGGCCGCTTCACGCCGGGCCTTGATTCTTGTTATGTTGAGATTGATGACGGACGAACTCCCGCAGACGTTGAACGTGTCGCTCTCGTCGCTGGCCGAGCTGGCGGTCGAGTGGTGGCGGTTGGAACGCTGGGCGGGCGCGGCCGAAGAGTCTTCGCCGCAGGCGCGCCACGCCGCGCGCCGTCTGGGCCGCTTCCTCGCGGAGCACGGCCTCGAAGTGCTCGACGTGACGGGGCGCCCGTACGAGCCCGGCCTCGCCGTCGAAGTCCTCGACGCCTTCGAAGACCCAAGACTCCCCGCCGGCTCGCAGGTCGTTGACGAGACGGTCGCGCCCGTCGTCCTCCACCACGGCGCCGTCGTCCGCCACGGGCAAGTGATTGTCAGAAGAAATTTGACCTTAAACCCTTCGTGACCTTGGTGCAGACCTTCGTGACCTTTGTGGTTAAGCACGTCGAACTTGACCACAGAGGTCACAGAGGTCTTCACAAAGGTCTCAAAGGATTCATCAATCTTTTATGAGCAGTTACATCGACTTCGGGATCGACCTCGGGACGACGAACTCGTGCATTGCGCGGGCGACGGGCGGCGAGGTTGTGGTCATACAGAACAACGACCAGATGAACGTGACGCCTTCGGTCGTGCGCGTGTTGAAGTCCGGGAGCCTGCTGGTCGGGCGCCGCGCGTTGGGCGCGTTGGCCGAAGACCCGGACAACGTGGCGTTGGAGGTCAAGCGTTTGATGGGGCAACGCTACGCGAAGACCTTCGCGGCGTCGGGGCGCGTGATGTCGCCGGAGGAGATTTCGGCGGAGGTGCTGAAGTCGCTGCTCGCCGACGCGCGACGGCGGACGAATGATGAGGTGCGCGCGGCGTGCGTCACCGTGCCGGCGGCCTTCACCGCCTTGCAGTGCGAGGCGACGGCGCGCGCCGCGCAGCTCGCGGGTCTGGAAGAGTATCCGCTGTTGCAGGAGCCCATCGCGGCGGCCGTCGCTTACGGCGCCGCGCCCGACGTGCGCGACCAGCGCTGGCTCGTCTTCGACCTCGGCGGCGGCACGCTCGACGTGGCCGTCGTCTCGACGCGCGACGGGCGACTGGCCGTCCTCGAACATCGCGGCGACAACCACCTCGGCGGCAAGGACATCGACCGCGCGCTCGTCGAGAACGTCCTCGTGCCCTTCCTCGCGCGGCAGTTCGCGCTGCCGCGCGCGGGCACGGAAGGGCCGGAGTTGTCGCGCCTGCTGCGCAAGCTGACGCTGCTCGCCGAGTACGCGAAGATAGAACTGACGACGAGCGAAGAGACTATCGTCAGTCTCCTCGACCTCGGCGAAGACCGCGACGGCCGTCTCATCGAAGCGGAGATGCCCTTGACGCGGGCGCGGCTCGAAAGCGAGATGGAGCCGCTCGTCGCGCGCTGCCTGCGCCTGGCGGACGAGGCGCTCGCGGGCGCGCGCGTGCGCGGGTTGGATTTGGACCGCGTGCTGCTCGTCGGCGGGCCGACGCAGATGCCGCGCGTGCGCGAGGCGCTGGCCGCGCACCTCGGCGCGCCCGTCGATTCGTCGCTTGACCCGATGACCGTCGTCGCGCGCGGCGCGGCCGTCTACGCCTCGACCGTCGAGCGGAGCGCGGCGTCGTCCGTCGCGGTGAAACAGGGGCCGAAGTCCGATGGCCTGACGGTCAGACTCGCCTATGACCCTCTGACCGCAGAGCCGCGCAGCCGCGTCGCGGGCAAGCTCTCGGGGAAGGGGAGCGACCAGATTCTTGAAGTGAAGATAGACGCGGACGGTGGCCTGTGGACGAGCGGCTGGCTGCCCGCGCGCGAGGGCTTCTTCGAGGCGGCGCTGGTGTTGCAGGAGGGAAGGCTCAACCGTTTTCTCTTGAGCGTGAGAGATGCGAAGGGGCGCGCGCTCGCGGTCTCGCCGGACGAGTTCCAGATACGGCACGGGCTCGCGCTCGACGCGCCGCCGCTGCCGCACACCATCTCGGTCGAGGTCGCGCACGCGGACGGGCGCGCGGAGTTGAGCCCGGTCTTCCCGCGCCGCACGCTGCTGCCCGCCGAGCGCACCGTCACCTATCGCGCCGCGTACACGCTGCGTCCGAGCGAGCCCGACACGTCGCTCGCCGTCAAGCTCTGGGAGGGCGAGGCGCTGACGGACCCGCAGGCCAACAACTGGGTCGGCAACTTCCACGTCCGCAGCGAGGCCGTCCGCCGCCCCATCCCCGAAGGCTCGGAGGTGCAGCTTCACATCAAGGTTGACGCCTCGCGCCTCATCACCGTCGATGTCTTCATCCCTTACCTCAACGAGCACTTCACCGACCGCGTCTTCATCGCGAAGGATGAGGAGCCCGACTACATCGAACTGCTGAAGGGCGCGCACCTTGAGATCGAGAACTGCCTCGCGCGGCTCGAACGCGTCGAGGAGCAGTTGATGCTCACGGGCGCGAGCGCCGAGGACTTCGACTTCCCGGAGGTCGTCTACGACGACGGCTTCGCGCCCGTGATGGAGGAGAAGGACGCGTGGGGCGTGCCCGCCGTAGACCCGCGCCGCGCGGAGGTCGAGCGGCTGCGTCGCGAGCTTGAGGACTTTGATTTAGAACTCGGCGCGCACCGCGAGACCGGCGACGCGGAAGACCAGGACCGCGCGGCCCGCATCGTCGAACGCCTGCGCGAGGCGCGCGCGCGCGTCGCGGAGCTTGAGCGGCGCGCGGGAGTCGCGCCCGCCGGCTCCGGCGCCGACGACGCGCACAAACTCGCCGACTCGGTCGCCGAGACCGTGGGCGCGCACGGCACCGACGCGCAACGCGAACGCCTCGCGGCGCTCAGGCGCGAACTCTCGGAAGCGACGGCGCGTGGCGACGTGCGCGGCGTGAAGAAGGCTTCGACCGCGTTGCGCGCCCTGCGCACGCAGGTGCTCCACGCGCAGGATTGGTTCTGGGAAGACTGGTATCACTACCTCGCGCGCCCCGGCCGCCAGTTCGTCAACCAGGAGGAGGCCGCGCGCTGGGTCGCGCAGGGCCAGGAGGCTTTAACGTCCGGCGACCGCAAGCAACTCGAACGCGCCGTGAGCTGGCTCTGGTCGCTCCTCCCGCCCGACGAACAGTCCGCCCGCAAGGAGCGCGCGGTCAAACCGGGGTTGAAGCAGTAGGCAGTAGGCAGATGGCAGTAGGCAGTTGAAGGCGCCGCTGACGCGGCGAACTGCCTACTGCCATCTGCCTACTGCCTACTGCCTACTGGCTACTGGCTACTGACTACTCGCCTTTGGTAGTATCTCTCCAACTTCTCCCGCATCAACTTAAAGGAGGACGGGCGCAGGGTCTCGGGCGCGCTGTTGAGCCGCCGGCCGTGTCGCGCGTTGGAACAGATGCTCGTTAAAGTGATGAGTCGAAGCGTTGTGGCGTTTGTCGCGCTGTTGCTGCTGGTGGCGGCGGTGCCGTCGGCGGTCGCGCAGAAGAAGTCGAAGAAGGAGGCGGTGCCGCGCGGCACGCCCGTGCTGTGGCGCGAGCGCGACGTGGCGCGGCTCGACCTCACGGACGGGCCGGGCGGCGACGCGATGCGCCCGGCCACGCGCCGCCTGCGTTTCATCAAGGAGGAGAAGGGCGGCTTCTCGAAGAAGTACCGCGTGCGCGACGCGCGCGGCCGCGAGTGGGTGGCGAAGGTGAGCAAGGAGGCGCAGTCGGAGACGGCCGCCTCGCGCCTCATCTGGGCCGCGGGCTACGAGACGGAGGTCACGTACCTCGTCCCGCGCGTCAACATCCCCGGCAAGGGTTGGTTCGACAACGTCCGCTTCGAGGCGCGGCCGAACAACGTCAAGCGGCACGGCGAGTGGAGCTGGAAGCAGAACCCCTTCGCGGGCACGCGCGAGCTGGAGGGGTTGAAAGTCCTGATGGTGCTCATCAATAACTGGGACCTCAAGGACGAGAACAACGTTATCCTGCACAACACGGGCACGCGCGAGTTGCGCTACGCCATCAGCGACCTCGGCGCCACGTTCGGCAAGGGCGGCGGCCCCGGCTTCTTCTGGGTCATCACGCGCAGCCGCAACGAGCCCGAAGACTACGCCGAGACCGATTTCATCGACAAGGTCGAAGACGGCTACGTCGATTTCCACTACACGGGGAAGAACGAGAAGCTCTTCGAGAAGGTCCGCGTCGATCACGCGCGCTGGATCGGCGAGCGCCTCTCGCTCCTCACCGACGGACAACTCGCCGCCCTCTTCCGCGCCGCCAACTACACGCCCGCCGAGACGCGCCTCCTCGCCCGCGTCGTCCGCGCCCGTATCGAAGAGTTGACGAGCCTTCCGGGGCAGACGGTGGGAAGAAAGTAGACAGTAGTCAATAGGACAGACGACCACGGCGGGCGTTGAGGGTTAAAGTCTCAACGCCCGCCGTCGTTTTCTACTGACTACTGATACCGACTTGCGAGATGAAATACGGCTACTTCCGCGCCGGGAGCGCGGCCTTATGTTGATTCGCAAGTCGGTCTGACTACTGCGCATCAAGTCGCGGCTGACGACGGCGTTGCGACCCAGAAGGTCCAGGCGCGACTCGCCGGGCCGTCCGCCGACGCCCGCCGCGACGACGACGATGGACGAGCGCGCCGCGTCTTCCCAATCGCCCGCGCGCACCTCGACGGGTCGCGCGAGCGCGGCCGCCTGTTCGAGGTCCATCGCCTCGCCCTCCGCGCGGCGCGCGTCCACGTCGAGCAGCACGACCTCGCGCGCCTGCCCACCCAGCATCAGCGCGTACGCGCTCGTCGTGCCGACGTGGCCGCAGCCGACCACGCACACGCGCCCCTGCTTCACTTCCGACGCATCGACGGACACGGATGTCTTCCCCCTTTGAAAAACAGAATCGTGGTTTGTGGAGGAAAAGACAAGCGGGGTCAGCGCGGGCGGACGACGATGCGGTTGGAGACGCGCGCGAGGCCGGCGACGTAGCGCGCGACCTGTAGCGCGCGCCAGCATTGGACGGGCGTCTCGGCCCGGCCCGTGAGCGTGACGACGCGCCCCTCGACATGCACGTCGAGGTCGTCGATGCAAAGCATCTCGTCCCGCCTCAACTCTTCGAGCACGTCGCGCTGTAACTCCGCGTCCGATCTCATCGCAAACACCCCCGGCCGCCGCCAAAGTGAAGTGAGGCGCCGGCTCATCGCGACACCCCTGGCGGACGCTTCGGCAACCCCCGTGCCGTGCACGCCCGGCCCCGTTTTCCCGCGCGCGCGCCCGCCGCCTGTGGGGATTTGCGCATCGCGTGGGAAAATTTCACAGGGGTGGTAGGTAGTCGGCGGATGGCGGCAGGCAGTTGAAAACGCCGCTGACGCGGCTTCCACATCGACCTCAATCTCCCGCTCGTCAACTCGCTCCGCTCAGACCTCGCCCTTCAGATACCGCCGCCGCTTCTCTTCGGGGAAACGCTCGACGGCGTAGCGGAGCATCGTGCGCGGCATGCGCCGGTAGTGCTTCTTCAGAAATCCGTCCTCGGCCAAAGGGTCTCGCTTCCCGACCTCGCGCAACATCCACCCGACCGCCTTGTGAATCAAGTCTTCGCGGTCTGACAGAAGCGCGCGCGCGACGCGGAACGTCTCTTCGAACTCGCCACGCTTGACGTAGTGGAAGGTCGCGAGGACGGCGATCCTGCGCTCCCAGAGGTCCGCCGACTTCGCCAGAAGGCGCAGCGGCCCGCGCCCCCTCTCACGCAGGTGCGCGCCGACGATGTGCTCGGCGGACGAGTCAACCAAATCCCAGTTGTTGATGTACCGAGTGTTCTTGAGGTAGAGGCGATATATCTTCTCGCGCGCCGCCTCGTCGCCGCGCGCGTAGAGGCGGACGAGGAGCAGCAGCGCCAGCAGCCTGTCTTCGTGGAAGGGCGAGCGGAGCAGTCGCCCCGCCTCTTGTGAGCTGACGGATTGATACTCTTTCGCGAGCGCGCGCAGCACGGGGACGCGTATGCCACGGAAGAGGTCGCCCGCGCCGTACTCGCCCGGCCCCGTCTTGAAGAAGCGCCGCGACGACGCCGCGACGCGCGCGTCCCCGAGCGCCTTCAGCCTCTCTTGTAACTCCGTCGCGGACATCTACGACGCCGTCCTCTCCTTCGCGCGCTCCTCGACGAGGACGGCCACATCCGCCCAGACCTGGTCGCGCCCGCCGGTCTCTTTCGAGAAGATGATTACGTCCCCGCCATGCGTTAGCATTACGGCGAGGCTACCAAATCCGCCTTACGGTCTCTTCAAGACCATCCCATCCTTCGCGCGCATATAAAGTACCGGGGTGGCAAACTCGCGATTATCCAGATTCAACTCCTGTGAAACGGCATTGCGTGCAGATTGAATAGCCCAATCCGCAGGCTCGCCGGCGGCTATGGCGGTGTAAAAATCTTCGAGAAAGACTTGAGCGGTTTTGATGAACACCTTGTAGTACATGGAAACTACGGCGGGGATTCCACGCTGTACCAGGTGCGGCGCGATTCCTGAAAAGCCCTGAGGCGAATCGCTTTTTGCGCTTTCGCAGGTCGCCAGGCTGATAAGCCCCAAGCGATCAGCATGCCCCAGGTAAATGTTGGCGAAGGTCTGATCGTTGACCAGCCACGTTTTGCCCGTACCCTCCTCGACCAGTGCCAGAGACCCTTCGCCGTTGTGATAAATGCCATGCCCCACGAATTGAATGATGTTGGGTTGTCGGTCTCGTAGCGCGTTACGAATCTCTTTTCGTGTGGCTTGTTTGACCGTGCGTAGTGTGATCAGGCCAGCCTTCAATGGTTCGGCCAGGGACTGTTTGAGGATGTCTTCCCACTCATCGGGATTGAGGCGCGTCTGATCCGTGGGGTCGGCGATGATCGCGAGCATGTGCAGTGGCCCCTTCCGGCGACGCACGCGTTCGGGCGGCCGTGGGGAATCCAGGTAGCGCGCGACCACGGTGTTAGGATTGACGGCCAGAAAGTAGCCTTCCGTTTCGCGGTATAAAAATTCAAGGGGAAGGCTGGCGATACTGTCTGCTTCGACCCGCAAACGTAGGCGGATTTTGGCGCCCTTGATTCGGGCGGCGGCTTCGGTCTGATGAAAATGGGCGTGGATGGGGCCGGGGAAGAGCCAGTTATATAAGTCCTTCCCGAAATCCTGCAAGAATTTGGCATTAGTCTGCCGCTTTTCAATCAACATCAATCCCCACTGAATTGAACGCGGCACTTCAGTCAGAATCTCGGCCGACGCCTCGCCTTGCGGCGAACTCGCGACGGTGCGCCCATCGGCTGCTATGTGCAATTCAAAGTCATGATAGCTTGCCGACATTGCCTGCCTCCGTGAGCTTTTGGGGGCCGGGGCCGACCCCGGGCTTTGAGTTGATGGGTGGTCAGCCGCCTGGCCCAAACGGTCAGTGATGTGTTCCCATTCCTGGTGCAACGCCTGCCGCGTAGAGGAAAAATTACCATCCCCGGGGATGTCGAACAGGTCTAACACCACGTCAAACAGCGTCACCAGGTAGTGCAGCCCTTCGCAAAGAATCCCGGACTTGCACTCCGCGAACGCGTGCGTTTCCATCTTCTTTTCCACCGTCAGGGCGATCAGGCGACGTTTCCTCAAACGGGCCTGGATAAGAGACGCGTCGGTGGCAAGTATGCTTCCTGATTCATACGCTCGCTGATACTCGGGCGTGCTCAGCACTATCACGAAGTCAGTTGGCTTGGTAACATCCGCGGCCCGCTCGATCACACAGACGCCGGACCTGCTCAAATCCTGGCCGAGTGTTTTCGCCCAGTCAGTCTGTTCTGGCAGGTGGCTGATGTAACAGCGCGGAACGGGCGATTCACCGTGGCGCCTTTTAATACTCCTCACCCCCTTGGTGTATGCGTCCCGTAAGCGCACCTTCGCCTGTTCATCGCGCAGCCACTTGGTCGAGCTGATGCCGATGATTTGCTGTCGATCCATGAGGGGTGTTGACTTCATCGCTCCCGGCAATGTCTTCCGCCGATTTGGCCTTCTTCCGGAACCACCAGGGCGGTCACACAAGTGCTATGGCCGCTCGGGCGTCGCCACCGCCCTCGCACGTTCTTCAATTGCCGACGCAATGTCCGCCCAAACCTGGTCGCGCTCGCCCGTCTCTTCCGAAAACGTAATCACGGGCTTGCCGTCCGTCGGCAGGGCCTGGAGGTCTCGCAGCACGGGCTCGTTCTCCCAAGGGCAGGGGCGCACGATGATCGGAATCACGCGCAGCCGCATCTCGCGGCGACGCTGCAAAAGCCTCGGCTGCTCCTCCTCCTGTATGAAGCGCGACGCGAGGTAGTCGGGGCTGACCAGCAGGAGCGCGAGGTCGCAGTCGTCCAACGTGTCGTTGATCGAGCTGTTCCACTCGTCGCCCGCCTCGATGCGGCGGTCCCGCCACGTGTCAACCAACCCGCGGCGTTGCAGGCCGGCCAGCGTCGTGACGAGGTCGTTCTTCAACGCCTCGTCCCCGTGCGAGTAGCTGATGAATATCTTGAGCGGGGCGGGCGCTCCGTCCACCCTCTTGCGCGCGAGCGTCTGTTCCCACTGCTCGTGCAGCGCACGCCGCAGCGGCGCGAAGCCCGCGTGCGTGAGCGGGACGGCGTAGAGGTTCAGCACGAGGTCGAAGAGGCTCACGGGGTAGTGCGTCTCGTCGCGGAAGCTGCCGGGCGCGCAATCCTCGAACGCGTGCGGGGCGGCCGGACCCAACGGCGCGAGCGAGATGAGCCCGCGCTTCTCGCGCAGCCGCGCGCGGACGAGCGGCTCGTCGTCGGCGAGGGCCGCGGTGCCGAACGCCTTCCGGTAGGCGGGCGTGTCCACGACGATGATGAAGTCTTCGGGCCGGACCTGCGCGGCCTGCTCGACCACGTACACGCCCGCGTCGCGCAGGTCGCGCGTCAACTCCTTCGCCCAAGCTTCCTGCGCGGGCAGGCGGCTGACGTAGCAGCGCGGCGTGGCCCAACCGCGCCGGTAGCCCTTGACCTTCGTCAACTGCACCTCGTACTCGCTGCGCAGGCGCGCCGCCGCCGCCTCGCGTTGCAGCCAGGGGGAGGCGCCGATGCCTATCGTCTGCGGCCGGTCGAAGTCGGGCAGGTCGGTGCGACTTCCGCACTCCTCGCAGAAGACGAAGCTCTTGCCATCGCGCACGCGCTTGACGACCGTGGCGCGCTCCTGTCTGTGTCCGAGCGGGCATGAGACGGGTGGGAAGCGCGTCACCTCCACGTCGCGCTGGTAGAGGAACTGCTCGAACAACTCCTGAAACTTGATGCGCCCGCCGACCGGCATCCGCTCGCCGTAGTAGAGCACCAACTCGATCTCGCCTTCGCGGTCCTCGATGAGACGGAAGCCGCAGACCTCGCCCATGCCCAACTCGTACTGCGCCTGATTCTGCCACTGGTTGATGCGTGTGAACGAGGGCGTGTAGCCGAGCAGGACCACGAGCGAGGCATACAGGTTCTCGACGCGGCCGCGGACGACGTAAGAGATGTCGTCGGTCGCGGGCAGGTCGTCCCGCAACGGCCGCTTCTGCTTGATGAGGGCGGGGAAGATGAGCAGGTTCTCCTCGTTCAGCGTCTCGCGAAAGCAGATGTTGTGCTGTAGGAAGCGCAGGACGGCCGCGTCGAGCAGAACCTGTCCCTCGGCCGGCGCGAGCCCCGCGAGTTCGTCGAACGGGTACATGCCCCGCAGGAGTTCCGTCTCGCTCACCGCGCCCAACTCGCGCGGGTTCTTGTCTGCAAGGAAGACGATAGACGAGGCCAGCGTCACCAACAGGTCCGGCGCGAGCAGTATGTGCTGCTCGCCAGCCGAAATCCGTAGGACGGCGACGTAGCCGTGCGTCTCAAGGTGGCCGACGGCCGTCAACATCTCCGCGTCCGTGAAGCGCCATTCGGCGTCGGTCGCATGTAGCTGTTCGCGCAGGGCGGCGGGGCTGACGAGCATACCCTCGCGGTCGGGGTTCTCCTTGAGTGACAGCACGTAGTCTTTAATGCGTTTGAAGGTGACGGTCGTCACCGTCGCCGTCATCTCGTCCCAGGGAATCTGCGCCTTGATCTTTTCCAGCAGCGCGTCCAACCCCTCGCCCATCTTGGCGCTGGTGCTGACGTAGCCGCCACTGATGCCATGGCGCTGGCAGAACTGCTCTAACTCCTGTTGCGAGAGCGCCGGCGGGCACACGTCCACCCGCGCGCCCACCAGCACGGTGGGCGGCAGTTGTCCCTTACCCTTGAGCTGCTCCAGCCAGAACTGCACGCCCTTGAGCGGCTCCTGCCGGTTGCTCGGGTCGAAGAGCACCAGCGCGGCGGCCACGTTATCGAGGAAGATGGAGTGGATTTGCCGGTAGGCGTGCTGGCCCGCCAGGTCCCACAGTACGGCCTCGCACTCGGTGCCGTCGGGGCGCTTGAAGCCGAGTTGATTGATGGGCCAGAACTGCTGCCCATGAGTGGATGAATGTTCCTTGAACTCGCCGCGCGCCAGCCGCCACCCCAGACCCGTCTTCCCCACGCCCGAATCGCCGACGAGAACGAGCTTGGCGGTGGTGTAATTGACGCTCTCCTGCGCCTGGCCGAGCAGGAGAGCTTCGTCCAGCTCCCAGATGCGGATGACGGTGTCTTCTTCCCCCAGCGTGGCCAGCACGGGCAGGCTGGGGTGAAAGGCAAGCCCCGGGAAAATGGCGCCGACGGCGGGCTCATCCAGGACTGCTACACACGTCCAATTGTCGCAGCGCCAGAGGCGGATGGCGTTATCTTTGTTCTGGCCTTTGGACGCCAGCCAGCGGCCGTCGTGGGAAAAGAACGCACATTGCAGTTGGCCGGTATGCTCTTGCAGTATGCGCAACGGCATGCCGCTCTCTGCTTCCCACACGCGGACGGTTGCGTCGCTGGAAGCTGAAGCGAGGTACTGATTGTCGGGCGACCATGACACACTGTTGATCTGATTGTTATGTCCTCTTAACGTTTGCAGGTGTTCGCGGCGGGCGTAGTCCCACACTCGTATCGTCTCGTCCCACGAAGTCGAGGCGAGGCGCTCGCCGTCGGGCGACCAGGCCACGCACGTGACCCAGTTGAGGTGCCCCTCCAGAATCCCCAAATGTTTACCGCCACCCACCGCCCATAGTCTGATCGTCTTATCCGCGGAAGCTGACGCGAGGTGCTGGCCGTCCGGCGACCAGGCCACGTTGAGAACGGATTCGGTATGCCCCTCCAGCGTCCGTAAATGCTTGGAGGTGCCGACCTGCCAGAGCCGGATAGTCCTGTCATTAGACGCTGAGGCAAGGCGTTTACTGTCGGGGGACCACGCCACGCTGTAGACCCTGTCGGTGTGTCCCCGCAACGTGTGCACACACGTCCCGGTACGCGCATCCCACACGCAAATCGTCGTGTCATCAGAAGGCGAGGCGAGGTATCGGCCGTCGGGCGACCACGCCATGCGACCGATCCAACTTTTGTGCCCGCGCAGGAGGTGGCGCAGGGTGAAGCCAACGACCGGGGAACCGCCGATTTCGGTGAAGGTCCTGGCCGGCGGTTCTTCCTGCTCAAGCGGGGATTTGGGCTTCGGTTCTGATTGTGGTCGTTTCTGCTTGCGTTGGCTCATATGCGTTCTTCTGCGAAGAAATGAGAGGCTCCGGGAGCCGCGAAGACGCTGGAACGCGGCGACGGGCAGAAATAAAGCACGACGCGGGCATGGGAGGCAACAGTTTTTTGGGGAGTAGGGCAGAGGTTTATGCGGGCGCGGCGAAAGCCGAACCGCCGGGCGAGGGGCGCGGCGGTTCGGGTGGGGGCGGGGAACGAGTTGGGGCGTTAGACGTGGGCGGGCGTCTTGGAGTCGCGGTCGGTGACGAGGTTGGGGCGAGTGCGGCGGAAGGATTCGGCGAGGTGGCAGTCCCGGCAGACCGTTGAAACTTCGGAGTTAATCCCTCAACCTCCTTAACGTGGAGCGGCTGCCTGCCGCCATCTGCCTACCGTCTACCGTTTTCAATAGATTCTCTGCGCGGCGCCGACGCGCTCGTCTTCGATCTCCTTGATGCGGGCGCGGAGCCACGCCTTGACCTTCTCTTCGAGGTGTTGCTGGTTCTCTCCGAGTTCCAGTTCTTCGACGGTCTCGCCCTCGGGGTCGAGCGGGATGTGGTGGCAGGGGACGGGCGCCGCGTGTTTGCCCTCGGGGACGAAGTCGTCGAGCAGGCACTCCGAGCAGGGGTGCGCGCGGTATGGATAGCCGTAGTTGAGGCACGAAAGCGAGCCCTCGAAGATCGAGGTCGGCTTCCAGGGCGTGCGCACCGAGCGGCCGTAGCCGCCCTTCTCGATGAAGTCCAGCTCGGCCTTCAAGATTTCCAGACGGTCGCGTGTGTCGGTTGACATGATTTCACCTCCATCAGGTCTATGTGCTCAGCGCGCCGCCGCGCGGTACGAGGCGAGCATCTTCATGTAGTTGGCGCGCTCGAAGGCCGAAGGGTCCGCGACGTTCGTGCGGCTCATGCTCCCGATCATCTGATTGACCGAGACGTACTCGTGCTCCTCCATCCAACCCTCGACCGCGCGCAGGACTTCGGTGATGCGGCCGACCCCGTGCCGCAAAAGCTCCGACGCCATCATCGCCACCTTCGCGCCCGCCATCAGAGACTTCAGAACGTCCCGGTGCGTGTGCACGCCGCTCGTGATGGCGAAGTCCGCGAGCAACTCGCCGTAGAGGATCGCCACCCAGCAGAGCGGCAGGCGCAGCTCGTGCGACTGGCTGAGCGCGAGTCGCGGCGTGACCTCCAGGGCTTCGAGGTCGATGTCGGGTTGGTAGAAGCGGTTGAAGAGGACCAGGGCGTCGGCGCCCTCGTCGGTCAGTCGGCGCGCCATGTTGCCGAGGCTTGAGAAGTAGGGCGAGAGCTTCATCGCGACGGGGATCGAGACCGTGCGCTTCACGTCGCGCAGGATTTCGACGTAGCGTTCCTCGACCGACTTGCCCGAGATGAAGGGGCTCGCCGGGATGAAGTAGACGTTCAACTCCAACGCGTCGGCGCCCGCCTCTTCAATGAGGCGCGCGTACTCGACCCAGCCGCCGGGCGAGATGCCGTTGAGGCTGCCGATGACTGGAATGTCCACGGAGGTCTTCGCCCTGTGCACCAACTCAAGATAGCCTTCGGGGCCGACGCCGTTGTAGCTCGTCATCTCGGGAAAGTAGGAGAGCGCCTCGGCCGTCGAGTAGGTGCCGTGGTCGAGCGACGCGTTGAGCGAGAGGCTCTCAAGGTCGATCTGCTCCTCGAAGAGCGAATACATCACGACCGCGCCCGCGCCCGCGTCCTCCAGACGGCGGATGCCGTCGAGCGTCTGCGACAGCGGCGACGCCGAAGGCACGAGCGGGTTCTTCAAACGCAGACCCATGTACGTGGTGCTCAAGTCCATGACGTTAACGCTGAACGATGAATGATGAACGATGAACTGTAAGACCGGCGGCCGGGTTTCAGTTCATCGTTCATCGTTCATCCTTCATAGCTTCCTTTCCGCAAGCTGCTTGTACTGGCGCCAGCGCACGTTGACGGCCTCCTGCGCGCGGCCGAGGAGGAAGCGGGCGACCTCCGGGTCGCTCTGCTGGAGCATGCGGTAGCGCGTCTCCGTGTAGATGTAGTCCCGCAAGGGAATCTTCGGGTCCGAAGAGTCGAGCTGGAACGGGTTCTCGCCGCGTTCGGCGCGCGCGGGGTTGTAGCGGTAGAGCGGCCAGTGCCCGCTCTCGACCGCGAGCTTCTGCTGGTTCAAGCCCTTCGCGATGTCGATGCCGTGGGCGATGCAGTGGCTGTAGGCGATGATGAGCGAGGGGCCTTCGTGCGCCTCCGCCTCGGTGAACGCCTTCATCGTCTGCGCGTCCGACGCGCCCATCGCCACCTGCGAGACGTAGACGTTGCCGTACTTCGTCGCCATGATCCCGAGGTCTTTCTTCGGCGTCGCCTTGCCGCTCGCGGCGAACTTGGCGACCGCGCCCATCGGCGTTGACTTCGAGGACTGCCCGCCCGTGTTCGAGTAGACCTCCGTGTCTAAGACGAGGATGTTGACGTTCGCGCCCGACGCGACCACGTGGTCGAGCCCGCCGAAGCCTATGTCGTAGGCCCAGCCGTCGCCGCCGACGATCCACACGCTCTTCTTCACGAGCGCGTCGGCCACCGACAGGAGGTCGCGCACCTCCGGCTCGAAGCTGCCCGCGAGCTTCGCCTTCAGGGCCGCGACCAACTCGCGCTGTGTGTTGATGTCGCGGTTGTCGAGTTGTTTGTTGGAGAGCAGACCGTCCGCGAGCGCGTCGCCGACGGTCGGCCGCAGGCGTTCGAGCAGAGCGCGCGCGTACCCGTTCTGCTGGTCGAGCGCGAGTCGCATCCCGAGTCCGAACTCCGCGTTGTCCTCGAAGAGCGAATTCGACCACGCGGGGCCGCGCCCCTCGGCGTTGATGGTGTAGGGCGTGGTCGGCAGGTTGCCGCCGTAGATGGACGAGCAGCCCGTCGCGTTCGCGATGAGCGCGCGGTCGCCGAAGAGACGTGTTAACAACGAGACGTAAGGCGTCTCGCCGCAGCCCGCGCACGCGCCCGAGAACTCGAAGAGCGGTTGCAGGAGTTGGACGTTCTTGACGTTGTCGTACTTGACCGCGCCGTTCTTCGTCACGTCGGGGAGCCGTAGGAAGTAGTCCCAGTTCTTCCGCTCCTGCTCGCGGAGGGGGAGCTGCGGACGCATGTTGAGCGACTTGCGCGACGGCTGCGACTTGTCCTTCGCGGGGCAGACCTCGACGCAGAGCCGGCAGCCTGTGCAGTCCTCGACCGCGACCTGAATCGTGTAACGCTTGTCGGGCAACTCCTTGAACTTCGCGGGGATGTGCTTGAACTGCTCGGGCGCGTCCGAGAGGTCTTCCGCGTCGAAGACCTTCGCGCGGATGCTTGCGTGCGGGCAGACGAAGACGCACTTGCCGCACTCGATGCACAGGTCAGGCTCCCACACGGGCACGTCGAGCGCGATGTTGCGCTTCTCCCATTGCGCGGTGGCAGTGGGGTACGTGCCGTCCGCGGGAAAGGCGCTCACCGGCAACTGGTCGCCGCGCCCGGCCAGGATTTCGGCAGTGACGTTCTGCACGAACACGGGCGCGGCGGGGGAAACGGCCGGCGGCGCGTCACGCAAGGACGTGGCCTGCGTGGGAACCTGAACTTCGTACAGGTGCGCGAGCGCCGCGTCCACGGCGGCGTAGTTCTGCCGCACTACGGCCAAGCCGCGCTTCCCGTACGTCTTCTTAATCGACTCCTTAATCTTCGCAATCGCCTCCTCGCGGGGCAGCACGCCCGAGATGGCGAAGAAGCAGGTCTGCATGATCGTGTTGATGCGCGTGCCCATCCCCGCCTCGCGCGCCACGTCGTAGGCGTTGATTGCGTAGAAGCGCAGACGCTTGTCGATGATGGTCTGCTGCATCGAGCGCGGCAGATGCGACCAGACCTCTTCATGTGAGTAAGGGCTGTTGAGGAGGAACACGGCGCCCTGTTCGGCCGTGGCGAGCACGTCGTACTTCTCGACGAAGTTGAACTGGTGGACGGCGACGAAGTTGGCGCGCGTGACGAGGTACGTGCTCTTGATGGGCCGTGGGCCGAAGCGCAGGTGCGAGACCGTCATCGCGCCCGACTTCTTCGAGTCGTAGACGAAATACCCTTGCGCGTAGTTCTCGGTCTCCTCGCCGATAATCTTGATGGTGTTCTTGTTCGCGCCGACGGTGCCGTCCGCGCCGAGTCCCCAGAAGAGCGCGCGCACGCCCTCTTCATTCTCGGTCGAGAACGCGGGGTCGAAGTCGAGCGAGGTGTGCGTCACGTCGTCGCGGATGCCGACGGTGAAATGGTTCTTCGGCGTCGCTTTTTTAAGCTCGTCGAAGACGGCCTTCACCATCGCGGGCGTGAACTCTTTCGAGGCCAGACCATAACGCCCGCCCGTCACGCGCGGAATCAACGCGAAGGGCGACGTACCCTCGATGACGGCCTCGCCGATGGTCGTCAAAACGTCCTGATAGAGCGGCTCTCCGCAAGCGCCCGGCTCCTTCGTGCGGTCGAGCACGGAGACGGCCCTGGTGGTTCCGGGGAAGGCCGCGAGCAGGTGTTCGGCCGAGAAGGGGCGGTAGAGTCTGACCTTAACGAGCCCGACCTTCTCACCCTGAGCGACGAGGGCTGCGACCGTCTCTTCCGCCGTCTCCGCGCCGGAGCCCATCATGACGACGACGCGCTCGGCCTCCGGGTGCCCCGTGTAGTCGAAGAGTCTGTACCGGCGCCCGGTGATTGCGGCCAGTTTGTCGAACGCCTCCTGCACGATGGAAGGTGTCGCGAGGTAGAAGGGGTTCGACGCTTCGCGAGACTGGAAGAACACGTCCGGGTTCTGCGCCGTGCCGCGCATCACGGGCCGGTCGGGCGTGAGCGCGCGCTCGCGGTGCGCGCGCACGAGGTCCGCGTCGATGAGCGCGCAAATCTCTTCGTCGGATAGTTGCTCGACCTTCTGCACCTCGTGCGACGTGCGGAAGCCGTCGAAGACGTGCAGGAAGGGGACGCGCGAACGCAGCGTCGCCGCCTGCGAGACGAGCGCAAAGTCCATCGCCTCCTGCACCGAGCCCGCGAAGAGCATCGCCCACCCGCACGACCGCGCGCTCATCACGTCGGAGTGGTCGCCGAAGATGGAGAGCGCGTGCGTCGCCAGCGCGCGCGCCGCGATGTGGAAGACCGTCGCCGTCTGCTCGCCCGCGATCTTGAACATGTTCGGAATCATGAGGAGCAAGCCCTGGCTCGCGGTGAACGTCGTCGTCAGACTCCCGGCCTGGAGCGTGCCGTGGACGGTGCCGGCGGCGCCGCCCTCACTCTGCATCTCGCGGACGGCGGGCACGACGCCCCAGATGTTCTTCCTCCCGTCGGCGGCCCACGCGTCCGCGTTCTCGCCCATGTTCGACGAGGGCGTGATCGGATAGATGGCGATGACCTCGTTGGTCTTGAACGCGACGTAAGAGGCTGCCTCGTTGCCGTCGATGGTGACCTGCTTGCGCTGCATGGCTTTTGTGTAATCTCCCCCAGACTCCCCAATCCGCCCTGAGTAATCTCACCCAACGGCCCGCCCTTTCCGGCCCAAAACCGCTGGCGAACACCACAGGTGCGAATCACGTGCCGGGGCAGGAGAGCGAACGTGTGCAGCAACCAGCGCGCACTGGGGAAGACAAAACGCACGGTCTCAAAGACAAACATGCGAAGCAAGCGCGCAACGTCCCGTCACACGTCGGTTAATTAACCGACGTGTGACGGGACGCCCGCCGTCTCCGCTTGTGCCCCTTCGTCCGTCCGGCTCAACCGCCCTTCAGTTTGGCTTCCTCCTGCGCCTCTCTCAGGCGCTGTAAAGCTGTCTCACGATCTAACTTTTCTTCATCTAAAAAAATAGAGCTGAACATAGCCCTCTCAAGCTCTCCGGCACTTATTGAAGATTGCAACAGGTATTTAAGGTTTAAGAATGCTCCTTCTAGAACTGCGCCAACAAGCTTTGCATATTTAAGGTTCGCATCTCTGAGATTCACACCCCATAGGTCTGCAAAGCGTAAATCCGTATTGCTGAGGTATGTATCGCTCAAATCTGCGTCCCTGAGGTCAGCATCCAAGAACTCCGCGCCCACAGGATGCGATTTGCTGAGGTCTGCACCGTTGAGGCGCGCACCATTGAAGATCGTTCTGTTAATGTTCGCACGGGTAAGATGTGCGCCGCTGAGGTTTGCTCCACTGAGGTTTAACATGCCAAGTTCTACGCCAGCGAAGTCTGTCAGACGCAGATGCTCGGCAATGGGAAAAGGGGCGGGCCGCCAGCCGGCGCTGTTGATTCGGGACGTGTAGTGTTTGAAGCGATGAGGGTCGTCGCCTGACGGTTTGAATGAAATTCTAAGCCTCCCGCCAATATTTCTCACGGATTGATATTTCCTCGGGCTTGCCTGCGGGACCTCCGGTTCATTATCCGCGATGTGTGAATGAACCAACGCGCAGAGGTGAAACAGGCCGTCCCCCAGATGTGCGTCTATTCTGGGCGTCCTCGCATAAATCCAATTCGCAATGCGCGCGTCGCGCGGGGCGTCCCATTCGATTAGCTCGTTGACGTAGGCCGGCCTTAACTTCGTTATGCCTTTCTCCTTGTACGGCTGTGGGCGCAGGTGACCGCTTTCGCCCCACCAATCCCAGAGGTCTGCCAGACCCGTGCGGACTTGCGCCCACTCTTCCCAGGTCAGCGGCTCTGTCGGCACGCCGGGGCGTTTCTTGTCATTCGGGTCGGCGGTTCGTTCAATCTCCCACGCTATGAGGTACTGAAGATGCTTTCTGACTTCGGCCGTCAGCCACTGCGGGGCGAGCAGTTCCGAGAGCCGGCGCGAGAACTCGTAGCGGAAGTCTTCGGCTCGGTTCTCAGAGAAGTCTTCCCAGAACGTTGCGCGGGGTGGGGGCGTGTGGCGCTGGTGGCGGCCGTAGTGTTTGAGGGCTTCGACGATGGATTCGGCGAAGAGGTATTCGCGGAAGGACTTGTGGGCGAATTCGCAGCCGAGGTGGGCGTGGCCGCCTTTGAAGTAGAAGCTGATGAGGAGGGAGGAGAGTTTGACTTCTTTGGCTAACTCACTCGCCTGCGTGTCGATGTCGTCCTCGTCCATCTCAAGGCGGGAGGCGAGTTCTTTGCGGGAGATGTTCTCTTCGCCGCTCATGGTGATGGCGGCGGCGGTCTGGCGGAGGAGTTGGCGCAGCTCTTCGCCGTAGAGCTTGTGTTCGTCGCCGCCGTCGGCGTCGCCGACTTCGCCCTTGCCGGCCTCGCGGCAGGTGAGGTCGATGAGGTGGCGGTAGAGCGTCGTCGTGTTCTCAAGCAGCGGCGAGAGGTCGCCCTGCCATTCGGCCACCAGGCGCACGGTGAGGTAGGTCAGGAGGGGCAACCCCAGAACGTCCAGTTCGCCTGAAGCTTGCTGCTTCTGCGCGAACGCCTCGCGGTACTTTTTGAAGATGGGCTCGAAGCGCGTGAGGGGTGGGACGGTCCAGGTCTCCGTCTGCTCGTTCTTTTCAATTAAAGGCTCGGGCGCGTTGACGGCGGCGGCGAGTTTGCCGACGTAGGTTTCGAGCTGTTCGGGCGTGAGCTTGCGGATGGTGAGGATGGGCGTCTCGTCGCGCAGGCACTTGGTGTCGCCGAGGTCGCTCGAAGGGCGGCCGGTGAGGATGACGCGGACGCGCGGGTGCTTCTGCTTGAGGTAGTGCTCGTTGAGCTGGTCGAGCATCCGCGCCGCCTTGTTCTTGAAACCCTCGTCGGAGAGGCTGATTTCGTCCCAGCCGTCGAGGATGAGCACGTACTTGCAGACGTGCTCGTAGGCGCCGACGCCCGCGTCCTTGAAAATCTGTTCGTTGAGAAAGAGATTGTCGAAGGCGTAAGGCTCGGGCTCGGGGTAGTCCTCGTCGCCGAAGTGTACGGCGCGGGGCAGCGCGTCCTTGATGTGCTTGTCGAAGCTGAGGTCTTTGATGCGGACGCGGATCGGATGTAGGCGGCGCTTGAGCAACTCGTCGCAGAGTTGGAGCGTGAACGAGGACTTGCCCGCGCCCGCGATGCCCTGGACGACGATGGCTTCACTCAACGTCTTCGAGCCGATGAGTTCGAGCACCGTGTCGAGCAGCGGCCGGCGCCCGCCGTGCTCCTCCGCGAAAGGGTTGACGCGAGACCCTTGCGCGCGCTGCGGCTGGTTGATCTCCTCCCACTTGAGTTGGCCGCATTCCGTGTCGATGTAGACGTGCTTGAGCGCGAAGGGCGAGACGCGCAGGACGGGCGCCCGCTCGAAGAGCCAACGCTGATAGTTGGCGTGGCGCGCGAGCAGCTTGCGCGAACGCTTCTCGTCGGGGCCGCCGAGCTTGAGGTACTCGGCGAAGGGCGCGAACTTATCTTTGGTGCCGCCGTCGGAGAGGAGCTTCGTCAGAGAGTGCCTGAAGTTATCTTTCACGAGCCCCGTCAGGTCGTCCACCTGCGCCTGCGTGTAGCCGACCTTGAGCGCCGCCACCTGTAGGCAGAGGGTCGCGTGCTCGTAGAAGTCGTGCCGCGTCGGGCTCTCAAGGGAGAAAGTCCCCATGTCTATCTCTTTGAGGTTGGCGAGTTCTTTTAACTGCTCCTTCGCCTCGGCAATCGACTGGCTCTCGCCCGCCGGGCCGCCCGTCTGCTTGAAAGCAGTCTCGGCCGCCTTCTGGTAGGCGAGCGTGCAGGCCGTCAGCCCGAGCTTCTCTGGGTCCGTCTCTTTGAGCAGCTCTTCGGCGATTTTGGTGAAGAACTTGAGCGGGGGCAGCGCCTCGGCCGTCGCCTCGCCCGCGACCTTCGCCCACGGCAGGGCGCTCTCGACGGCCTCGACGAAACCGAGGTCTTTGAACGCGTCCACGGCGTCGCTCAAAAACTCCGTGACGCTCTTCACGCCCTTGACCAGGTGGGTGACTTTCTCTCTCACGGCGCTTCTCCTTCGGTGAACGCATTGTGTCTCAACACGCGCCCGGTGAAAAGGATTATTCCGAATGAGAGAAGCCCCGTCGCGCGCGGCGGGGCTTCGGGCGTAAGAGAGAGTTTTATAACGCGTGCTCAGTAGTTCGCGAGGGCCTGGAGGGCGGGGCGGTTGTTGAGTTGGAGGACGGCGCCTTTGACCTGGATGAAGTTCTCCTGTTTGAACTCGCTGAAGAGGCGCGTGACCGTCTCGCGCGAGGCGCCGATGAACTGGCCGATCTCCTCGTGCGTGAGCGCGAGGCGGAGGCGGTCGGCGTCGCCGTTGCCGTGCGCGCCCGAGGCGCCCTCCACTTCGAGGAGGAAGCGCGCGAACTTGGCGGCGGCCGAGTGCGAGAGGCCGAGCAGCCGCACCTGTTCGAGCGCGGCGCTGTAGTTGCGCGCGAGCTGCTCGGCCGCGCGCAACGAAGCCTCGGCGTTCGTCGCGAGGAAGCGCGTGAAGTCCGAGGCGCGGACGAAGTTGACCTGCGAAGGCTCCAAGGTCTCGGCCGTCACCTCGTAGGCGCCGCCCGAGAGCGTCGCGCACAGTCCCAGAATCTCGCCCGCGCGCGCGATGCGCGTGATGATGACGCGCGCGTCCGAAGACGTGGCCGAGAGCTTCACGCGCCCCGAGCAGATGATGTAGACGCCGCGCCCCGTCTGCCCCTCGACGAAGAGAAGCGCGCCGCGCGGGTACAGGGTCGTGTACTTCAACGCTTCGAGCGCGCGCAGGGACGGCTCGGGGAGTTTGCAGAAGGCGCGCGGCTCGTCCCGGCGGCAGCCCGCGCAACGCTCCACGATTTCCAGACCATAAGGTGAATGCATAAGCCCTCCGCGCCTCGACGTTCAAAGGAAGAGGTCGGCCGTCGCGCCGACGCCCTTTTGCGGGCTCCAGCGGCAACGCCCGTGCCAGCACCTTTAACGACCCTCGGAGCCCGCGCCGACCCCGCCGCGCGGAAATTTCACCCACGCGCCTGCGGAAAAAAACGCACCCGTCACTCGCGGCCGTGCCCGCCGTCACAGACAGAGGGATTTGAAAATTCAACTTTAAAATTTCAACTTCTTAAGCCGACCGTGCTAAATTTCGTTCGCGAACCTGCCAACACTTTCATGCCGGAACCGTTCAGTAGGAGGGAACTCATGAAAAGCCTCTTCACCCGCGCGTGCGCAATCGCGCTGGCGCTCTCGACCTTCATCTCGTTAGCACAGGCGCAGTCGCCGAAGGCGCGCTTCACCGTGCAGGAGATGCTCAAGCTTCAGCGCGTCGCGGAACCGCAGCTCTCGCCCGACGGGCGCTGGGTCGCGTATCAGGTGGCGGTCTCGGACGTGGCCGCCAACCACAACCGCACGCAACTCTTCGTCGTCGCGGTCGCGGGCGGCGAGCCGAAGCAGTTGACTTCGGGCAACGCCTCCTCGACTTCGCCGCGCTGGTCGCCCGACGGCCGCCGCCTCGCGTACACGACGGGCGGGCAGGTCTGGACGATGAACCCCGACGGCTCCGACCCGAAGCAGTTGACGAACATCTCGACCGGCGCGGGCGACCCCGTCTGGTCGCCCGACGGCAAGTGGGTCGCCTTCGCCTCCGAGGTCTACCCCGACTGCCCCGACGACGCCTGCAACAAGCGGCGCGACGAGGAGGCCGAGAAGAACCCGGTCAAGCCGCACGTCACCACGCGCCTCTTCGTGCGCCACTGGGTTGACTGGAAGGGGCCGAAGCGTTCGCACGTCTTCGTCGTGCCGGCCGTGGGCGGCGCCGCGCGCGACCTCACCCCCGGCGACTGGGACGCGCCGCCATTCTCTCTGGGCGACCCCGTGGACCACACCTTCTCGCCCGACTCGACGGAACTCGCCTACGCCCGCAACACCGACCCGTTAGAGGCGACTTCGACCAACGCCGACATCTTCGTCGTCCCCGTCGCGGGCGGCGAGCCCCGCCGGATCACCGGCGACAATAAGGGCGCGGACAGGACGCCGCGCTACTCGCCCGACGGCCGCTACATCGCCTACCGCTCTCAGTCCACGCCGATGTTCGAGAGCGACCGCTGGCGCCTGATGCTCTACGACCGGCAGACCAGACAGACGCGCGAAGTGCTCCCGAAGTACGACGCCTACGTTGACGACTTCACCTTCGCGCCCGACGGCAAGTCGGTCTACTTCGTCTCGGGCGAGCGCGGCGAGCAGCCGCTCTTTAACGCCAGCCTGGCCGACGGCTCGGTGCGCAAGCTCGTCGGCGGCTACAACGGCGACGTGCAGGTCTCGCGCGACTCGCGCTTCTTCGTCTTCACGCGCTCGACCGCCGCCGGCCCCGTCGAAATCTACACGGCGCGCATGGACGGCGTCGCGCCCTTGAACGGCTCGCCCAATCAGGCCGTGGCGTTGACGCACCACAACGACAACTTCTTACAGCAGTTCTCGCTCCGGCCGGCGGAAGAACTGACGTGGACGGGCGCGGGCGGCACGAAGGTCTCGGGCTGGTTGGTCAAGCCGCCAGACTTCGACCCCTCGAAGAAGTACCCGCTCGTCGTCCTCATCCACGGCGGGCCGCAGGGCGCCTGGAACAACAGTTGGAGCTTCCGCTGGAACCCGCAGATTTACGCGGGCGCCGGCTACGTCGCCTTCCTGCCGAACCCGCGCGGCTCGACGGGCTTCGGCCAGCAGTTCACCAACGAGATTTCCGGCGACTGGGGCGGCAAGGCTTACGAGGACATCATGAACGGCGTCGGCATGGTCGCCGCGATGCCCTTCGTCGATAAGAACAACGTGGCGGCGGCGGGCGCCTCGTACGGCGGCTACATGGTCGAGTGGATTCTGGGGCACAACGACCACAAGGACGTGAAGTTCAAGACGCTCGTCGCGCACGCGGGCGTCTTCAACCTTGAGAGCATGTACGGCTCGACCGAAGAGCTCTGGTTCACCGAGTGGGAGTTCAAGGGCACGCCGTGGGACGCGCCCGAACTCTACGCGAAGTGGTCGCCGCACCGCTTCGCGAAGAACTTCAAGACGCCGACGCTCGTCACGCACGGCGAGCTGGACTTCCGCGTCCCCGTCGATCAGGGGCTTCAGCTCTTTACGTACTTGCAGCGGCAGGGCGTCGAGTCGAAACTCGTCGTCTTCCCGGACGAGGGGCACTGGATTCTCAAGCCCGGCAACTCGCTCTTCTGGCACACGACCGTCCTCGACTGGCTCGACGCGCACCTGAAGCAGAAGGGGAGTTGAGGCGCCGCACACGTCATGCGTAAAGCGATTCGACTCACACTCGTCTGCTTACTGCTGGCCGTCGCGCAGTCCGCGACGGCCAAGGTGCCCGCGCCGCTCGCGCGCTCTCGCCAGTTAATCGTGGTGACGACGCGTGGTTGGGACGAAGTGCCCGGCGTTCTGCGGCGCTTCGAGCGGAAGGGGAGGAGCGGCCCGTGGGCGCGCGTCGGCGCGGACGTGCCCGTGGCCGTCGGTCGGAATGGACTCGGTTGGGGCGCCGGCCTCGTCGATACGAGCGCCGCCGTGGGGCCGCAAAAGAAGGAGGGCGACGGCAAGGCGCCCTCGGGCGTCTTCGCGCTGGGCACCGCGTTCGGCTTTGCCCCTTCACAAGAGGCTTCGTGGCTGCGACTCCCTTACACGCCGCTCACGCCTTCGTTGGAGTGCGTGGACGATGTCGCGTCGAGCCGTTACAACCTGCTCGTGGACCGCGCGGCGACCGGCGACGCGGACTGGAACAGCTCCGAACGTATGCGCTCGGTCGAAGGCTACCGTTGGGGGCTCGTCGTCAGGCACAACGCCGCGCCTCCCGTCGCCGGGCGCGGCTCGTGCATCTTCCTGCACGTCTGGGCCGGCGCGGGCAAAGGGACCGCCGGATGCACCGCGATGGAGGAGTCGAGCCTGACGGAACTCCTCCGCTGGCTCGACCCGAAGAAGGGGCCGCTGCTCGTGCAACTGACGGAGTCAGAATACGCGCGGCTGCGCGGCGCGTGGCGCATGCCCGCGCTCGACCCCGGCAAGTAAACGTCGCCGCCCGGCGGAGGCTGAAGGATAGCCACCCGCTCCGCCGGACGGCGAACGGACGGGCCGCTGGCGACCGCCATCGCCCGCGGCCCCGCGCCGCATAACCCGTCCCGACAGACGGGCGGCGCGCCGTGGAGGCGCTTCCCTGCGCCTCCACGGAACTCAACCCGACGACACTTTCCAGACTGAAAGCCTTATTGCAGTGTGCAGTGGAGCGCGACTGCAAGAGCATTAACCACGGAGACACGGAGACACGGCTCAAAGCCTTGAAACTGTCCTCTTAAGCTGTGTCTCCGTGTCTCCGTGGTTAATCCCCCTTCATCATCACTCAAGTCGAAAGCGCATTAATCCTTTGGGGTAGGGGCGGGGGAGACTCTACCGCCCGGCGGCCCGCGTGATGCTCTAGTCACACGGGCCGCCGGGGGTACCCGCCCCTACATTCAAAACGTGCCGGGTTACTGCCGCCGCCGCCAGTCGCAAAAGGCCGCGGCACGATGTACGTGTGTTTAGGTCAAGTTACGGCGGGCACCGGTTAGCCGGTGATTGCAGAGAAGCCGACGAGGAGGCGCCCAGGCGCTAGAGAGTAAGCCCCGCAAAGCCATGTCGCAACAGAAATATCCTCCGTCCGAAAAAATGCACCTGCGTATTTGCAGGATTTATCTTTGGCTGCAAATTTTGCGGCAATGCAACCGCCGCTGAACTCACACTTTGACTGCGTTTCGGCCTCCCGCACGTCTTTCTGGACCGCCGCGTGGGGCACACTTCCGTGTGCGTGCAAACAAAAACAGAGGGTGCCGCTCGTCTGCGTGAATTTCCGCCCGCGTTGGGGGAAACCGCGCACGGCCTTTGAGCAAATCTGAAAAACGAACTACTATGGTAGTCCTGAAACCCTTTCAGACAACTCGGACGAAAACCCACTTTGGAGGGGAAGGATTTGCCATGAGCGCGACGAGCGACAGCAGCAGCAAAGAGACCCTGACCATCACCGACAACCGCACGGGCAAGCAGTACGAGGTGCCCATCAAGGACGGCACCATCCGCGCGATGGACCTGCGCCAGATCAAGACCGACGACGCGGAGGACTTCGGGCTGATGACCTACGACCCGGCGTTCATGAACACCGCGTCCTGCAAGAGCACCATCACCTACATCGACGGCGACCGCGGCGTCCTCGAATATCGCGGCTACCCCATCGAACAGTTGGCCGAGCAGAGCAGCTACCTCGAAGTCGCGTACCTCCTCCTGCACGGCGAACTGCCCACGGCCGAGGAGCTGAAGCAGTGGACGTGGGACATCACGCACCACACCTTCATCAACGAGAACATCCGCAAGGTGCTCGACGGCTTCCACCACAGCGCGCACCCGATGGGGATGTTCGAGGCGATGGTCGCCGCGCTCTCGACCTTCTACCCCGAGTCGAAGAACATCCGCGACGAGGCGTGCCGCCGCAAGCAGATTCACCGGCTCATCGCGAAGGTGCCGACCATCGCCGCCTTCGCCTACCGCCACCGCGTCGGCCTCCCCATCTCGTACCCGGACAACGACCTCAGTTACGAGGGCAACTTCCTCAACATGATGTTCAAGACGACGGAGTTGAAGTATCAGCCGAACCCCGTCCTTGAGAAGGCTCTGAGCGTCCTCTTCATCCTCCACGCCGACCACGAGCAGAACTGCTCGACCAACACGATGCGCAGCATCGGCTCGGCCGAGACCGACCCCTACTCCGCGCTCGCGGGCGCGGCGGCCGCGCTCTACGGCCCGCTCCACGGCGGCGCGAACGAGGCCGTGTTGAGGATGCTCAACGAGATCGGCTCCATCGACCACGTGCCCGAGTACATGAAGCGTGTGAAGGCCGGCGAGTTCCGACTGATGGGCTTCGGCCACCGCGTCTACAAGAACTACGACCCGCGCGCCCGCATCATCAAGGACATCGCCTACGAGGTCTTCGAGGTGACGGGGCGCGACCCGCTTCTGGACCTCGCGCTTGAGCTGGAACGCATCGCGCTCGAAGACGAGTACTTCGTCAAGCGCCGCCTCTACCCGAACGTGGACTTCTACTCCGGCATCATCTACCGGGCGATGAAGTTCCCCGTGGACATGTTCCCCGTGCTCTTCGCCATCCCGCGCACTTCGGGCTGGCTCGCGCAGTGGGTCGAACTCTTAAACGACCCCGAACAGAAGATCGCGCGGCCGCGCCAGATTTACCTCGGCCAACGCACGCGCGACTACGTGCCGATGGGCCAGCGCGACGGCGCGGCGGCCGGGCAGGCCGCCGGGGGCTGAAAGCAGTAGACAGAAGTCATACCGACTAGCGAATCAAAATAAGGCCGCGCAACGCTGGGAGCGCGGGCATCCCTGCCCGCCATGAGCGCGAGAGCGCGAATACGACGAAGCGCCATCACTCAAACTTGAGTGATGGCGCTTCACGGTTAAGCGTGCTGGCGCACGCTTTGGCGGGCAGGGATGCCCGCGCTCCCGGCGCGGAGGTCGCCTTATTTCAGCTCGCAAGTCGGTATGACTACTGACTACTGACTTCTGTCTACTTCTATCAGTAAAGCTCGCCGCCCCCGCCGCTCTGCTCGCCGGGGTTCCAGTCTCCGGGGCGCGGGGCTGAGCCCGAGCCTTCGCCGCCGCCGCCGCCTTCGTTCGCCGGGTCGCCGACGCCAGAGGGCTCGAAGCCCGCCGGGTCCGCGCCGGTCGCCTCGGCGCCGGAGGTCGGCTCCTCTCCCGTCCCGCCTTCTTCAATCGCTTCGACAACGCCCTCCGTGCCGGCGTCGGCCGCGTCGTTGTTGGTGCTATCGCCTTCAGCCATGAGCTTCGTCTCCTGTCCTTGTTATTTGAGTTCGGGAGTTGACTTGCGCGGCCAGTGTATGGCGCGCGCAAGTTACGGTCTGTCCCGCCGCGGACAATCTTACACCGGGCACGTACGTTTCCGAACTGCCGGCCCCCGCGCGGCGCGTTATGATTGCGGGACACATTCGACAAGGTGTTTGTTTAGCATCTCTTTAAGGGACTTCCGTGCGCGCGTTCGGCGGGCCGAGTCGTTCCTTTAGAAGACTTCACGCGGGTGGGAACAGAGAGAATCGTGCAGGCGCGCATCCCCGTCTCGACTTACAGGCTCCAGTTCAACCGCGAGTTCACGTTCGCCGAGGCGCGTGCGCTCGCCGGGTACTTCGGCGAACTCGGCGTCACGGATTACTACGCGTCGCCGGTGCTGAAGGCGCGGCCCGGCAGCATGCACGGCTACGACATCACGGACCACGCGCGGGTCAACCCGGAGGCGGGCGGCGAGGAGCAGTTGGCGGAACTGCTGCGGCATTTGCGCGAGCAGGGGATGGGCTTCCTCGTGGACGTGGTGCCCAACCACATGTCCATCGCCGGGGGCGAGAACCGCTGGTGGCAGGACGTGATGGAGAACGGCCCCGGCTCCTCCTTCGCGCGCCACTTCGACATCGACTGGAACCCGCCCAACCCCACGCTCAAGCATCGCGTGCTGCTGCCCATCCTCGGCGACCAGTTCGGCCGCGTGCTCGAACGGCAGGAGCTGCGCGTCAGCTACCGCGACGGCGCCTTCTTCCTCAACTACTGGGAGACGACGTTGCCCGTCGCCGCGCGCACCTCGACGCTCGTCCTGCGGCTCGCGCTCGAAGGCGCGCGCGCGCGGCTCGCCGAGTCGGACCCGAACGCGCTTGAGCTTGAGAGCATCATCACCGCGCTCGAACACCTGCCGTCGCGCACCGAGACCGACCCGGCGCTCCTGCGCGAGCGACGCCGCGAGAAGGATGTCGTCCGCCGCCGCCTCTCCGCGCTCGTCAAGGAGAGCAACGAGATACGCGCCGCCGTCCACGAGGCTCTGGCGAGACTGAACGGGACGGAGGGGCGGCCCGAGAGCTTCGACACGCTGGAAGAGTTGTTGAGCCGACAGGCTTACCGCCTGAGCTTCTGGCGCGTGGCCGCCGACGAGATCAACTACCGGCGCTTCTTCGACGTGAACGAACTGGCCGCGCTCCGCGTCGAGGAGCGGCCGGTCTTCACGGCCGTCCACGAAGTCGTGCTGCGCCTCGTCCGGCAGGGGCTCGTCACGGGGCTGCGCGTGGACCACGTGGACGGGCTGCTCGACCCGCTCAAGTACCTCAACGACCTACAGCGCGAGGCGCGGGCCGGGAAGGGCGGCTCAGGCCCGTTCTACGTCGTCGTCGAGAAGATACTCGGGCACGACGAGCTGCTCCGGCGCGAGTGGCCGGTGCAGGGGACGACCGGTTACGAGTTCATGAACCTTTTGAACGGCGTCTTCGTGGACGCCGCGAACGGGCAAGCGTTGCGCGAGTTGTACGCCGAGTTCACGGGCGCGCGCGTGCGCTTCACGGAGCTGCTCTACGAATGCAAGCGGCTGATCCTGAAGGCGGCGATGTCTTCGGAACTCTTCGTGCTGTCGCGGCGCCTGACGCGCATCGCCGAGCGGAGCCGCTACACGCGCGACTTCACGCAGAACAGCCTCCACCACGCGCTGACGGAGGTCATCGCCTGCTTCCCCGTCTACCGCACCTACATCCGCCGCACGCAGGCGACCGTGAGCCCCGACGACCGGCTCAACATCAACGCCGCCATCCGCGCGGCCAAGCGGCGCAACCAGGCGGAAGACACTTCGATCTTCGACTTCATCGCCTCGCTCCTGCTGCTCAAGGACTCGAAGGGCACCAGCGCGCAGGAGCGCGCGGAGCGGCGCGACTTCGCGCTCCGCTTCCAGCAGTTGACGAGCCCCGTCACGGCGAAGGGGCTCGAAGACACTGCCTTCTACCGCTTCTACCCGCTCGCCTCCTTGAACGAGGTCGGCGGCGAGCCCGCGCTCATCGGTGTCTCGTTGGAGCGATTCCACGAGCGCAACCGCGACCGTCAGGAGTCGTGGCCGCACGCGCTCTCGGCCACCTCGACGCACGACACCAAGCGCGGCGAGGACACGCGCGCGCGCATCAACGTCCTCTCCGAGATTCCCGAGGAGTGGAACCGCGCGCTCCACCGCTGGCGCGAGATGAACCGCGCGCGCAAGACCTCGCTCGACGGCGCGGAGGCGCCCGACGCGAACGAGGAATATTTGATCTACCAGACGCTCGTCGGCACGTGGCCGCTCGAAGGCGTGACGGATGAGAGTCGTGGGGACTACACGCGACGCTTGCGGGAGTACGTGGGGAAGGCTTTGAAGGAGGCCAAGCTCCACACGAGCTGGATCAATCCGAACGAAGAGTACGAGCGCGCCGTCAAGGACTTCGTCGCCGCGCTCCTCGACCCTTCGGTCAGCGGCGCTTTCGTCAACGACTTCGAAGAGTTTCAGAAGCTCACGACGCGCGCGGGTCTCCTCAACTCGCTCTCGCAGACGCTCCTGAAGATCGCCGCGCCCGGCGTGCCCGACTTCTATCAGGGCACCGAGCTCTGGGCCTTCACGCTGGTTGACCCGGACAACCGACGGCCGGTCGATTACGAGCTGCGCCGTCAACTCCTCGCGTCGGTGCTCGACGTGGGCGAGGGTGACGTTTCCGAGTTCGTCGAAGGCTTACTCGAACAGCCGTCGGACGGCCGCGTCAAGCTGTACGTGACGGCGCGCGCCCTGCACCTCCGGCGCGAGCGCGCGGCCCTGTTCGCGCGCGGCGAATACCTGCCTTTGCGCGCGGAGGGGCGCCGCGCCGACAACGTCGTCGCGTTCGCGCGCGCGCACGACGGCGACGGGGTCGTTGCCGTCGCCTCGCGCTTCTTCACGCGCCTCGGCGTCGGCCGCGAGGGCGCGCAAGGGCTCAATCGCGAAGCGTGGGGCGACACCACGCTCCGGCTCGAAGGCGTCGGCGCCGGGCGCTACCGTGACGTTCTGACGGGCCGCGAGTTCGAGGTGAGAGACGGCGCCCTCCCGCTGGCCGAAGTCCTTTCGCCGCTGCCCGGGGCGCTGCTGGCGCGTGTTGGTCAGTAAGGGTATAGAAGTTTCGTCTGTTACAAGGGGAAGGGATGACGACGTTGGCGAGGGAGGTTATCAGCGCGGCGTGGGCGCCGCGTTTCGGCGCGCGGCCGCAGAGGGACGGGAGCACCGTGTTCCGCGTGTGGGCTCCGCGCGTCGAGAGTCTTGAGGTGAAGGTCTTGTGCGAAGGGCCGCGCACGTTCCCTCTGGAAGACGCGGGCGGGGGCGTCTTCGAGGCGCGCGTGGACGGCGTCGCGGCGGGCGCGGACTACATCTACGTTGTGAACGGGCAGGAGCGGCCCGACCCCGTGTCGCGTTTCCAGCCCGGCGGCGTGCACGGCCCTTCGCGCGTCGTGGACCCCGAAGAGTTCGTCTGGACTGACGTTGATTGGAAGGGGCTTCCGTTGAAGGAGTACGTCGTCTACGAGCTGCACACGGGCACGTTCACGCCGGAGGGCACGTTCGAGTCAATCATCCCGAAGCTCTCACATCTGAAGTCGCTCGGCATCACGGCGGTCGAGTTGATGCCGGTCGCGGAGTTCCCAGGCGCGCGCAACTGGGGTTACGACGGCGCGCACCTCTACGCGCCGCAGTCAACGTACGGCGGGCCGGAGGGTTTGAAGAAGTTGATTGACGCGTGCCACCGCGAGGGGATGGCCTTCGTGCTCGACGTGGTCTACAACCACCTCGGCCCCGAAGGCAACTACGCGGGCGAGTACATGCCGCTCTACAGCGAGGCGCACAAGTCGCCGTGGGGCGCGGGGCTGAACTTCGACGGCGAAGGGGCGGGGGGCGTCCGCCGTTACTTCGTCGAGAACGCGCTCTATTGGCTGACCGAATATCACGTGGACGCCTTGCGCCTCGACGCCGTCCACGCCATCGTCGATGCGAGCGAGAGACATCTGCTCAAACAACTCGCCGAAGAGTTTCACGCGCAGGCGCGCGCGCTCGGCCGCCGCGCACACCTCATCGCCGAGAGCGACTTGAACGACGTGCTTGTCCTCAAGACTACGGAGGAAGACGGGTACGGCATCGACGCGCAGTGGAGCGACGACTTTCACCATTCACTTCATGCGATTTTGACCGGCGCCGACCGTGGCTACTTCGGCGACTTCGGCAGGGTCGAAGATTTGGCGAAGGCCATTGAGGAGGGCTTCGTCTACTGTGGGCAGCACTCGGTCTTTCGCGGCAAGTGCCACGGCACACGTTCAGCGGAGAGGCCGGGCGAGCAGTTCGTCGTCTGCATACAGAACCACGACCAGATCGCGAACGGCTACTGGGGCGACCGCCTCGCGCGCGTCGTCGAGCCGGCGCGGCAGAGGCTCGCGGCGTCGATACTTCTGTGCGGCGCGCCGAACGTGCCGATGCTCTTCATGGGCGAGGAGTGGGGCGAGCGCGCGCCGTTCCTCTACTTCACGAGCCACACCGACGCGGAACTCGGCCGCGCCGTGCGCGTCGGGCGCGAGGAGGAGTACACGGCCTTCGTCCGCGAGGAGGGCGAGACCGAATCGACCATCGGCGGCTTCTCCGACCCGCAGTCGGAGATCACCTTCGTCCGCTCGAAGCTCAACTGGGAGTCGCTTGAGAAGCAGCCGCACGCGGGCATGCTCGCCTTCTACCGCGACCTGCTCGAACTGCGACGCACGCACGCCGCTCTCTCGAACTGCGACAAGACGCGCACGCGCGTCCGCTTCGACGAAGAGCGTCGCTGGCTCGCCGTCGAGCGCGGCGACGAGACGGGCGCGCGTGCTATCCTCCTCTGCAACTTCTCACCCGAAGCTCAGGCCGTGCCTTCAATAGATGGCTCGTGGCGACTCGAACTCTGGAGCGGCGACGCGCGCTACGGCGGCGACGCTTCGCACACGGCGCCGCCCGAACGCGTCGAAGGTAAACATGCGGTCGAACTCGCCGCCTGGGGCGCCGCGCTCTACGTTTCAGAGTCGTAGAATTTCAAAGTTCAAATCTTAGTCAGGAGCATTGAATGAAAGTCTGGCCCGGGCAGCCCTACCCGCTGGGCGCGACGTGGGACGGCGCGGGCGTCAACTTCGCGCTCTTCTCGGAGCACGCGACGGCGGTCGAACTGTGCCTCTTCGACGCCGAAGACCCGACGCGCGAGACGGCGCGCGTTCAGTTGACCGAGCGCACCGACCTCGTCTGGCACGCGTACCTGCCGGAGGCGCGGCCCGGCCAGCTCTACGGCTATCGCGTCTACGGACCCTACGAGCCGGAGGCCGGGCACCGCTTCAACCCGCACAAGCTCCTCATCGACCCTTACACGAAGGCGCTCGCCAGCACGGTCGCGTGGGACGACGCCGTCTTCGGCTACACCATCGGCCACCCCGAAGCAGACCTCGCTTACGACGAGCGCGACAGCGCGCCGTACGTGCCCAAGAGCGTCGTCGTGGACCCGGCCTTCAGTTGGGGCGACGACGCGCGGCCCCGGACGCCGTGGCACAAGACGCTCATCTACGAGCTGCACGTCAAGGGCTTCACCAGGCGTCACCCGGAGGTGCCCGAGGAGTTGCGCGGCACCTACGCGGGGCTCGCGCACCCGGCGGTCGTCGAGTATCTGCACTCGCTCGGCGTGACGGCCGTCGAGCTGATGCCCGTCCACCAGTTCGTCTCCGACAAGTTCATACAGGACCGTGGGCTGACGAACTACTGGGGCTACAACTCCATCGGCTTCTTCGCGCCCGACGTGCGCTACTCATCGACGGGGACGTTGGGGCAGCAGGTCTCCGAGTTCAAGACAATGGTCAAGACCCTCCACCGCGAGGGCATCGAAGTTATTCTGGATGTCGTCTACAACCACACGGGCGAGGGGAGCCAACTCGGGCCGACGCTCTCGTTCAGGGGGATTGATAACGCCGCCTACTATCGCCTCGTCCACAGCCAGCCGCGCTACTACATGGACTTCACCGGCTGCGGCAACACGCTCAACATGGTCCACCCGCGCGCGCTCCAACTCCTCATGGACTCGCTGCGTTACTGGGTGCTTGAGATGCACGTGGACGGCTTCCGCTTCGACCTCGCCTCGGCGCTCGCGCGCGAGCTGCACGACGTTGACCGGCTCGGCTCCTTCTTCGACATCATCCATCAAGACCCCGTGCTCTCGCAGGTCAAGCTCATCGCGGAGCCCTGGGACTTGGGCGAGGGCGGTTATCAGGTCGGCAACTTCCCCGTGCTCTGGGCCGAGTGGAACGGCGTGTATCGCGACAACGTGCGTTCGTTCTGGCGCGGCGACCCGGGGCAGCTCGACGATCTCGCCTTCCGTCTGACGGGCAGCAGCGACCTCTACGAGCGGAGCGGCCGGCGCCCTTACGCTAGCATCAACTTCGTCACCGCGCACGACGGCTTCACCCTGCGCGACCTCGTCAGCTACAACGAGAAGCACAACGAGGCCAACCAGGAGGACAACCGCGACGGCCACGACCACAACATCAGTTGGAACCACGGCGTCGAAGGGCCGTCGGACGACCCCGAAGTCAACTCGCTGCGCGAGCGGCAGCAGCGCAACTTCCTCGCGACGCTCCTGCTGTCGCAGGGCGTGCCGATGCTCGTCGCGGGCGACGAGACGGGACGGACGCAGCAAGGCAACAACAACGCGTGGTGTCAGGACAACGAAATCTCCTGGGTGGACTGGGAGCCGGACGAGCATGGGCGCGACCTGCTTGAGTTCACGCGCCAGCTCATCCGCATCTTTCATCAACACCCCGTGCTGCGCCGCCGCAAGTTCTTTCAGGGCCGCCCCGTGCGCGGCACGGAGATCAAAGACATCTCCTGGTTCCGCCCCGACGGGCAGGAGATGACCGACAACGACTGGCGCAACGAGCAGGCGCGGAGCTTGGCCGTGCGCCTCGCGGGCGACGCCATCGACGAGGTTGACGAGCGCGGCCGGCGCGTGACGGACGACACGCTGCTGCTCTTACTCAACGCGCACCACCGCGCCGTCTCCTTCACGCTCCCGGCGCACCGCGCGGGCGACAGTTGGGAGCAACTGCTCGACACGCGCGAGAGCTTCGGCCGCCGCCGGACGCGCAGCAAGACGACGCGCGGCGGCGCCACCTACCGCATCGAGGCGCGCTCGCTCGCGCTCTTCCGTCTGGAGCCGGGCGACCCCGATGAGGAGGGGCCGAGGCAGGTTGAACAGGGGCCGCCCGAGGTCGCGGGGCCGTCGGCCGTCTACGACGACGAGCCGCCGGTCGAGTCGGTCTACTGCGCCAACGCCGAGACCATCGTCCCGCTCGACGCGGGCTACTGCCGCGCGTGCAGCCGCCAGGTCTCCGAAGGCGACGGCGTCCACCGCCCCGTCACGCCCGACCTGCTCAAGCCGCTCGACCACGCCACGACCGAAGTCCCCGAGACCGAGGCTCAGGGCGAAGAGGTGGACGACGAAGCGAAAGGCGACTGAGGGCCGGGAGCGCGTTACATCTTCTTCACCCAGTACGTGTCGCGCATCGTGTAGGACGAGGTCGTGCGCGAGGAGGTGTCCACGAGGCGCGGCGAGATGAAGTCCGTGTGCGGCTGCGTGTCGAGACTGTTGCGCGGGTGACGTTGGAGTTGGCCGCCGCGCACCTCGGCGCGGTAGGTCTTGAAGGGCTTGCCGTTGACCTTCGCGACCACCGTGTACTCGCCGTCCTTCTTCGTCAAATCCGCCAGGGTCATCCAGCGGATGGGCTTCACCCCGGCGGTCTCGAACTCAAGGTAGAAGAACTGCCAGTCGGTCTGCGTGACGACGACCGGGCTCCGCGTCGCGCCGATCTCCTGCCCGCCGTGCAGGATGTGAACCGTGACCAGCGAGCGCGGCGGCGACCCCGTGGGCAACTCGCGCAGGCTCGTCCACCAGTTGAATTCGAGGTGGCTGTCGGGCTCGTCGGTGCGCGAGGAGAAGTAGGCGAGGTCGCGCCACGGCCCTTCGCGGACGAAGGTCGTGCGCGGGTTGAAGGGGTCGTTGCTCGACTCCTTCTTCATCGAGAAGGGCAGCGTCGTGATGGGCTGGCCGTCCAATTGCACCGACAGCACGTAGTCGCCCGGCTCGCCGATGTCGGCGTTGCCGGGCACGCCGTCGGGCTTGTACATGCCGAACATCGTGTACGAGGCGAGCGGCGACTCAAGCCGCAGGGGGACGGAGGCGACCGCCGCGCCGCTCGCGCGCGTGATGACGAAGGTCGCTTTCTTCGAGCCCGGCGGCGGGAAGACGACCTCCAAATCTTCGACGAGGAAGTTGCCCTGGTTCTCGTAGAAGCGCAACTGCATCAACGACTGGTATTCGATGGCCGACTTGTAAGTCTGCGCCGAGCCCTGCGCCGTCGCCGCGCTCGCGGCCGTCGTGGGCGCGGGCGTGGCTTCGGGTTGAGCCGTCGCGGGCTGAGTCGCCGTCGGCGGTCTGCGGTCGGGGCGGAAAATCCCCGGCCTTCTCTGCCCGGCCGCGACGAGGCTCGCCACGGCGATGATGAAGACGACAAGGACTGTTCTTCTCATGCGCGTCCTCCGCTCTTGAAGGTCTGTGGTGCCGCCGGCTAAGGCGGCCGTCGCGTAGTTCTGACGCGCGCGGGCCGCGTTTGGTCTGAGTTCTTACGGCCCGCGCGCGCCGGACATCATACATCCTCGCGCCGTCTTCAGTTCATGCCTTTGTAGTCGGCCTCCATCTGCACGATCTGCGTCTTGTCTTTGTTCCAGTCCTTCACCTTGTGGAGCTTGTAGGCGAAGACCGTGCCCTTCGAGAGCGTGATGGTCTGCGTGCCGTGCTTGCCGCCCTTGGCGGTGACGTTCATGTCAACGCCCTTGACCGAGACCGAGACCGCGCCCGAGGTGTTGAAGTGCTCGGCCAACTCGGCCTCCATCACCACCCAGACCTCCGAGACGATCCGCGCGTCGTTGCCCTCGGCGGCGAAGAACTTGCGCGCGTTGGCGGCGTCGTTGTTGAGTATCTGCTTGAGCGGCGTCTCCGCGATGGAGAGGTTGTAGAGCTTGAGGTTGGCGGTCTTGACCTTGCCGTAGTCGAAGCCGGTCGCCACGTTCAGGGTCAGGCCGAAGACGGGGATGGGTCCGTTCACCTCCAGCTCGGCCTTCGTCGTCTGCTCCCACGCCACGCCGACGGGCTTGCCCTTATCGACGTGGGGGGCGAGGTACTCGCGGTTGACCGTGCTTTCGGTGTCTAAGTACGCCTTGGCGCCGACGGGGTCCTTCTTCTCGCCGTACGTCCCGATCTCCACGAGGTGCGCGTTGCCACGGAAGTACTTCATCGCTCCGAACTCGAAGCAGTGTTCAGTGATGTTCGTTGCCATGTTCGAATCTCCTTTCGTCGATTGCGTCTGCTATCTGTTGAGGTAGACGGCGAGAGTCGTCTCGTCGCGTTTTGACTTCGCCAGCAGCCGCACGGTCTTGACGTGTCGGCCGTCGGCGAAGTCGAGCAGCCTGTACGTGCCGTCGCCGTGCGTGCGGTCGTTGAAATCAATCACCTGCACGTTGCCGTTCGCGAAGGCGACTTCGGCGAAGCTGAGTTGCGCCGAGCCGTCGATGCGCAGGAAGAGCGCGTCGCCGTGCCCGTCCACGCCGAAGTTCGTATCCACCCAGCCCTCGTCGCGCGTGATGACCTCCGCGTCCTCCCAGACGAGGCGCTCGCGCGCGGGCAGCGTGATGGCAGCGGCCGTCCACGCGAGCGCCGGCAGGAAGACCGAGGGCGCGCCGACGACGACCGTCTTGCGCGCGGGGCGCACGACGACGCGGTCGGGCAGCGCGCGCCGCAGGGGATGACCCGGGTGGACGACGACCTTCGTGTGCCGGACGGGGCGGCGGACGACGACCGCGCGGCGGCGCTGCGCGGCCGACTCCGTCGCCGGCAGAAGGGCCGCGAGCAGGACCGCGAGCCCGAGTGAGTTCAACGTTCTTCTTCTCATGTTCGCTCCTTTCGGGGTCTCTGACCGCCGGCCGAAAAAGCCTTGCGCCGACCGCCCCGACGTTCTATCTTGACGGCCGGCACGAAGACCTTTGGAAAAGGTTAGGAATGTGTGAGGAACGAAAAAGGGCAGGAAATGGCTGGAAAAATCGGTCGCGTTTATGAGTTCAGCGAGTTCCGGCTCGACGCGCGCAGCCCCGCCCTGTGGCTCGGCGACCGGCTCGTGCCGCTGCCGCCGAAGGCTTTGGAGCTGCTTATCCTTCTGGTCAGCCGCCACCCGACGGTCGTCAGCCGCGAGGAACTGCTCGAAGAGGTCTGGCGCGACACCTTCGTCGAGGAAGGCAACATCAACTACACGGTCTCGCTGCTCCGCAAGACGCTCGGCGAGCACGACCGCGAACAGACGCAGTTCATCCAGACCATCCCCAAGCGCGGCTACCGCTTCGTCGCGGACGTGCGCGAGCCTTCGGCGCGAGACGACGAACCGCAAGCGCAACCCGACCCGGCACAGGCGTCCGCGACGACGCGGAAGGAAGTCGCGACGACACCAACGCACGCGGCGCGCGGCCGACGTTTGACGGTCGCGGTCACACTCTTAACGTTGCTGCTGTTGACGTGCGGTGTTGTCTGGTGGATTGTCGCCGGACGGTTGGGCGTCTCGAACGTCCCCGTGCGTGAGAGGGACATCCGCACCGTCGCCATCCTGCCGCTGCGGACGCTGACCGACGGCGGCGAGAGCCGTGCGCTCTCGCTCGGCCTGACCGACTCGCTCATCAGCCGCCTCGGCGGCATGAACCGTTTCACGGTGCGCCCGCTGGCCTCGGTCAGCCGTTACGCCGGCGGCGACGCGAACCCGCTCAAGTTCGGCGAAGAGTTGAAGGCCGACGCCGTGCTCGAAGGCACGCTCCAGATGGTCGAGGGGCGACTGCGCGTGAACGCGCGGCTGTGGGACGTGCGCGACGGCGCGCAACTGTGGCAGGGTTCGTTCGACGAGACCGAGACGGACTTCTTCAAGCTACAGGACGCGCTCTCGCTGCGCGTCTCGCAGTCGCTCGTCTCGGAGGCGCTCGCGCGCGAGCACGAACTGGCGACGCGGCGCGAGACGGAGAGCCGCGAGGCGTACTCCGCATACTGGCGCGGCCGTCTCTTCCTCGATAAGCGGAACCCGGAGAAGGCCGTCGCCGAGTTCCGGCAGGCCATCAGTTTCGACCCGGGCTACGCGCTGGCCTACACGGGGCTGGCGAACGCCTACTCGTGGCGCGCCAACTTCACCAGCGGCGCCGACGAGGAGTTCTACGAGAAGGCACGCGAGCTTGCGAACAAGGCTTTGGAGTTGGACCCGAATCTCTCCGAAGCGCACAGCTCGCTCGGGCGTGTGCAGTACTCTTTTGATTGGGACTGGGCGGCGGCGGAGAGGTCGTTCCGGCGTGCGCTTGAGCTTGACCCGAACAACGTTGACGCGCACCAGTACTACGCGCGCCTGTTGACGGCGCTCGGTCGCTACACCGAGGGGCTCGCGGAGATCGAACGGGCGCGCGAGCTGGACCCGCGCTCGGCCGATTTGGGCGTGCCGCTCTTTGGCATCCTTGAGAAGCGCGGGCAGTACGACGAGGCGCTGCGCGTCCTGCGCGCGTCGCTTGAGTTGGACGGCGACTCGTGGTTCATCCGTCGCGGCATCGCCACGCTCCACCTGCTCAAAGGCGACCACGCCGAGGTCATCCGGATGGCCGCCGAGGCATCCCCGAACCCTGCGGAGCCCGACTTCGCATGGACCTCGCTGCTCGCCACCGCCTACCGGCGGACGGGGCAGGCGGATAAAGCGGCGTCGATGCACCGCCGCCTCAAGACGATGGCGGAGAAGGACCCGAAGTCGCTCTACTTCCTCGCCATGCACTACGCCGAGACGGGGCGTGGCGAAGAGGCCCTCGCCGCCCTCGAACGCTGCCTTGAGTTCCGCGAAGAGCGCATGTTCTGGTCCAAGGACGAGCCGCGCTTCAACGCCATCAAAGACGACCCGCGCTTCCGCGCGCTCCTGCGCAAGATGAACCTCGTCAATTAATTTAAGATTTCAAATCACAGGAGCCTGCCGTACATCCACGTCATCTCGCGCAGGCGCGCGGCCAGTTCGTCTGTGAGGGCGCCCGCGCGAAAGCGCCAGTCCCAGTTGCCTTCGGTGCTGGCGGGCGTGTTCATGCGCGCGTCGGACGGGAGGCCGAGCACGTCCTGCAACTGCGCGACGGCGAGGACGGCGACCGACATCTGCGCGGCGCGGATGAAGTCCCAGTTAATCTCCGCGCCGTCTGTGCCGAGGTACTTCAGACAAAGTTGACGTTCACGCCGCTCACCTTCGGAGGCGTCTTCGCGTCCGCGCTGGCGGAACCAACCGACGACGGTGTCGTTGTCGTGCGTGCCCGTGTAGGCGACGCTGCCCGGCGTGTACTCGTGCGGGAGGTGCGTGTCGTACGGGTCGCCGCCGAAGGCGAACTGGAGGACGCGCATGCCGGGGAAGTCGAACTCGTCGCGGAGTTGATGCACGTCGGGCGTGATGGTGCCGAGGTCTTCCGCGACGATGGGGAGGTCCGCGCCGAGCGCGTCCTTCATCGCGTTGAAGACTTCGCGCCCCGGCGCATCGACCCAGCGGCCGCGCTCGGCCGTCTCGTGCTCGGCCGGCACCTCCCAGTAGGCCGCGAAGCCTCGGAAGTGGTCGAGCCGCACCACGTCCACGATCTTCAGAGTCTCGCGCACGCGCGCGACCCACCACGCGAATCTGTCCGCGCGCATCCGCTCCCAGTCGTAGATCGGGTTGCCCCAGAGTTGACCGGTCGCGCTGAAGGCGTCGGGCGGCACGCCCGCGACGACGGAGGGGCCGCCGTCCTCCTTGAGCTTAAACAACTCGGGCTTCGACCACACGTCGGCCGAGTTGTGCGCGACGAAGATGGGCATGTCGCCGACGACGCGCACGCCGCGCTCGTTCGCATACTTCTTCAACCTGAGCCACTGGTGAAAGAAGACGTACTGCGCGAACTTGTGCGCCTCGACTTGCTCGGCGAATGACTGGCGCGCGGCCTCGACCGCCGCCGGCTCACGTTGGACGAGCCCCGGCGTCCAGGTGTTCCACGGCTCCCCTTCATACTCGTCCTTCAGCGCCGCGAAGAGCGCCCACTCGTTGAGCCACGTCGCGGCGAAACCCTCGAAGCCTTCGTAGTCGCGCCGCAAGGACTCGTCCTCTTTGAGCTTGCGCGTGAAGTTCCTGAAAGCCTTCTCAATGAGCCCGCGCTTATACTTAATGACCTTGCCGTAATCGACGCGCTCGGTGGGGAGGTCGGGCGCGTCTTCGATGTCGGCGCCGTCGAGCAGCCCCGCCTCGACGAGCTTCTCGGGGCTCACGAGGTTCGTGTTGCCCGCGAAGGCCGAGAACGAAGAGTACGGCGAGTCGCCGTAGCCCGTCGGCCCGAGCGGCATGATCTGCCAGTACGCCTGCCCGGCCGCCGCGAGCCAGTCAACGAACCTGTAAGCCTCGCCGCCGAGGTCGCCTACGCCGAAGCGCCCCGGCAGGCTCGTCGGGTGGAGCAGAATCCCGCTCGATCTTCTTAGTCTCATTTTTTACTCGGCGCCTTCGTCCGTCAGAACCCAACACCTCAGAACCTCGGCCACGCTCCACGCCTGCGCGACGCAGCCGCGCGGGTGGAAGGGCGGGACGGCGTCGAAGACTTCGCTGATGGAGCCGACGCACGCCTCGTCCAGGTGCGGCAGGAAGCCTTCGAGCAGTTTGCGCGCGCCCGCGCGGTCGTCGGGGTGGACCTTGAGCCACGCGTCGATGAAGGGGCCGATGAGCCAGCCCCAGACCGTGCCCTGATGGTAGGCCGCGTCGCGCGTCTTCAGGTCGCCGTGGTAGGTCGGCTTGAAGTCGAAGTGGTCGGGCGAGAGCGAGCGCAGCCCGACCGGCGTCAAGAGCTTCTCCTTCACCACGTCCAGGACCGGCTCCCAACGCTCGCGCTCCAGCACGGCGTGTTCGAGCGAGACGGCGAGCAGTTGGTTCGGCCGGCACGCCTGGTCGTTCGCGCCGTTCAACTCCCAACTCTCGACCACGTCGAAGAGGTGTCTACCTTCTTCATACCAGAAGCGTTCGTTGAAGGAGCGGCGGCAGCGTTCGGCGTGGCCGTTCAACTCTTCGGCCTGCGCCGCGTCGCCGGCCGCGCGCGTCCAGCCTTCCAGGAGCCGCAGCGCGTTGTACCAGAGCGCGTTGATCTCGACGGCCTTGCCGCGTCGCGGCGTGACGACCCAGCCGTCGCACTTCGCGTCCATCCAGGTGAGTTGATAATTCTCTTCGCCCTGCACGAGCAGGCCGTCCGTCGGGTCAACCTTGATGCCGAAGCGTGTTCCTTCGAGGTGGCGGCGGACGATCTCCTGCATCTTCGGCAGAAGGATTTCGAGCGTGACCGTGTCGTCGGTCGTCTTCAGATAGCGGTCGAGCGCGTGGAAGAACCAGAGCGTCGCGTCGGCCGTGTGATAGAGCCCTTCGTTCGCGCCGTCGGGGAACATGTTGGGGATGAGGCCGTCGCGTATGTACTGCCCGAAGGTGCGCAGAATCCAACCCGCCTCGCGATGCCGGCCCGTGGTGCAGGTCAGCCCTTCGAGACTGATCATCGTGTCGCGGCCCCAGTCCGTGAACCAGTGATAACCGGCGATGACGCTTCTTACTTCTTCGCCCGCGGCGTGCGCGCGCGCGGCGTCCTCCTGACGGCCGGAAGGCGTGATGACGAACTGGTCGGCGGCGAGCACAAGTTCGGCCGCGACGCCTTCACGCGCCGCAGGCGCGGCCGAGACGAGGAGCCGTTCGCGCCGTTCGTGCTCCGCGCCTTGCGCGTCCTCGGGCGAGAGCGCGCGTATCAGGCCCCAACTCTCGGTCGAGCCGACGAGCGTCGCCGTCACGTCCTTCGTCACGTCAACGCTGAAGTAGCCGGGGCTCCACAACTCGCCCGTGTGTTCGTAGCCGCGCCGCTCCTCGGTCCTGTAATGCACGTTCTGAATCCTGCCGCCGTCGAGCGCGAACGTCGCGCGCAGGCCGTATATCTTCAGGTGCAGCGGCGGATACTTGTGGCCGGTCGAGACTTCGAGCCGGTCTTCCGTTGAAGTGACGGTGTAGGTCTCGTCGGCCGAGGCGTGGACCTGCTCCTCGTACGGGCGGAACTGGAGCGCGGGCCGGAGCTTGAGACGCAGCGGTCCCTCGCCCTCGACCAGTTTGTAAGTGACGTGCACCGTGTTCTGCATGTGCACCATCAGCACGCGCTTCTCGACGACGTGGCCGTCCAACTCGTAGCGCCAGACGGGCAAGCCCTCTTCGAGTCGGAACTCGCGCAGGTACTTCGCGCCGGGCCATTCGAGCTGACCGCCCGCGCGCTCCTGCCCCCCGATTTGATGGCGCTCGCCCGAGGGCAGACGCAGCCACTCCGAGAGATGATTGAACATCACCGTCCGCCCGAGCGGCGTCGGCAGCGCCGCGACGAGCAGCCCGTGATACCTGCGCGTCGGCACCCCCGCGAGCGTCCCCGAGGCGAAGCCGCCCAGCCCGTTCGTCACCAGCCACTCGCGCCCGAGCATCAACTCCGCGTCGTGCGTGTCCTCTTCGCTGAAGGTCAGCGTGCGAACCGGTTCCTTCATTCCTCCAACACCCTCTTGATGATTTGAGATTTGAGATTTCAAATTTCAGGACTCTTCTTCCCACTCGCGCAAAGCTTCGTTGCGCACCTCTTCCTCTTCGCTCGGGCCGTCGGGTCCGCGCGCGGGGTCGCCGACCTCGGCGGGGTCCGCCGGCGCGAGCGCGACGGCCGCTTCGCCGGGGATGCACCAGTTGTTCTTCGACTCAAGCGGCGGCGTCCCCGTCCCGCCGTAGGCATAGTCCTCGCTCGACCAGACCGTCCGCCAGACCTTACCCGCTGGCGGCGCGAGCAAAGGCTCGGGCGCGGGGTTGAGGTTCAGGTCCGCGCCGAAGTTGACGACGAGCAGACGGTCGTCCGAGTCGTTCCCGAAGTAGCGCAGCACGAACGCCTGTTGACCGAGCACGGCGCCGTCGAGCGCGCGCGGCTCCTGCGCGTTGAAGACCGCGTCGTCGCGCCGCAGGCGCAGCAGGTCGCGGTGCAGTTCATAAACCTCTCGATGAGAGTCGCGCTCCCTGTGGTCGAGCTTGCAACGCTCGAAGGTCTCCAGGGCGTCGGGGTCGGGCAGGCGTTTGCGCGTCTCGCGCGTGGCGATGCTGCGGAACTGCGCGAGGAACTCGGCGCGGCCGCGCCTGACCTTTTCGGCGAGGTCTGGCTCGTGGTCCGCGAAGTAGTGGAAGGGCGCCGAGGCCGCGAACTCCTGACCCATGAAGAGCATCGGCGTCGAGGGCAGCAGCAGCATCAACGCCGTCATCGCGCGCAGCCGTCCCGGGCTCGTCAGACGGTGCGCGCGCAGGCCGCGCGCGGAGTTGGCGACCTGGTCGTGGTTCTGTATGAAGTTGACGAAGGCGTGCGGGTCGAGACGGAAGGTCGGCGTGCCGCGCCGGTCGCGCTGCCACTTGTAACGTTGACCTTGATAGAGGAAGCCGTACTTGGCCGACGAGACGAACTCCTGCGGCGTGCCCTTGTAGTCGGAGTAGTAAGCCTCGTTGCGGCCCGTCAACGCGACCATCGCCGCGTGATGAAAGTCGTCGTTCCAGAGTCCGTCGAGCCCGAAGTCGAGAATCATCCGCGCGTCCTGCGGCTCGTTCTCGCCGACGACGATGGTCTCGCGTCCGCGCGCCGCGTCGCGCACCTCGCGCGTGAGGTCTGCGAGGAAGTGCGCGTCGGACTCGTCCTTGATGCTCTGCGTGGCGTCGATGCGCAGGCCGTCGAAGTGAAACTCCTCGACCCAGTAGCGCGCGTTCGAGAGGAAGAACTCGCGGACGGGCGCCGCGTCGCGGCCGTCGAAGTTGATGCCGTCGCCCCACTCGGTCTTGTGTCGCTCGGTGAAGTAGTGCTCGGAGAACTGCGCGAGGTAGTTGCCGTCCGGCCCGAGGTGGTTGTAGACCACGTCGAGGATGACCGCGACGTGGTTGAGATGAGCCTCGTTGACGAAGCGGCGCAAATCGTCGGGCTCGCCGTAGAGTCGCGTCGGCGCGAACAGGCAGACGCCGTCGTAACCCCACCCGAAGCGCCCCGGAAACTCCGCCACCGGCATCAACTCGACGCACGTCACGCCGAGGTCGGCCAGTTCTTTTAAACGTTCGGTCGCCGCTGCAAACGTGCCCTCGCGCGTGAAGGCGCCGACATGCATCTCGTAGACGACCTGCCCCTTGAGCGACGCGCCGCGCCACCCGTCGTCAGTCCAACGGAAACGCGCCGAGTCAACGACGCAAGAGTGACCGTGCGGCCCTTCGGGTTGAAAGCGCGACGCGGGGTCGGGGTATAGATAGTCGTCGCCGTCGAGCCGGAAGCGATAGAGTGCGCCCTCTTTCAAATCTTCGACGAGCGCGGAGAAGTAACCGCCCTCTTCACGCTCCATGTCGTGGGCCGCACGGCCGCCGCTCTCGAAGACGATGACCTCCACCTTACGCCTGCGCGGCGCCCACACGCGGAAATCGACGACGACGCCCGGCAGCGCCTCGGCCCCGACGGGCAGTCTCCTCGCCAGTCTGTTCGCCCCTGTCACTGAATCTATTCCCGGCTTGTTGATCTCTTGCGCCAATTCTAAACGCGCCCCGCGAAAAAAGGCGAATACTCGCGCGCGTGCCTCGCGTAAGTGTCGCGTTTGTCTGACAAACTCTTGCGGCTACTGCCACTCCTTACTTGCCAAAGCGAGACGGCTTCGGTTACGAACACTTTCATGCAGCCGCTTCCGGTGGACGAGATTCTGCCGCGCGCCGTCGAGGTTCTCGGGCGCGGGCCGAGCCTCGTCGTGGAGGCTCCGCCCGGGGCGGGGAAGACGACGAGGCTGCCGGCGGCGCTGCTTGACGCGGGTGTGGCGGGTGGCGGCGACGTGCTGGTGCTTGAGCCGCGACGCATGGCCGCGCGCATGGCCGCGCGCCGCGTGGCCGAGGAGCGCGGCGAACGTTTGGGCGAGACGGTCGGCTATCAGGTCAGGTTCGAGGAGGTCGCGGGCCGCGCCACGCGCCTGCGTTTTTTGACGGAGGGGGTGCTGACGAGGCGTCTGCTCGCCGACCCGCACCTTCAAGGCGTCGGGTGCGTCGTCCTCGACGAGTTTCACGAAAGACACTTGCAGGCCGACCTCGCGCTCGCGCTGCTCAGAAGACTTCAGAAGACGACGAGGCCCGACCTCAAACTCGTCGCCATGTCCGCGACGCTCGACGCCGCGCCCGTCGCGCGTTACCTCGACGACTGCGTGGTGCTGCGCTCCGAGGGCAGGCGTTATGAAGTATCCGTCGAACACCTCGCGCGCCACGACGAGCGGCCTCTGGAAGTGCAGGTCGAAACGGCGGTGCGGCGTTTGGTCTCTGAAGGGTTGGACGGGCACGTGCTCGTCTTCCTGCCGGGCGCGGCGTCGATACGGCGTGCGCAGTCGGAGTGCGAGCGCGTCGCGGCCGAAAATGATCTGCTCGTTCTTCCTCTGCACGGAGAGTTACCGGCGGCCGAGCAGGACGCGGCCGTGCGGCCGACGGAGCGGCGGAAGCTGATCCTCTCGACCAACGTCGCGGAGACTTCGGTAACGATTGAGGGCGTGGCGGCCGTCGTCGATTCGGGGCTCGCGCGCGTGGCGACGCACTCGCCGTGGTCCGGTCTGCCGCGTCTCGCGGTCTCGCGCGTGAGCCGCGCGAGCGCCGTGCAGCGCGCGGGCCGCGCGGGGCGCACGCGCGCGGGGCGGTGTCTTCGGCTATACACGGCGCAGGACTTCGGCGCGCGGCCGGAACACGAGACGCCCGAAGTGCGCAGGCTCGACCTCGCGGAGTCCGTGCTGGAGTTGCGCGCCTCGGGCGTCGGCGACCTGCGTGAGTTTGAGTGGTTCGAGGCGCCGCGGCCGGAGGCGCTCGAAGCCGCCGAAGAGTTGCTGCGCAGGCTCGGCGCGGTTGACGCGAGGGGAGGTGTGACGACGTTGGGGCGCTCGATGTTGCGTCTGCCTCTGCACCCGCGCCTCGCGCGCATCGTCGTCGAGGCCGAGTCGCGCGGCGTCGCGCGCGAAGCCTGCACGGTCGCCGCGCTCATCAGCGAGCGCGACATACGAGCGGGCCGCGTTAACTTCATCGGTAGTCAGAGCGCGCGTGAACGTGAAGGGCCGCGCGCGCGCCGCGTCGCGGAGACGCACGGCTCTTCGGACCTGCTCGAACTGCTTGAACTCTTCGCGCGGGCGGAGGCGCACGACTTCGCGCCGGAACGTCTGCGCGCGCTCGACCTCGAACCCGCGCCCGTGCGCGCCGTCGAGCGCGTGAGCAGGCAGTTGCGACGCATGCTCCGTCTCCCCAACACGAAGGCGGAACGCGCCGCGTTGTCCGACGAGAAGGAGACGGCGCTTCTCATCTCAACGCTCGCGGGCTACCCCGACCGCGTCGCGCGAAGGCGCGCGAAGACGGTTGAGCACGGCGCGTCAATTGAGTTGTTACTGTCGGGCGGCGGCACGGCCGAGCTTGCGCCGGAGAGCGTCGTGCGCGCGGCCGAGTTCCTCGTCGCCGTGGATGCCGAAGAGAGGGGTGACGTGGCGCGCACGCCGAAGCGCGCGGCGAAGACCGTCGTGCGGCTCGCGAGCAAAATCGAGCCCGACTGGCTGCTCGACCTCTTCCCAGAAGCACTCGCGGAGAAGACGGAGGCGCGTTGGAACGCGCAGGGCGAGCGCGTCGAGTTGCTGCGCCGGTTGACTTACGATCAACTCATCGTAGACGAATGGCGCGCGCCCCGCGCCGAAGGGCCGGAGGTGACGCGCGCTCTGGCCGAGGCCGCTTTGAACGTCGGCCCGCAAGCCTTCGCGGACGCGGAAGAGACCGAGCGTTTTCTCGCGCGCGTCGAGTTCGTCGCGCGCACGTTCCCCGAAGCGGGACTTGCCGAGTTGAGTGATGAAGATGTTCGGGTCGCGCTTTCAGACTTGTGCGAAGGCCGACGCAGCATCGCGGAGTTGAGGGACGCGGCGCGCGGCGGCGGTCTCGTCGAAGCTCTGCGGCGCAGGCTCACGCACGATCAGTCGCGCCTGCTCGCGCAGATGGCGCCGGAGCGCGTCACGCTCGCGCGTGGCCGTCAGGCGCGCGTGCGTTACGAGCGCGGCCAGACGCCGTCGGTCGCTTCACGGCTGCAAGACTTTTTCGGCATGCGCGAGGGGCCGCGCGTCGCCGCTGGCAGGGTCGCGCTCGTGCTGCAACTGCTCGCGCCGAGCCAGCGCCCCGTGCAGGTGACGAGCGACCTCGCGGGCTTCTGGTCGCGCCACTATCCTTCGGTGCGGCGCGAGTTGGGTCGCCGCTACCCGCGCCACGCGTGGCCCGAGGACCCTTTGCAAGGTTAGTGGCAACTTGCGCGAGAGGGGCTCACGTAACTTTACAAAGCCGGTGTGGTAGATTAAAGAGTGTGTGAAGTATAATCCTGGGCACAGTCCAAAATCCCCGTTGGAGAACTAAACAGACAATGCCAGAGTTACGCGGCAAGCAGGCAACCGAGGATGTCAAGGAAGAGTGGAAGCGCGCTTACGAGATATACCTCCAAGCCCCCGGCGTCCCGCACAACAAGAAGCTCGACCGCACTGAGCGCATCAACTTCGTGGCCGACAAGATGCGTCTGACGCGTAAGCAGGCCAAGCGGCGCGTGAAGAATTTCGAGGCGTGGCAACGCAACATCAAGAAGGGACTCGTCACGCCGTAAGCGCAACGCAGGCCGCCCCGGTTTGAAGGGAACCGGGCGGCGCTCTCCCGCCTGAAATCACGCACAAACGGAAGTCCTGATCGCCACGAGCCGGCCGCTCTTTGCCCGCCCCGCGCGACGAGGGGCGTGGTGTGTTAGACTGAAAGTACTGAGTGCTGAGTGCTGAAGACTGAGTGTTAAGACAGGTTTTTTCACTCAGTCTTCAGCACTCAGCACTCAGTACTTTCATCGATGAGCGTTCATCTTCAACCCACATCCGTTAACGAGAAGGCGCCGGACGCGGCGGCGGAGGCCGAGCGTCTGTCGTCGCTGCTCGAAGAGCGGCGGGCGGAGCTGTCCGCGTTGCAGGAGGCGTTCCGCGAGTTCAAGGAGCGTTACGCGCGGACGGTCGGCGGGCGCCTGTCCGAGTTGGCCGAGGTCGAGGCACAGATACGTCGCGCGGAGGCGCGGCTCGCCGGTCTCGCGGAGGATGAAGAGGACGAGGAAGCGCGTCCCGACTTCGAGGGGACGGCGCCCTCTGCCGCGCCGGGCAAGGGCGGTCTGCGCAAACTCTTCTGGTCGGTCGCGCGCCTGTTCCACCCCGACCACGCGGCCGACGAGGAGGAGGCCCGCCGCCGTCACGCCATCATGGCCGAGGCCAGCCGCGCCTATCGCGACGGCGACGTGGAGAGTCTTTCAACTTTGCTCGACGACGAGCAGTTACAGTCCTACTGCGCTTCGGCCGGGCGCGACGAACTGCCCGAGGACGAGGGCGCGCGCCTCGTCTATCTGAAAGAAGAACTCATCACCATCGAGTTCGGCATCAAGCGTCTCAAGCAGGACAGGCTCTACCACCTCATGCTCGCGACGGTCGAGGAGGCGCGCCACGGCCGCGACGCGCTCGCCGAACAGGCCGCCACCCTCACGCGCAAGATTGCGAAGGCACGCAACCGCCTCGCGCATCTCTCTTAAAAGATGAAGGTCATCATCACGGGCTCGGGCGGACTTGTAGGCGGGTGCCTCGCGCGCCGGCTCGGGCAAGCGCACGAAGTGCTCGCGCCGCGCCGCGCGCGGTTGGACGTGACCGACGCCGACGCCGTGAGTCGCTTCATCGAAGCGGAGCGCCCGCAACTCGTCGTCAACTGCGCCGTGCTCGGCGTGGACGAGTGCGAACGCGACCCCGCGTCGGCCCGCGCCGTCAACGCAGACGCGCCACGCGCTCTGGCCGTGGCCGCTGCCGGCGTGGGCGCGGAGTTCCTGCACTTCGGCACCAACTACGTCTTCGACGGCGAAGGCGGTGAGCCCTACGGCGAGCGCGACGAGCCGCGTCCCATCAACGTCTACGGCGTGACGAAAGAGGAGGGCGAGCGCGCGGCGTTCGAGGCCAACCCGCGCAGCTACGTCGTGCGCACGTCGTGGGTCTTCGGACTGGGGAAAGAGAGTTTTCTTTCGACGGCGCACCGTGAACTCGCGTCCGGCCGCCGCGTCCGCGCCATCCGCGACACGTGGGCGAGCGTGACCTACGTCGAAGACCTCGCCGCGCGCGTCGAAGAGATTATGAGCGCGGGACGGCACGGCCTCTACCACGTCGTCAACGAGGGCGCCTGCACCTACGAAGACTTCGCGCGCGAGGCCGCGAGCCTCGCGGGGCTCGACGATGAAGAGGCCGCGCGCCTCGTCGAGACCGTCACCGAAGCGGAAGTCAAACGCCCCGCCCGCCGCCCGCGCTACACGCCGCTGCTCTGCCTCGCCTCGGCCGAACTCGGCCTCCCGCCCCTCCGCCACTGGCGCGAGGCGCTCGCCGCATACGTGACCGGAACGATGAAGTATGAACGCTGAACGATGAACTGTAAGCAACTTGTCTTACAGTTCATCGTTCAGCGTTCATACTTCATCGTTCCCAACTCTTCTTCAGCCTTAACAATAAACTTGAGCGCGGTGCGGAGGTTGGCTTGCGCGGTGCCCGTGGCGTCGTCGGCGCGGAGGCCGAGACGCGGGAGTTCGCCGCGCGGTGTGAAGGAGCTTGCGTCGATGACGAGCGCGAGGGCGCGCGCGGCCCTGTGCTGCCAGTAGAGGCCGTCGCGGAAGGCGTCGCGCGCCTGGCGCAGGAGTTGGTGCGCGCGGTCGCGCGGGAGGGACGAGAGCACGCGGTCGAACGCTTCGAGTCTCGCGGCGACATCGGCCGCGGGGCGTGTGTCGTTCTCTTCTGAAGTAGGTATCGCGGACGCGACGAGTTCTTTGAGAGAGCGGAGCGCGTCGTGCGCGAGCGCGCGGTCCGTGTCGCGCTCGGCGCGTATGAGCGCGACGGCGTCGAGCGTCGCCGCGTCTCGTTCGCCGCGCGCGTAGAGCAGTTCGGCCTCCGCGCGCTCGACGTGCAGCCGCGCCTTCGCGCGCAGGAAGGAGGCGCGGCCGGCATCGCGCGTCTCGAAGCAGAGACGCGCGTACGACTCGCGCAACTCGCGCGAGCAGTCGGGCGCGGTGCCCTGTCGCGCCGCGCGCAGAGACGATTCGTAGAGGACGATGGCCGTCGTCAACTCCGTCTTCAAAACCCCTTCGCGTAGCGCGGCGGCTTTCGAGAAGAGTTCGGGGTAGAGCTTGCGCGCGTTCTTGATGAAGGTGGTAGGGTCGGAAGTCGCGGAACTCTCTTTCAAACGTCGGAGCTTCGAGAGCACGGCCTCCGCCCTCTTCAAATCCTTCTTCGCGTCTTTGTCGTTTGGCGCGGCGCGCGCGGCTCCTCCCGTCGCAAAGACGAGTAGGCAAAGGAGTGTGAGTGAGCACGTTCTCCGGGGCATGCGAACAGTAAAGAGCAAATAGGCCGCGACTTCCTTGAATCGAATCATCCGCGATTTCCTGAGAGGGGGGAAAATAGATGCGGCGCGCCGTGCGTCGTGGGCTCGTTCGACTTCGAGCCTTCGACGGCGGCGCGCCGCGGATGTTCGAGGGGGCTTGTAGTGGTTAGCGGATGACGGGGCGCGGGTAGCTGGCCGTGCGCCCCGTGTCGTTCAAGTCCTGCATCTTCCAGACGCTGGGCACGCCTCGGTGCAGCAGCCGCCCTTCGCGGTCAACCCAGTATTCGGCGACGCCGAATGTCTCCCACGCGTGCGGCGTGTAGAGACTGCAACCGTCGTGATAGATCGTGCTGACGACGTACTCCCTGCCGTCGGGCAGCGTGTAGATGCCCAACTCCCTCAGCCTCGGCTTCGGTCTACTGACTGCTCTCTGAGCCGCGATTGCCTGCACCATGTACTACCTCCCTTCGGGAAAAGAACGTACGTGCGCCTCGAAGTGGGGAATTCGTGGCGGGCACGCAAAGCAAATGAGTTTGCAAGTTGAAAAGTGGCCCGATGATAGCACAAAGTCTGCCTGTTGGAAGTAGAAATTTTCGTCCCACTTAGTTCACAACTCAAACAATATCAGTACGTTAGGTGACATTGGTCGAGGTAAACGGTTCACCACCGCGACTCTCGGGCCGCGCCCCGAAACCGGCCCGCGCGCAACGTCCGCGCGACATCTGGCACCATGCTTGCAGCCCCTTTGAAGCTGAAAAGCGGCGGCAATAGAATGTGCGGGAAAGCAGAGGGGACGCGGCGCCTTCGGCGTACTGTTTCGGCGGCGCGCGCGTACACTATCTGAACAAACGCGAAGACTGGAGGGCTTCCATTTTGCAGTCTGAAGGAGAGACGGGCGGCGGGTCGGCTGCCGCCAACGAGACGGACTGGCGCGAGAACCTGATTACGACCGACGACGGTCTGAGGGAACTGCTCGCGGAGACGCAACGCGTCGCCGTGCTCGGCATCAAGACCGAGCGGCAGGCTTACCAGCCGGCCTTCTACGTCCCGCAGTACCTCGCGGGCGCGGGGCTCGAAGTCGTCCCCGTCCCCGTCTACTACCCGGAGGTGACCGAGATCATGGGGCAGAAGGTCTACCGCAAACTCGCGGACGTGCCCGGCCCCATCGACATGGTCAACGTCTTCCGGCGCTCCGAAGACGTGCCGCCGCACGTCGAAGATATACTCGCCGCGAAACCGAAGTCGGTCTGGTTACAATCAGGCATACGCAACGACGCGGCGGCCGAGACGCTCGCGCGCGCGGGCATCAAGGTCGTGCAGGACCTCTGCCTCATGGTCGAGCACCGCGCGCTCGCGCGCAGGCGTTGAATTTTCAATAACAGTCTCAAGGGGGGAAGTTAGATGGGTGTGAAGCTGAAGAAGTTGAACGAGCAGGTCGTCGTCATCACCGGCGCTTCGTCGGGCATCGGGTTGGTGACGGCGCGCGAGGCCGCGCGACGCGGGGCGAAACTCGTCCTCGCGGCGCGCGCCGAGGACGCGTTGCGGCAACTGGCCGACGAGATCAACGCGGCGGGCGGCGAGGCCATCCACGTCGCGGCCGACGTGGGGCGCGAAGAGGACGTGCGGCGCGTGGCCGAGCAGGCGCTCGCGCGCTTCGGCCGCATCGACACGTGGGTCAACAACGCGGGCGTCTCCATCTACGGGAAGATTCTCGACACGCCGTTCGAGGACATGCGGCGGCTCTACGAGACGAACTTCTGGGGCGTCGTCTACGGCTCGGTCGTCGCGGCCGAGGTGCTGCGGCAGAGCGGCGGCGCGCTCATCAACGTCGGCTCGACGGTGAGCGACCGCGCCATCCCTCTGCAAGGCGTCTACAGTTCGTCGAAGCACGCGGTCAAGGGTTTCACCGACGCGCTCCGCATGGAGCTTGAGGAGGAGGGCGCGCCCGTCTCCGTCACGCTCGTCAAGCCGGCGGCCATCGACACGCCCTACACGAAGCACGCGAAGAATTTTCTCGACAAGGAGCCGGCCGTGCCGCCGCCCGTCTACGCGCCCGAGGTCGTGGCCGAAGTCATCCTCCACTGCGCCGAGACGCCCGAGCGCGACGTGTTTGCCGGCGGCGGCGGCAAGGCGTTCTCCGTGATGGAGAAGTACATGCCGCGCCTCGGCGACAAGGTGATGGAGCACTTCATCTTCGACGCGCAGCAGCAGGACGAGCCCGCGCAACCCCGTGGCGACGCGGGACTCTACGAAGCCTCGGGCGAGCTGAAGGAACGCTCCGGCGACCCGATGTACGTTTCGGAGTCGAGCCTCTACACGAAGGCTTCGCTCCACCCCGTCCTGACGGGCGCGCTCTTCGCGGGCGCCGGCCTCGCCGCCGCCGCGCTGCTCACGCGCTCGCGTCGCTCCAACGGCAACGGCCGCGCGCGCCGTCGCCCGCGCGAAAGCACCTGGCCCACGGCCGCTGGACTTCCGGCCGAAGGGTGAAGACGGTTTGAGCTTTGACTTGCTGAAGGGGGGCGCGCCGACGG
>DASVGG010000173.1:0-2297 GCA_036379655.1 Pyrinomonadaceae bacterium
CGAATGTAAAGAATAATATATACGTTTTCAGAGGTTAGGTTGGGACAACATTCGATCAGGTTGCGCGGACAACCTGAGACTATACTATGTATGGGGGGGGTGGTAGAACGTGCTATGCACGTTCGGTTACCACCACCACCCCCCCCATACATAGTATAGTCTCAGGTTGTCCGCGCAACCTGATCGAATGTTGTCCCAACTTAAGAGTGAATGTAATGAATGATTGTTTATTCCAACTTAACACGGATCTCAAAGATCTCCGTTTGTAACTTTTCAACGAGTGCCTGTTTACGCTCGAGTTGTTTACGTAACAATACCTTTTCATCTCCGAGAATGGCGGTATATCCCTTGAATCGTTCCGTCATTTCGGGGGTACCCCATTTCTTTAACAATCCTCCAATGCGTCGCGCCACCTCCTCGGTGAATGGATCCATTGGGAGGGTTCCGTGTTCGTATCGGATGAGAGGCTCTCCATCGATCTTGAATAACGGTTTGCCGTGATGAATGACCCATCCCGCGTACGCGAATTTGGCGTTCCGCGGGGCACAATATTCATCGCCCAACTTTCGGGTTCCTCGAATGAGTTGGAGAACGTCGCCACGTTTTCCAGGTTTGAACAACACAACACACACGTGCATGTGGTTTTCTTTCGAGAGCGTAATCGATCGCACAGGGCCATGCGCAGTGAATTCGCTCTCCTTATCAGGGCGTTCCACGCCGCTGACCAAAACATACGACAGCTCATCGAGCCGTTCCTTGATGTTGCCGATCACCACCTCCGGTGTCAATATGGCGTTTACGTCCACGCGAACGTCCCACTCGGTTGCCTCACGCGTCGAATACAATTCCGTGCGTTCCCAACCAGTTTTACGTTTTCCACCGTCGGTGGAATGTTTGTATCCGTAGCTGCGCATCGCGATGCAAATTGATGAATGAGGTCATGACCAATCCGTCGGGTTGGTTGACCGTCACTCATGGATACCACTTGAACTTGGTCAAGTTCAACGTGGGTTGATATTCTCACCTCAAATTCGAGGTTCATTTGCGAATTCGCCAGCGAATGAGCAAGAGGAGACGTGGGGAGCGTCAAACGCATCACCAAGTTCCAAGTTTAAAATCACTTGCGCAACACGCAGTTGATTTAAGTTCCGGCCGTCGTACAGTCCGTCCGCGCAGAATGGGTGACGTTGATATGGCGGGAGGTGGAGGTGACTCCACCGGTGTGCAACGCACACAACGATCGGCAGCTGCCAAGGGCGCCACTGAGGTGGGGCAAGGTCACTTGGTGACCATTCCTCGTAACATCCCAAGGGGATTTAACGACAATTATACCGTCACGTTGACGTATGCGGATGCTCGAACGATTCCCATCAGCATGGCTGGTGGGTTCGACAACCGCACATGGGCGTTAAACGGTATCTTTGATCCCGATATCACTGCGACTGGCCACCAACCTCTTTTGAGAGATTTGTGGGCCTCGCAATACGATTATTATGCGGTGCTCGCGACGCGATACCGCATCGAGATGTACAACTGTGCCAAGGATCCCATCACATGGACAGCAGTCGGTACATCTGCTCAACTCGTGGGCGGTGTCACCGCCACGATCATTCCAACCACCCAAACAGCGGATATCACCGCGTTGGGTTCCGGTGGCCCATCGCCAGCGTTGGAAATGAAACATACGTTTACCAAGGCGCTCTGGCCAGAGCACTCCATTATTTTCGAGGGGGAACTCACCCCGGGTGATTTCCTCGTGGATGCGAAAGATTCGGATGACGTCAAGACATGGACAGCCGTTGGGGCAAACCCCACGGTGGTCCGTTATCTGGGCGTATCGATCAATTCGCAAACACCAGCGGTGCTGGTGGGGCAAAATGAACAGCCGTATGTCGCGATTCAAGTGGTTACCACTCTTGAATACGACGTGCAGTTCACACAGATGAACCAGAGCATCCGCTCCGTTCCAAGTTAACAATGTGGAAACAAGATTGGCTCGTGCCTCCCCAAGATTATAATGAGATGCTCGCATGGCGAGTGTATACACGTATATGGAATGACGTCGGGTTACGTGCACCCGGAATATGGATTCTCGGGTGGATGCGCTCCGACGTATATACGGAATATAAAATGGAGGCCATTTTCTGGTACATTAACGAATGTAAAGAATAATATATACGTTTTCAGAGGTTAGGTTGGGACAACATTCGATCAGGTTGCGCGGACAACCTGAGACTATACTATGTATGGGGGGGGTGGTAGAACGTGCTATGCACGTTCGGTTACCACCACCACCC